>CAYNSF010000004.1:0-106238 GCA_964399855.1 uncultured Aureispira sp. | reverse complement strand
GGAGTGGTGGTCAAAACCCTGATGATTCAATAAACACTTTTATTTCGAATGGTACATATACTGTTACGGTTACATCAGAGACTTGCACAGGAACAGCCGTAAAGACTATCACAGTGAACCCCAAACCAACTATAGTTATAACAGGAGATAGAGAAGCTTGTGGATCTGTAACCCTTACAGCATCAGGTGGTAGTGGATCTAATCCTTACAAATGGAGTGGTGGTCAAAACCCTGATGATTCAATAAACACTTTTATTTCGAATGGTACTTATACAGTTACAGTTAAAAATTCATTTGGATGTACTGACACAAAATCTGAAAATGTAAAAGTCAACCCAAACCCAACGGTAACAATCGATGGCGAAAGTGAGATTTGCGATGAAACAATAGCTGAGTGGGTAGCTAAAGGTAGTGGAGGTACACCTACATTTACTTACGATTGGAATAATAAATCCACAGGAGATATAATCACATTAACGGATAGAGGAACATATACAGTTACAATAACAGATGTAAAAGGTTGTAAAGGAACAGAATCAAAATCATTGACCGTCAAACCACTACCAAATTCCAATATCACAGTGACGGAAAAATCCGGAAACAGCAATGAGGATAAAACAACATGTAGTGGAGATGAGGTGACTTTGACAGCACCTAATGGCTATCAGAAATATGTTTGGAGTGGAAATTTAGGAACGCAGCGTGAGTTAATAGTAAATCCTCAAAATAACACTACATATACTGTAACGGTTACTGATGTCAATAATTGTTCTTCCAACTCCTCTGTAACTATCACCGTCAACCCACTACCAAATGCTACAATGACATTAGATAGTGAAGTGTGTCAGAATGGAGAGGCATTTGTTACTTTGCAAGTATCGGTAGGTACTGCGCCATATAAATTCTCATTAAATAATAATAACAATATAAGGAATTATGAAAGCACGAACCCTACTTTAAAAATTGGTGTTGACACAAGAGTTCATGGCTTAAAATATTATGAATTAAAACAGGTCACTGATGCAAATAATTGTAGTCGAAGTATTAGTAACCAAAACAAATCTATAAGGGTATTAGAAAATCCACAGGCGGTGATAGACACCATTTCAACTACTACTGCATATTATTTTCCTACACAAGCAAAAATAAATTTTCATTTAGACGGGGCTTCTCAATCTAAGAATGGTTCAGGAGAAATTAAAAAATATGAATGGTATTTTGATCCGTGTTTATATAAAGATGACACCCCTTTATGTCAATCTAAGGACGCTGAATTAAAATATATACAAGCTAAAGATAATGGATTTTACACATTTAATTTAACTGTAACAGATGACAAAAATTGTAGTAATGATACGTCAATGAGGCATTATTTTGGTAATTTTTCAGATTGTAAAATTAATGTAGAAGAAAATTCTTTTTGTACATCAGAAAAAGATTCTATTATTTTAACCTTAAACGTAAATACAACTGGAACTACAAGTGGTGGACGAATAGATAATATAACTTATGAAATAACTAGTGACACTACAGAAGCTTCAATTTTTGTTGATAGTGATTTTAGGAAACCTATATTAACAGTTTACAATATTAAAGAAGAGAAAACAATTGAAATAGTCGCATATATAAAAGAAAATGCTAGTGGAGGTTGTGACGGTTTAGTGCCAACTGAACCAATATATATTAAAGTTAGCCCTGTCGCATATATTGAAGGAAAAGGAAGCTTTTTACCAGACCCAACAGATGATATAAAAATAAACAAGGATTTTTGTGTTAACGAAAATGAAACTAATAGATTTGTAATACAAAATATTTTTCCTACAACCAATGTTAATCTTTATTATAGTATAATTAGAGATACTAGCGTGATTGATTCAGGTTTTATATCGCCTATAGATTCAAAATATACTATTACATTACCATCTAAAGAAGTAGGAGAATTTAAAATACGTTTAGATAGAATCCAAAGAACTGATGGACAAAAATGTAGCACTGTACTTGACTCTTCTTTGATATATTCCTACACCGTCACCGAATGTCGTCAGCCGAAAGTACAGATACACAGGCTCCAGGATGGCATTGATGGAGATGCTTTCTGCCTCAATCAATACGATATAGGGTTTGAGCTGAAAGATAAACCTAAAAGTGAATATCGTGGAATAACTACAAATAGCAAAAAATACACATGGGAGATATTAGATAGCATTGGTAATCTAATGGCTCAAAGTGATTCTGATATTAATAAACCTAAAGATGAAAGTACTCAACGTGTATTTATTATAATAGACAGCACAGTTTTAGTTCATTTACATTTGGATTTATTTAAGACACCAGGGAACTATAAGCTAAGAGGTATATTGACAAATCAATATAGTAATAACTTTAATATAAGTGATAGTATCACAACAAATTTCACAATAAGAACGACTGGAAGATCACCGGATCTGCGCAGCATACGCTGGTGGCCGGGCAATATGCTTACTGTAGATAATAATCCAAATGAAGAAGAATCATTATGTTTTCAATGGGGAGTTTATAAAGATAGTGTGTTTACAGATTTAGGTAGTAACGCTACCAATCGTTACTTTATACTATCTGATACAGTTAAGCTGGATACATTCGGTTTACCTGTAGATGGTAGCATCTATTATGTAAAACTCTTCAGGAAAGAAGCCGATTGTGTTTTTGATTGTTATACCAGAATTTTTTATTCTAAACCATTTGAGTTACCAACTCGTGCTGTAAAAGAAAAAGAGAATATAGAAATCCAATATCGCCTTATCCCAAATCCTAATCAGGGAAAGTTTAGTATCCTGTTTACACAAGGTTTTGATCAGGTACGGGATATATCTATATCCGACCTATTAGGTCGCCGCATCCACAATGTATCCTGGACGCACTCCGCTCAGGGCTTGCTTGAAGTAGAGATGCCGGATGGACAGCCGGGTATCTATATCATACAGGTATTGGATCAGGATTATGAAAGCTATCCAAAGAAAATGGTGATTGGAAATTATTAATGGTTAATGATTAATGGTTAATGATGAATGGTAGATGGTAATTAATTCCATCAACCGACAACCAAAATAAATTAAATTAAAAAAGAATCTTATGAGAAATATAGTATTTACAATCGTTTTGATGTGCTTACTTGCACAGGTAGGACGTACACAGGATAAGCATATCGTTCTTAAAAATAATCCTTCGGCAGGATCGTTTTTAGATAGAGAAACTCGAATTCAATTGACCAATACAGCTAATAGTGTACTCAATGAATATAGTCAGTTGATTAAAGTGGGCTTTGAGTATGATGGTGAAATGTTTTTAGATCTTTTTGATGATGGAGATATAGAGATTTTTAATGATCTGGAGATCAAACCTTTTAAAACAACGTATAGTAAATTTACTTATGAAGAAGTGTTGCGTGATTTTAAAAGTACTGGAACTTCTGTAGAATTGAGCAATGCTGAATTGATAGATATATATGAAGAGGGTAGTCATGGTTATCTAGTAAAAATTACCTTTACCAAGCATGCTAACTATCAATTGGGGATAGCAGGAAAGCCTGAGTATTTGAAAAAACCGAATATATTTCCTTTAGATATGTTGGTTTATGTCCCTATAAATGATTTGGACAAAGGAAAGATACGATCTATCTCACTCAATAGAGAAAAACCAGCTACTAAAGAGGAAATTCAAGCTAACAAAGGACGCGATTTTAGAGAAGGTCAGTTTAGTGTATCAGCTGTATTGGGATATGGTGCAATGACAAGTAATGTTATAGGTGATAGTAAAAATGGCATGGGCAATCAATTGTCCAGTAATTACAATGCCCGGGTTATACAGATAGCTTACCGTAAAGAGTTGGATCAAACACATCGATGGTTATTGGGATTTAATGGTTGGGTAGGATTTAGTAGTATAGAGACCAAGATTCCTGATTTTAATCATGAAGGGACACAACAAATGTACTCGAATAATGATAGAATTAAAACACGCTTAGCTACACCTACTAATTCCGGATTTGCTAATAACAATATCGATATCTCTGATTTTCAAGACATACAGTCTAATATTCGAATTAATCACTTGAAAAATGGTCGAGAACGAATAAATTTTTATGAAGTTGGATTCTACACAGGAATATCTCGAAGATTGTTCACCAATAGATATCGGCATTTTCAAGTAGAGCTTTCATTGGGAGGTAGTTATCTCATAGATAGAAAAACGAATAATAATAGAGCTTTTGGAGAAATAGAAGGCAGAAAACTTCCAAATATTGGTGTATATTTCCCTATAAATGAGATTGATCCGGCTTTTTTAAATAATAGTGCGTACAATCTTAATCATGGCAATGATTTTCCTGATGGATTTCATAACATCACTCCATTGACAAAGTTTGCTTTTGGAGCAAAGTTGTCGCCTACATTTCAATACCTCAATGGACCTATCGGCTTTGAAGTAGGCTTGGATTTATTTACGGTCGTCTCACCTATGTTTTCAGAAACACCATTAGATGATACTAAACTGTTTTTAGTAGGCAATGCTGATTCCTCAAGACCGTCACTGTTGAATGATTATTATAAACCGGGATTACTTTTTGGTGCAGCAGCAAGGGTAGGTATTCTATTCCGTATGAAGAAAAATAATAAATAATCCATTTTTTAGAATTTTATAGTAAAATGTATATGAAAAATGTAATGATATTTATATTGGTGTTGACATCCATGGTCATGGAAGCTCAAAATAAGCCTATCAAGCCACTTAAAACGCCTGAAATCTATATTCGTCCACGTATGGAAAAAAAAGCTGACTTTACCAACTCCTATGCGAAACAGTCAGGTGATGAAATGAATAAGGATAATTATTGGTTTGTATATTCTGACAGAGCCAATAATCCTACAAGAATAGAAGCCAAGAAAGGAGCAAAACAAAAGGGAACACTCGCTTTTGGAGAAGGTCCTTTTTATGTTGTAGAGGAGACAGCCACCTGGATCAAAATAGTGAAATCGAAAACGCCCAAAGGAGATGTTACTAAAAATAGAAGTTCTTTAAAAGAATACGAAGATTACGGATGGATAGAAAAAGAGAATATGCTCCTGTGGACTCATGGATTACTATCAGAGCAAGAGGGGATTAGTCTCAAGGGCTATGTTATGAACAAAGCCGTGAATTTGAATTTAGACAAATTACAAGATGCTGATGTTTATGATAGTCCTGTAGGAGGTAATATAATTGGTAAACTAGCGTTGGATAGACATGCATATATATATAAAATTGAGTTTAAAGCAGACGGAGTAAAGCATGACCGATATTTACTTTGTACAGAGAATAAATTTGAGCCTCAAGATAAAAGACGTTTAAAAGGTTGGGTTGATGAATCAAAAATTCAAAATTGGAATACTAGGGTCGCCTTAGAACCCAATTTTGATAAAGCGGCATTTGAAGAGCGAAAGTCATCATCTCAGTATCATGTCAAAGGTTATAGCGGATCGCCAAAGAATTCTAAAAGTGACATAATTTGGGACTCAGATCCTGTAAAGGAAAAACCTGAGGATTTAAAAAATCGAAGATGGGTTGGTGATGAGTTTAGATTTCCACTCCTTCCTTCAAGGTCACAAGATTTTTTTGAAGCAGGAGCTTTATGTCAGTATGGAGGTGGAAGAAGTATTAATCAAGTAGATGAAATATCAAATATTAAGAAATTAGCAGAGTCAAAATTCGAAAATTTGAATATCTTCTTTTTTATAGAAGGATCGTCAGAACAAATGAAAGAATACATACCAATTCTTCAATCTTACATAAAAAATTTAAAATTTATTGGCAAAAAAATCAAGATTGGTGTAGGAATATATAAAGATGTATTAGAGTCTGAATCAGGTGAAGCGTTTAAATATGTACCACTTACCGAAAATAAAGACAGAGTAATCAAAATGTTGGAAGATAATAATTGGGGCAAAAGTGGCGACAACGATAGATCTACCATCATGATGAGTGCATTGCAACAAACACTTCTAAAGGCTGATTTTGATATCAATAGTACCAATATGATTATACAGATAGGTAACTATGCTGATGTAACTTCTAATAAAATGCGTAGAGATCCCAAAACGAAAGCGCATAAATTTGACAATGAAAAAGAAAATAAATTAGTTGAAAAATTTAGTGAATACGAAATACATTGGTGCAATATCAAAATCACAGAGGATAAAAGTATGATAGAATCAAAAGATTATAATATGCAGATACGTAATTTTATGAATTCTTGTGTCGTAACAAATTACAATATCATGCAAAAAGGAGGTTGGAATCCACCTGATCCTATAGTACCAGAATTAGAAACTACCTATGATATCGTTGTGCCTGGTTTTAAGCAAATATTTAGGTTTCTAAGACCATCAGACGGAAAACAAATCAGTCGTGCCATAATGGAAAAAACAATCAAGGAAGAAATGGATAAACTGGTTGACTATATGAAACAAAGAGTGGAAGGTATGTATGAAATCGAAGAATCGATAAATACGGGAGATTTTGATAAATTTAAAAAGAAAACCTTAAATAATTTTGAGCCAGCATTTTTGGCAAATCTTTATCTAGTTAATAAACATTATAACGCTACCATGTCTCAAGAAGAATTCGAAAATGAATTTAGTAAAAAAGCTAAAGACGAGCGTTTCTTTAATTTAACGTATTTTTCTAAAAAATATGGAACAGCCAACCATCCACCTTTTAAATATGTCCTATTATTTCCTCACGAAGAATTGAAAGAATATAGAAATGAAATAAATAGAGTACTTACAGCTTATAATACTAGTACATCTAATATAAGAGATGCTTTATATGACTTGTTTTTAGGTTTTATGGAGACTCTGACATCTCAAAAGAGTATAAGTATCAACGAGCAAGAAAGCATAACTAAACTGAATCTTTTGCTACAAGGTATCAAAGATCAAACTAATATTGTCATCGAAAAAAAGTCTTTTAATTTTAAAATAAAAGATCTTAAAAATAAAAGAGTTGTAACTGATGAGGATTTAAAAGGCATGAATGCAAGATATCAAAAAATATATGAAGAAATTAACGATATATTGGATGCAGGAAAAAATTATCCTTATGCATACACTCTTCCTGATGGTGCAAATGTATATTATTGGGTAGATTTAGATTTGGTCATGCCATGAGACAGGTTATGTTTGATATTAAGGATATGGACTGTGGTTATGGAGGTCAGGCTGTCCTATCTGTAAAAGAAATGAAGTTGGAATACGGTAAGTTGTATTTTGTCTTGGGTAAGTCAGGTGTGGGTAAGAGTACGCTGTTAGAGGCATTGGGTTTGATGACGGATACTATACTGTTACGAGATAGTGAGGTGGTTTTTAATAATTCAAGTGGAGTAACTACCAATCTAAAACACTTATGGACTATGCCCAATGATGATATTGCTGCATTCAGATCACAACATTATGCATTTATCTTTCAGCAAACCAACCTGATGGCCAATTTTGCAGCAGGAGAGAATATGTGTTTTGGACTTATGCTCGGCGGAGCTACTTTTGCAGAGGCAAAGAAAAAAGTTTCAGAGGTAATGGAATTGATAGATCTGCCCATGGAAATCTTTGATAAACAGATATCGGAACTTTCTGGTGGACAGCGGCAGCGATTAGCATTTGTACGAGCGTTGACCGCAGATTTCGATGTGCTTTTCGGTGACGAACCAACCGGCAATTTGGATGAAGGTGTTGCTAATAAATTGATGACCGTATTGAAAGCAGAGCTCAAAGATCATCATAAGACAGGTATCATCGTGTCGCACAGTATTCCATTGGCATTGGCGTATGCAGATGAAATCCTATTCATAAAGGAGGACTATAATGGAGAGATGAGGCAAGGTCGCTTACTACCCGAATTTCGTATCATCAGACAAGCGTCAGGCTGGTATGATGGTAAAGGTCATAAGGTTGAACACCCAAATGAATTATTGAGATCAGTCATTGAATAAAGAAGTTATGTTTTTTGATCAGTTATTTATTAAAAAAGAATTTAATCAAATCATAGGAAGAAAGCACATTGCCTTAGTGATATTGAGTGCGATGTTGACACTTTGTTTTGTAGCTTTAGGTCATGTCATCGGTGGTTATAATGACCTGAGGGAGCGATTGACCAATCCATATACCAATTGGGTTAGTATATCAAGTTCGTATCAAAATAAGGACGAATTAAAAGAAGCAAGAAGAGGAGTTTCTGAAATTAAAGATGAATTTAATATTTTAAATATAATAACTTACGAAATTGAATATTTAGATATTTTCCCACCTCAGAGTCTTGACAATCCTTATCGTATTAAATTGCGAAATGTGGATAATGAAGATCCACTTTTTAGTGCGCTTATTTCTAAGGACAATGTTTTAACGAAACATGATCAAATGGATTATGATATTACTTGTACAGTATTAGTCAAATTAGATGCATTACGAATTATCTATGGCGATTTGGTAGATGATGCTAATTTTAGAAATGGTTTAAAATATTTAATCGTTCGAAAGCCTACAAACTCAGATGGAAGTCCTGCGAGAGTCCTCCCTATACATTATATAGTCAAAAACCTTCCCGATAAAGCGGATTTAATTATAACTGACAATTTATTTAAATTAATCTATGGAAGTCGAGAAGATACAAAGTTTATCAAAGAAATCGACAATAAGTATAAATATATTTTGTTGGATACTCAATTTGAAGAACAAATATTGGCGGATATATCGATTTATTTAAGAGCAATACCGGAGGATGTAGAACATAAAGATTTGGATTTTAATGGGACAGATTACCGACAATTTAAATTATTTTTTGATGGAAAATACTCTTATGATACACTGAAGGTATTGACTGAAATACTCAATAAAAAATATTTAAAAAATGGTTTTTTAAGTGTAGTAGATTGGGAATGTTATCCCTATGAAGGAAGACCAAATAACAATGACGATTCCTATGCTTTCTACTTCAAAGATTTGTCCAAGGTCAGGGAGTTTAGCAAATATGTAAAGGAAAATTATCCTTCGGTTGAGGTTTCCATAGAGCAAGTAGAAAGTAAAGACAATTTTAGAAGAGTATCGGGATTAGCTACTATATTTATATTATTATTGATCATATTTTCGGTAGTATCTGTATTGCTGTTTATACAAAACTTACTGAAACAACATTTTGAAAAAATCAAACCCAATCTCGGCACACTCAAGGCATTCGGGCTGAGTGATAAGAAAATTAAATCTCTGTATATGCAAGTATTACTGCGGTTTTTCGGTCTGGCATCCTTGATAGCATTAATGGTGTTTTTCGTATATGGTGTGATATTAGCTGTGATCAATCCGGATATATTAAAATTTGATATGTTCACTTGGTGGATACCGATGATATGGGTAGTATTGTTGATATCAGTTATCATATTTTTTAATCAAATCATCAAAAAAGTACTATTTAGGTCTCCAGGAGACTTGATCTATGGCAGAGAGTAAAAAAGATTATTTATGAGACGATTATTATTTTTTTATTTAGTCATCCTGATTTATGGATGTAAATGTGCGGATAACAATGGTTCCCCAAGAGGAGATGCTCCTGTGGTGGACTCTACAGGTACAATCGTGGACATCAGAGACGAGGTCATACCCGACAGTCTTCTATACAAGCCGACTGAGGTCGTGATAGAGAAAAAGAAGAAGGCAGAGCAAATCAAAGAGCAACAAAAAGCAGCTTCTAAATACAACAAGTCATGTGACGACATTCTGAAAGCACTACAGAACTTGGTTGAGGGTCTGAACAAAAATCCATCAGATCAAAAGTTGTGGGATGAAATAACTGCTTTAAGTAATGATCCATATTTTGCATCATGCCGTGATAAAGATGCCACATTTAGAGTAAAAGCGGATGCTTTAGTGGAAAAACTACCTGATTAGAAAAAATGAGTACTATGGAAAATCTGATAGAATGGTTGAAGAGTGATCCTGATGGTGCATTTGGAGAAGTATATGAGACTTATAGAATAGGCTGTATCAACTGGATGTGTGCATCATATAAGGTGATGCCAGAGGAGGCATTGGATATTTATCACTCTGCTATATTGGTTTTATATCAAAACGCTAAAGAAGAGAAAATTAATCACATCACCAATCTCAAAAACTATGCGATAGGCATCTGTAAGCATTTACTACTGAGTTGGAAAAAACGAGAAAAGAAGTTTCAAGATTTGAAGCAATGGCCATTGATGATAGATTACTTTTTTGATTTTTTAGAAGGTGATGAAGATAAATACGAAGTCTATGAAAGATGTGTAAGAGCCATAGATAGTCTTGGCTCACCATGTTCGGAAGTGATCAATAAATTCTATTTGGAAGAAAAAAACCTCAAAGAAATCACCGAAGAAATGGGTTATAAAAATGTATTAACGACTAAAACACAAAAATATAAATGCTTGACAAGGTTGAAGCATTTTGCCAAGTAAGTGGTTTTGATTTTTAAAATTATGATTATGAGACAGATAGAGATATTTGATATGTATGAAAACAATGAACTGGGCAAACACGATATGCTCCTTTTTTCATTAAACCTCGAAAATGATCCAAAATTAAAAAGAAAATACTATGAATTTCTTGTAGTAGTTAGGACTTTAAAACTATGTGCTCTATACAAAAAGTTTAAAATTGAAGACATAGCATTCAAGTTTGCAAAACAAATGGTTGATGATATTAAAAATAAAGACATAGAACCTACGGATCACGATAAAGTAGCGCTCTGTCTAGATAGAAGTCCGTTGCATTTGACTGTCATAGGTACAACGGAGTGAAATCCATTGTTACAAAATTGGTCGATTACTATGGTGGTCGATATTATAGATATTTTTGCAAGGCTTTCTACTCGAGCATCATAATGCTGCTGCTGTAGGCTCGAATTTATTATAGCACTAATGCACATCTCATTGAGCCTTAGCTTCATTATCTACAAATGTATAAACCTTGGATTGTCCAATGATGATTACATCACCGTTTTTTAACTCAGTCAGTCCATTGACTCGGATAAAAGTGGCTGCATTAGAACTTTTATTTTCAATAAACCATTTTCCATCTATGTTTTGGATTTCTGCATGGTTTTCAGATGAGATACTCATGTCTTTGGGGTCAATCAAATCTCTGAATAATTTCACTGTTTTATCAGTGAAATTAATTGGTTGTGAAGTTTTATTATGAGGCATGAGTTGGAATCCTTCCTTTTTTATATACTCGAATTCTTCAAAACTAATTGTTTTATGCCCTGATTGAGTACTAAGATCATTGTCAAAATTGCAATTGGGACAAATCATGATATTCTCAGCCAAAACATATCCACAAGATTTGCAATTATGTGTATTGACTGGTTCGTTTTTGAATCTCAATTTAAAAGGATTTTCAAGTTTATTAGAGCCGCCACTCATTGGCGCTCCACATTTAGAACACATTGAAGCTCCAGAAAGATTACCTGAAAATCCACATTTTCGACAATTATTAGTTTCCATTTTTTAAAAAAGTTAGTCTTTGATACATTGAATCTTTGAACGTCGCAAAGTTAAGCAAATCTTTAATATCTGGTGTAGAAATCTGTAAATTAAAACTTTGATGATTAATTTGTTTACCTTTATGCCAAAATCGAAAGCAAACATGATCATCAGTAGCAGCACCTGTTTTTCCTACTTTTCCGATGATTTCTCCTTTTTGGACAAAACTACCAATACCGAGTCCTTGCTTGAATTCACTCATGTGCAGATATTGACTTGATATGTCACCAGCGTGTTTTATTTTGATATAGTTGCCATTGCTATGTTTGAATTCTTGTTTTTCGATGATGCCAGATTGTATGGCATAAATGGGGTCTCCTCCAAATGCATAATAATCAGTGCCTAAATGAGGTATAACAATTCTTTTGATAGGATGTAGTCGAGATGCATTATAAGGAGAAGACATGATACCGTATTTAATTGGCGCTTTTAAGAAGAAATGCTTTAATGCTACTCCTGATTCAGTATAGTATTCAGCAAAAGGTCCTCCAGGAAATCTTATGATTTTGCGACGAGATTTTTTCTTTCCATTTTTAGGTATGATTTCAACCAATTTTATTCTATACTGATTTCCATCAATTGTTTTTTGTTCGTCATAAAGTACATCTACATCTACATGAATAGGTACATTAGATACGTCCATAAAGTTTAAAAGTAAATCATGGATACCACTCATGAGTTTGAAATCATAGTTATCTGTATATTTTTTTATTTCATCAGCAAAGTATCCACTAAAGTTTAGACTAATTTGATTTTCACTCCAAACCACTTGTTCAAAAAGTTCTTCTGTTTGACCACTGAAACAAGAAGTGATAGATAATTGATGGTGATCCTCTAATAGGCAATAAAGTTTGTCGTGTGCATATATAAAGCAAACTTTGGGGATTGAATCTACCTGGTATTTTTGTATAATATTCTTAAAGCATCTTTTGTTTTGTTGATTGTATTCTTCAGCAAGATTTTCTGAGAGCAATAAAGTTTCTGTTTTTTTTATCTGTGAAAAGCACGAAACGGCGTTGTCAGGATGTATATTCATGTCTTTTGATGCGATATTTGTACTATTTTTGTAATCAATAATAAATATATTAAGATTAATAATATTTATTAAAAATATTAGTTTTATTTTTGTCTTATCCATGTTATTACGTATAATTACGGGGTCAAATAAATAAAAAAAATTGCATATAAGGGTTACCTTTACTAATATTTTTACACAATAACGAAAAACAAAGACTTTATGACTTTTTCAGAAGCTGCAAGAAATTCAATATCCATTGCTAAATCGTATGCGGGAGAATATATGCAACAGAAGTTCGGTGGAGAACATTTGTTAATGGCTTTATTGCATAACGATGTGGGTTTAGCATCAGAATTGGTTTCTTTTGGCAAGGACATACATTACCTGAGGGATTGGGCAGAAGTAAGACTTGAAAGTTTGCCAAAGGCAGCTAACCCCAACAATGAACCTATCGCTGCTGACGATTTAAATAAAGTATATGAAGTGGCTGATTTGAATAAACTTAAGTTAGGACAGGATCAGATAACGCCGATTTGTTTATTGGCTGCAGTTTTAAAACCGACTGTAGTTTTTGATGCAGATCAACTCAAAACATTTACTTTATCAGAAACAGAATTGTTAGAATATTTTTTACAGGATCAAGCATTGGGTTTGAAAAAATCAAATGTTTCTGGAGACACTGTGACGATGAATGAAAGTGAGCGTTTTACGACAGGTTTTCAGCATCTCATGAAATATTGTGTGGACAAAACCGATTTGGCACGACAGGGGAAGTATGACAATATCATAGGTAGAGATTCAGAGCTTAGAATGCTTAAAGAGATATTAGGCAGGAGAACAAAACCCAATGTCATTGTTGTAGGAGAGCCAGGGGTAGGTAAGTCTGCATTGATTGAAGCTTTTGCCCTCGATATCGTTCATGACAGAGTTCCAGAATTCTTAAAAGAAGTAAATATTTATGAATTAGATTTAGGAAGTCTGATGGCGGGTGCCTCCTATAAAGGTGAGCTTGAGGATCGTTTAAAGAAATTATTGGCTGAAATAAAACAAATTCCCGGTACTATCTTATTTATTGATGAAATTCATACACTGATTAATCCAAATGGTAGTTTTCAGGGTGCATCCAATTTATTAAAACCAGAATTGGCACGTGGTGAACTTACAGTAGTGGGAGCTACGACCCTTGAAGAGTACCGTAAATATATAGAAGTGGATGATGCTTTTAGCAGACGTTTTGATGTCGTTAGGGTAGAAGAACCCGATGCTGATAGTGCATTTCAGATGATACGTAAGATAGCACCAAATTATGAAAATCACCATGACCTGAAAATCAAAGAGCACGCCATTAAGGAATCGATTAGTTTGTCTCAACGATATTTCAGAGACAGAAAATTGCCGGATGCGGCCATTGATTTGATCGACCAGACGATGGCAGCAGTTAGATTAATGAATGAAACATCTGAACCGACTATCCAGCAGTATAAAGTACGTATCAATGAAATGGAGCATGGTACTGTCGAGCATGTTGATATGAAATGGATGTTTAGAGAGATGAAAAATAGTCTAAGTCCGATATTATTGGGCAAGATGACTTTCGAACTTCAATCGCTCGAATCAGATAATGGAGATTTAGCTCCGGATACAAAATTGTTGTTAAGTCAATTTTTGGAAGAAGCAGAAAAATTGACGAAAGATATCACAGGAGAAATCAGTGATGAAGAAATAAAAGCTTTAGTTTCTCAAAAATCAGGAATTCCATTAGGTAAACTTCAAAGTGATGAAAAGGAGAAACTCATCAAACTTGAAGAGATACTCAATAAAAGGGTTGTCGGTCAATCTCATGCACTCAATGTTATTTCAGAAGCGATAAGAGAATCAAGAGCAGGACTTTTGAAGCAAGGTCAACCAATAGGATCGTTTTTCTTCATGGGGCCTACGGGGACAGGAAAAACAGAATTAGCTAAAGCTATGGCAGATTTTCTTTTCAACGATGAATCAGCATTAATACGCTTTGATATGTCTGAATTTAAGGAAGAACATTCTGTTGCATTATTATACGGTGCGCCTCCGGGATATGTAGGTTATGAGGAAGGAGGATTATTGGTCAATAAAATACGTCAAAGACCGTACTCTATTGTCTTGTTTGATGAAATAGAAAAGGCACACACTTCTGTTTTTGATTTATTCTTACAGATTTTGGATGAAGGTAAATTGCACGATCGTTTAGGAAATGTAGGAGATTTCTCAAATGCGATTGTATTATTTACATCTAATATTGGTAGTAATACAATCGTTGAGCAATTCAATAAAGGTATAACACCTAAGGCGAACGAGTTGATGGAAACGATGACCAATCATTTCAGACCAGAGTTTCTTGCCAGGATTACAGAAATTATACCATTTGCACCAATCAGTAATGATATTGTTATTAAGATTTTTGATATTCAGTTGCAGAAACTTTTAGATATCCTGAAAGGAAAAAATATAGAACTGAAAGTAACCGATAAGTTTAAAGAGAAAATAGCCTTGGAAGATTTTGATCCAAGATACGGAGCTCGCCCGATTAAGGGTAAAATAAGAACTTTCCTTCAGAGACCGATAGCTAGAATGATTATCGCAGGAGAATTAGTTGATGGAGATACCGTGGTTGCTGATTTAGATAAAAAAGGTGAAATCACATTAAAAAAGAAATAAATTAACATTGTACAATAGTTTTTTTTAATTAACAAAATTTTTAATTATGGCTTTATTCGATTATGGAGTAGGGGGTAATGTAAGAGATCGACAGGTTTCTGAAGGCTTCGCTGATATTCCGATGAACAAAACACTGATAGCACAGAAACTAACTTCGGATCCGGAAGTAGCTCCTGAAATAGTGCAAGGTTTGGAAACCATTGAAAAGGTTTTTGAACACTATAAACCAAGGGTAAGTGTAGCATTTGAAGATTTAGAAGGGGTAGAAGAAGAGGAGGAATTGAGTTTTAAAACTTTAGGTGATTTTGGTGCGAAAGGCATTTTAAATCAAAGCGAAAAATTGCATAAGATGCAAAACGAGAAGAATGAATTGATGAAATTTATGAAGCAACTTAAATCCAATAAAGTACTTCATAAAATTCTAAACAATCCTGAAGCAAAAGCTGCTTACATGTCTTCACTATCAGAATTACTGGAAGAATTGAAAAACAATAACCAATAAATAAAAAATTATGGCAGAGGATAAATCTAAATTGGAACAACAACAGGAACAACTCAAAACAAAAGAAAAACAGGCGGTATCCCTTGATAAATACGGTGGGTTTGCTATCCTTGAAACTTCGGTCGATGGCTTACAAAACTTAAACCCAGAACGGAAGGCGAGAAAGAATATATTTCTAACCGAAACGAGTAAAAAAGAAGAGCGTGAATTGCTGAAACAAAGGTTAGAATTGTGGCTTAGTACACTGGGAGGAGCTGAGGATCTAAGTAAAATGGTAGATACATGTAAGGAAAAGACAGAAGCGATAGAAAAGGTTTTGGGCAAAAACATCAAGAAGGCATTAGAAACCACTAAAGAGCTTGAGTCATCTTATAGATCAGTAGCACTGTTTTATAAAAATACAGAGGCAGATAAGTTAAAAAATGTAAATATCATCAATGCAGATATGGATCAGATAGCTGATTTAGATACTGCTCAAATATTTAATTTGGTAAGTGAAGAATTAGCATCTTGCTATGACCGATTAGACTTGAGTGATAATTACTCCATGTTAGTTATTCCCGGATTTATGGGAGACAAAAAGACGGTGGATGCATGGGCAAGAGTAGCTCATAAAAACAAAGTTATGTTACTCACAGATTATAGACATTTGGATTCTGTAGATGACACAATAGAGTTGTTTGAAGATTCCAATATGACAGGAGGTGATGCATACTTGTCCAATGTTATCATGAGTTGCAACTATCTCGTAGGTCGAAATAAAAATGAAGAGGTAGGAGAAGAAGATCACGTCTTTGTTACACCATCTTCGGCACTTGCGGGTAAACTCTATACAACATTGATGTCACAAATTTCTGCTGGACGTACTTTTGGTGCACTCAATGAAGTCGATGGTGTAAAGTATCCACTAAAAAAATCAGAAATATCACATTTAGATAGAATTGGTTTAGTGCCGATGGTGAACGAGTATGGTAAAGTCATGGCATTTTCAGGCAAAACTTTATTTAATGGTGATAATATCGGCATGCAAACCTACTCTGTAGTACGCGTATTTGACTATATATCTAAAGTATTGGTTGACTTTTTAAACAGGAGAGCTTATGAAAACTGGAATGCCAATACTAAAAAGGATTTGCAAAATCAAATTATCAACTTTTTAGACAAGATAAAAGGGCCAAAAGGCTTGATCGAAAAGTGGGAAATACGCAAATTGGAGCAGGATCCCATTACAAAGGACAGAATTAACTTAGATCTACACATCAAACCCTATTTTCCAGCTAAGACTTTTTTAGTGCAGCTTGAAGGTACAAAAGGAGAAGATTCCAATCAAGTTGAATGGGAGAGCGATTACCTCGTTAGTCAAGGTTAATTATATTTTTTTTAATTATTTTTATTACGTAACTATTTTTTATAACATTTTAAACAAAAAATTATGGCTTACAATGCAATTATGACCGTTGATGCAAAAAAATTTAAAGTGCGTCATTGCAGTTATTCACTACACCAAAATTTAGATGAAAATGGTCGTCCAGCTTCAAATGTAATGGGAGGAACCATTCAAGTTGAAGTAGAATCTTCGGACGATAATGCTTTATTGGACTGGATGATTGATCCTGTAGGGCAAAAGGATGGAGAAATTTCTTTTTCTAAAACAGATCAAGCTGGAGAATTGAAAAAAATCAAATTCTCAAAAGCTTATCTTACTTCTTATAGCGAGTCCATGGACGCTATCAGCAACTCTCCAATGACAGAGAATATCGTGATATCAGCTAAATCAATAGAAGTAGGTAGCTCTAAGCATGAAAATGTGTGGGAAAGCAAATTTAGCTAAGTAACTGTATGTTATCAACTGAAAATACAGAGAGTTTATTTTGTTAAAATGGACTCTCTGTATATTAAATAATTTTTAAAACAATATTTCGTGGATAATATAGTAAAAACTACTATTACAATAGGCGGTGGGCTCAAAATAGATAATAATTCTTTTTCTTATTTATCTATTAGTTGCTCGATGAAATCTCATCATTCTTTATCATTAAGTTTACCATTGTCTAATTTAAAAGGCGTGACACTTGAAAATTTAGTGGATTACTTAGGTAGTGATATTTCCATCCAATGTAAGTATGAAAATGATAAAATTCCTGGGCTATTAACATATAAGGGTGTTATTACATCTATGTATTGTAGTAATGATGATTCATTGGATCCATCGATATCTATTAATGCAGCGGATCCTAGTGTTTTGTTGGATGATCATATTAGATATGAAAGTTTTTTGGATATGAGTTTAGCAGATATAGTTAAAAAGGTAATTAGACCGTATGGACATGTTAAGTTAGATTCTAAACCAACCTATTCAAAAAAAATTGCTTATTCTGTTTTATATAATGAAACTTCATATTCTTTTTTAAATAGAATGGCGGCTAAATATGGGCAATGGTTTTATTATGATAATGAAAATTTTATTTTCGGGAAAAAGAATACTGGGAGTAACATAGATTTAATCTTGGGTGGCAATATGAGGAATTATTCGTTTAATTTGCAAAGTACACCGTTGAAGGATAATTCAAAAACCTACAACTATGAAAAGGTCGAAATGTTTGAATCTCAGTCTCAACATGATGCTATTAGCTCTTTAGATACCAGATTCGGTGAAAAATTGAAAAAGAAATCTTTGGAATTATTTCCTAATTTGGGAACTAATTTCCATTCACCTAAATATGATGAAAAAGATGATTTAATAGACAGAGACAGAATATTAAAAGAACAGTTGGCCTCTGAACTTTTTACCTTTAGTGGAAACTCTAATGAGTTAGGAATTTGTTTGGGTTCTATTGTTAATATTTATAGTTCTGTGAAACTATCCGATGGTTCTAACGAAAAAAACAAGGAAGGAAGTTTTCTTGTTACATCCATAAGTCATTCTATAAATAATGATGGAACTTACTATAATTCATTTTTGGGTATTCCTGATAAAAACACTTTTCCACTTATCATGATGTCGGGAGATAATTTTAGTGCTAAACTCCAAGTAGCGAAAGTCATTGACAACAAGGATCCCAAAAATCTTGGCAGAGTTAAAGTCCGTTTTTCATGGATGGGGCAAGAGGAGAAAACTCCGTGGATAAGGGTTAACCATGTTCATGCATCTAAAAATCGTGGCTTTTATTTTATTCCTGAAATAGGAGATGAGGTTTTGGTGGATTTTGAATCAAATGATCCAGATTGTCCAATTGTGTTGGGAGCTGTTTATAATGGTGCAAACAAACCAGATGAATGGTACCATGATAATAATGAAATTAAAGCAATCCGTACAAAAAGTGGTAACGAAATTATTTTCAATGATAAATCAGGAGAGGAGACCATTGAAATAGCCAACCCGAGTGGTAGAAATAGGATAGTCATAACGATATCGGAAAACAATCAAATAAAAATCCTTTCTGATGGAGACATAGAACTAAAAGCTAAAAATAAAATCTCTATGAAATCTAAAGAAATAGAGATGACAGCAGACAATGAACTAAGCATAAAGAGTCAAAAAATGACAGCTAAGGCTAATCAGACAAAAATCACAAGTGATACCTCTATGGATATCGAAGGAGGAACTGAGACTGTCATAAAAGGTGGTGTGAATCTTAATATGGAAGGAGGAACTGAAGCAGTTTTAAAAGGAGCCACTGTAAGGATTAATTAAAAATTATGAGTGTTATGAAATCCGGTTACTATTCTACCTATCTCGATTTAAGAAGTTTCTTTGATGCACAATCTAAGGAGTTTCGGATATTTAGAAAGTCAGGCTTGCATCAATCGATTGATGAACACTTGAGATTGTTGACGATGACTATGGAAGGTGAATATCGGTTTGATCATAACTATGGTTCTATAGTAAGTGAGCTTGATTTTTCTAATGAAAGACAAACTGGAGTATATGAACGAGAAATAGAAAGATCATTGGCAGAAGACATCAAATCTTATGAACCGCGTTTAGGAAAAATATCTATTAATGTGAAATTTAATCGCAATGGTGTATATTTTGAAACACCAGAATCGAAAAGTTTTAGACTTTCGATTACATTTGAAATTGAAGCTAAGATAATAGAAACCAATGAGGATTATGCCTACTCTTTTGAAATTTTCTTTTCACCTTTATCCGAATGATTATGCAAAATATTAATGACATATTCACGCGGCAGGCAATCAAGGAAAGGTTGATGCAGTCAGCAGCACAGTCTTGGGGATTTGAGAAGTATGAGTTGGAGCAATTTGATCCTTTAGTTGAGTTATTAATGGGTGCACTTGCTAAGGAAATGGAAAAATCGATTCTATTTTTTAATAAAAGGTATGAAGGTGTTTTACAACACACGATTCGGCGATTGATTCCAGAATTAAGTAGTTTTGTATGTCCAGCATTTTCCTTTATTCAGGTCAAGGCTCCTATTAATTCAGCTATTGTAACTCCACAAAACACTAAGTTTACTAAAGAAGTGATAAAAGGTGGTGTAAAAAATACAATAATATTTACACCACTACAGACTTATGAATTGACACCATCTCATGTAACATGTATAGCTTATGATGGCAAAATATATGAGTTTAATAATTTAGAGAAAACGCAATTATTTAATTATCAATCTAGTAAAAATTGTCTATATATTGGATTGAACATTAGCGGTTATGAGACAAATAATCGTGAAGTGCAATTATATGTGGATTGGCCAAATAACCCTTCTTCTCCTACATATCGTAGAATACTTGAAATGGCCGTTTGGACTAACGTTGAGTTATATAAAACCAATCGCTCTTTCTCAGATATTCAATACGATGTTGAGTCTGAAGTTTCGAAAAAAATTAAGCTGGATTATTACCTAAGAGAAGATTTAGCTGATATAGAGTCAACTTATAACAAAAATCTTATACGATTTAAGCTACCTGAAGCGTCTATTAAAAAATCCAATATTTTTCCTGAAAAACTATCAATTGAGGCGAGTAAAAAATTAGAAGAAATTCACAAAAAATACAATATATTTTGGGTGGAAATAAAATTGCCTCCACATCAGGGAATTAAAAAAATGTGTGAAGATATCTACTGTCAGACAAACTGTATTCCAGTCGTCAATTATAAAAAAGTTCGACATTCCACCAAGATTAAAGCACCTTTTAAAATTGTAAAGCTATCTGGAGAAGGTTTTTTTGTCAAGATAGATAGGATAGAGAATTTGGATGGGATGGTGTATCATCCCAAAGAAATCCCTTTAGAGTCAAGCCATGCTAATACCGTAGGTACCTATCAATTGCATAAGAATATAGGAAGGATAGGTAAAAATGTGGCAAATAGAGAGATTGGTTATTTTTTAGATTTAATTAAGGAAGAGCGCAATGCCTTTGCAGCCATAGAACCAGATTGGTTGGTGGATGAATTGAAGAAGTTGAGAATTTTGATTAAAGGTATTGAAAAGAAGATAGATTATAAATCACAAATCAATCCAGAAGATGTTTTTGTTGAGTTGGAAAACGAATTATCTGAAGATATTATTTACATTGACTACGTGACTTCTCAAGGGAAGATTGCTAATGGGATTCCATTGGGAGAGATGTTAGAAACAAATTCTAATGTTTTATCATCCCAACCTAGTATGTTGTTGAAGACAAGTATTGGAGGTAATGACTATGTCGATGGTTCGATTAATGAAGATTTGTTAACTGGTATCATTCATGGTACTGACCGTATCGTAACGGAAGCCGATCTAAAGATCTTTGTTCATAATGTTTTGAAAAACTATGAGGTGCATTCTATTGAAGTAAAAAAGCAAGTGACTGTTTCTCAAGACAAGAATACAGGCCTAATTCCAATTATTTGGGTATATATAAATCTATCTGATCAAAGTAACATGGATCGTGAATACTTAGAAATGTTATTGGATCAATGGTTGGCATCACGATGTCTTTGGGGATTGGAAATCAAAACACAAATTTACAGATCATGATAGAATCATTGAAGCGAATAGGAGATATAAAGTTTGAATGGCTCGCTGGCTATATGATGTATTATGATTGGATACAGTCTTTAGATCATCTCGGTGTAGAATGTCTCGGTATATTCAATCGAAATACCAATTTTGAGATAGAGAATATCCGAAAACAGCACAATACCACTATCATTGAGATCAATAGAGAAAGTCTCTATGATGCGCTACCACATGGACTATTTCATAAGGCTAAGACTTACGAATCCTATAAAATGCCGACCAACCTTATAAAGGATGAAATTAAGATAGAAGGGGAAAAAGAAAGGGAAGCACGGAAATTTTTTAGTCCATTTGAAAATGAGATTTACAAACTAAATGTAGTGGCTGAATTACTGGCTAGAGAGGTGGCTACTGGATTTTACGGTAATTCCAAAGTGGATTTTGAAAGATTGATTCCTTTTGATATTACAATTTATGATGATAACGAACGTATAAAGTTATTATTGATCATGCCTATATATCGGCAGCTACTAAAAATGCAACCGACCGCAGCAGTGAAGTGGATGTTAGAGTTTGTTTTGGATAGAAAAATAGTTGTATCTATACAATTGCAACGTTCAAAATATTCAATGGAGAAAGAAATAGATTTGTCTGTAGGAACAGCTATTTTGGGCTGGAATTCAATCTTAGGAAATGATTTTTCCCAATGGGAAGATAAGCTTGTGGTTGAATTGCACCACGAAGGAGAAAAAGACGCATTTCAGTTATATATGGATGACCATATCATCCAAAAAGCAGAAAGGATAGTTAAATGGATAATTCCACTTAATCAATCTTATGAGATTATGAAACAATATAAAACGAAACAAGCAATTTTAAATCAGCTAATGTTAGGTATGCAATTGGGAGAGAAAATAAATAAAATCAAGAGCGTATGAATTGGGGCGTAAATTGGCAAGATGGGATGAAGATAACAGCTGCTCACTTTCTTGATGAAAGAAGAAGCACTGCTTGGTTGATGTACCAATACTCGAAATTATTTGTGAGAGATAATAATTATGGAAAACTGAATACGGATCACGATATTCCTCTTTATAAGATAGAAGGAGATACTTTGTATATTAATCGATATGAAGGAGTGACTCAAAGTGGACACTTTATTTATATAGGGGAGGAAGAATCCGCTGTGATAAAGGGAGTCCGTTTTAGTGAACTGGAAGCTAAATATAGCGTGGATGACGTGATTACCATTTTTCTGAAATTGGATTTGAACCAATTTGAAGCGTTAGGCGAGCCGAATGCAGATGAAATGCCATATCGTCAACCTTATTCGATGTTTAAAATCAGTATTGATTATACCTCTGGGGCTAATCAACTTGGTGAAATAGGCTTACCTATGGCAGTGCCGGTATTGCAGATGCTCCGAACACAAAGCGGACTGATCGTCAATGAAGCCTATATCCCACCGATCGCATATATTAAGGCGGATCGAAAGATGACAGCATGGTTTTATGAACTAGTTAATCTCAACTTTCAAATAGCTGCCTTAAACTCAGAGATCATCCAACGATTGAGTAGTGATACCCATACCTCTTATCTTAAGAGTAGTATTACGATTCTTTGTACACAGATGGCCTTCTTTATGGCCAATAATATGGATGCATTTGCAGATGAATTGCTACATGAATCGCCACAGACGATTCTAAGTTTTTATAAAAAAATGGGCAGAGTTATAAATGCTTCTTTGGTAGCTATGAATAACCGAGAGCGGGTGATACAATATATGGCTGATTGGACATCTAGTACACCGGAAGTTTTTTTGGAGAAATTGGACATACTCAATGAGATGACGTACAATCATAGTGATATACGAGCATTTAAACTTGGACTTATCCAATTTACAGATTTAGTGCTTTTGATGTTTAGGAGACTTGCAAATTTGAATTTTATAGAATGACAGCATAGTTAAAATCTAAAGAATAAATAAAAGAAGAATGATATGAGTAAACAGGCAGCAAGAATAACAGATATGCATGTGTGTCCGATGTTTGATGGACCCAAGCCGCATGTAGGAGGTCCTGTCATAGGTCCAGGAGTACCTACAGTAATGATAGGAGGCTTGCCCGCAGCAGTAGTAGGAGATTTGTGCACTTGTGTTGGACCACCGGATGTGATAGCCTTGGGTTCTTCAACAGTATTGATAGGTGGTAGTTCAGCAGCACGCATGGGCGATATAACCGCTCATGGAGGAACTATAGTTTTTGGATGCCCTACAGTGTTGATTGGAGGGTGAAATATTTGATTTTTTAATTTTTAAAATTTATAATTATGAATGATTCAAAATTCGTACCTGAAAAAGGATGGATAACTTGGGTAGCTGAAGGTAATAACGACTCTAAATCACAATTTTATTCAAGAAAGGCACATTGGCCACAAGGAGCTTCTGGTGTAACGATAGGTCGGGGATACGATATGAAAGAAAGAACTAAAGAAGAGGTGTTTAGTGATTTGACCGAAGCAGGAGTATCTGTGGAGAATGCTAATTTACTAAAAGAAGGTGCTGGACTTACCCAGAATGCTGCAAAAGATTTTGTCAAAAGTGAGAAAATAAAAGACATTGAACTTACGGAAGAGGAACAATTAAATTTATTTAATATTGTATATGCTTTTTATGAAAGTGATGCTAAAAGACTCTGTACAAAAGGTGATGTAGTTGCATTATATGGTAGTTGTAATTTTGACAAACTTGATCAAAACATTAAAGACTTAATAGTTGATTTACGTTATAGAGGAGATTATACCCCAAATGCAAGAAGTATAATTCAAAAAGCACTCTTAACACAAGATCGAAATACAATAAAAAAGGCATTAGATAGATTGCCTGCTGCTCCTGAGGATCGGAGAACACTCAGGAATATTCATATTGATAAAATAGTGAAATAAAATTATTAATGTTTCTTTGGTGGTATGAATAATCGTGAGGGTGTGATTCGATATGAGGCGGATAAGAGGATACCACTGAATAACTAATTGAAAAAAAATGACTCGAATGAATTATTATAGATACAATATATTCTTTCTGATTATAGAGAAAAGTTATATCGTTTACAAATATAGTACATCAGATATTTAAGAGACTAATGGAGTTAAATTTTATTTAATAATTATAAATTTTTTATTATGTTTCACCACCCATTATGGTATGAACTCAAAAAGATTGAACATCAAAAAACTATTTTCAGTCCTGTTAGGAAAGATGAAGAAGGTAAAACAATATATAAGTTGAGGAAAAAAGGAAAAGAAAGCGCTAAATTTTGTTTAATCGATGATTTTCAACCCAATATGGATTTATACGATAAGATAAATGATTATTTAGAAGGTGACATCGGGGTTCATTCAATTGCCAAAATACTTACCAAACTTGCGGCAGGAACTTCGGGTAAATTAAAAGATGCATTTTCTGCTTTTGATTTGGGATCGGAGTCTATTAGTACTATTAGAAAAAAGGAACTTTATCTGAGACCTGGGGATAAATTATATCGATGGCAAAAATTAATCAGAGATAATGGGAAATTTTTTAATTGGACAGTATATGTGATTTGGGATCCTTATCGTAAAGAAAAGTGGATATTTATCGGAGATGAATCAGAAATATTATTTGTAGAATGATATGAGTAAACAAGCCGCAATAATAACAGATATGCATTATTATATTGATACAAATAGTTTAATACGGCGGATTGGATGATACTATTTAAAGAGTTTATTGAAAAAATAATGAGTCGAATGAATTATTATAGATACTATATGTTTTTTGTGATTATAAAGAGAAGTAAATATTGTTTACTAATATATAACATAGGATATTTAAAAGAGAATAGATTTAAATTTTATTGAATTATTATAAATTTTTATTATGTCTAGATTTCAAATATTTTTGGACCCATTGGAGCTAGCATTTGTAAATGCATTGGCGGGATACGGTCTTTTGATTAATACCAACAAAAGAGAATATCCATATAATCCTATTTATAAGTTGAGGAATAAAGGACAGTATGAGTCTGCATGGAGTATAATAAAAGATTTAGATAAGGATTCCTTACGTGAAATAATAAATAAAAGGTTAGGAAGCGTTGGTGGAGTTCCCACATGGGTTAGTGTAGGTGCAAGATTTATTCCTGTTCCTGGTGTAGGTTTGGTGCTTAGTTTGATTGATATATCGTTGACGATAGCAAATAAGCTAAAAAAAGAAAAAGTTCATCTTCGAAAAGGGGATTTAATAGTTTGTTTTGAAAAGGTAGAAAAAAAAGGAGGAAAATATATGTATAGAAGGGATTTTTGTGTTTATGATCGTTTTCGAAAAGGACAAAATAAATGTACTTGGCAAATAATGGGGTTGGAGGAAGAAATCAAGTTTGAAGAACCGTGGTAATGTCTATTGCCATGTAAAAAAATGAAGTGAACCAATAAACAAAAATAATTAATTATGGCTGTGTATGGTCAAAGTTTTAATGATCCAAAGCGTTTGTAAGTATTTTTGTAATAAGTCCGAGACACAATAATAAAGATTAGGAGAAGTGCTTGTATGAGTGGTGAGGGATTTTCGTACTTATCTATGGTGTCCGTATGTTATCTCTTCGGTTTTTATATTGGGTTGATTTGTTGTAATTCTTCAGCACGTAGGGAGAGTATTACTCAGGGCGATTGAATAGATTTTGGTTATCCTTCTGCATCGATTGGAGAGTGGATAGTCGGAGAAGGATGTTAAAATTGAAATATATATAAATCAATTAAATAATAATATTATGGCAAAAAATGATGATTTCATTAAAAGAGGTGAAGAAATTTGTAGTTTTTGGGGCGAGATATCAACTCAAACTCTCAAATCTGGATCATTTTCAATGTGTACTAGGAGTCCGCATCCATATACATGTGCTTTTGCATCATTTATGATTGCATGTGCTAACGATCCTGCATGTGATGGTGTGGTCAAACACCTTAATAAAGAAGGATGTTTGTTAACCGTAAAAGTTACTAATGAAACGGTTAAAATTAAAGTTGAGGCACAGAAAGGAGTTTATAACTATTTTTCTAACGCCTATCTTGAGTTATACAACCATTTGTATAATGCGGGGATGCGTCGAGGATTTTAATATCAGTTTATGTAAAATTTGTTTGTAGGATATTAATGAGTTTTGTTTTATGCAGAAAGGATTATATACTTTAATGTTAAATTGAAATATGTTTGATTTTTATTATTAGTCAAAAAAATATATATTATGGATAGTTTTGAAAAAGCAGGAAAAGAAATTTCGGACGAAATGTTTGATTTTATTAAATCGTCTAGATGTGAACTAAGTTATGTTCTACCTTTTTTAGGTGGAGGTGCCTATGCAGGAGGTGGTGCAGGAGCTTTAATTGGTGCTGTAATTGGTGTTGGATTAGCTATTAAAAATTGTAAAAATTCTGCATTAAAAGACTTTTTTTCGGGTAAGGCAGCGACTTTACCAAACTCAGAGTATGCAAAACTTATTACTAAGGTCACTGAGAGCAATCCTGATTTGTCAAGGGATGATGTTATAAATGGAATTGCTTATGTAAGGATGGAAATGATTAGTAGAATAAGGAGATATGCTTAGCCCTTTTTACTATTAGATTAATCAATTCATCTTCAAGGTTGGTAGATGAATACTTGGCAATTGATAATGGTCCAATGACCTATATGTCCTTCAATGTAGTCAAAGAACTCAAAGTTGACAATGATAGAAGCATATTTAGGTATTGAATTGAAAGAGTATAGTAAGTCTGAAAAAACAGAAATGTCAGAATAATATCCATTAATTGAAAAGATCAATGAATCCAATACTTAATCCATATATCGACCAATTAACAGTTCGCTCTGGTAAAAACTTTAAGTTAAAAGATTTTGCCACAGATGTACATTTAAAACCGATGGACAAGGCAGAAGGTGTTTCCTTGCTAAATGAAGGAATAGAGAAGTTAGCGGGCATGCAGGATATGCTTTATGCCGGCGGTAAACATAGTGTTTTGATTGTATTGCAAGCTATGGATGCTGCAGGAAAGGATGGTTTGATTAAGCATGTCATGAAAGGATTGAATCCTCAAGGTGTCAAGGTGTATAGTTTCAAAACACCTTCGTCAGAGGAGTTGAGTCATGACTACTTTTGGAGGCATTATAAGGTACTTCCTGCAAAGGGAGAGATTGTGATATTCAATCGGTCGCATTATGAAAATGTTTTAATAACTAAAGTGCATCCGGAATTTATATTAAATGAAAAATTGCCACACGTCAAAGATATTTCTGACATAGATAATGCCTTTTGGACTGAGCGGTATAAGCAAATCAGACGCATTGAAAAAAATATAGCAAAGAAAGGTACTTTAATATTGAAATTCTTTCTACATCTTTCTAAAGAAGAACAAAAAGAGAGATTTCTCAAGAGGATTGAGGATCCTGCAAAGCAATGGAAATTTTCAATGGCCGATATCGAAGAACGTAAGTACTGGGAAAAATATCAGACAGCTTATGAGGGAGCAATACGATATACATCTGAAAAGCATGCGCCGTGGTTTGTCATACCAGCAGATGACAAGTGGTTTGCAAGATTGGCTGTGGCTAGTATTATTTATAATGAAGTGAGTCGATTGGATTTATGTTATCCTACCTTATCTGAAGAAGATATAAGCAAATTGAAAGCGGTAAAAGATGAATTGATGGATTTGTGATGACTGGATAGATTAATATAATAAAGGTGTAAAAAATCAATTAAACCCAAAAAGTTTATAATAAAAAATGAGTATAAAATGTTAAAATCTAATAAATGAATTTAATATTGCAAATTATAATAATGGATTGTTTCGATGCTTATAAATCAATAATTTAGATATTATTTTACATTTATTATCACTGAAAAAAATATTAATTAACTAATAAATTTTAACTTATGGCTTCAGCTTACGATTTAGCATTTTTGTCAGATTATGTATATAATTCTAGCGAAAATCAAAGAACAGAAACATTCAATGTAGATGACCTTGATCCATATTTTGGTCGATCAAAATATGCGAAAAATTTCACACCACATCCTCAAAAAGGAGATTGGGTAATTGAAATTGATAATGGAATCAGTGATAATCTTTATGCATCCAAGTTTCGCAATTTGAGAACAGGAGAAACTGTTATTACATTTCGAGGAACAGGTTTACATATTAATGAATCTAATACAAAGAATTTATCTAGAACAATTAAAGATATTGCTGTAGATGTTCAGCATTTAAGATCGAGGTCTTCATCTTATATTTCTAAGGCGAAGGTTTTTTTAGAAAAATACTTTGATGAGGGTATGATTGTTACAGGACATTCTTTAGGAGGCTTTCTTGCTTTTACCATGGCTTATCATTTTAAAGTAAAAGTAGTGGTATTTAACCCACCTTATGTGGTGGCTTTGGAACAAATAATTTTGGAAAAGGTAGAACAGAAAACAAATTCAAATTTTAAAAATTCAAAAATAATTGTTTACGAAGCATCGGATGATTGGTTAACTAAAATTACAAGGCTGTTTAAAACAAATTCTCCTAATATAAAATATTTAAACTTGGGTGAGACAGGTGGTCATGGAATTGAAGGTATGGTAAAATACACACGAAAGCACTTGAGAAATGATATAGTTTGGAATTTTTAAGTTACTTAGGGCTTGCTGTTAAACTCATTACAGCAGTTTTTCTACGAGTTTTATGGGTAGCTCCTACGGAGCAATAGCTCATTAGAGTTCAGTCTTTTTACAAACGTGTTGTCCCGATGGGACAATATGCTACTGAAAATCAATCTGATAATCAAATGCTCCGTAGGAGCAATACATTTGTAGTCAAGATACGTCATGATGAAAATATGCTCCGTAGGTGCTACCCGATAGTGTCTGGATTTGCCAAAATTAGAAGCTGTAAAATATTCAGTGCAAGGTTCTTTTGTGATTCTGTTGGGTTAGAGAATTTTTGCCTTGCATTTATATTTGAATTTCATTGTCAAAAGTCATTGATAAACAATTCTTTGCAAGTTAAACAGCAAGCCACATTTATACACCCTTAAAAAAAGTGGCTTCTATTTTTCCTATAAGGATGATATCTCCTGAAATTAGTTTGGTGGCTGTATCTGGTGATATGGCTACACCATTAACGAAGGTGCCATTTAAAGATTTTCTCCAAGTCTTTCCTGAACCAAGCCCGATTGATTGCCCATCTCTTATATACCAAATATCATTAACTTTTTCGATAGTTGCCTGTCTTTTTGACATGTAGCTCGTTTCTCCTTCTATCATTTCTAAGTCGTTTATTACACCAAGATCATTTTTCCTGCCAAGTCTTAGAACGTTTTTATTGCACCTACTTATCAGCATATCCAAATTAACATGTATAAGGTCTCCAAATACCGTCCTATAACTTAAAGAACTATGTTTAGTATCTGGCATTTCAAAATCATGAAGCAAGTTGAGGATATCTTCTGCGGAATTAAATCGATTAGTAGGATTAGGGTCAATACATGTTTCTATTAAATTGTACCATATAGAGGATAATCGGGCGTTATAAAACTTCAGTGGTGTACCATTTCCATTTTGTTTGTTGCTTATATATGAAGTTGGATTTTTTTCAAATTCAGCGTAATCACCAAATGGGAAATGCCCATGAGACAAAACAAAATAAAGCGTAATTCCAAAGGAGTAAATATCCATGGCCGGCTTAGTCTCTTTAAAATACTTTTTTTGATCTAATTGTTCTGGTGGAGAATAAACTACAGAGGCAAATATTTCTCTATTTTTAACTTTTCCAAAGAAATCTGTACTTGTTAGTCTATTATTTAGACGAGCTGCTATACCAAAATCACATAGTTTAAAATTTCCTTTATCATCCATTAATATATTTTCAGGTTTGATATCTCTATGTACTATGCTGTTTTTATGAATATGATTTAAAGCATTACTGATTTGAGTAGTAAGTTTATAATATTGTGCCTCATTGTTGATTAGATTTAGATTTTTGATGATGGCTCCTTTAGCACAGTATTCCATGATGATGATAGGATTGCCCTCAACAAAATCCATTAAGAATGTTTTTACAATAAAGTCTGAATCCCCTTTACCTAATTCGAATTCGTTTTTAAATCTTGAAATAAGGCTTTTGTACTCTGTGGGAATCATCTCCCAAAGATTCAAGACCTTCAATGCGTATGGTACTGAACTAACACTATCCTTAATAAGATACACAGATCCGAATCCACCCTTACCTAATAGCCTAACAATATCAAAGCTATGGTTTTTGATATTTAAGGTGTCTCCAGGGCTAAATACGACCCTTTCAGGAATTGATTTAATACTTGATGTGTATTTAGTCATTATTTAAGTACGATATTAATGATCTGCCAAACGAGTATCAACGAAGATACAACAATTAAAATATTCAGAAATAAATTTAAATTAAAACGAATTGATTTGATTGGTATTATCTCAAATCTTGGACCGTCTTTAGCACATTGTATTAGTGTTTTGGATTTTATTTCTACTTGGGTACTTAAATGCTTTCCATTAATAAAAGTAGTATTATCTGAAGAGTGAAGCGGTTCGATAAAAATACGTTTATTTTTAAATGTAACTTTTAAATGATTCCTACTAACCATTGTCCAATGATCATCGAACTGAATATTTGAATTCTCTGACCTACCTATCAAAATTTCTTCTATAAATATAGGGACTACAGCGCTTTGAATTTGGAATTTTGTCGAGTCTAATAACTTTATTCTGTAAAATGCCTTGTCATCTCCTTTCATCTTTAAAAATCATTTAAATTAACAATCTTACTGAATATTTTATTGTATTTATTTTTATACTTCACATATACATATTCACGTCCTGTAAAACCACACTCGATACAGTTATCAACCAATAGTTTTCCAGATAAATTCATAACACCACATTTACCCTTTTTATAAAAAATTAATCCTAAGTTGTATTGAGATTCAGTATCAAACATCACAATATCATCATATTCAAAGTCTTTAATAGTTAGACCGCTCAATGTTGTCAAACCATATTTTCCATTTTCATTTTTTACAATCATTACATCTTTACTTTTGTTTTTATAGACAATAGCAGTTTGCTGGTGTATTTCCGAAGGTTTTATGTCCTTTTTTAAAAAAAAACTTAAACCGAAACTAAAAATCAGTAAAGGTACAAAAATGGAGAGTAAAAGTTTCCACCGAGTAATCAAGAAACGATTTATTGGAATTAAATATTCTTTAAGCTTACGTGCTTTTACTGATTTAAAACAAGATTGGAGAAGTTTGGATAATTGTAATTGATATTGGCTCAAATGTGAGGGTGAGATTGTTTTTTTTGCTCGATGATTTGTATTGGTAGCCATGACAGGATTGTCCACTATTTGCCAGTAGCCATTTCTAAGATAGAATTCAAATTTGCCAATTACATCGGAAATAGAATGTTTTCTGATACCTTGTAAACTTATCTCGCTTTGAATTAGATGGCAAAAATATTCTGATATTCGATTATAATTTTTACCATTACTTATAATATAATTATAAATCAAAAGGCAAATAGACCTTCTATGTCGCTCAAGATAATCGCTTTCTAAGTTTTCTATCTTATTAAAATGTTTTGCAACCCAAGCATTTGAATAAGCATTCGATATTATAAAATTATCTATTCTGATATAATCCAAAAACTTCAAGATGAATTTCCCATTATCAAAATGAAGTAGCATAGTATTTTTTTTAACAATTGGATAAAGCCAACCTTTCTTAAGTCCAACAACAATGTTTTGGTAATAGGAATACAAAAAAGAAACTAAAACTGACTCTTTAATTGTACTACTATTTAAGGAAATCCATTGATTAGGGTCTATAAAATTTTTACTTAAAGTTTCTGACCTAAGTGTAATATATTGATCTTTGGAATATATTGAAAATTTAAGGCATGAATTAGGTAACTTATTGTTATAATGCAGTTCTTGTTCAATATAGTTTACATATTTCAAATCATAAGCTTTATATACGATATAGCTTAGGTGATTCATACGCTCAATACTAAAATTATAGAAATCTAATGACATTATAGTTCTAAGTTATTTTAGGTAAAGGGTCAGCAGAATTAATTTAACATCACAAATATATATCATTTAGAATAATTCGACCTACAATCTAAATTATTTTTTCTATAGGTATCTACGAAGGTATGATCAATTTCAATCGAAGGAGCTGAATTTCCTTGACAGTACTTTTTCTTCAATAGTACTGCATATACCATCAATTCAGCGCTAGTAATAAAAAGAAACGATGCGAATTGCGTATAAAATATCGGATTTAGAGATTTGGCAACGGAATACTATATCTCTATGATATGATTGTTTTGGTATAGTTATCATGTTTGTTTGCTTCAAAGCTTTTAATTGTATTGTGAGTGCCCTATGAAAAAAATATTAACACATCAATTTATTACAAAATGCTAAATATCACTTAATTGTAAAGTAATCCTTTTAATTCAACAATAATTAACCATAAAATTAATTTTGACAACGTTTTCGAAGACACTCCTAATGATTCCTGATTTAACAAAGAAGAATTAATCGGCTTTTACAAATCTTATCGTACTGCCTGTATGTATGCCTTTGGCATTGGTTGACTTTAAAAAGTATATTCCGTCGTTAAGGTTGGAAATGTCTATCTGCCCATTCCAGTCATGCTGCTCTTGTGATAATACTAATCTTCCATATATATCGTATATATAGATACGGGTATTCGGTTGTGATAGTACATACAAAAGGTCAGACACAGGATTTGTATAAATGAACATATCGGACGGGGTCGTTTCAGCCAATGCTCATATCATCAGGGAAGCCACGAGATCATGTTATCGTATAATCTTCAAAAACTCATAGGTCTTGGGCTACCGCCACGCATTATCTATAATCCGAGAGATTTGTAGGTGTGGGATTTTTAAAATTGTCGTTCAGGTAATAGTTTTAAAAAAAAAATTGCTGTCTTTCTTTTTCGTTCAGATAGAAAACCTTTCTGGTATCTAATAATGGTAGCAGACTTTACGCCGGCCACCTTATAATATCTTTTTAATCCGTTCCAGTATAAGATATCAAATCAAAAAATAAAGTATTTCCGTCAGACTAAACTGAAGTTTTGGCTATTTTGAATGGCACTTTACGAATAGAGCCGGGCTATTGACGAAAAATAGAGCTGAAGTATCTTGAAAAATTCACTTTTTTGATTGAAATTGATTGTACCTGATTAGTTACAAAAACTGACAATTTCCACGCCCAATTCAACCTGTTTTTTACCCGTTAAAATACACCCATTTTCGGATGATTTTTTGACTTGAAATGGAGTCTGATTTTTTCAAAAAAATGTCAAAGTGATGTTTCTGTTAAATTTTTTTTAAAAAAATATTTCTTTTCAAAACTGTATCTTTTCAACCAGAAAGTAAAATCCCAAAATATATTATGGATTATTTTTATATGAAAATGAATTTAAAATTTCTATGATGAAGAATAATTACAATGTATTTCATAAAAAGTCAACTGTGGATTAAATAATTAAAGACAATACAGATGAATACAGATAAAAAAAATAATTAATGTTTTGATTGTGGAACATCCGGAGTGTAGATACGATATATATATATTAAGAATAAGCAGGTTGTGATTTGATGTATTTAATATATATAAAGGTGAGCAATAAAAGGTCAGATTTAAGCGTTAAATCGCAGCTAAAGTTTTTTTGCAAATAAAAATATTTTTAAAAACTAATTTAAAAATACTTGCATTATTAAAATTGTACTTTATCTTTACGCCGCTTTTATTACGAAAGCCTATTAATATTTATAGTAAAATCGCTAAAGAAAATGAAAAGTTTATCAAAATTAAGCGTATTGCTTTTGGCAATAATTATTATTGCTTCATGTGGAAAGGAACAGACCGGTGAATTGATCGGTGTTCAATATCGTCCTAAATGGGGTGGATTTAATCCTTTTGGAATGGTATATGTACCGTCAGGTACATTAGTTATTGGTCAGAGTGACCAAGATGTCCTTAGTGCTTATACTCAGCGTCAAAAAAGTATTTCCATATCTGGATTTTTTATGGATGATACAGAGATCACTAACAATGAGTATCGTCAGTTTGTAGAGTGGGTTAGAGACTCAGTCGCTCATGAAATCATGGGTAATAAGCAAACAGATGATTTTGACAATGAAGTGATTGATTGGGAAGTTGAGTTGGACTACAGCGATGAAACACTTGAAGAAATGTATTATCAAGGGGATATGGCTTTTGAAGGAAGAAGAGAGCTTGATTATGCCGGATTGAAATATAAGTATCAGTGGATAGATTGGCAAAAAGCTGCTCATGACAAAAATGCTTCTCGTTCTTCTATTATTAATAAGGCGGAAGTAGTCGTTTTCCCGGATACACTATGTTGGATCAGAGATTTTACATATTCATATAATGAACCTCAAACAAGAAATTATTTTTGGCATCCAGCCTTTGATGACTATCCTGTAGTTGGCGTAAATTGGAAGCAGGCTACTGCTTTCTGCCACTGGCGTACAAAATTATGGAATCAATTTAAAGCTGATGAGCCGAATACTGAAGTATTCCGTCTCCCTTCAGAAGCAGAGTGGGAATATGCTGCACGTGGTGGTCATGATATCTCTCCATACCCTTGGGGTGGGCCATATATCAGAAATGCTAAAGGATGTCTTTTAGCCAATTTCAAACCAGGTCGTGGGAACTATCCTGAAGATGGAGGTTTGCATACTGTGAAAGCGGACGCTTATTTTCCTAATGATTATGGTCTATATAATATGGCGGGTAACGTAGCTGAGTGGACATCTTCTGCTTTTTATGAAAATGCATATTATCATGAGCATGACTTGAATTCGGATATAAGATATGATGCCAAAGATACAGATCCTGAAGCATACAAGAGAAAAGTATTGAGAGGTGGATCATGGAAAGATATATCTTATTATTGCCAGACAGGTACAAGAACATGGGAATTTCAAGATACATCAAAATCATATATCGGATTCAGATGTGTGATCACATATCTTGGTCGTTCTATTCATGATTTTTAATACAATCAACATTATTGGATAAGTCTTTTTTAACTTATATAACACTAACAATTTATTATTAACTAATCACTAAATTTTAATCAAAATGAGTTTTTTTAAATCTAATGGCTTTAAGTACTTAAAGAATCTATTAATCGGTTTGGGCGCAGCAATAGTTATGATCGGTGCCCTTGGAAAATTGAACAGTACACCATGGGGAGGACCTGCGATTACTGCGGGACTAATGATTGAAGCGTTCTTATTTGCTATGCTAGGTCTTTTGGGGCCAGAGAAAGATTATTACTGGGAAAAATTGTATCCAGGTTTGGATCAGCATGATGCTAATATTCAATCATTAACTGCAGGTCCTTCTGGAGCAGCATCTAAAGCATTGAATGCTGAAGTTGTCGAAAGTAAATTAGGTGGAATGCTTACTGAATTACAAGCTATGTCTAAGAGCTTAGGTTCTTTGAAAGCACTTCAGGAAGTAGATTTCTCTAAAACAGGAGATCAGTTGAAAACCATGAGCAATTTCTACTCAAAAATGAATGATGCTATGGCAGTATTAAATTCAAGCTTAGAAGATACGAAACAGTATCAGTCACAAATGGCTAGCCTAAGTAAAAACCTTACATCATTAAACGGTGTATATGGTAATATCCTTTCAGCATACAATGTAAAAGGATAATTTACATTGTGAACTAAAAGAATGAATTTAATAGATTTTTTAAAATTTTAAAGTATAAAAGAATATGGCAATTCCTAAGGAACCGCGGCAGTTGATGATTAACGTAATGTACATCGTACTGACTGCGCTATTGGCTCTGAATGTCTCTGCCGAGATATTTAACGCCTTTGATATGGTAGATAAGGGATTGGTGAAAGCCAACGATGCCTTAGATGCTTTCAATAAAGAGCTTCCCGCTGTAATCAAGAAGAGTGCAGAGAAAGGACAGCAATTTAAAGTATATGCAGACAGAGTAGATCAAGTCACTTTAATATCAAAGGAAGGTACGGAATTTATTGACGATATTAAGAATTTCTTAGTAGATAAAGGCGGAGGATATGAAGAAGTTGACGGTATCCAAAAACTAAAAGCACAGAGAGATTACGACCTTACAACTCGTTTGCTCGTGAACGACGGAAAAGGTGAAGAATTGAAAGCTAAGATGTTTGAAATTCGTGATAAGTATATTGCTTTAGTTGATGAAGATGATAAAAAGGATTTTGCAAGCAAGTTACCTATCAACATAGATGACGAAACTTGGAAAAAGTCAGCTAACAAAAAGCAAAATTGGGCAGATTTCACTTTCGGTCACATGCCATTGGGTGCGACTATGCCGATTTTCTCTAAATTTACTAACGATATCAAGTCATCTGAAGCAGCAGTGTTGAATTATTTGGCTGGTAAAGTGGGTTTGACAGAGGAAGTTGTATTGGATCAATTTAGAGTAGTTTCATCTCCTAAGAAATCATATATCATCAAAGGAGAGAAATTCGAAACAGATGTGTTTCTTTCGGCTTCAGCAGGTACATCGTCTAACACAGGTATTACGATCAGCGTAAATGGTGCAAATCTTCCAGTTGGTTCAGATGGATCAGCAAAATGGTCAACAACAGCAAATGAAATCGGTATCAGAAAATACAAAGCGGTTGCTAATGTATTTAATCCGGTAACAAAAGAAACCAAATCTTATGCAAGTGAGTTTGAGTTTGAGGTTGGAGAGCGTTCAGTTACCGTTTCTGCTGCCAAAATGAATGTATTTTATGTAGGTGTTGATAATCCAGTAGAAATTTCAGCTGCGGGTATTCCAACAGCTCAAATTAAGGTATCTATGGACGGCGGATCATTAACCAGAAATGGCGATGGTACTTACAATGCCGTATGTAGTACGCCTGGTAAGGCAACTGTACGTGTGACTGCTACGGGCATCAATTATGCCAAAGAGTATAGAGTGAAGCGTATTCCTGACCCAACACCACTATTAGGAGGTACACTTCAAGGTGGTAGCGTAGGTAATGGTACTTTCAAAGGTCACTCAGCGTTGATTCCTATCCTTAAAGATTTTGATTTTGATGCAAAGTGTAATATGGCTGGATTTACGTTGGTACGTGTAGCTAAGAGAGCTGACCCAGAACCAGCAGCCAATTCAGGTGCAACTATTTCAGGTAATGCTAAAACTATTAAGGATAAGGCAGTTCCAGGAGATAAGTATGTATTCCAAGATATCAAGTGTAAGTGTCCAGGAGATGCCGCAGCACGTAATTTGGGACAGTTAGTATTTGATATTCAGTAATTATTTTATCAGAAAATTTAACTTGTTCAACTTATATCATTTTAAAAGTGTAACAAATGAAAATATTTTTTAAATTTTTTAGCAGCTTAGTTTTTGTTTCGATCATTGCCAGTGGTAATCTGTTTGCACAGACATTGCGTGCTGATGATGATATGAAAGAGTCTTCAATCCCTACAGAGGATATGTTTGTTGACGATATCGTTACGAAGCGTTTGATCATCGAAAATAAGGTCATGTCCAATCAGCCTATACGTGAGGCGGATATAGTCTGGCAAAAAAGAATTCAGCGTGTTATTGACGGCAGAGAGAAGCTAAACTTACCTTTTCTAAGTGAGGAGTTGAACTTGTTCGGTGTCTTGAAAGGCATGATTATGAATGGAGATATCGTTGCTTTTAGCGATGACGAATTTAAAAATTTGCTTCCGCCAGATGAAATTGAAGCCAAAATGATAAAAATGGATACTTCAATGTCTTTGGATCCGGATACTTATGAGGAGCAGATAGTTATTGCAAGAAACGATATCAACTGGAGAGATATCAAACAATATCGTATCAAAGAGATGTGGTATTTTGATAAGCAACGATCTGTAATGGATGTGCGTATATTAGGTATTGCGCCTATTTATCAAAGTCCAAATGACAAAATTGCTGGTATTCCACCAGCTCCTTTGTTTTGGGTGTATTATCCACAATGCAGAAGTCCTTTGTCTAAGTTTAGAGTTTTCAATGATGAGAACGATATGGCACCTATGACATGGACAGATGTATTTGATAGTCGTGTATTTACTTCTTATATCTATAAGCGGTCAAATGTATTGGATTATCGTTTGAAAGATTTCTTTGTTCCAGATCCTGATGATACTGAAAATAGAGCAGGAATAGATATGTTACTGTACTCTGAAAAGATTAAAAATGAGTTATTGAACTTTGAACACGATCTTTGGGAGTATTAATAAATATTATTTCAGATATAGAATGGGAAGCTGCACTTGGTGGCTTCCCATTCTTTTTTATTTTAAACCTGGTTCGATTGACGAATTACAATTTTGGATTTCAGATTAACGTTTTTTGATACATAGATTAAAATCTTATTACACGAATAAGCAAATTAACTATCTATGGATTTTTTTTCTCAATGAAATCCGTTGTGTATCTTAGTGGTAATATTTTTAATTTTTCCAAATCAGCATTATCTTAAACCTTTCCAGAGACAATCGGCAACCTACAAAACTTCAACCACATACATCAAATATAAATTTTCTGCAATATGAATGTTACAATAAAATCTGCTTTAATTTCTGTTTTTCACAAAGACGGTCTAGATGAAATCATCGAGTTGCTACATCAGAATGGTGTTGAAATATATTCTACCGGAGGCACAAGATCGTATATTGAATCATTGAATATTCCTGTGCAAAGAGTTGAGGATTTGACGGGGTATCCATCAATTATCGAAGGTAGAGTGAAGACATTACATCCCAAAATATTTGGAGGCATACTTGCCATCCGAAACCAAGAGCATTTGTCAGAATTGGAGCAATATGATATTCCTTCCTTTGATTTAGTTGTAGTCGATTTATATCCTTTTGAGGATGCTTGGAGTGAAAAAGTTACACATCAAAGTATGATAGAAAAGATAGATATAGGCGGTGTCTCATTGATTAGAGCAGCAGCTAAAAATTATCATGATGTAGTAGTCATACCTTCCAAAAATGAATATGGAATCCTTAAAACAATATTAGACAATCAAGATGCAAAATCTACTCAAGCACAACGGTTGGGTCTGAGTATAGCGGCATTTCGTATTACATCAGCTTATGATTTGATGATCAGTAGCTACCTTGCTGGTAAGGATATGCATTGTTTCAATCCTGTAGCTTATGGGGAAAAGAAACTCAGGTATGGAGAAAATCCACATCAAACGGCAAGTTTTTTTGGAACTACAGATGACATCTTTGAACAATTAAGCGGTAAAGCATTGTCGTATAACAATCTTGTGGATATGGATGCTGCAATTTCTTTGATTAGGGAATTTCCAGCTCAAAATCCTGCTTTTGCTATTATAAAGCATACAAATGCATGTGGTGTTGCAGTGCGATCAACGGTAAGTCAGGCATGGGAAGCTGCTTTGGCAGGAGATCCTGTTTCTGCTTTTGGAGGCATATTGATTACAAACAGTACGATTGATATGGAAACGGCACAAAAGATAGATGCTATATTTTATGAGGTTTTATTAGCACCTGCTTTTGAGGAAGGAGTCGTGGATTTATTGGCAAAGAAACCAAATAGAACCCTTATTCAAATTAAGGATTTGGAGGAGCCAGGACAGTCATTCAAACAAATACTCAATGGAATAATCGTTCAAGATGCAGACAAAGTACTTGATGAATCTCCTTTGTTTGTCGTGAAAACCAAGGTCGCTCCGACTAATGCCGAAGTGGATGATTTGAATTTTGCTGTCAAATGTGTAAAACATTTAAAATCTAATGCAATAGTACTAGCCAAAAATAACCAATTGCTCGGTATGGGATGTGGACAAACATCTCGTGTTGACGCATGCAAACAAGCAATAGAAAAGGCGAAGCATTTCGGTTTTGATCTGCAAGGTGCTGTGTTGGCATCTGATGCGTTTTTTCCATTTCCAGATATAGTCGAAATCGCACATCAACAAGGAATCATGGCTATAGTACAACCAGGTGGATCGATAAAAGATCAGTTGAGTATTGACTATTGTGACGAACATGGTATGTCAATGGTGTTTTCCGGAATCCGACATTTTAAGCACTGATGAATCTTATCGTTGATTTGGGCAATACACGTGTTAAATTAGCCGTTTTAGACACGGACAGTAATATATTGTTCACTGTAAGAAAACCCAAACGGTATGCTATGTACCAGGTCAACCAATTGATGAAGCAGTATAACTTTCAACATGCGATATTGAGTGCGACATCCGAAGCGTCAGATGCTTTGATGAATAGGTTAGGAGATATCACTGGATTTAAGGTATTGGATGCAACTTTGCCCATACCGATACAGATTAGATACAGCACTCCGGAGACTTTAGGTAAGGATCGTTTAGCGGCAGCAGTTGCGGCGTATAGGAGATATCCCGGTCAACACACATTAGTCATAGATATGGGTACTTGTATTACCATGGATTTGGTTACATCTGAGGGGATTTTTATTGGCGGAAATATCAGTCCCGGTATCCGTATGCGTCTGAAAGCTATGCACTATTTTACTGCTCGTCTGCCACATGTTGATGCGGTGGATACTCAATCGTTGTTTGGTCAATCGACGTTAACAGCAATTCAAAATGGAGGTGTAAGAGGCGCACTATATGAAATAAAGGGAGTAATCGAGGCAACAATAGCCAAATATGACGCATTAAATATTATTTTGACGGGTGGTGATGCAAATTTCTTTGAAAGTTGGACGAATTTTCGGATATTTGCAGCTCCTGATTTGGTTATTGAAGGATTAAATGAAATATTGAAATACAATGTCGAATAAATTAAAATTTATTATATTTTTTTATACGATAGCTCTGAGTGTGGCTATTGGTCAACAAAATGACAACAGTCCTTATTCGCGGTTTGGTATCGGTGATATCGCTGATGATCACTTTAATCATACGCGGCACATGGGTGGACTTGGAGCTTCATATATAGATGCCTATACCATAAATATTGTCAATCCAGCGTCTTATGCATTTCTAAATGCAACTGCTTTTGATGTTGGCGTTTTTGCAAAGCATACTAGTCTGAAAGATAAGGAGAATAAAAGTAATCTATGGACCGGAAATCTAGATTATTTGTCTTTAGCCTTTCCATTGACGAACCCAATCAATGCGGCTTATGATGGTGTGGTGCGAAAATATAAATGGGCTATGAATATTACGTTGAAGCCACATTCGAATGTGAACTATAACATAGCCAATACAGACTCCACAACGATAGATATACCATTTGTAAGAAATTATTATGGAAGTGGCGGAAGTTATAAGTTGCTATGGGGTAATGCTATCAATTACAAACGTTTTGGTTTAGGGCTGAATATGGGTTATCTATTTGGAAATATGAATTTTGAACGTAATATCATTTTTGATAATGAAGATTTTGCATATAGTGACTATTATGGCAATAATTATAATATCAAGGGCTTTTTGTGGAATGCAGGGTTGATATACACAGACATTCTGAACAAGGCAGCAATTGAGAAAAATAAGATTACACCAATTAAACGTATATCGGCAGGTCTGTATTATAATTCAGGATCTCCATTCTCTACAACTTCAAGTGTCAATCATTTCCTGATACAGCGTTATGCCAATTTGCATCAGAATATTGATACGGTTAGTATTGCTGAAGGTATAAAAGGAAAAGGGAAATTGCCTGGAGAATTAGGGCTTGGAGCGACGTATTTTAGTGGAGAGAAATTTGCTATTGGATTTAATTATTCAAGTGTGTTTTGGTCTGATTATTATAATGAAGCGACAGATGAAAATGTTGGGAGTCTAACGAATGTAAATAAATACGCTATTGGTGGATATTACCGACCGGATTATAAGTCGTATGACAATTATTTCAAGCGTGTATTCTATCGTTATGGCGTTTATTATACCTCTAATCCTAAGCAATTTAATGGCGATCCAGTCAATGCTTATGGTGTAACTCTGGGTATGGGTATGCCGTTTGTGTTTCAGAGAAAAACATCTACTGTCAATTTGGGAATTACAGCGGGAACACGTGGCGTAAATGCACCCATCCATGAAAAATTTGTCAGATTTTCACTTGGCATATCATTCAATGATGATGAGTGGTTTTTGCAGCGGAAGTATAATTGATGCTGATGATTTGCTGAATGGTTGGAAGTGTTGAATTTGATTAAATTGATGGCTTCTGCCATGATAGACATTTTATCAGCGATTGATTTTTAACCATTCTGTATTGTTTGGTTAATCAAAGAGATGTGTTCCTACGAAGTATCCGTATGTTTATAAATTATCCATTTTGCATTGAAGATGAGACCTTTTCTGAATTGATCAAATGCTGCAATTATCCATGATATATGATAAAACAATCATAGGAGTTGTAAATCAATAATTTACAAAGAAAGTAAAAAAGTAAATTAGGGTGACTTCGCCCTTTAGAGATAGAAATTCAATAAATAAGCCTTACCCTAAAGGTGGATCTTTACATGTAACTTATTAGAAAAAGTAAACTGACAAGATTAGTGAATTATTCTTCTTCAGATGCTAAGAGTTCATTTTCGATATCTTCCATGAATACGTAATCTACAGACTCCTCTATAGTAGGAATCAAAGTGAGGATTGACTCTAACCGGGATATTTCGATTAATTTCTTAACAGCTGGATTTACAGCAGAGGTTATTACAAAACAACCAATCTCTTTCCATAGCCTATTAGCCGTCAAGATCGAGCTTAAGCCGGAAGAATCAACGTATTTTACATCAGCCATATCAAATATGAGATTCCTAACGCCCTCGTTGTGTAAAAGCACAAATTCCGATTTCAAATCTGGTGCAATGACAGAGTTAAGGTTTTCTTCATGCAATTTGAATATGGTATATCTTTCTGTTTTATCTATTGTAAACTTCATTAATGCGACCTTTAATACTGAAATTATTTAATGAATTATGTTTAATTAATAACCTATATCAGGTTTTTTCCTGCCATAATATGTTGCAAAAGTACACTAACTGACATTATTATTCAATTTTAAAACTAAAAAATAAGTATTATTTAACGATAATGTGCGAATGTTATAGAATTTAGCGTCGCATCGAAACTATACTATTACTTCAAAGACCTCATATTCATATTTTATGTGTATTATTTTGCATTTTTTGATACATTCAGTAGCTACATTTTTTTAAAATGATAATCGTGTTTCATATCAAAAAGGTTAAATAAATGTGAATTAGTGTATTTCTTTTCTTTTAAATCGGTACTTTAGGGTTATATTAAAAAATTAAATTATAACTTTGTGTAAAGTTTTGATGTTTAAGTACTATATTTGTTGGTCACTGTCAAAATGGCATGAATATTATAATGGCATGATATTGTTGCAGTTTTAGCATGTAAGAGCATTAGTAAATTAGAATTATCATATTTAATATAAATGAGTAACAGAAAGTTTTCACCTAAAGTAAAGAGGATTATACAGTTGAGTCGAGAAGAAGCAATCAGGCTTGGTCATGACTATATTGGAACTGAGCATTTCCTTTTGGGGATACTTAGAGAAGGGGATAGTTTGCCGGTTAAAGTTCTCGATTCCTTAGAAGTGGATAAAGAAGAGCTCAAACATAAAATTGAGCAGGCACATGCTGCAAAATCTGATGTTAATTTGGGCTATAATTATGGCAGTATTCCATTAAATAAACATGCGGAAAAGGTACTGAAGGTTACTTCTTTAGAAGCTAAAGTGTATAAAAGTGATGAAATAAGACCTGAGCATCTCATGTTGTCCATACTGAAACATGAAGACAATACAGCTAATAAGATATTGAATGATTTTGATGTGGACTACGAGTCATTCAGTACTGAAATGGAATTTGTCAGGCATGAATTGGAACCGCCAAGCATAGAGATTCTTGGGCAGAGTCCGTCTGATTCGGATGTGCCAATGGATGATGACGATAATGATCAGTTCAGTAATGTGCGCAAATCATCCTCAAAATCCCGAACACCAGTTTTGGATAATTTTGGAAGAGACGTTTCCCGACTTGCTGAAGAAGGTAAACTTGATCCGATTATAGGTCGTGATGTTGAAATAGAAAGAGTTTCCCAGATATTGTCAAGACGGAAGAAGAACAATCCGATACTGATAGGCGAGCCTGGTGTAGGTAAAACGGCTATTGTTGAGGGATTGGCATTGCGTATCATGCAAAAGAAAGTATCTAGAACGCTCTTTAACAAGCGGGTCGTCATGTTGGATCTGGCAGCTTTGGTCGCTGGTACCAAATATAGGGGACAGTTTGAGGAGCGTATGAAAGCGATCATGACTGAGTTGGAAAGGGTGCGTGATATCATTTTGTTTATTGACGAGATACATACTATCGTCGGTGCTGGAGGTGCGACAGGTTCGCTGGATGCTTCCAATATCTTCAAGCCAGCATTGGCAAGGGGAGAATTACAGTGTATTGGGGCATCAACATTGGATGAATATCGCCAGTATATAGAGAAAGATGGTGCTTTGGACAGGAGATTTCAGAAAGTAATGGTAGATCCGCCTTCTGCCGAGGAGACGATACATATACTGCACAATATCAAAGGCACGTATGAGAATTTTCACAACGTCAATTACTCAGATGAGGCAGTTGAAGCTTGTGTCAAGTTGAGTGAGCGATACATTTCGGATCGGTTTTTTCCGGATAAAGCGATTGATGTGATGGATGAAGTGGGTGCAAGAACGCACCTTAAAAATATTCATGTTCCAAAATATATCGAAGATTTCGAAAATGAAATTGAAGAAATCAAAGAAAAGAAAAATAATGCTGTCAAGAGCCAACAATATGAGTTAGCAGCAGACCTGCGTGACCAAGAATCAAAGTTACAAAGGAAACTTGAGCAACATAAAGAAGAGTGGGAAGAAGAAGTTAAATCGAAGAAATATCCCGTTAATGAAGACGATATAGCCGAGGTCGTATCTATGATGACCGGTATCCCTGTCAGAAGAGTGGCGCAGAGCGAATCCAAGAAATTAGTCAAAATGAACCAAGACTTGGAAGGAGTCATTATCGGACAGGTAGATGCTATAAAAAAGGTGACAAAAGCCATACAACGTAATAGGGTAGGCTTAAAAGATCCATCAAAGCCAATAGGCTCGTTCGTCTTCCTTGGCCCTACGGGTGTGGGTAAGACAGAGTTGGCAAAAGCATTGGCTAAATATATGTTTGATTCGGAAGATGCCCTGATCAGAATAGATATGACTGAATATATGGAGAAGTTCAGTATATCCAGATTGATAGGTGCGCCTCCAGGCTATGTGGGATATGAGGAAGGTGGTCAGCTGACTGAGAAAGTGAGAAGGAAACCGTATTCGGTTATACTTCTTGATGAGATCGAAAAAGCACATCCGGACGTATATAATATATTGCTTCAGGTATTGGATGATGGACAGTTGACTGACGGATTAGGGCGAAAAGTGGATTTTAAAAATACACTAATCATCATGACTTCCAATATTGGTGCACGACAATTGAAAGATTTCGGGCATGGATTGGGATTTGCGACTGCTTCAAGAGTTGAGCATGAGGAGGAAAATGCTAAAGCAGTCATTCAGGCAGCCTTAAAGAAAACTTTTTCTCCTGAATTTCTGAATAGAATAGACGATGTGGTTATCTTTAATAGTCTTGAGAAAGAAAATATCTTTAAGATTATTGACATTAACCTTAAAAATCTTTTTGAGCGCATGAATCACTTGGAATATGAGTTGAAGCTAACAGACGAGGCTAAGGATTATGTTGCAGAAAAGGGATATGATCCGCAGTTTGGCGCACGTCCACTCAATAGGGCTATTCAGAAGTACATAGAAGATCCATTAGCAGAGTTTATACTAAGTGAAAATCCCGAAAAAGGTTCAGTGCTTGCTGCTGAATTGAATGAAGATAAGAGTGGATTGGTCATCACTTTGGCGAAGCCTGCGGGCAAACAAAAGGATGTAAAAAAGTAATTCAGGCATGAAATTGAAATAATATTGGTGTTTTTATTAAATAATTTAGAATAAGTGTATTGATTTTGTAGAATTAATGCACTTATATTTTTATTTTTGTGCTTCATTTTTAAAGATTAGAAAAGTAAAATCATTTGGCAAAAGGAAGAAATAACCACAACAACAGGTCACAACAAGATGACAAGTTTAATTATAGGCTAAATCGTGATATCCGTGTACCGCGTATCCGGTTGGTTGGCGAAAATCTGGAAGAAGTAAGCGAAGTAGCCGGTAAAACCATCGAAACAGGTGTCTTTTATACGAATCAAGTACTTGATTGGGCAGAAGAGTTGGAATTGGATTTGGTAGAAATAAGTCCAAATGCAGATCCGCCTGTGTGTAAAATCATAGATTATAAAAAATTTATCTATGACCGTAAAAAGAAGGATAAAGAACTGAAGGCTAAAACTGCAAAAACGGTTATTAAGGAGATCAGATTTGGACCAAATACGGATGACCATGATTTTGATTTCAAGGTCAAGCACGCCAAAAAGTTTTTGGAAGAAGGTGAAAAGATCAAAGCGTATGTTCACTTTAAGGGTAGAGCTATCGTTTTTAAAGATCGTGGTGAATTGATTTTGTTGAGATTCTTGAAAGAACTTGAAGAATTGGGAGCGGCTGAGGAACTTCCAAAATTGGAGGGAAAAAGGATGATCGTCATGATCGCTCCAAAGAAGAAAAAATAGATTAGATTCGTGGCTTAGCAAGTATGATCAGTTCCAATCAAAAAATGTAAATTTTCCATGATGCTTTAGCTCTTTTTTCCTCAATAGCACCGCTATTAACTCAAAAAATGGCTTCGTCTGATGAGAAATTTTCCAATTTTTATGACTTGAAAGTATATACCCGAGTAGTTACTATATATTCAAAAAAAATCTTTTTAAAAAAGAGTAGTTTTCAATAATATTTCATTACCTTTGCGACCCTAAATGAATTTGTTATGCCTAAAATGAAAACGCATTCAAGTGCAAAGAAGAGATTTAGTCTTACTGGAACAGGTAAAATCAAAAGATTCCAGGCTAATACAAGCCACTTGATGAGAAAGAGATCAAAGAAAGCGAAGACCAGATTACTGGGTAGCACATTGGTAAATGATGCCGATTATGCTAAAGTAAAGAGACTTCTTTGTAAATAATTTTTATTTTTTAACGAGAATGCAGGCATTAAGTATCTGATGATCCCTGCATTGCACTAAATTTTTATATTATGCCAAGATCAGTGAACGCAGTTGCGTCAAGAGCAAGAAGAAAGAAAATATTAAAGGCTGCCAAAGGTTATTATGGCGGAAGAAGTAAAGTTTATACAGTAGCCAAAAATGCTGTAGAGAAAGGACTTTTGTACGCTTACCGAGACAGAAGAAACAAAAAGAGAGCCTTCAGAAGGTTGTGGATTGCCAGAATTAATGCCGCTACAAGGAATCATGGATTGTCATATTCTAAGTTTATTTATTTGTTGAACCAGAAAGAAGTTGGTTTGAACAGAAAAGTTTTAGCGGATTTGGCTATGAATCACCCAGATGCTTTCAAAGCTGTCGTTGATACGGTGAGATAACCAAAGTGTTCTTTAGATAGAATATCAGGATATAAAAAGGGTGTAAATTTAATTTATACCCTTTTTTTATTTTATAAAATTGATGATTTAGGAACAGTTTGAGTTGGTGATACATATTATCTTCTCATCCATATTTACCAGCAAAATCCGGGCTACGCAAAGCTGGTCAAACATTGTGTGAGCGTTTAAGGAACAGTAGTTACAAAGTAATTTATAAGAACCACTTTATTTTTCTGACTTTTTATTTGTAAAGTGTTACACAATTAGTTAACTTTGCGATATGGAAATTAAAAGAGAAATTATATTCTTCGACCATTACTTTGAATACTTCTTCAAAACACTTGATGATAAAACGAAAGACAAAGTTGATGAAATTCTCTATTTAGTTTCCATTTTAGACATAATTCCAGCGAAGTATTTGAGGAAAATCGTCAATACAAAAAGCTTGTACGAAATTAGAATTGAATCCAGAAGCAATATTTACAGAATATTCTGTTGTTTCGATGATAATAAATTAGTTGTTTTATTTAACGGTTTCCAGAAGAAAACGCAAAAAACACCCAAGAAAGAAATCGAAAAAGCAGAAAAGATCATGAATGCATATTTTGAACAAAAATCAAATGACAATGGAAACTAATAAGATTATAAAAACATTTAGCCAACATCTTGACGAGAGATATGGTAAACTTGGAAGTGATAAACGAACAAAGTTCGAAATTAAAGCGAAAGCGTTTGCTATTGGAGAAATTATCCGTGAAGAAAGAAAACAAGCCAATCTTACACAAGAAGAACTCGCAGAAAAAATTGGAGCTAAGAAAAGTTACATTTCTCGCATCGAAAACGGACATACAGATATTCAACTTTCCACACTGTACAAACTTATTGAATTGGGATTAGGCTTAAAGTTAAACTTGTCAATAGAATAAAAATTTCTCTCACAATAACTAAGGTTTCATTGCACACGAAGTGCAAGCCATGAAACCGCTGTTGAACGAAACAGACTGCTGTGGACTCCCTTATAGATTTGTTCCTATGGATAAGTAATAGGCGATATGCTGAGTTTCTTTCTTAGATGTAGGAGTTTACATGCAGTATGTCCATATTTTTTTCTCACTTTCCTTGACTTGAGAGCATCCAACTCCGTAGGCAAGCAACCAAAATGGTGTATCATCGCTGCTACATGGCGACAACAATGATCCAAAGTTTGCTCACTATGACCATGATGTGCATACTGTTAGGTGAAATTCTTAAAAAATCTGCTCTAAAATATATTTATCTGAAACCTTTGCTTATTTTTGACGTTAGTAACGTTAAAAGTATGATCGCGTCTTTTGGAAATAAGGAAACCGAGAAAATTTGGATAGGTATTGTTTCCAAAAAGCTTCCACAAGAAATTCAGGATGTTGCAAGAAGAAAGTTGAGAATGATTAACAACTCCATGGACATCAATGATTTGAGGATTCCACCTGCAAACAGATTAGAAAAGTTAAAGGGAGATTTATCGAATTTTTACAGCATTAGAATTAATAATCAGTGGAGAATTATTTTCAAATGGGAAAATGGAAATGCTTTTAACCTTGAAATTGTTGATTATCATTAAAAACAAAGAAAATGGAAAGATTGAGAAATATAACGCCTGGTGAAATATTATTAGACGAATTTTTAATTCCTCTTGGGATTTCACAATATAGATTATCCAAAGATTTAGACATCCCTCAAACCCGAGTTTCAGAAATTGTCAAAGGAAATCGTAGGATTACAGCTGATACTGCCGTAAGATTAAGTGCATATTTTGGAAATTCTGCAAAGTTTTGGCTTGGGCTTCAAGATGATTATGACATCGAAAATGAAATGACCCAAAAATCAAGAGAAGTAAAAAGGATCAATCGAATCAGAGAAGGTAGGAAAAATAACATTGCACAATAATAACTAAGCTTTTGCAGCGAACGAAGTACATGGCATGAATTGAAAATAAGCAAAGCTAAACCACATTGAGCGAAGCCGGCTTCTGTGGTCTCCCTTTTTGGTTTATAGATTTGTTTCTATGGATAAGTAATAGGCGATATGCCGAGTTTCTTTCTTAGATGTAGGAGTAACCATGCAATATGTCCGTAATTTTCACATTTTCTTTGACTTGCTTTCTTAGATTCTGATGACTTATGAACAATTTGAGTGTCCAATAAAAATGCTTAATGAATGGTAAATTTACGGATTAGTGCGGAAGGCTACAAATAAATACAGTGGATAAATTATTTGAAACATATATGACAAAATACCCTATCACCAACATCATGACCTATAGAAGAAAGTCCAAATAGTGAAGAAAAGGTCAGAAATTTGACGACGCTTTAAACCCATTATAGCTACTTAGCAAATCTGATATCTCCACAAATCAACAAAAAACCTTCACTATCGTGCAAAAAAAAACAGATAACGATAACGTTACCTGTTTTCTGGGAGACTAATGGGATTTGAACCCACGACCCTCGGAACCACAAACCGATGCTCTAACCAACTGAGCTATAGCCTCCATTTCTAAAAAGTGACGCAAATGTAAGTAATATTTTTTAATTGTATGATGTATTTTTAGAAAATTATTTTTTTTAAATAATCGCTGTAAGTTTTTATCCGATGGGTGTTTGAATAGGGATTATTCTTTGTAATGTTAAAAATATATTAATCATCAAAAGTATTATATATTGTTGATTCAAATATTTGTTATTTTGTATTCGTTAAAATATTTAGGGCTTTTAAATTCTATTTGGAGTCAGTTTGTTTTGGTTGATCATTATAATTCATGTTAAAGAAAAAAATGAAAGTTTTTACTAAATTTCTACTAATACCAGTCTTGTTTTTATTGCACGGGAGCTTAATGGCACAAGCGTTTAAGGTTGTTTTTGAGATTAAAAACTATGATAGCGACACGTTGATTATAGGTAATTTTTACGGAGAAAGGCAAATCGTCAAAGATACTTTATTTAAAGAATCAAAAGGAAAGTTTGTATGGCAAGCTGAAGAAAAACCTGCACAAGGTGTGTATCTCGCATTGATGAAGCCAAGCAATACTTTTATCCAGTTTATGGTGAATGAAAACGAAAGCCAATTTACGCTGATGACTGATTTTAAGGATGTCGGACATGTAAAATTTAAGGGTAGCATTGATAATGAGCTGTTTTATGGATATATGGACTATCTCAAAGAGCAACGTGTGTTGGCTGATACCTTGCGGTCAAGAATGGAAAGAGCAACCAAAGCAGGTTCTGAAGATGTAGAAAGTAAACATTTATTAGAAAAATTGGATAAGGATGTCAAAAGGGCGCAGCATGACTTGATTGAGAAATATCCAACATCTTTGACAGCATTATTGTTGAAAGGTTCGACTGATATTGAAGTTCCAGAATTTGAAGGATTGCCGGCAGATTCCATTAAGATGCGTAGATATTACTATTATAAAGAACATTATTTTGATAATATCAATATGCAGCATCCAGCACTGATAAGGACACCGTTTATCCACCAAAAAATAGATACATACATGAATAAAGTCGTCAATCAGCATCCAGATACGATAATCTGGGCGATAGACTTTGTGTTATCAAAATTAGAAGGTAATACCGAAACGTACCGATATTTTTTAGCGGAATTTCTGAATAAATTTGCCACGATGAAGCTCGTAGGTTATGATGCTATGTATGTACACCTTGTGGATAATTACTATCTAAAGGGCAAAGCGCCATGGATAAGTGATGATAATCTCCAGAAAATGAGAGATAATGCTGGCGACCTGAGACCTATATTGATTGGTAAGAAAATGCCGGACATTACGACATATAAGCAAGACGGATCACCGGTACGACTTTGGAGTATCCAATCGCCTTATACAGTGGTATTATTCTGGGCACCCGATTGTGGACATTGCCAGAAATCTATGCCGCATATCGTGGAATTTTACAATAAGTATAAAGATAAGGGTGTAAAACTATTGAGTATATGTACCAAAGGTGGTGATAAAATGCCGACTTGCTGGCCAGCGATAGAGAAAGAACACATGGGTGACTTTATCAACACGGCAGACGAATACAGTAGGTATAATATGAAGATTAAAATCAAGAGCACGCCTAAGATTTTTATACTTGATGAGCATAAAGAGATCATTATAAAAGATATTCCTGCCGAAGAAATGGATAAGGTATTTCAAGATATCCTGACGATAGAAGAGAATAAGCGGAAGTTGGAGAAAGGGTAGGGATGTTAGATGACATTTGACAGAGGACAATGGACAGATTACAATGGACAATTGAACAGATGACATTTGACAGATGACAGTGGACAGTTGACAATGGACAGTTGACAATGGACAGTGGACAGATGACAGTTGACAATTGAAAGTTGACAATTGAAAGTTGACAATTGAAAGTTGAAAATGATTTTTGATTTACGATTTTTGATTTGAGATTCAAATCACTTCCGCTAACGACTAATTTCTAACCACTAATTAAATCTGATGGAAATAAAATTTAATCAAGCATGGTACGACAATGCCATTAATGAGCAAAAGGAAAGGTCTCCATTTATGATGACCAAATTTGCTGATAATGCTGCGAGGCAGGCAGGACAAATTAGAGGTTTGGTGATCGAACATCACGTAAGCGGATGGTTTAAAACTCATTATGAAGGAAATTATAGAGAAGCGGATAATTATAGGCAATGGACTAAGATGTGCAGTCATGACTTTAAGCTTGTCATAGATTCTAAAATATATCTTATAGATGTAACAGGACCTAAAAAAGATGGCTCTTTTGGATCGTATCAATATAAACCTAAAGACGGTGTCGATTATCATGTGTTATGTAATGCTATTGGGTTTAAATCTTGGGATGATTGTGATTTTACAAATGGATTTAAAATTTTAGGTGTGTTGAAACCTACTGATTATTTACCTACTATTGACAGAAATAAAATATTACCATTCAATGAATGGTTAGAAAATATTGGACTATGACAACATTCGAAATCATTAATGAAGAGTTTGGTTTTTTTGATATAGAGGCGGCCGAGAAGCGGATCAATCGTTATTTAAAGGCTTATCCAACTAAGGATATTAGACAATTTGCTCAAAAGATAAAATTTGAAGAGGAAATTAAAAGTACGAGGGCAATTTTGATCACTGAATTGAACCTGACTTATGTAGAGAATGAATTTTTGAAAGAAAAGACATTATCCATACTAAATGATGAGCGGTTTATCACAAATTACATTAGAAAATCTCAAAATCCTTTCAATAACTTAAAGCATTATTTGGATGGTCACAGATTTTGTAAGCTCTATAATGGCGACTTTAGAGCAACAGAAATCGAAGATGAATCAATAGATGTAATCGTCACAGACCCGCCTTATCCTAAAGAATTTGTTGATTTATATAGAGATTTGGCGATATTTGCAGAGCGAGTACTTAAACCAGGTGGATCGTTATTTGCGATGGCAGGTCAATCATATTTACCTGAAATCATGAAATTAATGGATGTGGATGAGCTTAAATATAATTGGATGTTGTGTTATTTGACGCCTGGTGGCCAATCACCTCAATTATGGCAAAGAAAAGTCAATACCTTTTGGAAACCGATTTTATGGTTTACCAAGGGTAAGCCTACAAAATGGCTGGGTGATGTAGTGAAAAGCAATGTTAATGATAACGATAAAAATTTTCACTTTTGGGGACAATCTTTTTCAGGTATGAACGATTTAATTCAACGTGTTTCAGATCCGGGTGATGTGATTTTAGATCCATTTTTGGGTGGAGGAACGACAGGTGTAGCTTGTCTGAACAATCTTAGAAATTTCATAGGGATTGAGTTAAATAAAGAAAGTTATGACATTTCAAAAGATAGGTTAGGTCAAATTGAGCATGAGCTTTTACATTCGTGATAGAAGTCACGAGAGATATGTATTGAAAATCAACACGACATCATCCACGATGCTTCCCAAACTTCAGTTGTATAAGTTTGATGATCATCGGTAAAATGGATACGAAAACGATACCTAAAATAATTTTTTCAAGATTGTTTTCTACAAATGGGATCAGGCCGAGAAAGTAACCGGCAAGGCTGATGCTGATGACCCAAAGTAGCCCACCAAATATATCGTAAGGCAAAAAAACACGGTAATTCATTTTACCCAATCCCGATGCAAATGGTGTGATCGTCCGTACAATCGGCATAAATCGAGCAATGATAATCGTTTTTGTTCCGTACTTATCAAAGTAGCTTTGCACTTCATCGAGCCACTGTTGCTTGACGACGGGTTTTCCTCTAAACTTCACGGACAGCATCTTATCGCTTGCATATTTTCCCACAAAATAATTGACATTATCGCCGAGAATTGCTGCGATAGATAGCAATATTATCAGGACATAGATATTCAATCCAGAATTTTGTGCACACATCAATCCCGCAGCGAAAAGTAGCGAATCTCCTGGAAGAAACGGCATTAAAACAAATCCTGTTTCTATAAATATGATAAGGAACATAATCGCATATACATACGTCCCGTACTCCTGAAACAATTGCAAAAGTACGTCTTTAGTATTTGTAAGTAACTCTATGAGAAAGTATAAAAAATCCATATTAATTCTATCAATATTTAAAATACTACTGACAAGTTCGCAATCATCTTTTGGATATATTATTACGAACTAAATCGGCAGTTTTAATGCATTCTGTCGCCGCGCAATTCACGGTTTTTCATGATTTCTGCTTCAAATTCGAGCATTTCTTGCCAACGTTTCTTTACATCATCTACTTGGGCATATTGTTTAGCCAAATCTATAAATGTTCTATAATGTCCAGCTTCGGAAACCATAAAATCGTGATAAAATGATTTGAGATTTTCATCAGATATATGTAGAGATAATAATCTAAATCGCTCACAACTACGTGCTTCTATCATGGCCGAAATCAAAAGCTTGTCCATAAGTCTGTCTTCTTCTCGACCACCTTGCCGCTGAAACTTCATCAACTCATTGACATAATCATCTGATCTATTGGGTCCAAACTCATAACCTCTGCTATTCAGTTCTTTCAGCACTTTACGGAAATGTCCCCACTCTTCAGCTACAATAGGTGTAACTTCTTCAACCAATGCTTTGCGATCCGGATATTTGATGATCAAGGATATGCAAGTCGAAGCTGCCTTTTGTTCGCAGTAAGCGTGATCTATCAGTATTTCGTCGATTGTTTTTTCGGCAATATTGACCCAATAAGGATCTGTGGCTAATTTAAGTCCAAGCATGAGAAAATTTGATTTATACTATTTTATAGACTGTAAACAATTGAAAAGCTGGATGATCGTATCTACATTGTAAATATCATACAACTCAAAACCCGATGACCATACGATACCAGCTTTATCTATGGGTACTTTTTTTAGTGTGTCGATATCATCGGAAGTTATAGGAAATAATCCACTATAGATCGCATTTCCAGTATAGTTTTCAAGTTCATAGCGGATATCTTCTTCGGCATAAAGATTGACATTGGTACCATTGATCAAATGAATCCGAAACATATTACCTTTATTGATCAAACCATAATTTTTAGCTGCATCCCGAGATATAATATTGATATGCAAACGAATGTAAGTCTTCTTTTCCTTTTGAACTAAAGATATTTTAGTTTCCATTAGTTCTTTATCTTTGAAGTATTGCTTCATCTGAGGAGAAGTATATGTATAAAACGGCAATGCGGCTAACTCGATATGACTTTTTCCTTTCATTCCGTCAAGTATGGCATATTTACAATCCGCAATATCTATTGCATTCCGCTTTATATTTTGATCTTCTACTTTTGAAGTATTCGTTTCAACTGATTTGCTTTCCGGGATGGCGGTTTCAATGATCTCCACACTCAATGTCTTTGACAATTTCTGTATAGCGTTTTGTTGCTTACTTACCCTGAGATTGGGAATATTTCTAACTTCATTTACTATTTTAGCTGAAGCTGAATATAATTTTTCGTCATTTTTCTGCTGTAGCCGTAATTTGCTAAGAATGGTATTGAGCTGATCTAATTTCTCATTATTTCCCTCTGCCTTCAATTTTGTAATGGCAGTTTCGCACTTAGAAATATTTAGGTCTAATCTATAATTTTCAGAAAATTGGTGTCTTTCATTTTGCTCAGCAATTTCTAAAAGTTGGGATATTTCTTGTGCATACGGCGAATTATTCATATTCAATGGTAGATTTGCGTCCGCATCATCTTCGGAAGCTACGTATTTCTCCCACGAACCGTCTGTCGATAGCATTACTTGCTGACCTGAAATCGTAAAAGCAGTAACTTGCCCAAAGTTGTCAATACTATTTAGGAAAAAAAGCAAAAATATCAAATATACTACTTTCATGAAAATGGCTATGGTAACTGCTGCAAAGGTAACGATTTTCACATTAATACGAAAGTGACTATCGACGTGAATATGAATTTAATCGAATGATACATCTGATTTATCAAAAAATGAAGACTATTTGGAACTAACCCTATACTATATTTTGTTATAAAAGTATAATTAAAATTCATTATGCCTGAATACGAAAAGAATAATCGTGACGATATGTCAGATTCTATCATTAAAAAACATATCGTTTGGTCTATGGGAGCAGGGTTGATACCAGTACCATTTGCTGATATGATAGCTGTAAGTGCTGTACAATTGGATATGATACGACAGCTTAGTAAAGTTTATGGTATAGATTTCAAACAAACGGAGGGCAAGGCGATCATTACATCATTGTCGAGCTCGGGAGTAGCCAGAATGGGCGCCAGAGCAGTCAAATTTATCCCGGGTATTGGTTCTGTACTTGGCGGTGTGACTATGTCAGCATTATCCGGAGCATCGACTTATGCCCTTGGTGAGGTCTTTAAAAAGCACTTCGAAACAGGTGGTACTTTCCTTGATTTTGACTCAGACAGACTCAAAAAATATTACAATGAGAAATTTGAAAAAGGCAAGGACATCGCTGAGCAGCTTCAAAAAGATCAGGAAGTCAATAGTGAAGTTAATACGGCAAATGATATCATGAACAGACTCAAAGAGCTCGCAGAAATGAAAAATGCGGGTATTTTGACAGAAGAAGAGTTCAATACAATGAAGAAGAAAATACTTGATAGTTGACAATGGGCAATAGGCAATGGGCAATGGACAGTGGACAGTTGACAATTGACAGTGGACAATTGAAAATGCTAAATTGTTAATTGTTAATGGTAGATTTAGAATGATTTTTTGATTGACGATTATGAGTTGTTGGCGTATTGGCTTGTTAGGTTTATAATTCCTAACCACCTAAATCGCCAAAGTACTAATGACCTAAACCAACTCCACAAATCCGACAAATCTGCAAATCAACAGTAAAAATTACACCTTTAAACACATAAACCTTTAAACTAATATAACAACCGACAAACAACTCCACAAATCCACAGCAAAAAATCTATCCTGCCCAACCTTCACGGTCTAAACTTCTATATTGTATAGCTTCTGCAAGATGTTCGATTTTGATATCTGGACTTCCGGCAAGATCAGCTGCCGTTCTTGCTACTTTTAGTATGCGATCATAGGCTCTTGCAGAAAGTTGTAATCGTGTCATTGCAGTTTTCAATAAGTTTGAACCTGCTGGTGTCAGGCTACAAACATCTCTCGCCATTCTGCTTGGCATCTGGGCATTATTAAATATACCTTCATGACCTTTAAATCGCTCATTTTGTAATTCCCTTGCTCTTACTACACGTTCGACGATCACAGAGCTTGGCTCAGCTGTGTACTCAATACTGGATAATTCGTCATAGGAAACGGGTGTCACTTCCACGTGGAGATCTATCCTGTCTAAAAGTGGTCCGGAAATCTTATTTAGATACTTTTTTACAATACCGGGACCGCAGACACATTCTTTTTCTGGATGATTATAATAACCACACGGACAAGGATTCATTGAAGCGATAAGCATAAAACTCGCAGGATAATCTACCGATATCTTAGCTCTTGAAATGGTCACTTTTCTTTCTTCCATGGGTTGACGCATCACTTCCAGCACCTGTCTTTTAAACTCCGGTAGTTCGTCCAGAAACAAAACGCCATTATGCGCTAAAGATATTTCTCCAGGGTTAGGATTAGAACCTCCGCCGACTAATGCTACATCGCTTATAGTATGATGTGGAGATCTGAATGGCCGTTCCGTCACTAATGATGCATAAGCGCCTAAAATGCCCGCCACAGAATGAATTTTGGTTGTCTCTAATGCTTCATAGAGGTTCAAAGGAGGAAGAATCGTCGGTAATCGTCGGGCAAGCATCGTCTTTCCTGCTCCGGGTGGACCGATAAGGATGACATTATGTCCTCCGGCTGCGGCCAATTCTAAAGCTCTTTTTATATTTTCCTGGCCTTTTACATCGCTAAAATCTATTGCATACTGATTATTCGTATCGGTAAAAACTTCTCTTGTGTCATATACTAATGGTTTAAGTTCTACATCACCATTGATGAAATCTATTACCTCTTTCATATTAGAAATACCATATACATCCAAGTCATTTACTATTGCTGCTTCACGGGCGTTGTCCTTAGGAAGTATAAACGACTTAAAACCTGCTTTGCGAGCCTGAATGGCAATAGGTAATGCTCCTTTAATTGGGCGCAATTCTCCATCAAGGGCTACTTCTCCCATAAAAATGTACTTATCCAGATCCTCTGTTTTCAACTGACCTGTGGAAGCCAGAATACCCATAGCAATGGGCAGGTCATAAGCAGAACCTTCTTTGCGGATATCGGCAGGCGCAAGATTGACAACAAGTTTTACTCGTGGCACATTGAATCCGATATTTTTAATGGCTGCTTCTATACGTTGCCAACCTTCTTTGACAGCATTATCTGGTAGTCCGACAAGAAAATAACCTTGTTTACCCAAAGCAACGGTTCCACCTGCATTCACTTCCACCGTTATTGTCTGTGCCTCTACACCTTGAACAGCGCTTGCATAAGTTTTAGTAAGCATCCCTATCTTATAAATTTTGGTTAAAGATAGGTATATTTTTATACTCACTACATATATCTATCCAAATTTTCAGCAAATATAGCTTCAATCAGATATTTTTGAGTATCTAAATATAGTGACTTCTAAATAACTTAAAGGTCAACTATACTAATATCATCAAGCCAATTAAGCATTCACTCCTGCCAACTCATCTACCGGTGCTGGTCGTGCTCCGATTAATCGTTCAACATCTGATTTTAATAATACTTCTTTTTCAAGTAATGTCTGAGCTAAAAGATTTAATTCGTGCCTTTTTTCGGTCAGTAAATCTTGTGCACGTTTGTATTGGCGCTCTACAAGATTGCGTACTTCTTCGTCGATCATCTTGGCTGTTTCATTGGAATATGGCTTATTGAACTGATCCTGTGACATGGCATAAAATGAAACATTACCGACTTCCTCATTCATACCATAAACAGTTACCATACCATACGCCAACTTCGTGACTTGGTCTAAGTCGTTTTGTGCGCCAGTAGATATTTTATTGAACACAACTTTTTCAGCGGCTCTACCTCCAAGCGTCATACACATCCTATCCAAAAGCTGTTCTGTACGGATGATATATTCTTCTTTTGGTAGATACTGTGCATATCCGAGTGTCCCAAGTCCACGTGGTACGATGGTGACTTTAACCAGTGGGCTTGCATGTTCAAGATACCAACCACATATAGCATGTCCGGCTTCATGGTAAGCGATGATTTCTTTTTCTACGGGAGAAATTAGCTTATGTTTCTTCTCAAGTCCACCGATCACTCGGTCAAGTGCATAGTAAAAGTCATCCAACTCGACGACATTTTTATCTCTTCTGGCAGCAACTAAAGCAGCTTCATTACAGATATTGGCAATGTCCGCACCGGCAAATCCAGGAGTCATCTCCGCAAGTATATGTGGCTCTATATCTTTACCAACTTTGATACTTCTCAAATGTACGCGAAAGATTTCTTCTCTTCCTATGATATCTGGTGGATCGATACCGATCTGCCTATCAAATCTTCCTGGTCTCATTAAGGCGGTGTCCAAGATATCCGGTCGGTTAGTAGCTGCCATAAGGATGACACCTTTATCAGTGCTAAAGCCGTCCATTTCTACAAGTAGCTGATTGAGTGTATTTTCTCTTTCATCATTTCCTCCCTGGATAGCATTACGACCTCTTGCCCGTCCGATGGCATCTATCTCGTCAATAAAGACGATACAAGGTGCTTTTTCTCGTGCTTGCTTAAATAAGTCCCTTACTCTTGATGCGCCGACACCTACAAACATTTCGACGAAGTCTGATCCCGAAATAGAGAAAAACGGAACGCCGGCTTCACCTGCTACTGCTTTTGCCAATAAGGTTTTACCAGTACCCGGCGGGCCTACAAGTAGAACTCCCTTAGGGATTTTTCCACCAAGAGCTGTATATTTTTTAGGATTTTTTAGGAAATCCACAACTTCCATAACTTCAACTTTGGCTTCCTGTAGCCCTGCTACATCTTCAAAAGTCACGTTTACTTTGGTGTTTTGATCGAATAGAGTAGCCTTGGATTTACCGATATTAAATATCTGACCACCTAATCCTCCGCCTGATTCACCACTCACTCTGCGCATCAGGAAAAGCCATATAAATATAAGCAGCACAAAAGGCAAAATCCAACTAATCACCTGCCCGACATAGTTGTTTTCAGTCTTAACCTCGTACTTTACAATATGTCCCTCACCTCTGAATTCTTTCAGGCTTTGTTCAAAATTTCCGAAATCACCGATAGTAAATCTGAAATGCGGATTATACCCGTACAACTTACCTTGTTTCAAATCAGGATAATTGATGTCAATTGCTTCTTTTTTCAAATAAACATTAACTAATTTTTCATTGATGATATCTATCTTTTCAACCTCATCCTTTTTTACCATTTCTTCAAAGGTATAGATATCTATCGTTTCTACTCCAGGATTCGAAGATAAGTAAAAATTTAAAACTATAATACCGAGGAATAACAAACCATATATCCAATATGGATTTATTCTGAATTTTGGTGGTATATTGTTATTATTATTTTCTTGCTTATTGTCCATTAAAATTATTTTCGTGACGTATTATTAAACAGAATTGTGTGTAAGTAGTTTTCTTTTTCGTGATTAATCATTGGGATATTTTGTCATTTCTGCATCGCCCCATAGTTCTTCAAGTTCATAAAACATCCGTGTTTCAGGATAAAATACATGAATTACCGTATCAAAATAATCCAATAATATCCATTGTGCGCCTTTAAGTCCTTCAATATGACTGGCGCTTATACCCAACTCTCTCTGTATCTTTCTACTTATATTGTCGGAAATCGCTTTAATCTGTGTTACAGAATCTCCTTCACATATTATAAAAAAATCGGCAGGTGCGTCGTCAATTTTTCGTAAATCTAAGCTGACTATATTTTTACCTTTTATATCTTGTATAGCATCGACTATACTGTTGTTCAAAATGTGGATATCTTCTTTAACGGTTTGAATCACTAATTATTTTTTATCTTATCTTCAAATTTTAATTAATATTGTGCTGTCAATATATTTATCAATTGAAAAAGTCATAAGATATCGTCAAAAATCACTGTCGAATCAATCAATCAGGTGTTTTTTAACAAATACGAACAACAATTTATCAATATCACTTTATTAACAACTCAATAATACGGCACAAATATAACAAATCAAGTAAATATGCAACCCTATCAGGCTTTATTCACAGGCAAAAATGTCATCTATATACCGGAAACGCATTCTACCAATACGCTTGCTATGGAATTATTATCAAAAACCAGTCCACCTGAAGGAACATGTATAAAAACGGACTTTCAGACAGCAGGAAAAGGACAAATTGGCAGATCTTGGCATAGTGAAACAGCAAAAAACATCCTTACTTCCTTTATTTTCTATCCAAAGCAGCTTCGGGTTATTGATCAATTTTACCTGAATATGGCAGTCAGCCTTGCCTTGACTGGTACTTTGGCTAACTTTGACATTCAAGTAAAAATCAAATGGCCCAATGATATCTACTATTTAGATAAAAAATTGACAGGCATATTGATACAAAACTCGGTCATGGGCGCAGATATAAAAGCTTCAGTAGTAGGTATAGGGTTAAACATCAATCAACAGACATTCCCACCCGAGCTCCCAAATCCTGTATCTATGGCACAAATCACGGGCAAAATCTATGACCGTGATGATGTATTGCATTTACTTTGCGATCATTTAGAATACTACTATACCATGCTGAATGCAAAAAAATATACATTTTTGAGTAAACTCTATCACAATCATTTATACAGGCTGAACGAAATATCCCAATATCAGGAACCTGGTCAATTACCATATTACGGATATATCCGAGGTACAGACTCACAAGGTCGATTATTAATAGAAAATGAAATGGGCGAAACTAAAGATTACGCATTTAAGGAAGTGCGTTATTTGGTTTAATTCTTATTGTTAGATTTGTTGGATTTGTTGGATTTGTGGAGTTGTTATATTGGTTGTCGGCTTGAAATAGGTTTAAAGGTTTAAGGGTGTAAGTATAATTGTTGAATCGTTGGAGTTGTTAGATTTGTGGAGTTGTCATATTGGTTGTTAGCTGTCGGTTGATGGAAGTTTAAAGGTTTATGGGTGTAAATGCTAACAGCTAATAGCTACCAACATTTTCAATTTTCAATTTTCAATTTTCATCTGTCCATTGTCAACTATCAATTTTCAATTGTCCATTGTCATCTGTCCACTGTCAATTAATTCCCTATCCCAATAACAACCAACCAGCAACCAAAATCGCAATCAGGGAGATTGATATAGTCCAGTACTTTTTGGGTAATCGCATAAAATTCATAAGTAAATATCCTAAAATCAATACACCACTTACTATGATCAATTGTCCGGCTTCTACGCCCACATTAAATGCAAATAGTGGCTTGATGACTTCTTGTGCCTTTCCCATGATAGCGCGAAAATAATTGGAAAATCCCAATCCGTGTATCAGTCCGAAAAATAGTGCTAAGAAATAATTGAGCATTACATTACTGTCAGATGGCTGATTGCGCAATACGGTAACAATATTAAAAATGCCTGTCAGAATAATCGTTATCGGTATCAGTGTTTCGACCAAATCAGCATCAATGCGTACGATATCGAATGCCGACAAGGCTAAGGTAAGGCTATGCCCAAGGGTAAAAGCCGTAACGAGGATCAGGATTTTTTTCCATTGGCTTACATTGTATAAGGCGCAAAGTACCGTCACGAAAAGGATGTGGTCAAAACCATTTGGATCTAAGATATGATCAATACCAAGTTTGAAAAAATCGTAGAACATATTTTAATTATTTTTAGTGGTTAAATAATGAGGCCATTAGCTTCGACTATAGCCATACGAAAATCATACATCAACATCTCGTTCCACAATACCTCTAACAATAAAATATTGAGCCAGCATATAGGTAATCATCACGATCACTCCGCTATGGCTACTTCCGATAACACCAAATTTTGATAGTCCCAAAAATGCATCGGAGATCAAAAACAATATAGCACCAGCTACTACTTCTCGATACCATACGATACGTCTATCTCTCAACCAGGCAGTACAAACCATTGTGGTGATCGCCAGCATATAAAGAAAAACCGGCCATAATAGACTACCTAAACTACCGGCTACAACTGCAAAAAACAGAAAACCTATACCATAAATCACGGCAACTGGAATCCAGTCCTGCTTCCAATTGATGCGTACATCTTTATAAAATTCGATACTATACAGCACTTGCATCAGAAGAAAACTGCCCAAACCAATAATAAAAAACGTTTCGTCATCGAACATTAGAAAAATATCTCCTAATAGCCCAAACACCATACCCATTAAAAATATGGGTGATTGCTTAATGACATTACCAATATAAAAACCAAGTAAACTACCAATAATCATAGGTTTCGCCACCATACGATAATCTTTGATATAATACAGTACGACGATATTCAGTATAAAAATCAATAAGTAAAATATCGTAAAAAATTTAAATCGTTTCAATAAATCATTCATGTCAGACAAAGGTTTTCTGACTGCAAATGTATGAAATCTTTTGGCTAAATTAGGATAAGCAGCTTTTCCATTTTTCAACATCATCGTATCAGAAACTTATTCAAAACCAGTTTCCAACACATTTTTTACTCAATTAACATGTTATTATGCTGATAGCAGGCATACCCTTTTATTTTTTGATTAAATTTGTGGCTTATAATTTCATAACCTTATGCTACGTACCAAATACTTCATCTTTGCGTTCCTGATCATAGGAAGTTTCCTTTCCTGTAAGCAAAATCCGATTAGTACCGAAAGTACTATCCATATACGGCTCAAGAAAGATCCTGATAGGCTCAATCCATTGACTTTTCCTAATCCTGTCGCCAGAGAAGTGTATCAATACATCCATATATCTCCAGCGGACTACGACCCGGTATCATTACAATTATCCACTGTGTTGATTACAAAAATGCCTGTTGAGATGACGATCGATACGGGTATTTATGCAGGTGGAATTGCTTATGAAATCGAATTTAAGGAAGAAGCTCGATGGGACGATGGTAGTCCAATTACAGCCAAAGACTATATTTTTTCGATGAAAGCGATCAACCTACCACTTACAGATGCGGGAAATTACCGCAGCTTTACTGAAAACATATCGGATATCATACTTAATCCTGACAATGAACGGAAATGTACCGTCATTTTTGGCCAAGATTATATGTTAGCTTTAGAAACGGCAGTCAATATCGAATTGTATCCGCAATATTTTTATGATAGTCTAAATGTATTGGGTTCTTATGATTTTGGTTATTTTACGAAGGAAAATGCTGATGAAATAAAAAATGACGCATCGTTACAAGTATTTGCAGAAGCATTCAATTCTGGAATTTACTCAAGGGATAAAATTTCAGGAGCGGGACCATATAAATTTGTTTCTTGGACAGCTGATCAGCATATCGTATTGGAGAAGAAAGCAGATTATTGGGCTAAAAATACATCCATTCCTACCTTGAGGCAAGGACCCGACAAAATGATATTTCACATTATCCCAGATGAAGTGACGGCGATAGCGCAGTTAAGATTGGGTAATATAGACGTGATCAATGAAGTATCATCACAAGCATATTCGGAATTGGAACAGGACAATACGACAAAGGACAAATTTGGCTTTTTCCACCCGGCATTGACCAAACAATATTATATCTTGCTTAATAATCAAGACCCAATCTTGCAAGATGTTCATGTAAGGAAAGCACTTGCTCATTTGGTGGACGTTGGCAGTATTATTCGAAATTTTGAACAAGGAAAGGCTGTGCGAACTTTTGGCCCTGTGCATCCACTCAAAAAAACCTTCAATACCGCCTTAAAGCCGGTAGCTTTTGATGTCGATACAGCTAAAGCTCTACTTGCTATGGCAGGTTGGATAGATAGCAATCAGGACGGTATATTGGACAAAACAGTCCGTGGAAAGACGACCAATCTACAGCTCGAAATCCTTATTACAGGGCAGGAATTGGGTAAAAATATAGCTATTTTACTTCAGGAAAATGGTCGAAAAGTAGGCATGGACATTAAAATCACAGAAAAAGATATGAAATTGATACGTGCTGAGCATGTCAAACCAAGAAAATTTCAACTTGTTCCGTCGATACTTTCACAAGATTTGCAAATGTGGGATGATATGTCCAAATGGCATGCAAGCAACAATACGCCTGAAGGCAACAATGAAATCGGTTATGTCAATCAAGAAGTAACCGCACTGATAAATCGTATTCCAGAAGTAAAGGATGAACAGGAACGCATCGAGATATACAAAAATATTCAGCAGCACATCTATGATGACCAGGCTTGCATATTTCTATATGCTCCTGAAGAGCGAATCATTATTTCAAATAATTGGAAAGCCACTACAACAGTTAAAAGACCTGGATATCTCGCTAATACATTTGAATATATAGGCGCAACGATATCCAAATAATTTTTAATGTAATGGTTAAATTTCTACTCAAAAGAATCGCTTTGTTCATTCCAACATTATTGTTTGTTGCATTGACAGCGTTCATATTGAGTAAGTTCGTACCTGGAGATACGGCGGAGTCTATGCTGACTTTGCAAGGAATAACGCCTGATAACCCACGCTCGGAGCAGGAATACGCAAGACATTATACCACACTGCATCTGAACAAACCCTTGTTTTACTGCTCCCTGAAACCTGATTTCTACCCTAAAAATATTAATGCCTTAATGGACCGAGATCAGAGACACCTGGTGAAGACCTTGTTGGAACAAAAAATTCCTTATCCGGCCATTCAAAAATATCTTGATGCAAGAGCCGCATTCTTATCCCAAGCGACGAGTAATCCTGAAGAGCACGCTGTATGGTCAGACTGGATTCGTACAGTCCGTTTTGAAAATGATATTCGGCAGCTCAAGACCTTAAGCGAAAAAAACATACTTGACCAATCTACGCTACAAACGACCTCAGAAAGTCTGATATCGGCAATACATAATATGCATTCAAGCCAAAAAGATTTCTACTATCCTGTATTATATTGGCATGGAATGGATAATCAATTTCAACATTGGTTGTCTAAGATAATAAAGGGAGATTTTGGTATATCTTCCAAAGACGGGCAGGCTGTACTTCCTAAAATCAGCACGGCATTCACCCGAACATTGCTGCTTACGCTCATTAGTCTCTTGATATCTGTATTGATATCCATACCATTGGGTCTGTGGTCAGGCATGAAACGCGGATCGCTCTTTGATCGGTTTAATCAGTTTGTATGGCTCATTTTCTACGCTATCCCGGTGTTTTGGTTGGCTTCGATGTTGATTATTTATTTCACTTCTGATCGGTTTGGGAGTTGGTTTCATATATTTCCTGCACCTGGACTCTGGTATTTTCCAGAAGGGCAACACGTCCTCACAACGTTTTTCCAATATAGTCATCAGCTGATACTACCGGTTATCTGTCTTGTAGCCAATGACATCGCACCGCTAAGCACCTTAGTCAGGAATAATGTCATCGCACAAAAATCTAAAAGCTATGTGCTTATGGCTTACGCCAAAGGATTGAGTACAAAGGAAACATTGCTCAAGCACATATTTCCAAATGTCATGTTGCCATTAATTACGATCATCGGCGGTCGCTTTATATCCGGCATTTCAGGTGCGCTCATCGTAGAAGTCATATTCAATATCCCGGGTATGGGTAGGCTCATGTATGAAAGTATCTATGCAGCAGACTGGAATGTGGTTTTCGGCATATTAATCCTACTGGCTATCGTAGCTATCTTTGTTCTGACTATCAGTGATATCCTGTATGCATGGACAGATCCGCGTATCCGTGACAAAATCCGTGCATCATGAAAAAGCTATTGACTTCATATCATTTATCAGTAGGGTTGATAGCTTTCTTTATCTTGACAGCGATCGCAGCACCTTACCTTGCCAACGATAAACCCATTTTGTGTATTTCTGATACTAAGTGTATTCAACCATTGATACCTTATGCTCCCACAACAGCCAATTTTGAGTATCACGCTTCTCTAAGCCCTTTCAGCGAACAGGCAGACTTAGCTCCAGCACAAAGACATTGGTTAGGCACAGATAAGCTCGGTCGGGATGTCGCCTCTGGCATGATACATGGAACACGTGTATCTCTTATGGTCGGATTTATATCCGTTTTATTTATTTTCGCCATTGGCACTTCGCTTGGTATGGCTTCTGCATATTCAGTCCATAAAGGCATTCATTTGAATATCGTTCAGATTGCAGTACTTGTATTCACTTTCATATCAGCTTCATTTTACATCATGTATGATATTCTTTTTGGTGTAAATCCCGTGTGGGCAATTCTAAAGTCAATACTATTGGCAGGCATTATCATGTTTTCCATACGATACGCCGGTAAAAAATGGACGACTCTGAAAAAATACCGTTTACCATTAGATTTAATCTTGACAAAAATCATTGAAGTTCGCAAATCATTTCCAGGCATCTTTCTTTTCCTTGCGCTTGCGGCTATTTTTGCTGTTCCGTCGGTATGGAATGTTATTTTCATCATTGCGATAACAGGTTGGATAGAATTTGCCCGACACGCCCGTGCCGAAACATTAGCGATATTAGAAACGGATTACATCACTTCAGCCAGGATATTAGGATTGCCGCATTACAACATATTGTTCAGGCATGTACTTCCGAATATTCTACCTACTTTATTGGTATTGGCTTGTTATAGTGTTTCGGGAGCAATACTGATAGAATCCTCATTATCATTTCTGGGCATCGGATTGCCGGTAGAAACAGTAACATTGGGCAAAATGCTTGCTGAAGGCAGAAATATGCAAAGCTGGTGGATCGTAGTTTTTCCTGGTTTGGTCATATTTGCGATCGTACTAAGTCTCAATAACATCGCTAATCATTTCCAAAAACGTAATTAAAAAAAAGCGGATATACCTATAAGCCGGATTCTGTCACACACGATAAATCGTATGCGCTCTATCATTTATCTAAGCTGCCTACCCCTTTGCAGAGCAAAAAATGCTTAAAGCCGAGCAAGCTTTACCCAAAGGCTGCAAATATACATGGCATTTCAACCCACAAGGTTTATTCTACACCTGCATTACTGCACGTACACGAGTGCTCTTACCACTCATTTTCACCCTTACCTTGTCATAAAACAAGGCGGTTATTTTCTGTAACACTATCTGTATAACATTTTCATGCTATCCCACCCGTTAGGTGGTGTGGTGCTCTACGTTGTCCGGACTTTCCTCTTCTGGCTAAACCAAAAGCGATAGAGCGGTATATCCTGACATTACCAACAACAGAAGTGATTACTTGGTTGCAGTTGATACCATGATAATTGCATTACCTTTCAACATTAATTCAAATTTTCAGAAAATATTTCAGTAATAGTTGATATTATCTCCTTATCTTGTGCCAAAATTGATAGAATCATGTTAAAGAATGTACAGGAAATAATACCGGGTGTTGGTCTGGGTGGTATTAAATTTGGTATGACCAGAGATGAAGTGAAAGTCGTTATCGGACCACCTGATGACGTTGAGAGCTTGCCGGGATTTGAAGAAGAAGTTAATGACCAGTTGGAATCTTGGCATTATGACGAGTATGAATTTTCGCTTGTTTTTGATGAAGCTTATGAATGGAGATTGGTGTCCATAGCTGTGAGTGACCCGTATTTTACGCTTTTTGGAGAGCATATTATCGAAATGGACAAGCAGGAAGCACTAGATATTTTAGAAAAGAACAATATTGACATTACACATGTAGAAGACGTTTCTGACGATGAAAACCCTGATATCATCCTTATGGAAGCTGAAGAATCTGGTTTCATGATCTGGTTTCAGAATGATACAGCCATAGAAATCCAGTTTTTACCGGATGTAGAAGATGACGGCGAAACACTGGTCTGGCCGGAATAACTATTATTGTTTGATTTGTGGAGTTGTTATATTGGTTTAAAGGTTTAAGTGTGTAAAGGTGTAATTAGTTGTCGGTTGATGGCGTGAAGTTGTTATATCGGTTTAAAGGTTTAAGTGTGTAAAGGTGTAATTAGTTGTCGGTTGATGGTTGTCGGTTGTCGGTGTGAAGAAGTTATGTCGGTTTAAGTGTTTAAAGGGTTCGCCAACAACCTAACACGCTAATACGCCAACAACCTAACTTCTATAATCTAAAATCGTCAATCAAAATTCAATCTCCCGACAATGCCAAAACAACATTCTTTATTTTTTCCGACTCTTTTTTCCAGTTAAATACTTTAGCTGCTTTTAGGCTGTTCATTTGCTTTTTATGGTACGTGTTGCTGTCCTGTAAAATTGCGTTTATTTCTGTAGCCAATGCTTCGGGTTCGAGTGTATTGATGATATAACCGTTATCATATTGGTCTATAATAGTCCGGTATTCTGGAAAATCCATATTGATAGACGGTACACCTGCTTGCATATAGTCAAAGAATTTATTTGCTAAGGAATAGTAATAATTCAGGCTATTGCCTTGAAGTAAATTTAATCCAATCTTTGCTTTAATTGTAAGCGATTTTAAATCTTCGGGAGATAGCCAACCTTGAAAAATGATCCTATCATTAGCAGGACTTGTTGATGCCAATTTTCTAAGTTCATCACTCAAATCTCCTTCTCCAGCGATGACGAGACGAATATCTGGAATCCATTGCATAGCCGTTATCATTTCCTCCAATCCTCTACCGCAATTGAGCATACCTTGATATAGAATATAACTTTCTTTACTTATTTCATAGTTCAAATGACGATTGTTCGCCGCAATATCATCATCAGGTACATTATAAATAGGGATAAACGCCTTATTAAATCGTTTTGAGAATAAGTCGCTCAGACTCTGATTGACGGTCAGACATCGGTCAGCGAAAGGAACACACCCGTTTTCAACTAACTTCCAAATCGCTTTCTTAAATTTTCTATCAGCCAATTCTGGTGCTTCTGTATAATATTCATGGCTGTCAAATATGAGTTTCTTTCTTTTCGTCCATTTTCCAAGGGTGCAACCCAACAATGTATCTGTATCGACGCTATAGATGATATCCACAGATGACCATAAAATCAACCACCAGATCCGTATATTGTATTCTATATAAAACAACATACCTTTACTGAAAATACATGATATCCGTTGTTGCTTAAAAGGCATATCAAGTAAAGGCAAGCTATTTTTTTCTTTTCTGCCTGATAGCGTGACTTCAAAATTCAGAGCTGCCATAGTCTTGCAAATACGATGCATCCGTTGATCCTGGTTGAGGTCATTCGTCACGAAACATAGTATTTTTTGTTTTCCCTGAATCATGCTGGCAAGGTCATTGTTCCAAATTCATCCATTAGCAACCAACGCTCTGACTCTAATTTTTGTATAATGTGAAGCACACGCTTTCGGTAGTGATAAGGGTATAATCCTACGTAACTCTTGATGTTGGAAGGTCTGTTGATGAGTGTACGTTGTAGGTGCTCGCTTACTTTGTCAAAGTCTTCCTTGCCTACAGTCATGATGCCTGAGCCCAAACATATATCACATAGTCCACAATGACCCACCTCTTCTCCAAAATAATGGATGATCATCTGTTGTCGGCAAGATTTTTCATTTTTGAAATACTTTATCACGGCTTTTAACCTTTCTTCTGCCATTTTTTTACGCATCAAGTACGCTTGCTTATCAATGGTAAAATGCTCTATTTCTGGTCGCTGTCGTGTAAATGTAATCTGTGGCACGGCGCTTCTTGGTATGTAGCTTATCAACCCTTCGCTATCTAACTGCCGGAGATATTGCACCATTTTGGATGCTTCTATCTTGAGATCAGAAGCAACTTTGGTATCATCAATTTTTACATAATCCAAAAACAATCCTTCATACTTTCGCAGCAAGTAAACGATGATTTTAGATTTCAATGAAGGATTTCTGTTCAAAAATTCCAAATCTTCCGAATTGGTGGTTATCATCAACTTTGAAGGCTCTTTGTATGCTTCCGATGTGGTAAGCCAACCTTCCTTTTCAAGTATATTAATGACATGGTATATTTTCTTATAAGATCCGGATATATACTCGACAAATGCTTGCATCTCAAAGTTGTAGGTTTCCATGATTCCCGATCCATAAGCTACTTTGAGGTATCTGCACAACCGATCATAAACTGAGGCTATATATTCAATTGAAGGATATTGCTCCTCTAAATTCAATTTTGCGGCTTCAATATCTCCTTCTTCTATCATGGCCACTGCTTGAGATTTTATACCGTCTCTTCCAGCCCTTCCTACTTCCTGAAAATACTCTTCTAAGCTCGGAGGTACATCGAGATGTACGACCATGCGCACATCTGGCTTATCAATACCCATTCCAAATGCATTCGTACAAACGATGATATTGACATGATTGCTCATCCAAATGGACTGATTTTTTTCACGTAGATCCTTTGCCATACCGCCATGATAAGCTACACAACGCATATTATGTTGTTCTAACCACGAAGAAATCTCTAAGGTTGCACGTCTATTTCTCACATATATTATACAACTTCCTTTCAATCTGCTCAAAAGCCGCAACAGTTCATTTTTCTTGTCATCTCCATAAATGACCGTTAGACCCAGATTGTCACGAACAAAGCTTTTCTTAAAAACAGCTGGATTGCTAAGTTGGAGTTTTTGTACGATATCATCTAAAACCTTTGGTGTAGCTGTAGCGGTCAAAGCCATAAAAGTAGCTTGTGGATGTACATCTTTAAGTTTTATAATGTTAAAATACGATGGTCTGAAATCGTAGCCCCATTGCGATATACAATGTGCTTCATCAACAGCGACTAAGCTCACGTTGGCTTTGGCTATCCTTGTCAGGAAAATATCTGATTCTATTCTTTCGGGAGAGATGTACAACAGTTTGAGATCGCCGTAAACAAAATTATCCAAAATTGCATCTATCTCTTTATAGTGCAAATTGGCATTTAGCGATTTGGCGAGGATACCTCTTCTAAATAAATTGTCCACTTGATCTTGCATCAGCGCTATCAACGGAGACACGACGATCGTTTTTCCGGGCAATAGCATTGAAGGTATCTGGTAACAAATGGATTTGCCACCTCCAGTGGGCAGTAAAGCTATAGTATCTTTTTTTTGTAATACGGTATCAATAATCTGCTCCTGTGGATCACGAAATGCCTCGTATCCCCAGTACCGCCTTAATATAGATTTACTGTCTGCCAATCCAAGGGATATTTCCTATTTGAACGTAGGGCATGCTACTTTATTGCCACCCATTCTTTTCCGACCCTTGGAATCCGTCAATACAAAATTTAAAGACACTAAAGTTCCGATGTAGAAATCTGGAACTTTTTCGCCACCACGTTGAGTTCCTGTTGGCAATACTACTGGTTCTGGTTGACCTAAGTATTCATTCATCCTATTGGCCAATCTTGCTGCCAATACGCCATTAGCTCTGCTCAGATCATCATAATTGACATAAGTCGTACTAACATCATCAATGTAATCTGTAAATGATCTCCTCATGACCACTTCTACGCTCATATTGATTGTCTCCGTAAATATAAATTTCGCACCGGCACCTACGGGAATTGAAATATTATTTAGTCGATATTTATCAGGACGACCTGGCATACCTTGCCCTTCTGTGCCTAATGGTTGCAGCTTCACTTCTCGACCCTGATATTCCGTTTTGGGATTGAACCAAAATGCTGAAATTCCTCCTGTGAGATATGGAGCAAAAAAGAATCTTCCAGGTTGCGTACTGAAGGGTAGGATGTACAACTCGCCCATCAATGATAGCTCAGCCAAATAGGATGAAAAATTAAGATTTCTCTTCAATTGCCAATCGGCATCAGATCTTGAATCATCTCCGTTGATGGTGCCATATAAAAAGGCTGCTTTTAATCCTATCCGCTCTCCATACATCATGCGACCATGTGCTTCGATAGCCAACCCACTGTTGTGGATTAGATTCGTCATATTTGAAGGCGCATTTAAGTCTCCCCAATACGTGGTAAAACCCAACCCGATTCCAAGATCAGAATATTGGGCTTGACTTTTAGAGGGAAGTACGAAAAACGTTATTCCCAATACGATATACACCAAAAATTTTTTCATAAGACCGATATTTTTAATTATGACATTCTATTATAATTGCGTTCATCTCCTAAGTTCAATTAGGATAGTAACACAAGATTTTCTGTAAGTTTTAAACGCTGAAACATCAAATTTTCAATATTTTTCACTTAAATTTTTATAAAAATAAACAATAATAGTACAAATAGTATTATAGAATGTACTACATTTATCGGTTTAAAGAATGTATGATATTAAAATCAAGCGCAAATTTAAAGTTATTTATTAAAATTTTCAAACACATGACTAAATTTATTAATTTATTAATCTCTTTTTTAGTTTGCTTTATAACCATATCAGGTCAATCGCAAACACCTAATGACTGGTATTATGGAAATCCGGGAGAAGGATTTAATGGCATTTCAATGCACAAAGCTTACGCAGAATTTTTGAAAGATAAGGCAACACGTCCTATTGTTGTGGCTATCATAGATTCGGGTGTTGATGCCAACCATGAAGACCTTAAAGCTAATATGTGGATCAACACAGGTGAAATCGCTGGAAACGGTAAAGATGATGATGGAAATGGTTATATAGACGATATCCATGGCTGGAATTTTATCGGTGGACCTGGTGGAATGAACGTGGGAGCAGACACTTACGAATTTACGAGAGTTTATGCGTCATTGAGATACAAATACGAAAATGCAGATGTATCTAAACTCAATAAAGACCAACAAGCTGAATATGCTATTTTCAAAAAAGCAAAAGAAAGTTTAGATGCTGACCGTGCAAAAGCAGAATCAGGGCTTTCAAGAATCAATGCTTTAGAAATGAAAGTAATGGATGCTTTGGATATAATGAAAGGAGAATTGGGCGATAAAGATTTAAACCTTGATAATGTCAGTGCATTAGACGAAAGCAAAAGTCAAGAGTTGGCTATGGCCAAAATGCTTGCAACACAGTATTTGACAGGTAACACTGATATCAACAATTTTAATGCTCTAAAAAATGCAGTAGGTACAGATATCAATTCAGACAAAAAGCGATATCAAGATCAGTTAGACTATGCATTTAATCCAGATTTTGATCCAAGAAAGACCATTGTGATGGACAATTACAATGATCCGAACGAAAAATATTATGGTAACACGGATATTATCGGGCCGGATGCACTACACGGAACACACGTAGCAGGTATCGTAGGTGCTGTTCGTAATAACGAAGTCGGTATGGACGGTGTCGCTACAAATGTAAAAATCATGTCTGTTAGAACTGTTCCTGACGGAGACGAAAGAGATAAGGACGTAGCCAATGCTATAAGATATGCTGTTGACAATGGAGCAAGCGTCATCAATATGAGCTTTGGTAAAGGCTTTGGTACGCATAAGGATTTGGTAGATGAAGCGGTACGATATGCCGAATCTAAAGATGTACTTTTAGTACACGCTGCTGGTAACTCAGCTCAAAACAATGACATCACTGACAATTTTCCAAATGCACAGTACAATAAGAAAACTGGATTTTTATTCTTTAAGAAAAAAAGAAAAGCTAAAAATTGGATTGAAGTAGGTGCGTTGAGCTTTAAAGAAGGAGAAGATGCAGTAGCTCCATTCTCCAACTATGGTCAGAACAATGTGGACGTTTTTGCACCAGGTATGAGAATCTATTCTACTATGCCATTCAATGAATATGCACAATTGCAAGGAACATCTATGGCTGCGCCAGTTGTAGCCGGTGTAGCAGCTGTGATCCGTTCTGTATATCCAAAACTTACGGCAGAGCAAGTCAAAGAAGCGATAATGAACAGCTCTTTAAAGTTGAATCACAATGTGAAAGTACCAGGTAAACCAGGTGAATTGGCGCATTTCAGTAAGTTGAGCGTTTCAGGTGGCACGGTCAATCTATACGATGCACTTGTTTATGCTTCTAATATGAAAGGTAAAAAGAAAAGCTAAAAGTAAAGCACATTTAGTTAAGTAATATACCATAATGAAAAGAGAGATGTGCTGTTGTACATCTCTCTTTTTTTATGGGTGTTATATACGAATTCAAAACGAAATATAACCCTATCATTTTCAATTATATAAATCAAGTACAATGAAATACAACACCTACTGTGCTTTTTTGCGTGGTGTAAACGTCAAAGGTACAAATATGAAAATGGCAGATGTTTGCTCTGTATTTGAAAATGCAGGCATGAAAAACGTATCGTCTATTTTGGCATCAGGTAATATTGTATTTACAGCAGACAAAGATAAACATGAGCTAAAAACGCTATTGGAAAAAGCGATGTCGGCGCATTTTGATTATGAAGCTTTTCTCTTTGTACAGGATAAAAATGGTGTGGAACGCACTTTCAATAATAATCCTTTTACTGCCGATGCTGATTTCCATATCTATGGCTTTGTTGGTGTTGACGGTATCGAAAAAATATTAGAGGAAACATTTGAAAAGTCAGGAAAAGCCGTAGGTGAAGAAGGGAAAATCGTGGCCGGAAATTTCTATTGGAAAGTACCGAAAGGCAATACGCTTGGTTCGGATTTTGGGAAGATATTGGGTAAGAAGCAATTGAAAGATAAATTCACTTCACGCAATCTGAATACATTTGAAAAGGTGTTGAAGAAGATGTAATGGTCGCAAAGGCTCAAAGTGAAAAAAAACTTCGTGCCTTTGTGTAAACATCACAATTTAACTTCTATTATAATTTAAGTCTTTTTATGGACAGAGCAGTAGTGTTATATTTACTGGGTTAAAGATAAAGTAAATGATGAACTCTATGGATATAACATTAAACTTACTCACATCTTCACAACCTTAACTCTTTTAAAAACCCTATGATATGCCATATCAAACAACTGCAATACATACATACCGGCAGGTAAAGATGACAAATCTATGGACTCGTAAGCCATACCCGACATGACCCGGTCGCCGACCATATTGATTATCATATAAGGCGTATCCTCTGAAAGTCCCGATATGTTCAATACATCCGTAACCGGCTGTGGACTGATATTTATTAGATTTGTTTCTATAAAACTCCTAGTACCTGAAATACACCCTTCCCGTATCTCCTCTTTATTGCGACATCCTTTTGCATTCCAATCTACTTCCAATATAAACTCAGGGTTATCTAAGTTCCTGCATATTATATCAACCGAGCACCAGCTTAAATTTGAATTCCACCCTAAAATTAACCATTTTAAATTTGTAAGAGAGTTGAGTGGTGTGATATCTTGGAGACGTGAACTTGTTAGTATTGAAAATTTTTCAGTATTTAAGGTGTGTATAGAATCTATATTGCCAACATTACTAAGTGTAACATGTTGAATATATTGTAAATTGTGACCCGACAAATCATCTAAGTAACTATCATGCAAATCAAAATTTTGACAATATCCTGCACCCAAGCCTTTTAAATTTTTTAGTTTAGTACTTGAAATTACTAACCAATTTACAGAATCTAACGTTAGTCCTTCTAAACTCGTAAGATACCGATTTCCAATTAAAGAAATCGTTTTAGCGTATTTTAAATTTTTCAAAGCCTTAATATCGGTTAGACTATCATTTCCCTTTAACTCAAAATTTTCACACTTTTCTACATTATCTAATCCGGTAAGGTTATTGATTGCTGTTCTGTTTATAATAAGCGATTTAATGTATTTGATATTACCAAGTGCAGACAAATCTTTCACATTTGAAGTGAATATTTTAATGCTTTTCAAATCGGTACAATCGGGATATAAAATAGAGAAACTATCCAACTGTGATTGACGGAGTATAGTATCATTTTCCATGACGCATTTTATCTGCCCATATAATGATGAATAAGAAAGTATGAGAATAAATATGATTGAAATATTATAAAACTTCATAGTAGTCACTATTTTGGGTTAAAGATAAAGTTTAATATGAGAATTTGTAAAAAAAAATTGAGTGGATTTCTTTTGAAACCCACTCAACTGGATAATATTATCTCACGACCATAAGTCTGCCGGAATAAATAGCTAATTTTTATCAACCTTATTAGCTATTAAATAAGCCGTCGTATTTAGAATTTGAATCTCTATCTGATTCTCTCATTTGTGTAACCGGTTGCTTTAGTTCCAGATCATCAAGTTTTGCCGTACCTCCAAGGAGCAATAACGTTGAATTTTTCTCGTATTCTTCAAGCATTTTCAATCCTTGCTCTTCAAATACACCATTTTGTAAGTCGATTGAATTCATAAAGTTGGACGACATTTCCATAAATCTTTCCATTTCTCCCACTTTATTGGCTACATCGTCGGCTATTACCTCCATAGCTTGGTCAAACATGGCACGCTTATCAGCATCTCCTTTGATGATACTCATTGCAGAACGCATCGCTGAGTGACTCGCTCTTATCGCTTTTCTTTCCTGCTCTTTTACCTTTACTTGGTCAGTTGTGTCCTCTATCAATATCTCTGAGTTAGAATACATTTTTGTTAGTACTCTGTACAGGATTGACATTTTACCGTGCAATTCGGTGTATTTTTGGTTGCTCTCTTGTAGTCGTGCAGCTTTACGACTTGCCAACAACATGGCACTTTCATTGCCTTGCTCTTTGGCTTTTTTAGCGATGAGCATATTATTACTAATCTCTTTTGTGTTCTCCTCTACTATGGTTATTAACCGCCTCATCTGTCCTTTCAGATTGCCGATTTGCACACCCATTTTGTTGAGATTTTTCTGGAGATCACTGATATAGTTTTTAAGGATACCTATAGGGTCTATCGTGATAAACAAGCCTGTGATCCAGCGCATGACACTTTGATACATGTAGGAAAATATAGTTCTTACTTTTGGATCAAGTACCATGTAAATGATAGCGCCCAAAACACCCATTAAGATGACAATCCCAACTGTATTGGTAAGCATAGCCAATATTGCACCACTGAATTTAAACAAGAGATAACCTGCTCCACCTAAGATACCTAATAAAAAAACTAATCCTACAGTACCCTCAGGTCTCTGCCAGAATGTTTTTGGTTTGAAGTCTGAACTTGGATAAGTTGCCATTTCTAATAATTTTTTTGAATTGTGATTGAAAAATCTTATAAAAAATACGGCACAAATTACAAAATATTATCAAATAGACTATTATCTTCTTCAATATGTTTGTAAAGTACGTCAAATGTGTTGTTAAATTGGTTTTTAATATCGTTTATTTTGTCTTTCGATTCTTGCAATGAAGCGGATGTTTCATTGATTTTTTGCTCTAAGATCTTTTGCTCATCCATCAATTGCTGGATTTTTCGTTGATTGCCTGCTATCTTTTCTTGATAGGCTTTGATTTCGGCCTCTTTTTTATCAACTTGAATGGCTATCTGATTTTTCAATGCCAAAGCAAAATTTTCTCTTTCTTTTTTCAATACCGTTTTATAGTATTGTACAGTCTGCAACAGCTTTTCCTTGGTCATACCCATAGTCTCCGCTGTGAGCATGGCACTCTTGGCTGCGGTCGTATCGTCCATACCTAAATCCATTAGATTTTTGTGGGACAATTTAAACCTGAGATAATCGAATTCTTCTTTTTGATTATTTTTAATGGCTGTCAAGAGCTCTTTGATGACCCTTTCGTTCAATTGGTCATAGTCTTTAAGACCAAAAAGTTCTCGTAAGTCTATTACTTTTTTACTCATGTATTCGGAATTAGCTGTAAATATATCACTTACCTTATATTATATAATGCTTTTTTTCGACAAACGTTTATTTTGTGCGATCAAAATCAAAATGTCTGCCTGTATAATAATCAAACAAAGCTTCTTGTTCAGGGTTGCCGGCAATAAACTCCTTATCATACATGCTCAGTACATCACGTTGTCTCGACGCTTCAAATAATGAAACAGCGCATGCTACACTGATATTTAAACTCTGAACCATACCATGTTGCGGAATAATATAGTTGCCGTCCAATAGTTTTAACGCTTCTTCGGTGATGCCGCTTTTTTCATTTCCAAACATAAGAGCTACCGATCGTGTAAGGTCTAACTCATAAAGCGATTTGCTGTTCTCGCTAAGATGTGTTCCAAAAATAAAATCGTATCTCGATCTGACTTCCTCAAAACAAAGATTCAAATTATCAAAATAATGAACCTCAACCCATTTCTGTGATCCTGATGAAGCATTTTTTCCGACTTTTTGGCTGAGTAAATTATAACAATTCTGTGTATAAACGATAAATATTTCCCTAATTCCTACAGCGTCGCAACTTCTCATGACTGCTCCGATATTGTGCGGATCATGAACATTTTCAAGTATGACTGTCAGATTTTGTCTTTTAGCAACTAAGTTTCGTATCTTTTCGGTACGTTCTTCTGTCAACATTGTCCTTTTTATCAATGCCTTATCCATTTATTTCCTCTAAATTCGATAATGTCCAGATGCTTATTTTCATAATAATCAAAATAATCTGGTTCGTTGCCTTCTGAGGAGTCATCTGATACTGACTTCCTGATATCGTAAATACTCTGTAGATAGCCCTTTGAATCAAACGTTGCATTTTCTTGAATGATCCTGCCGTATTGCTTCAAATTGCGTCCCATAAATAATATAAGGTCATGTCCCTTGACAGCCTCTACTGTTGGAATTTCGCCATAAGTATCTAAAAATTTTCGTCTGAATTCCCGGATTTTACCATAATCCTCATCCACGTAATCTGCCATGACCACTTTCATTTGTAGCGTACGATAATAGTCGAACTCCACTTTGTCTGAGTCATAAACGATAGGCATACCCAACACGGAAAGCGATCTCGTCCCTATCTCCGCAGAAAGCCTCCTAAGACACGAATAGATGTAATTTTCGTCATTATATGAATAATTGGGCAAAATCACGGCTTTAGGATTTTGCGTCTTAAACATATTGAAGAAAGCGGTTGGTCCTAATCTCAAGCTATCTGTATTTACGGTATAAGTATTGAAAAATTCCTTTCCATGGTTTAACTTTTTGGCTTCTTCTTCAAAATAATCCACCCATGGCATATCTTTATTACTACGTATCAGGATAGACACTTCCATTGGCTTGTACGTTTGGATAGCATGATGGACTAATTTCAGGTAGTGCTCTTTCAGGTTTGGATTCATCTGGAGATAGTAAGGGTTTTTCGTTGTCAGTTTTGAACTGGTGTACCATGGCGATACCAATACGATTGCTCTTTCTTTGCAAATATCCGTCAGTTTTTTGACATCATCTCTGTCAAATGGTCCAATAATTAAATCCGTATCTATTCCCGCTATTTTGTCAATCCGGCTATCTAAATCATAATCACTTTCTTCGGTGTCGATGACCTCAATATTGAGTCGAACGCCTTCTTGACTTAATTCGTCCAATGCTAACAGTGCACCAGCATAAAAATAAGTAAATCGGGAAGTGCCCGGGTCTCCAATATCATCCGAATTGAGCGGAATTAACAATTTGACATTGTAAATATCTTTAAAAACACCTGTTTCGATACCACCAGATTTAGTGTCGGGTAGGGTAATGGGTGGGTATTTGTCCGAAGCATCTTTCCACTTGATTGTATCGACTTTAGCCTTATCGGTGCCGCTTATTTTAGCGTCTTTTATGACTTCAGGTAGTTCTATCGTATCACGTTTAGTGATGTTTTGTTTTTGAGAAGCCTTAACGATTTGTGCTTTAGCGGGATTAATCGCCGGTTTGGAGGCGGAGCAAGAGAGCAATAAAATGCTGATGACCGCCAACAATTTATTCCCATTCAATAGTGGCAGGTGGTTTGGTGCTGATGTCATAAACTACTCTATTTATACCTTTTACTTTATTAATAATGTCACTGGATATCTGTGCTAACAGTTCATACGGCAATTTGCTCCATTCTGCTGTCATGCCATCTACCGAATTGACACATCTCAATGCGATCGTATATTCGTAGGTACGTTCGTCACCCATGACACCGACAGATTGAACCGGCAATAATATAGCGCCAGCTTGCCATACTTTATTGTACCAACCAGCTGCTTTTAGATGATCGATGAAGATTTTATCCGCTTCTTGGCAAAGTTTAATCTTATCTTTTTCCAAAGCGCCCAACACTCTAACACCAAGCCCTGGGCCCGGAAAAGGATGTCTGGCTATCAAGGATTCTGGTATGCCCATTTCCAAGCCCACACGACGTACTTCATCCTTGAACAGCATCCGTAAAGGCTCGACAAGTCCTAATTTTAGCTTTTCTGGCAAACCACCGACATTGTGATGTGACTTTATCGTCACTGACGGTCCATGTACAGAAGATGACTCGATGACATCGGGATATATCGTGCCTTGACCCAACCACTTGGCATTGGGTACTAATTTGGATTCTTCCTCAAAGACATCAATAAATACCTTACCGATGATTTTCCTTTTTTGCTCTGGATCTGTTACACCTTTGAGTGCATCTAAAAAGCGGTCTCCAGCTCGAACACCCTTGATATTCAGGTTCATGACCTTGTAGGATTCCAGTACTTCTTCAAATTCATCTTTGCGCAATAGACCATTATCTATAAATATACAATGCAGTCTGTCGCCTATAGCCTGGTGTATCATGGTAGCCGCAACGGTAGAGTCCACGCCGCCCGAAAGGCCCATGATCACATGGTCATTGCCAACTTGGTTTTTGATTTTATTGACGGACTCTGCTACAATTGACCCAGCTGTCCACGACTGACTACAACCCACTATTTCAAATAGAAAATTGCCCAATAACGTTTGTCCGCATTCGCTGTGTACCACTTCCGGATGAAACTGTAGTGCATAAACGGGATGTGCGTATTGTCCTGCAACTGACTTGTATGCTGCAATCACACCTTCTGTCTTTGCTAATACCTCATATCCTGGTGGTAATATTTCGATAGAGTCACTGTGTGACATCCAAACTTGAGAGGTCTTATCGACTTGGTTGAAAAAAACATCATCTTTTTCTATCGTCATCATCGCTTTGCCGTATTCTCTTTTGTTGGACTGCATCACTTGACCACCAAGCCGATGTGCAATCATCTGCGCTCCATAGCATATACCAAGTACAGGATACTTACCTATGACGGCATCGAGATTAAAATGTATCGAATCATTCCCCAATACAGACAGTGGGCTACCCGACAAGATGACAGCCTTGATATCCTGTCTGTCAGGTATTTTATTGTAGGGATATATCTCACAATAGACATTCATCTCGCGCAATCTACGGGCTATAAGCTGCGTAAACTGAGAACCGAAATCAAGAATTAACACAAAATCACTCATGACCGCAAAGATACTACATCTATGCACTTATATAGGCATGTAGATAAAAAAATGCGACGGAAAGGTGGGAATTGTTTGATCAGTATATAGGAACCAACTACATTTTAACCCATTGACCACTACTTATCTCTTTTCTTCCTTGATATAGCTTGTAGATATATGTACCCGAAGATAGTCCGGATAAGTCAACCGTATTGCTGCCATTCATGATACCATGTTGAACATAGAGATTACGACCTGCCATATCAAATACCCGAACTTCCGCTTCGCCTGTTATTCCGTTTATCTCCAATGTCACCTCTTTTGATATTGGATTAGGAAAAGTTTTTATGGATACTAAATCTTCTTCATGAATATTATAAGTAGAAACGATTTTGCCCTCGCTGTCTATTTTAATTGCATAGGCTTCAGATTTTTCGGAATAATACCAAATTTTCCTATTACCATAAATTATGACACCGTTATCATGGGTGGCTTCCATTCCCCAAAGAGAATATGTGGAATTCCCATCACTGTGTGATAACAGCCATTTCAAATTAAGATTATTATCAAACTTTCCAACCGAAAAACTCTTTAATCCTGTAAATACAAATTCGAATGTTGCTAAAAAAATAGAAGAATCTGGTGCTATATCAAACACATTGCCGGGAAGTGTATAACCCGGATTTGTAATCCAGTTCTTCTTAACTATTTTCATTTCATTATCCACGTAGTACAAAACCGCTCCAGAGTTCAACTCCGGTTGATTAATAGGTCTAGATCCTAATAGTATCAAATTATCGTTTATACGTACAGCCCGACTTTGATTGGTTGTACCAACATACCGATGTATATCTTTACTCCTTGATTCATACTCAAATGCTTCATTGAAATATTTATTCTGAGTTCCAACACACATATATCCTGTACCGTTTTCGATGATTGAATAACAATTAAAACCTATATCTATATGAGAATACTCTATGGTTCCTGTAATATCCAATCTTAAAAAGATTTGTTCACTTTCCGGGCCAAATGATGTATTAAATACATTGACAGATACCAATATTTTTTCATCATCTGTCAAATAGTAATTCATATTAAACAAATTCCCTCCTACATCAAATCTATTCACTTTTATGTTTTCAATCTGCATATCCATGTCCATTGTTGCCGTGACGAAGTACCTATTAAAACTACTGTCGCTATTTTCTATACTCCCATTACCTAATAAAAGGTATGTATCATTCGAATTTATTTTTATAATTTTTAAAACAGAAACTTTCATTGAATCAATAAATAAATCCGTTTCGTCAAGTTCCTTACCATATTTATCATACTTTACTATTTTTGTGAAATCATCAATTTTATCGGGCGCCATAGTTGCTATCCAATCTCCATTGATATCTTCAGATAATGATGTAAAAAAACCACCTCTCCTGTCTGCAACCTCCCAAATTAATTCCTGGCTATTACCGATATTGTATAATAATAAAAATAAAAGGATAAACTTGCTTTGCATGATATGTAATTTAAATCTTGACATAATAGTAAAATTTTAAAGTTAAATTTGTATGATAATTTCAATCGCAAATCTATATAAAAAATAATTACAAAAACTATTTATTGTTAAAATTTAACTTAATATTAACTTAAAAGTGTTTAATAATTACAAATTTTTAACTTAACAATAATTTGGGCTTGCTGATTAACTTGCAAAGAATTGTATTTCAATGACAATCGTAGATGAAATTCAAATATAAATGCACGGTAAAAATGATCAAACCCAACAGAATCACAGTAAAACCTTGCACTGATATATTTTACGGCTTCTAATTTTGGCAAATATAGACACTAACGGGTAGCTCCTACGGAGCATATTTTCATCATGACGTATCTTGGCTACAAATGTGTTGCTCCTACGGAGCATTTGATTATCCTATTGATTTTTAGCAGTATTTTGTCCCATCGGGACAAAACGTTTGTAAACAAGACAGAACTCCTGTGAGCTATTGCTCCGTAGGAGCTACCCATTCAACTCATAGGAAAACTGCCGTAAGGGGTTTAACAGCGAGTCCTATTTATGTCAAATATCCAAAGCTATTTAAAAATTATTGCAATATAATTTTTATTCTACTGCTCCAAAAACTCAATTTTCACATCGCTTCCGCCGTTATTGGCGAAGAAGGATTTGAAAACGATTCTGTTTTCGTTGATACCTTTGATTTTTAGGTATGATCTGACGGAACTTTGTCTGTTGGTTGATAGCAATTCATCTTCATACTTGGATAAGGTCATCGCTATTACGTTGATATTTGGATGCTGTTTTAGATAGTCAACTATCCTGTCCAATTCCTTTCTGACCTTGGTTGTCAATACGGCCATGCCATTATCAAATTGTAGCGTCATCCGACTATTATCGACTATGGGTGCTATAATCTCATCTTCTTTTGAGATGATGGGCGTTCCGACTATTACGGTTTTATCCGATGATATTGTCTGAACCTTATCTTGGAATGGTACTTGTGCACTTTCCTGTACTTTTTCAGGTACTATTTGCCGAAAATCCTTGTCATATTCGGGTACAGATAGTTCGTTGCCAGACAAAAAATTGGTCTCTACAGTGATAATCCGTACTATATTGCCATTTTCATCTATTAAAGCACGTACAGGCTGTGCATTGTAAAGAATCACGGATTCTTTTACTTTTTGTGCTGAAAGTGTCATACACGACATCATCAATGCAGACATCAACACAAGCTTTGGGATGTTTGTGTAAATCATGTTATTGGGTTAAAATCGGTTAAAAATACTTTTGGTTTTTATATTGGTTTAAATGTTTAACAGTGTAAAGGTGTAAATTTTACTGTTGATTTGTTGATTTGCAAAGTTGTTCGAAATATATCTCTTTGAGATTCCTCGTTACACTCGGAAAGACAGCGCTATATTATTAGAGTGAAGATGAGTGGCGGATTTTCCGCCACCCATCTTCACTACCTTACTTATTACGGTCTTTCCGAACGAAGTGAGGAATCTTTTATAAGAAAAAACTGTCAACTGTCAACTGTCAACTATCAATCTTCCATCAAACCTCTTCCTTCTTTAAGGAGTAGATTTTTGGCTTTTAAATCCTGCATTATCCTATCCAAGATACCATTGACAAACTCCTTACTTTTTGATGTACTGTATGCCTTAGCCAGATCCACATATTCATTTAGGGTGACTTTGGCCGGAATAGTCGTACAATAGAGAAGCTCACACAATGCCATCTTAATCATGACCATATCAAGTATAGCCACTCTGTCTGCGTCCCAGTTTTGCAGTACTGGTTCTATCAGACTAAGTAAAGCTTTATCCTCTTCAAAGGTCTTCTTTAATAAAAATTCACCATAATCTTTTGTCGTCTCTGCTTCTGGATAATACGCCATAATGGCCTTTGAATCATCTTCAGTCGGTAGTGCTTTAAGTACCTTTTTGATGGTTCCGATGATCAAAGACTTGTCGTCTTCCCAGTTCGCATATTGATCTTCTATCAGCTCAACAAAGATTTCATTATTCCTACAAAATCGGAATAGCTCGAGAAGCATTTCAAGCGTTTCATCTACGGATGTCTCCTTACTGAGATACTCGGTATATACTTCTTGTTTGGCGAATTCGTTATAAATGGTTTTAAAGTGATCTTTATCAACTTTTTGAGCAAAACCTGCTTTTTCAAACTTTTGATTGATGAATCCGTTCCTTGCAATATTTTGGATTATAACATTGTCCCAAAGCTTAGGCGTGAATATCTTATCCAAATCGGTAGGAAGGTGCTTAGCTTTCCTTTTTTCGTAGTCGTCCGAAGCTGATTTTGTAATTTGCATGATTCCATACAAACTAAATAACAACAATTCGAAGCTACTGTCGATCCTTCTCCAGTATTCTTTATAAACCTCTTGCTCAGATAATGATTCATCCCTGTTGTAGGCGTAAAGAATCTGCATTACCTTAACTCTTACGTTTCTTCTGCTTAGCATCTCTAATAATTACTTTTAATTCTTAATACTGGCTAAGGGTTTTTCCTCAGCAAAATGCAAAGATATGGATTCAATTTAATTATAAGCGATATGTTTTAAAATTTTCTATAATATGTTTATCTTATCAATGTTACATTTCCTCTTTTGATATACGTTTCTGCATTGACACACAATACTTTGATGAAGTAAGCATACGAATCTGGAGATAATGGTTTTCCGTTGAAAGTTCCGTCCCAACCTATTGTTTTATCTGTTGATTTGAAAACTTCTTGACCCCATCTGTTATAAATGATAAATTCCATTTCGTCGATAAAATGACTTCTCGGGATAAAAATATCATTTGTATTGTCTCCGTTTGGCGTGAATGCATTTGGCAAGTATATATCTGTTTCGTCACATTTGGCTCTTCTTACAGTCACGGTTATGGTATCTGTCGCCGAACATCCGTCAGCATCTGTACCTGTCACATAATAGGTTGTCGTCTCATCCGGACTAACAGTGATACTCGACCCATCCTCGCCAGTACTCCATATATAGGTAACACCAGGAGCAACAGTTACCACTGTCAGATCTACGGATTCTCCTTCGTTGATGGTAGCGTTTGGCTCCACTTTCACGTCGATGGAGAGCGGATTACTGACATCAATCGGTATTTCAAGTGCTTTTCTACATCCGTTTGATCTATTGATAACTTCTACATGTATGGTCTGCGCAGTATTGACTTTAAGCGTTGGATTGGTTGTGCCCAGTCCGCCCGAAAACGCATCTTCGGGAGTCCATGTATAAATATAATTTGCTGGATTATCAATGATTAAGTCTATTATGGTTATTTCATCAAAACAAACCAAATCTGGCACTGAAACACCAAAATCAAATGGTGTTGCAATGTTGAGTAGTACAGATGTACTGTCAACACAACCCAAGGTCTTATGTGTTAATTTGACACCTATCTCCCGCACATCAGTCAATAATATGACAGGTTCGTGGGTGTTTTGTCCGGAAATAATGATATCTTCAGGATACCAATGTATGTCAAAATCCTGAGGATTATCAATCGTAAGTTGTATCTTAGTTGGTGTGTTTGTACAAAGACTGTCCGTCGTTGCTATAGCTATATCAAAAGCAAATCTGAACAAATTGACATGCACAGTATCTACGTCTTCACATCCGTTGATGTCCACACCACGAATGATATAAACTGCGTCTTGATTTACAACCGTTATTAAATCTTTACCAGATACTACGATATTCCCATTTATATCTTCCCATTGATAGACCACATCTTCAAAATTGGATGTAGCTACAAGGCGAACCGTATCGCCAAGACACTTCGTTTTTTCTCCTAATGCTCCTATCGTCAGTGATGGGTTGACTTGTATTTCTTTACTCACGGTCATAAATGGACATACGCTGGTTCTGTTGCTCAACACAACATTGTACGTACCTGCTTCGAGATAGTCATAACAAGGAGATTTATCCAATGATATGTCTTCTTGTGATTTAGGATCACCGAAATCCCAGAATAAAAAGCCCTCATAATTTCCATTAGCATCGAAACACACTTGATAAGAGCCACATTCCGTAAGGTCAAGCGTAAAATCAATAATTGGATTGTCATCAATATTGATCAAAACAGAATCTCTCAATTGGCAACCAAATTGATTCATCACATTAAAGTACAATGTAAAAGAACCCGTTTCATTGGCACCAATACCTATTTCAGGATTGAAAGTGTTGTGTCCACTGACTATATGCGGATTATCATCCCACGTATATATGTTCTGATGAGACGATACATCATTCAAAATTAATATTTTAGCGGTATCTTCTCTACAAAATCTATAAGGAGAGAGATGATCAATGACTGGTGTTTCGTTATATACTGTGAATGAAGCAGGTTGCGTAGAACAAGCATCACCTACAAAGGATACATAGTATGTTCTTTGTCTTATATCTACTGGCAGTGTAACAACTTCGCCAGTTGCTATGATATTGACTAATCGTGGTTCATTACTCCATTGATAGATACCGTTACCTATGCCTCCATGCGCTGTCAATGTCACTTCGTTGGTACAAACCACCGTATCTCCCGTAATGAAAAGCTCAATACCACCGTCGAGCACGACAACTTGAATCGAGTCAGAAACTGTACAAAGACCGTCTGTAACCGTCACAAAATAGGTTCTATTTTCATTTGTTCTTACTTTTGGATCTGCTGGGTCATCAAGATTGAGGTCATCCAATGGAGACCAAGTATATGTCCAATTTGCATTGCCATTGAGTAGGATTGATTTCTCCTCATCAGGACACAAGACCACAGGCACACCATTGAAAACCAGTGAAGCAAAAGGTCCAGGTATCGTATCAACTTGTATGGAATCAACACAACCATTAGCATAAGTCACGATCAAAGAATAATGCAATACACTATCTTTTGGTATCGTCAATGCAATATTTCTATCTGCATAATTTTGAATATTGGGTTTAATACCTGCGCTCCAATTAAAATCGACGGCATCTATTCCCTTGGCTAATGAATCGATATAAACCAATATGATATCCACGCTTTCATCATCGGGACAACCAACATAATCTATGGCAACATCCACAAAAGGAAGTAAATCATTGAGCGATATGGTCTTCTGAATTGTGGCATCACAAGCATCTCTAAAAGTTGATTTGAGCGCAATGTCTATATCCTGAATATTGCGAGGTACGATAATCCTAAAAGGACTCCCTGAAAATGTTTGATTGCCAATCGTCCACTCCGAATGATCTAATATTGCATTTGGATTGATGGATTGAGATATGTCTGTAAGTATAATCTCTACTTCATTTTCAGATGGACAGCTTGCCAATGTCACCGTAAAATCAGGTTTTGGTACCAAATCCGTGATATCGACTTCCTTAGTTATCTCCGAAAGACATCCATTGTCTGCTGAAACGGAAAACTTAACGCTAAAATTACTGTCAGATGAAAGTCTGATATGCGCTGGATTGCCTGAGTAATGGGTTGTCTGTCCATTTTGTGTGACTTCCCATTGCCAGTCTTCTAAAGCATATCCAGGCTCATTAAATAGGGAATTGTCTATCAAAAGTACTTGTAAAGAGTCCAAATCACCATCACAGCCATTCAATAGGTATGTAAAGTCAGGCTCTATCTTATTTTCAAATACGGAAACAGTTTTTATTAACTCGTCAAAACATTGGTCAGAACCACGTGTAGCCATAAGGTGTATCGTATAAATACCAGATTTAGGAAATGTAAAAACTGGATTTAGCTCTGTTGATATGAATGCTGAGTCTTGTTCAGGATAATTGAAATTCCAAACAAAATTATCAGCAACAAGGCTATTATTGTAAAATTCGACAGTCAGTCCGTCACAATTAGATTCGGAAGTCGTAAAATCTGCCAAAGGTGGCTGACTACATACACGCACATTGAACTGAAAATCTCTTCTGACGATACCGATTAATTCTCCATTTCTGTATTCTTCAACGCATACACCGATCAAAAACTGCCCAACGAGATCGGGTGTTGCTGTCATAATTCCTGTATGAGGATCTATGGTCAACGGTACGCCACCCATGAGGTTATCTAAATTGTATGGAGGTGCAAAATGTACTAAATCTAACGTTCCTAAATCAGGTGGTTGTGGCTTAGGGAAATTCCTTGACGCGCCACTATTTGGTACACATAAGCTATACACCAACGAATCTCCGTCTATATCCGTCGCAGCATGGTCAAACACCAAAGGTTGGTCTTGGCAGATATACACATTAGGCCAATTATTAAACTCTGGAGAAGAATTTTTGTTTTCGAGTATTTTATCATCTATTTCAACCCAGTATGTAGTACCTGTTTCCAATGGTTCTTGTACATTGTTCAATGAACTGTTACGGCAACATCGCTGATATGCCAAGATATATCCACCTGGTCTCTTAGGCAGAGAAATTGTACCTACATAAGTGGTTTCATGGACACACACTTGAGTACCTTCAAATCCACATTCAGATGTAATATACTCATTTAGAGTGTCCGATGCCATAAAGGGTAAAAGTATTTGACCGTTTTCAAGATCACTCCTCCATTTAACTAATTCAATTTTACCATCTACATAAGCAAAGACACCGATAGATGCAGGGTTGTCAAATTCTGCATCATCCGAACCTAAATAACAGTCCCGACGCAAGGTTAATTTTACCTGATAGGTTGTTCCGCCCATATATCTATAGGTCAAGTTACCTCCGACGATGTGTGTTGCCTCTGATTTTGTCCATAATCCGGACAACAACACCAAGCCAAAAGTCAGAAATATTGCTATTATCGTTCTTATATCTGTTATATATTTCATTATTTTTGATTTATATTTTCGCCTCTGTTCGCTCTTAATATTTCTATTCTACGCTCCTTAGCTGCTTTAACATTATAAATTGAATTTTTTTCATCTCTGATAGCTCCTGATACATCGGCCGGTGCTTGCTCCTTACCAAATGAGATATCATTGATGACTAATTTTCCTGACTTGTAATATCTCATAATATCTTCATCCGAAAGCAAAATTTCATTCTTTACAGAGTAAACCCGTCGCTGGCTCAATTTAAGGTTGTATTTGCTTTCTGCTCTTGGCGAAGCGTATCCTTTGATGAATAATTCAACTTTATTTCCTGCATCAAGTTCTTGTTTCAATGCTATCAGGAACATTCTGAACTTATCGTAACCACCTCTTACGTCGCCTTCAAAGAATCCCTCATATATATCCAGAACCTCCTGCTTCTGCACAGCGCTGAGATTTGCTGAATATTTGTTTTTGTATTCCTCTTTTCTGGACATAAAGTCGGATATCAATTCACCATATTTAGCATTTGTTGTACTGCTTGAGCTTCTTGGGTTGGGCAAGTCATTATCAAAATACAAGGTAAGCGGCAATAAGTCGGGTAGTGTAAACTTATCAAGATAGAGGTTTTTCTTTATCCAACCTGATTTTTCCATGCCTCTTGTATCAATCAATTCTTCTCCGTTGGAGTATCCATCTTTGATACCTATGATTTTGTATTGCTTATCTTTATCCAAATAGAAATAAAAATCATTAGATAACGGATTGAAACGAATGACTTGTGTCACTGTCGGATCGGACAAGTCCACCAGTGTAACGGTTACACTATCCAAAGGAGATTTACTAACTTTTGTAAATGCAAATACATCCAACTGTATTTTATCGGTTTCTAAAAAGTGCCTTTTGATAATCGTATCCGACTTCGTCGCTCCTAATGTCGAAAATGTAATCGTGTCTGGATGATAAAATTCCCTTTCGGCAACAATCATATAATTTCTGTCTATTGCCAATGGAAATTTATGGTCGTTGTCCATTAAGTTGGAAATCTTTCCTAATTCTTGCTTAGTTTCTCTATCATACAAAGTTACTGTCGCCTCATACAACGGTCTGCCTGTAACTTTATCATAAGTAAGCGCATTGAGATGGAGGTCTATCGGATCTATTTCTAATTCATAAATATCATAACAACACGCTTCGAAGTAGCTATCTAAGAAAAACGAACCTTCTCTGTTTGATGACAAATACGCTTTCTTACCGTCTGTCTGTTCAAAATAGTAAATATCATTATAGCTACTATTGATAGGCATTCCGACAGGTATCGGCGAACCGTAATTGTCATTGATTTTTATTACTTTATATACATCATATCCGCCAAGACTCTCTCTCCCGTCAGAACTAAAGAACAAAAAGTCCGTTTCCGCATTGTAAAATGGTGTTATTTCGTTGTTTGGCGTATTTATCTGTTCAATATTGATAGGTTCAGAAAATCCGAATTCGGGATCTAAAATACTATACCATATATCTAATTCGCCTCTACCGCCAGGTCTGTCCGATACGAAGTACAACAACTCTTTACCTGTTGCCTTATCTATAGTAATGAAAGGTTGAGTAGTCGTGTAATTGGGTATATTTATCGGATCATTCAACCGAACTTCATTGGACAAAACACCTTCTTCACTTATATCACTCTTGTAAATCTCACAATGAATATCTGCATCGTTGATGTATTTACATACCGTATAATACATCGTTGTTCCCGTAGTATTGATGCAAGAATGCGTTACTAATTCTGTTCTTTCATTGACATATCCAGGGATAATGGATATCTGACCGTCACGAGATTTTTTTAATAATTTTGAAATGTCTCTACCAGGTTCACGACCTTTCTGCGGTTCTTTATAGTTCATCGATGAATAATAAAACTCATCATTGAAAACATTCCCTGCTACTTCCGAAGCTGGTGTATTTACACCGTCCATTTTTTGTATTCTGATGTAATCCTTCGTTTCATTCATTTGCTTTTCAGCAAAATCCAATGAAGCCAACTCTTTTTGGACTTTCAGCGTAAAAATGGAGTCTATACCACCATACTCACTTAAATATAGGGTGTAATTATTTCTCGAATCTTCATATTTGCCCATGCGTTGCTGCATATTTGCCAACCAGAATAAAGCTTCTGGATGTGAAGTATCTTTGAGTGTATCCAAGAGATACTGATACTTATAGGCTGCTCTCGAATAAGCATTAAAATTCCTTGCTGCTTCTGCCGATTTGAAAAGGACATCAACATCATGCTCATCGTATTCTAATGCCTCGTCAAAAAGTTTTAACGCACCATAGTAATTTTTAGAAGCAAGTTGTTCCTCTGCTTTAAGTAATACCTGTCTTTTCGTAGGTGACTGCGCATGTATTTGCACATGAACCATTGATAACAAGAATATTACAAATAATTGTATTTTAAAATATATTTTCATGCTATTTTGTAATCGAATTAATAAATTGGACAAATTTTAGCTTGTTTCAATGGCTCTACATTAACGATATAATAGCGGAAATGCAATTCTGGACCACCTCTTCTGATACTAATATCACTTATCTTATTAAAATCTGTGTTATCAACATCATAACTGAATGATGCATATATATTATTATATTGTAAGGCAACTGTCGGGAATAATGAACCCGAAGTACGGTATCCTAATCCAGCATGTAGCTGTACTTCACTTCCTTTCTTCTGATTAATATAAAGTTTGCCTAAAGCTCCAAGTATCGTTTCATCGTATTCGCCTTGAAATTGATGAAGCACATGTAACTGTACGTCTAAAACATTCATAACTTGAGCCTGTCCAACAACAGAAAAAGTGACACGTTGCGGCAAATCAGCTACACTACTATTGATAAATGCAGTCGAGGGCTTGAATATATGTAACAAACCAATGCCTGCATCGGCAAATGTCCTTTTATGAACTTGATATCGGTAATTCAGTCCTAAGCCCGTTTCCAAAAAGTTTACACGCTCAAAATCAGCAAATCCTTCTTGTGATGGTAGATTAGGATCGAATGCATCGCCATTCCACTGCTTATCCCAAGTAAGTGTCTGACTATTGAATCCACGAGATGCAAATCCCAAGGTCAATCCTCCGCTGACGATGTGCCTCGGAGATAATATCCTATGGTACGCTCCATTTACATTGATTGATGTAAGTGTAAGTGGTGAATCTCCCTGCCTATCATGATTGATATTCAATCCACCTCCGAGAAAGTGATAGGGGTCTTTCAGTAAATGTAACTTTCTATCATACGAACCGCTAAATGTCGTCCATGCCACAGGCACAAATCTCCATTGGTCACGCCATGAAGCTGTAAAACGATGATCTCCAATAAAGACACCAGTAAGCGCCGGATTCAAATTTTGTGGCGAATTATAGAATTGGCTATAATGCAAATCCTGCGCCTGCATTTTTAAAAAAAATAAAATTAAAATTACCAAAAATTGGAATTTCAATTTATTACTATATATCATACTGTACATATTTAATGTTTTTACATATATATAAACAACTATATATCAATCTATTTTAAATATTTTATTTTCAACAACCATAACTACATTTATTAATACAAAAACCGTACTACTTTTTAATTTATCTTAAAAAAAATGGTAACTACTCGGGTAAATGCTTTCAAAAAAAATGTAAAACCATTTTAGTTAGACAAAGCTATTTTTTTAGTGAATAACATAAGCTATTGACGAAAAAAGAGCAGAAGTATCACGGAAAAACATCATTTTTTGATTATAAATAATCATGCCTGAGAAGTTACAAATAATGTTGCTAAACTTTTTGGTGAATTGACTGAGGATTAAACGATACTAAAAGCCACACTACTCACTGACTTGAATGTACTCGTATCTTTCGTTTCTGTATGAACCATTTCATTGGCCAACTTAGAATCAAACACATCTTTGAGATCGTGAATCAAACAAAATGGAAGTTGCTCATGCTCCAACATTTTACTTAATTCATCGTACTTTAACTTTTCTATTTCTCGCTGCAATATTGTTGCTAATCGCATACGATGGTAAACTCTATCGGAATTACTCACAAAAATACTGTACATTTCTTTATCCAAATTCAGGGTAAACCACAGTTTTTTAAACTGATTGTCACTTCCTATCGCTAACATCACTTTTTGTTCATCTTTCGTAACGAAAATATCGCCATAAGGCGCAATATTCGGGTGTAATGTGCCCAATGGTTGAGGCACCATTCCAGTCATCAGATAATTAGAAGCCTGATTTGCTAAAGCTGAAATGGCGCTTTTGTATAAAGATACATGTACTATACTTCCTTTGCCTGTTTTATTTTTTTGGATCAATGCCAACAATCCAGCGGTTCTCATCTGATGTGACGCAATAATATCCATGAGTGCAACCGGCAATTTAGTCAAGTGATTATGATCTGTTCCTGTCATGGATATCCAACCAGTTTCACCCTGCATGACAAAGTCATATCCTGGTCGTGGGTCATCCCAAGTATAAGCGCTTAATTGTATAAATATAAGTTCAGGATACCTTTTTACGATCTCGTGAGGATCTAAATTAAGTTTTTGTGCTGTTCGCTTTTGAAAATTGGATATGATAACATCTGCTTCTGCGATGTACTTTTCTAACGTTTGCCTTTCATCCGCTTGTGTCAAATCCATGAGTTTGATATCTTTGCCATAATTGGCACTTGCATAGTATGCTGAATATGGATCCGAAACATCTTCGGCAGGCAATTTCCATTGTCGTGTCACATCACCACCAGTAAGCTGATTTTCGATTTTCAATACATCAGCACCCATTTCTGCAAAAAAACTTCCTGTCAACGGTCCTGCAAGCACAGAAGACAAATCAAGTATTTTTAAGTCTTGTAGCGGTAAGCTATCCATTATGATTGAAGAATGAAACTTGGAAAATTATTTCAAAAACTTAGGAGAAACTTTCATTTCCTTGGAATTGGCTTCATAAACATAAAAACCTTCGCCAGTTTTCCTTCCCAATTTTCCGGCAGTTACCATATTGACCAAAAGTGGACATGGAGCATATTTCGCTTCACCCAATCCTTGATGCATAATCTGTAAAATTGACATACACACATCCAAACCGATAAAATCTGCTAATGCCAAAGGACCCATAGGATGCGCCATGCCTAACTTCATCACCGTATCGATCTCATAAACTCCAGCAACGCCAGTATATAACGTATATATCGCTTCATTGATCATCGGCATCAAAATGCGATTGGCTACAAATCCCGGATAATCATTGACTTCAACAGGTGTTTTACCCAAGGTTTCGGACATTTTCATGATCTGATCACACACTTCGTCCGATGTCGAATATCCTCTGATGACTTCCACCAATTTCATGACGGGTACCGGATTCATAAAGTGCATACCAATTACTTTTTCAGGTCTTTGAGTTACTGCCGCTATCTGAGTTATAGAAATAGAAGAAGTATTGGTGGCAAGGATACACGGCGCAGGAGCTAAAGCGTCCATTTGTCGGAAAATATCCAATTTTATATTGACATTTTCAGTAGCAGCTTCGACTATCAAATCAGCATTTTTTACGGCCTTACCCAAGTCTGTTTCCGTTGTGATATTGATCAATGCCTGCTGAGCAATAGCGTCAGTGATGACTTCCTTTTTGATCATCCTATCTAAATTGGTGCTGATCGTTTGCACTGCTTTTTCCAATGCAGGAGCTGAAATATCACACATGACTACTATGAAGCCATTCATTGCAAAAACTTGAACGATGCCATTGCCCATAGTTCCAGCTCCAATGACTGTAACGTGATGTATATCCATAATGATGTGTTTTAAATTTAATGCTGCAAAGATATGCTTAAATCTTGATATTATTAAATTTTGTTATGTATTAATTGACAATTAATTTTTAATTAATATGAACTTGCATACCCGAAATATTCTTGACATAATTCAACAGAATAGTAGCTTGTCACATACAAAAATAAAACAGTCTGTTACAGTCAATTAAGGATGTCAATAAGGCACACATTGCTGAGTTTAAGCACTCTCTTACCGATAAGGAAAAGAGTACAATTGTAATTCTACTTGAGGAAACCATTAAAGAATTGGAGCAAAAACGGCATGGCAGTAGAAGAATCGAACACCGCGATACGACCGACAGTCGCTGGAAGATCTGAAAGTCAGACATACGCAATTAGTACAATCCAAAAAATGACATCACTTGGAGAAATGATAGCGGGTATTACCTACGAGATACAAAATCCGTTTAATTATGTCAAGAATTTCAGCGAAGTTAATAACGAATTGCTTGATGAGATGAAAGAAAAAATAGAAAATGGTAATTGGGGCGATGTAAAAGACATAGCAAATGAAGTAGTCCAAAACCTCGAAAAATCAATCATCATGGCAAGTGAACCGATTCGATAGTAAAAGGCATTTTGCATCATATCACGTACCAGTAACGGCAAAAAAGAATTGACCGACATTAACGCTTTATGTGATGAATACCTGCGTCTGGCCTATCATGGATTGAGAGCAAAAGACAAGAGCTTTAATGCCGCATTTAAAACGGATTTTGATGCTTCACTTCCTGAGATCAATATCGTACAGCAGGATATAGGCAGAGTTATTTTAAATCTGATTAACAATGCGTTTTATGCTGTAAATGAGAGAAAGAAGAATGTTGATGATGATTATGAACCAACAGTAACCGTTTCAACAAGAAAAGAAAATGGCAAGATTGAGATTCTGGTAAAAGATAATGGCAATGGTATCCCTCTGGCAATAAAAGACAAAATTTTTCAACCATTTTTCACCACAAAACCCACAGGTCAGGGAACCGGATTAGGTCTGTCCTTATCCTATGATATTATAAAAGCTCATGGCGGAACCTTAAATGTGGAAACGGAACAAGGAAAATATACGCTGTTTATCCTATCTTTGCCGGTATAATTTCTTTACCAAAGGTTTATTTTATGCTTTTACAAACCATACTGGCCATTGTGCTACTAGCAAACATAAGGAAATACCTTAGAAGTAACAACACCTTGCGTGGCTGGGATAGGCTCATCATTGCAGGTATTATATGTTACATTATACTGCTTTTCTTAGGTGGTAATAATAATACTGGTACTTTTTGGCCCTACACAACTATTCTTAATTACTTGCTTTCTGTTAGTCTCATCTATTTTATTTTTACTAAACCCATATTTTCAAGCCTTAAGTCTCTGGTATATGCTTTTTTACCATTGTTTGTATTCAGTTTTATAGAAGATCTGTTGCAAATAATAAACAAATCCCTCTACAAAGAATGGAGTACCTATTTTGATACTGCTGATTTTTTTGGACTGATATGGATGATAGCCATGCTCTTTATTAGTAACAAACAAAAAAAGGCAATAGAAAAGGAAAGGCAGAAGGCAGAAGAGCAAACAAAAGAATTTAAAATAACAGAGCAGTTAAAAGTACAATTAGAAATACAGGTAAAAGAAAGAACTGCGGAAATAACCAGACAAAAAGAGGAGTTGCAAAAAACACTGTACGAATTAGAATCTACTCAATCCCAACTTATCCAATCCGAAAAAATGGCTTCTCTTGGAGAATTGACAGCCGGCATTGCCCATGAAATACAAAATCCACTGAACTTCGTCAACAATTTTAGTGAAGTGAGCAGAGAACTTCTCGATGAGATGCAGGATGCATTAGAAAAAGGCGATATTGAAGACGCTAAAGAGATAGCTAGAGATGTTATACAAAACCTCGAAAGAATCAATCATCATGGCAAGCGAGCCGATGCGATAGTCAAAGGCATGTTGCAGCATGCACGTACAAGTTCAGGTCAGAAAGAACTGACCGATATCAATGCTTTGTGTGATGAATACCTACGATTGTCCTTCCATGGATTGAGAGCAAAGGACAAGAGCTTTAATGCCGCATTTAAAACGGATTTTGATGCCTCACTTCCTGAAATCAATATCGTACCGCAGGATATAGGCAGAGTTATATTAAATCTGATTAATAATGCTTTTTATGCCGTTACGGAAAGAAAGCAACAGCATGAGCAAGGGTACGAGCCTATGGTATGGGTTAGTACCAGGAAAGAAAATGACATCGTATTAATTACCATAAAAGACAACGGTTCCGGCATCGCTCAGAATATCATTGACAAAATCTTTCAGCCGTTTTTCACGACCAAGCCTGCAGGCAGCGGTACGGGATTGGGACTGAGCTTGTCTTATGATATTGTAACCAAAGGACATGGCGGAGAACTGACTGTAGTATCGGAAGAAAATTCCGGAACAACCTTTTTAATAAAACTAAGGCCTTAAACTGATATTCATTATCAAACTCAAAAAAAATCAAACGTATGAAAATTTTAGTTGTTGACGACGAGCAGGATATTCAATCACTCTTTGAACAGCGATTCCGGAGGGAAATAAAGAGCGGAGAAATGGATTTTGCCTTTGCCTTTTCCGGCGAACTCGCCATAGAATATATGGAACACCATGAAAATGAGGCCGTTTTGATTTTATCGGACATTAATATGCCGGGTATGAGCGGGCTTGAATTATTGAAACATATAAAACAAAAATACGAAAAGCCACCCCCGATCGTGATGATGATAACGGCTTATGGAGATAAAGAAAATTACGACGAAGCCATGAAGCTTGGCGCAGATGATTTCCTGACCAAACCGGTGGACTTCTCCGTATTAAAGCAAAAACTAAAAACAATATTATGAATACTAAAATATTGGTAGCGGACGATGAGGCGGATTTAGAATCGCTTATCCGACAAAAATTCCGGCAGAAAATAAGAGAACAGCAGTACGAATTTGTCTTTGCTGTCAATGGCCGTGATGCGCTCAATAAAATCATTGAAAATCCTGAAATAGATATTGTGTTGAGTGATATCAATATGCCCGAAATGGACGGACTTACGTTTCTGAATAAGCTGAACGAAGAAAACCCGCTCATCAAAGCCGTCATGGTTTCTGCCTATGGAGATATGGAAAATATAAGATTGGCTATGAACCGGGGTGCGTTTGATTTTATAACCAAACCTGTCAATTTTGAAGACCTTGAACTGACCATAGAAAAAACTATCACACATGTACGTCACATGAAGGAAACGCTCAATGCCATCAGGGAAAACAACATACTCAAAATGTATGTCGATGAAAGCGTACTTAATTTTATGAGTACCAAGGAGTTTGAAAATTCGCTGACCGACAACGAAACGATTGAAGGTACGGTTGTATTTATTGATATTTGTGGATTTACGGCCATAAGCGAAACCGAAAAACCAGATATAGTTGTAAGGATGCTTAATACCTATTTTGATATCATGGTCAAAGAAATCATTGAGCAGAATGGTATCATTGACAAGTTCATCGGCGATTGCATTATGGCGGTTTTCAAAGGCGCTTACCATCTCGACAGGGCTATTGATGCCAGCTTAGCCATAAGAAACAGGGTCAACGAAATTCCCGTGGAGTACAGCTTCTCGCCAAAAGTTTCTATAGGTGTAAATAGCGGCGAAATGATTTCGGGCAATATCGGTTCTTCCACGCTGCGAAGATTGGATTTTACTGTTATCGGTGATGTGGTAAACACGGCTCAACGGTTGCAATCGGCAGCAGACAAAGGCCAAATACTTATTTCCGAAGCATGTTACGAAAAAGTAAAACAATCATTTCAATGCCGCCCAGTCGGAAAGCGAGCCTTAAAGAATAAATCGTCAGAAATTATGGTATATGAAGTCCTTGGTTAAAATCATTTATTTTGGCATAAATTTGGTACTAATCAAATTTTATTTGCTTAAAAGTTCTTTATTTCAATATGCAAAATGGCAACATTCTATAAGTAAAAGCATATTTTTTGGCAATATGGGAACTTTTATAGTAGTAAAAAATGTTAATATTTATCGTACAGTTGATTTGAAAGTTTACAAAGCACAATCCAATCAATATATCAACCCAATTAGTGAAACATGATAATGGAATCCATCAAGTCTGTAAAAAAGTTTATATTAAAAAAATTAGAAGACGAGCTTCCCGGCCACCTGACATACCATAGTGTAGATCATGTAAAGGATGTCTATAAAAGCTGTAAGAAAATAGCCAATAAAGAAGGTGTCTCCGAAGAAGATTTAAGACTTTTGTTGACGGCTGTACTGTTTCATGATGCCGGATTTTTGGTTCAGGCACAGGATCATGAAGCGATTTCATGCAATATCGCCCGGGAATATCTGCCGGCTTTTGGTTATGATGCATCGGAGATCGAAAGGATATGTGGCATGATCATGGCGACAAAAATCCCGCAAACACCACACAATATTCTCGAAGCCATCATAGCAGATGCGGATTTAGACTATCTCGGAAGGAACGATTTTTACGAAATCGGACAAAGGCTATACGATGAATTAGTCCATACCGGCGTAGTCAGCAATGGTCGTGAGTGGAATGAGTTGCAAGAGAGATTCTTAGAAAATCATCATTATTTTACAGCGACTTCTATCCGCCTGAGACAAGGCAAAAAAGCACGATACCTTAAAGAAATAAAGCAGCAACTATCTGAAATCCCAAAAACATGATTGAATGTTATAACCATTAACAACCTACACCAATGAAAACCTTTACCCCGACCATTGCACCCAAAAGAAATTTGTATAAAATACTATTATTAGGTTTGCTGATGTTGGGATTTACGGGTATATCCTTTGGGCAAAAACAAGGACAAGCCCTGATAGACAGTCTCCAAACCGAACTGTCCAAAGCCAAAGAAGACACCAATAAGGTAAATGTGCTTAACGAGTTGAGTGGAGAAGCAGGTTGGGAAATAGGAGATTTAGAAAAAGCCCAAAAATATGCGCAGGATGCCCTTACACTCTCTCAAAAAATAAAATACCGGAAAGGCGAAGCAGGTGCTTACGCCAATTTCGGTATAGTTTATTGTTATGAGGGTAATTACTCCGATGCATTGGAAAACCTTTTTACCGCTTTGAAAATAAGTGAAGAAATCGGGGATAAAAGCAGTATCGCAAACAGTTACACTGAAATCGGGAAGATTTATGGTAGTCAGGGCAATTACCCCAAAGTTTTAGAATACCATCTTGCTTCTTTGAAAATAAGTGAAGAAATCGGAGATAAAAGTAGCATTTATAGCAATTACGATAACATCGCGATTGCTTATTTCTACCAGGGTAATTACCCTAAAGCATTGGAAAACTATTTTGCAGGTTTGAAAGTACAAGAAAAAATCGGGAATAAACCTGGTATCGCTTCGGCTTACAACTGCATCGGGAATGTTTATGGTAGTCAGGGTAATTACCCTGAAGCATTGGAAAACTATTTTGCAGGTTTGAAAATAAGTGAAGAAATCGGAGATACAAAAGGTTTAGCTGCATTTTACGGGAATATAGGGAATATTTATTCGCGTATGGGAAATTACCACAAAGCATTGGAGAACTTTTTTGCTTCTTTGAAAATACGGGAAAAAGCTGGGGATAAAAGAGGTATCGCTAACAATTACGGCAATATCGGGAGAGTTTATAGTAGTCAGGGCAAATACTCCGAAGCCTTAGAAAAATTTTTTTCTGCTTTGAAAATAAGTGAAGAAATCGGAGAAAAAAGCGGTATCGCTTATGCTTACGGCAATATTGGGGACGTATATCGGAATCAGGGAAATTATTTCAAAAGCATAGATTTTCAATATAAATCCTTAGAAATATACAAGGAAATAGGATATAAATTAGGTGAATCAAGTTCTATCCTGAATATCGGCATATCGTACAAGTCAATTTTAACTGATACCACCTTGGTTTTGCCCATTGAAAATTACAATACCCTATTGCCGTCAATTGCAGCCGTATCGCCCGCCGACAGAAGAGGACTAATCCGTGCAGCCATTTCGCACTTAGAAGATGCCGCCAAAGGTTTCAAAGATATGGGAACACTTGATGAATATAAAGATGCCCAAAAACACCTCTCCGAAGTATACGTCCTCAGCGGCGATTATGTCCGCGCTTTAGATGCCTACAAAGAATACAGTACCTATAAAGACACCGTATTCAACGAAGAGAAATCCATCGAAATATCCCGCATGGAGATGACCTACGAGTTTGAAAAGCAACAGGCTATAGACCGCTTAGAGAGCGAAGAAAGAGAAGCCTTCGCGCAGGCTGAGATAAAACGCCAGAAAATCTTCCGCAATTCCTTAATGGCAGGATTGTTTGCATTTATTCTGTTTTCAGTGCTTATATTCAGACAACGAAATAAAGTAAAAAAAGAAAAAAACAGAAGCGAAAATCTGCTGCTCAATATTCTCCCAGCCGAAGTAGCCGAAGAACTCAAAGAAAAAGGCAACACACAAGCCAAACAGTATAGTGATGTTAGTATTTTGTTTACCGACTTTGTCAGCTTTACACAAACTGCCGAAACCCTTTCTCCCGAAAAGTTGGTACAAGAGTTACACGAGTGCTTTACCGTTTTCGACAATATCATTGAGTGCAACGGTTTGGAAAAAATAAAAACCATCGGCGATGCTTATTTGGCGGTGTGCGGTTTGCCTGTTGCCAATCCACTCCACGCACAAAGGACGGTACAAGCAGCATTAGAGATAAGAGATTTTATAGCGCAAAGAAAATTAAAAGAAAATGTTTTTGAGATAAGAATAGGCGTTCATACTGGTAGCGTAGTAGCAGGTATAGTAGGCGTTAAAAAATTCGCTTACGACATCTGGGGCGATACCGTAAACACCGCAGCCCGTATGGAAAGCAGCAGTGAAGCAGGAAAAGTAAACATTTCGGAAACTACTTATCAGATAGTGAAAGATGATTTTACTTGTAAGTATAGAGGCAAAATAGATGCCAAGGGGAAAGGAGAAATTGATATGTATTTTGTGGAAAAGATAAATAATAATCATGTATAAATAGCTTACCGATGAAAAATAGATACCTTTTTATACTTTTTGTTTCCCTATTATTGGGTAGCTCACTCTATGCCCAAAAACAGGGGCAAGCGCTAATAGACAGCTTGATGAAAGAGCTTCCACAATTAAAAGAAAATCCCGCTAAAGCAGATGTACTCAACAGCCTGAGTCGGCAATATTATTCTCAAGGTAGCCGTGATACAGCCTTTTCGTATGCACAACAGGCACTGAAACTTTCCGAAAAACTTCACTTCAAAAAAGGAAAAGCAACAGCTTTCAGATATTTAGGGAATCATTATGCTGATTTGAAAGATTCTGTAAAAGCCTTAGCATATTATCAAAATGCTTTAACCATTTGCAAAGAAACAAGAGATAAGCAGAATATAGTTTATAACCTAAGGAATTTAGGGAAATTGTATGCTGACTTTTCCAACTTCCCGTTGGCAATGGAGCATTACCAACAAGCCTTGCAAACAGCTAAAGAAACAAATGACCAAACCCTGATTGTTACAGTTTACAAAGATCTCGGGTGGTTGACAAAAAAAATCTCCAACTACCCTTTGGCATTGGAGAATTACCAACAAGCCCTGAGAATAAGTGAAAAATCAGGCGACAAACGAAATGCAGCTTCTTTATTAACTGATATTGGATGGCTATACAGAGATATTGAAGATAAAGACAAATCGCTGGATTTTTTGAACAGGTCGTTGGAAAGTTATTTGCAATTAGAAGATCAACAGGGTGCTTCTCATGTCCTTTCTATCATAGGAAACGTTTATATGAACCTGCCGGATTATGAAAAATCCATAATCTATTATAACAGGGCAATCGAGCTGAAAAAGGAATTAAACGATGAGACGGGCTTGGCAAGTGATTATTTGAATATAGCTTTTCTTTATCAACAAATATCTGATTATTCCATAGCATTAAAATACCTGAGAAAAGCTTCGGATATTAAACTTAAACTTAACAACAAACATTTAGAATTATACCATTTGGTAAATATGGGGTTCCTCTTACAAAATGCTCCTGATAGTATTCTTGTAAGTATAGGTATAAAACCGGAACACCGTTACCAAACGATGGTAAGTCAACAATCCCACGCTTTGACACTGGCTAAAGATATAAATGAGCCTGACTTGATACGTCAGGCATTATACCTTCTGACCATTGCTTATGAAAGGAACGGAAATTTTAAATCGGCTTATAATAACCTTAAATCCCACAACTCATTAATAAACAGTTTTAAAGGTCAAAACGTAAAAGAGGAAATTGTCCGTAAAGAACAGCAATATGATTTTGATTATAAAAATGAGATAGCAAAGGCAGAGCAGGAGAAAAAAAACATCAGAACTAAAACGATACTAAACTCATTATTAATAGGATTTTCAACATTCTTTTTGTTTTCTATTATTATCTAAAGTTTCGGAGTAAAATTAAGCATAATTTTTCGAATGATTGTGGTCTATCTT
>CAYNSF010000003.1:0-148738 GCA_964399855.1 uncultured Aureispira sp. | reverse complement strand
TTCACTATCGCTTGTTTTTTGAACGGGTTTCAATTTTAAGTTATTTGTATTGATAGCTCACTTTTTTGGCAAGACATAAAACTCTGTATATAAGCAATATGTACACTAACTAAACAACATTGATGCCTAAGTATTTACAAATCAAGGTCGTACTTTAAAACAAGCTTTCTACTATCTTCCTTACATTATCACTTTTTCCCATAGAGTAGAAGTGAAGTACAGGCGCATTTTCGGTAATTAATTCTTTGCATTGCGCAACAGCCCATTCGATACCGAGTTCGTGAACCGCTTGGTTGGTTTTGCATTTCACAACTTCGTTGACCAAGGTTTCGGGCAAATCAATTTTAAAAACGTGTGGTAAAAGTTGTAAATGTTTGAGTGTCGCAATGGGTTTGATTCCTGGAATAATCGGAACGGTAATACCGATTTCACGTGCTTTTTTTACAAAGTCGAAGTATTTTTGATTGTCAAAAAACATCTGTGTAACCACATAATCAGCACCTTGTGCTACTTTTTGCTTTAATTTTTCCAGATCATACTGCATGGACGGTGCATCAATGTGTTTTTCGGGATAACCTGCTACGCCGATACAAAATGGATTTACCTGACCATACGATTCTTCGCTGTGCAAATATTTTCCATTGCCTGTATCGACAATTTGTTTGACTAAATCAGAGGCATACGAATTTCCGTCTGCGGTTGGAATAAATGAGTTGTCACCTCGCATATTGTCGCCACGCAACGCCATGACGTTTTGAATACCCAAATACATACAGTCAATCAGTAGGTATTCTGTTTCGGATTTGGTAAAACCGCCACACAAAATATGTGGCACAGTATCGACATTATATTTGTACTGAATGGCAGCGCAAATTCCCAATGTTCCAGGGCGCAAACGTGTTATCTTACGTTCCAAAAGCCCGTCTTTCCGGTCGATTAAAATTTGCTCTTCCCGGGATGATGTCACGTCAATAAACGGTGGTTTAAACTCAATCAATGGGTCAATATTTTTATACAAATCGTCAATGCCTGTTCCTTTCAACGGCGGAATGACTTCAAACGAAACAATCGTTTTTCCTTGTGCTTTGGCTATGTGTTCTGTTACTTTCATTTTTCAATTTTATAAATTACACCTTGCTCGCTCTCAAAATCATAATCTTTCCAATACGTTAATCCTACTTTTTGAAGTACACGAATGGAAGCCAGGTTTTCTTTCATTGCTCTTCCTACAATTTCTTTTATGCCGAATTTATTGAAACCGAGTTCAAGACAAAATTTTGCCGCTTCTGTGGCATACCCTTTGTTCCAATGCTTTTTGAAAAAACGAAAGCCAATGTCGTACTCTTTTAAATCTTCGGTGTATTTTAGCCCGCACCAACCAAGCAATTCGCCTGTTTCTTTCAATACCACACCCCAACGTCCGAAACCATATTTTTGATAATGGTCGTATTTGGTTAAAAACTCTTTTGCTTCATCAACAGAGGCAAAAGGCTCGTCTCCTGTGTATTTTATTACTTCTGTGTCAGCATTCAGATTGTACGCAAATTCTGCATCATCCAAATTTAATTCCCTCAATAAAAGTCTGTTTGTTTCTGAAATTTGTTTCATTTCATCAATCGTTTTTCCTTGCGCTTTCGCTATGTGTTCTGTTACTTTCATTTTTGTTTTACTACTTTTTTTGATGACTTTACCGAAAAGAATAATTAAAAGATATACTATTGGCTTTTCTTTCTATTGAAAGACGCTGTCAGCTCCCCAAAAACACATCTTATTATTATGTACATCGCCTTCCTGTATAATTTTTCCTTTTGATATAAACATTACTTTTACTTACTATTATTCTCTGTAATATACTTTCCACAAAAGAGGAGTATCATCAAAATCTATGCTATCTCCATTATAAAATAATGTCCATAAAGGCTCTTCGGGAAAATCATTCATTCTTAAAAAACATTTCTCCTTAGGGTATTTATCTGTTATAAAATCCCTATCACTGTCTTCTAATGGTTGCCATTTTAGTGGCTTTATCAAAAGTCTGTTCATTCCTAAAATTTGTTTCATCAATCGTTTAGATTTGCGTTTAAAATTCTACGGATTTCACGTTCATCGGCATTTCTGCGATTGACGTAATCCAAAAGTTGGTCTTCTTTGATTTTTCCCAAACCAAAATATTTACTTTCGGGATGTGCGAAATAATAACCGCTGACACTTGCAGCAGGCCACATCGCCAAACCTTCCGTTAGCTTTACGCCAATGTTTTTTTCGACATCGAGCAAACTCCAAATGGTGCGTTTTTCAATATGGTCGGGACAAGCAGGATAACCTGGCGCAGGGCGAATACCTTTGTATTTTTCTTTGATTAACTCTTCATTCGACAAATTTTCATCGGGTACGTAACCCCAATATTCCGTGCGGATTTTATGATGTAAAAATTCAGCAAAAGCCTCAGCAAAGCGGTCGGCGAGTGCTTGAACGATAATCGCATTGTAATCGTCATTTTCCGCTTTAAATTGCCGAACAATTTCCTCTGTTCCAAAACCTGCACTTACACAAAAGCAACCGACATAATCTTGTATGCCCGATTCTTTCGGCGCAATAAAATCAGCCAACGCCAAACACGGTCTTCCTACGGCACGTTTTAACTGCTGACGAAGTGTGTAAAAAGTAGCTTTTTCGTTGCCTTTTTCATCTTTTAGTACAACATCATCGCCAACGGAATTGGCAGGGAAAAGCCCAAAAATTGCTTTGGCTGTCAACCATTTTTTGGCAATAAGCTGTTTTAAAATCGCTTGCGTTTCATTGAAAAGCTCGGTTGCTTGCTTGCCAACAATTTCATCGCTCAGAATTTCAGGATATTTTCCGTGTAATTCCCAACTTTTGAAATACGGTGTCCAATCGACGAAAGCGAGTAATTCGGTCAAATCTTGATTTTCGATAACGGTTATTCCCAATTTTTTCGGTCGAACGATGTTTTGCTCGTTAAACTCTAATTTCAATGAAATTTTGCGTGCATCTTCGATTGAAATGTATTCTTTGTGTGTGTTTCGGTTTAAAAAATCAGTTCTGAAATTATCGTATTCTTGTCGCAGTTCAAGGCTGTAACTTGTTGATTTTTCTTTGTTTAACAACGTTGAAACAACACCAACGGCACGTGATGCATCGTTGACATGAACAACGGTTTGCGAATATGACGGTGCAATTTTCACGGCTGTATGCGCTCGTGAAGTCGTTGCACCACCGATTAACAGCGGAAATTTTAAATTTTGGCGTTCCAACTCATCGGCAACAAAAACCATTTCGTCCAAACTTGGTGTAATCAGTCCGCTCAACCCAATTATATCGACTTTTTCGTCAATCGCCGTTTGGATAATTTTTTCGCACGGAACCATCACGCCAAGGTCGATGATTTCGTAATTGTTGCAACCCAAAACAACGCTGACAATATTTTTCCCAATATCATGCACATCGCCTTTGACGGTTGCCATTAACACTCTCCCTGCGGCTGGACGTGAACTGTCTTTTTCCTTTTCGATGAACGGTTGTAAATACGCCACAGCTTTTTTCATCACACGTGCTGACTTCACGACTTGCGGTAAAAACATTTTGCCACTTCCGAACAAATCGCCAACAACGCCCATGCCGTCCATTAAGTTAATTTCGATAACGTCTAACGGTCGTTTAGCTGCCAATCGTGCCTCTTCAACGTCTTCCAAAATGTATTTGTCAACGCCTTTGACCAAAGCGTGTGTAATGCGTGCTTGCAAACTTTCCTCTCGCCACGCCAAATCTTCGGTTTTCTCCTTTTTGACCGCAACAATCGTTTCGGAATAATGTAACAATCGTTCCGTAGCATCATCACGGCGGTCTAACATAACATCTTCGACAAGTTCGAGCAAGTCTTTCGGAATTTCGTCATACACTTCGAGCATACTCGGATTGACAATTCCCATGTTCATTCCTGCTTTTATGGCGTGATACAAAAAGACAGAGTGCATCGCTTCTCGAACAGCGTTATTTCCTCGAAATGAGAAAGATACATTACTTACGCCTCCACTAACGCTGACATAAGGCAGATTTTCTTTGACCCATTTGGTTGCCTCAATAAAATCAAGTGCATTGCGTCTGTGTTCGTCCATGCCTGTTGCTACGGGAAAAATATTCAAGTCAAAAATGATGTCTTCGGGCGGAAAATTCACTTTGTTGACTAATAAATCGTATGAACGTTTGCAAATTTCAATTCTGCGCTCGTAATTATCCGCTTGTCCTACTTCGTCAAACGCCATGACAATCACGGCTGCTCCGTAACGTCTAATTAGTTTGGCTTGGTACAAAAAATTCTCTTCGCCCTCTTTTAACGAAATTGAATTGACAACACTTTTCCCTTGGACAACTTGCAATCCTGCTTCCAAAATTCCCCATTTGGAACTGTCAATCATAATTGGAATTTTGGCAATATCGGGTTCGGAGGCGATTAAATTCAAGAATTTGACCATGGCTTGTTTGCCGTCCAAAAGTCCGTCGTCCATGTTGACATCAAGGATTTGCGCACCGCCCTCAACTTGCTCACGAGCAATATCCAACGCTTCACTAAAATGACCTTCTTTGATTAAACGCAGAAATTTTTTAGAACCTGCAACGTTTGTGCGTTCGCCGACATTGATGAAGTTGCTTTCGGGAGTGATGATGAGTGGTTCGAGACCAGATAATTTCAGGAATTTGGTTGATGGTTGTCGGTTGTTGGTTGTTGGTTGTCGGTTATCGTCAGGATATATATTATTTTCCATTATTCAAGTTTTAAGGTAATGTAGTGGTAAGGTCTGAAAGACCTGAATCACAAACATTTGGCATTGCTAAAGGTAGATGTAATAAATGCGATACTAAGCCCTGAAAGGGCGATATTTTTTTATGTAAATAATGTTTTATCATAAAATTCCAAATTTCGGTTCTACTGATTACGGTCTTTCAGACCTTGTTTTTGCATAGGGCTATGCCCAATGCAGATGATGTCGCCACTTTGTGGCTTAAAAAAATTAATCCCAAACATATCTTTCGTCATATTCAACATCATATTTTTTCAAAAAAGCCAAAAATTCCTTTTGAAATGTTTTCTTTTTATGGTGTTCTTCCTGATTGATGATATATTTTTGTACAATATCAATTAGTTTAGGATTTACCGAAAACGCTCCATAGCCATTCTGCCAATAAAAATTCTCAAACTCCTTTCCTTTAGTCTTAATCCATTTTGAAGAATTTGATTTTACTTTTTCGAGCAAATCCATTAATGCGATTTTCTTTGACAACAAACAAAGAATATGGACATGATCTTTATATCCTCCAACCTGAATTGGATTACATACCATGTTTTTACAGATTCCACCTAAATAATTGAACAATTCTTCTTTTATAAAATCTGTGATTAAAGGTTGCCTGTATTTGGTACTGAAAACCAAATGAACATAAACTTTATTTAGAGATTGACCCATTTGTATTAGTATTTAAAAAAATTTATTAAAAATTATGGTTTTCAGTTTTTAGAACTTTACTTTTTCTCGGCTCATAATCCTTTGCCAATTCCGCAATCGCTTGAATGTGTGCAGGCGTTGTGCCACAACAACCACCGATGATGTTTATCAATCCTTTTTCCAAATACAGTTTGACCTGTTGCGCCATTTGTTCGGGGGTTTCGTCATATTGTCCGAAAGCATTTGGCAATCCTGCATTGGGATAAGCTGATATGGCAAAATCAGATTTATTGGCAAGCGATTCGAGGTAAGGCGTAAGTTGTTTTGCACCAAGCGCACAGTTAAAACCAACACTCAACAACGAAAGATGTTCCACCGAAATCAAAAAAGCCTCAGCCGTTTGACCCGAAAGTGTTCTGCCCGATGCGTCTGTGATTGTGCCACTTACCATGATTGGAATTTGGATATTGCGTTCTTCTTGGAGTTCGTCAATGGCAAAAAGTGCCGCCTTGGCGTTAAGTGTATCAAAAACCGTTTCGACCAACAAAATATCAACGCCACCGTCCAAAAGTGCGGATGCTTGTTGTTTGTAGGCGATGCGCAATTCGTCAAAAGTAATTCCTCGAAATCCCGGATCGTTTACGTCAGGCGAAAGACTTGCCGTTCTATTCGTTGGCCCGATTGAACCTGCAACAAAACGTGGATTTTCAGGTGTTAAAAGGGTGTATTTGTCGGCTGCTTTTCGGGCAAGAACGGCTGATTGATAATTCAATTCCGTAACCAACGTTTCCATGTTATAATCTGCCATGGCAATGGTCGTTCCCGAAAATGTGTTGGTTTCAATGATGTCTGCACCAGCGTTTAGGTATTCTTCGTGAATAGCCGTGATAATTTGCGGTTGCGTAAGCGAAAGCAAGTCGTTATTTCCTTTCAAAGGACTTTCCCAATTGGCAAAACGTTCGCCCCGATAATCTTCTTCCGATAGTTTGTACCGTTGTATCATCGTTCCCATGGCACCATCCAAAATCAAAATACGTTTTTCTAACGCATCGTAAAGTTTCTCTGAATTATTCATCTCTGTTTACATTTTTATTTACCACACACCAAGAAAATTTCAAAAATTCCAACGCTCATTAGCACTTTTACAAAATTAAAATGCCTTTATATTTGAATTTTTACAAATTTACCAATCAAATCGAACAAAGAAACAAAAGCCAAACTCAAAAGTTTGGATTATAACCGTAACATTTTGAACGAAATAAATAAAATGCTACACAAGAAAAATAGATGTGAATTAACGCGTTATCTTTTCCGTACTAACAGATAGAATTTAGCACCTTTTCAATTTGCATTGAGAGGTTGCCAAGGCTTCATCGGGTCTATTCCCTACACCTTTCTTGATAACATTTTATAGAGTTAAAGACTCTTATAAGTATGTGAATGAACTAAATTTGTGCAAATGTAATTGGTTATACGTTTATTGACAAGGATTTTCAATAATTTAATTTTTCGACTATATCCACATTAATATTTGTTACATTATTGGTCTAAACTAAAATGATGAAGATTAGATATTAAAATGTTAATTTCTTGTATTGCTCTGTCCAGATAAAAAGTTAAATTATAATGGCAGTTATTTTTTTTAAAGCTCAAGGCAAAAAACATAGGCGAACCAGGTGGTTCGGCGAGGCTTTTTAACGCAGAGATTTGGAAAAAGAACAACATTTTATTAAGTTCTATATCTTGAAAGAGCAGTATATGCTTTTGAAAGTGTTAATTCTGTTTTAAAAAATGCGATTTGATAACCTTTTTTAGTCTTTTAGGAGTTATCTATACATTGTCGTAAATGAGTAAGTAATTTTAAATGTCAAAGTATTTTTGTTTAACAGGTATGATCTTTTTATTGGCGACTTGGAATCTCCATGCACAAAATAAAATCAAATGGAATTCTTGGGATGAAGCCATTGAGAAATCAAAGAAAGTAAAGAAAAAGATATTTGTCGATATCTATACGGATTGGTGTGGATGGTGTAAAAAGCTTGACCATTCGACATTTGCAGAAAACCATATTGCTAAGTATATCAACGAAAACTACTACCCCGTAAGGTTTAACGCCGAGACGAAAGAAAGCATCATACTCAAAGGAACAGAATACAAATTTACAAATAGTGGAAAAAGAGGTTATCATGAATTGGCGGCTTATCTGATGCAGGGTCGTATGAGTTATCCCACAGCCGTATTTCTGGATGAAGATTTAAATATCATTCAGGCTATTCCAGGATTTCAGAATACTGACAATTTTGAAAAAATTATAGCCTATTTTGGAACCAACAGCCATAAGTCAACTCCATGGAGTAAATTCATCAATCAATATACGCACCAAGCGTATTTTAGTGATAAGTGATGATAGGACATTTTGATTGTTAATTACACACTTATATTTTTCACTTTCAATTTTACATGTATTCCAATGCTTTGAGGTCAACCTCAATACTTTCTAAAATGGTCTTGTCGTCGTAAAAGTATATCAACCAGCCCATGGTAGAAATAGCCAAAGCGATTATGAAGTTATTCCATAAGCCATTCAAACTGCTATATCCCATTACGATATCCCAACCAAGAACGACTATTAATGGAAAAAATAGTAAGTATGACAGCTTTACAGCCGAATATCTCATTTCTTTCAAATGAAACCCTTCCCATAAATATGTATCAAAATCGTTTTTATAGGCAGGAAGTTGCAATGTTACCATTGTCAGCCTTTTGCGAACAAAAACAAAAAAAGCAAGAATGATAAGTATGATCGCAATGACCAAAAGTTGATTGAATATAATGAAATGCGTAAGTAGCACGGCGGATGCAAAAATAACGATAGCATTGAGCATGATCATATATTCTTTTTTGTCCGTATCTTCTTTCATTTTTTTCATCAGATCTACACGCATGGCATCAGCAAGTGACAAATCAGTTGATGTTACATCATCTTCTTGTTCAAACTGCGCAATGATATCTTGAATTCGTTGCGTTTTCAATTCTCTTTCAAAAGGATTACTTTCTTGTGACATTATTATCAAAGTATTTGCTCAATAAGGCAAAATTACAATATATTATTGAAATATTATATATACTTAGTGCTGATTTTATAATTATTATTCAAATTTATGGAGCCGCCATACATAAAACGGATATTTTTGAAGCTCCGGCATCATAGATGCAGTGGCAACAAGCTTCCAATGTAGCGCCCGTAGTTATGACATCATCTACCACCAAAACATGTTTGTTTTCCACCATATTGGGTTTAGTTAGGGTAAATCCGTTTGCTACGTTCACTACTCTTTCTGTCCTTGATTTTCCGGTTTGAGATGCTGTTTCTTTTATTTTTATCAATATTTCATCATTACATTCCAGACCCAAATACTGACCAATACTTATCCCAAATATGGCACTTTGATTATAGCCACGTACTTTCATTTTCTTAGGATGAATAGGCACAGGAATAATAATATCAGGTAGGTTAAAAATATTAGATTGTTGATATCGAATGGCTGCCATTTTACCTAAAGCAGCACCAACTTCATGCCTTCCTTGATATTTTAGCTGATGAATGATACGCTGCACAATCCCTTCCTTGCTAAATGTAAGTAATGCCGCACCATGCTCTATAGCAACTCTGCCAGCGAGATGTTGAGTTACAGGGTTTTGCTTGATATCAAAGTGATCTGTAAATGGAAAAGCTGCCAAACAATTTGTACAAAATAACGAGCCATGAGTCCTATGTTGCGAATTACATGCAAGACATAGATCCAGAAATATTACATCCGCAATGTCTTTAAACATTGCTTTTATGCTTACAATATATCTGTTATTAGCCAAGTCCATATCATTCAATATGATTATCAAACAAATATTAATCCAAATTCATTCCAAAAAACAATACAATTTTTGAGTGTATTTTAAAAAAAGGCGAAATTGGTATATTGGTTTAAAGGTGTAATTTTAATTGTTGAGTTGTTTTATTGGTTTAAAGGTTTAATTTTAATTGTTGATTTGTGGATTTGTTAGATTTGTGGAGTTGGTTTAATTGGTTGTCGGTTGATTGTTGATGGTTGTCGGAATGAAGTTTATGGCATTGCAAATTTATTTGCAATAATACTCGGTTTCAATCGTCAATCAAAAATCATTGCCCATTGCCCATTGCCCATTGTCATTAGCCCTTTGGCGTTTTAGGTAGTTAGGAACTATAAACCTAACACGCTAATATGCCAACAACTTAACTTCTATAATCTAAAATCGTAATTCCGAAATCTAAAATCGAAAATTTTCTCCTATCTTTGCCGTGATTAAATACTTAGATTTGCATCCTACATTTATCATACGGCCCAAATCGGGATTAACATTCGGGTGGAAAGAACTCTGGCGATATAGGGAGCTATTGTATTTTTTTACCTGGAGAGATATCAAAGTGCGCTATAAACAGGCATTTTTGGGCGTATTATGGACATTATTACAACCATTAGCGATGATGATGATTCTCGTTTTAGTATTATCGAAAGGGCTTGGCCTTGACACTGGGCAGATACCTGCACCGATATACTACCTTTCTGGGCTTTTGATATGGAATCTTTTTAGTCAGTCCGTCAGTGGTGCAGCTAATGCTATGGTATCCAATGCCGGTATCATCAGGAAGATATATTTTCCCAGATTGATCATTCCGATTTCTTCGATACTGACTGCATCATTTGATTTTATGATCAGTTTAATCTTGTTTATTGGTATAGGTTGGTGGTATCACTTTACGGAAGGTTTTCATTTTCCAATGTTTACTGTCCTGATAAGTTTTTTTATTGCCTGGATGATAACCGTTGTGACCGCTTTTGGTCTCGGTACGCTTTTGTCTGCTGTCAATGTCAAGTATCGGGATGTAAGGTATGCGCTACCTTTTTTGATACAAAGTATATTTTTTGTTACACCGGTTATGTTTGACAGCAAGCAATTTAGTCAGCCATTATTACAATTTATCTTAGAACTTAATCCATTGAACTACGCCATCCAATCCATACGAGAGACACTCATCGGTACATATACCGAAGCGACAACACCCTTTTCGTGGTATCTTCTGGTTTTGCTGATCACACTATATTTTTTAGGTATTTATGTCTTCCGGCGTATGGAAGCCTATTTTGCAGATATTGTATAATAAAAATCTACAACTAAGAACATGAAACCAGCAATTGAAGTCAAAGGTATATGGAAAGCATATCATAAGGGTATAGATAAGCGCTATAAAAGTCTCCGAGATACGTTGACGACATTACCGTCTTGGTTCAATAATCGTGATGCAGAAAAATTCTGGGCACTACAAGATATCGAATTTAATGTAGAAAAAGGCGAATCTATAGGAATAATAGGGAGAAATGGAGCAGGAAAATCGACACTATTGAAAATATTGTCACAGATCACACCACCAACCAAAGGCGAAATCATCCTTAGAGGGCGAGTAGCAAGTTTATTGGAAGTGGGAACGGGATTTCATCCGGAGTTGACAGGAAGGGAAAATGTCTATTTCAACGGGAGCATTATGGGCATGAAGCGTCATGAAATCAAAGCCAAATTTGATGAAATTGTGGATTTTTCGGGTGTTAGTGATTTTATTGATACACCCTTGAAGCATTATTCGAGCGGTATGCAAATGCGACTTGCGTTTTCAGTTGCTGCGCATTTGGATGCGGAAATTATACTTATAGACGAAGTACTTGCGGTAGGAGATGTTGCTTTTCAGCAGAAGTGTATAGGGAAGATGGATGAGGTGAGTCGGGAAAATGGGAAAACGGTGGTGTTTGTGAGTCATGATTTATCTTATTTGAAAAAACTTTGTCAAAAAGGATTATGGATAGAAAACGGAGCCTTAAAAACATTTGGTCAAATAGATCAGATTACAGAAATGTATTTAAGTAATCATCAAATCAGATTGAGCAATCAATTTATTCGACCAAAAAGTGAAGAAATTCAATTAATAAAGGAGGTATTTTTGGATAAAAATTTGATTGATCTTGGCGAAAATCTTGAACTTACAATGAGGTTTAATTCTTTAATCAATGATAATGATTATATATTAAACATAAATATATTTAATCATAAAGAGCAATTAATCGCACATTTAATAAACCGTGATGACTTAAATGGTGATTATCAAAATAAAGTAGGCGAAGAAGTCAAAGTATTGATACAAAATGTAAATTTAACACCAGGTATATATTATTTTTCAATATGGATTGGTAAAGATATGTCACGAATGATTGATGAAGTTAAAAATGTAGTCTCAGTGGTGGTAATTAATCAGACAGGCTTTATAGCTCGAACAGAAAGCATAAGAAAAGATGCTATTGTTATGTTTAAAACTCGTTGGAATTATGATATTTAATTTAGTTAAAAGATTTATTGTAGCTTATCATAGTAGTCATCACTTTCGCAATAGTCTTGCTTTTGCAATCACATTTAAATATAAAAAGAAGAATATTTTAAAATTCAATGGACAAAAATTAATAATTCGAAATAATCTTAGTGATGAAAAGGTATTGCATTCCACATTTATGGAGAAATATCATCTACCGCCAATTAAACTTCCTGAAAATGCAACAATAGTTGATTTAGGTAGTAATATTGGTTTAACTTTGTTAGACTTCCATAATAAGTATCCAACAGCAAGAATATATGGAGTGGAAATGGATCTTGAAAATTTTAAAATAGCCAGAGCTAACACAAGTGGAATATCTAAAATTGATATTTTACACTTTGCTGTTTATACAAGTGATGAAGTTTTAGGGTATTCAGGAATTGATTCTTGTTCATTTAAGGTTGATAATCATGATGATGTAAGTTCAAAAGTAAGAGGAATAACAATGAACGGATTAATTGGATTATTAAAAATTGGCAAAATTGATTATTTAAAAATAGATATAGAAGGGACAGAAAGAGAAATCATTATTGATGAAAATGCAGAAAGCTGGTTAGGAAAAGTAGATGTAATTAATGTAGAATTACACGATCATTTAAGTTCTTTCTCTTTCAAAGACGATATAATAAGAAAACTTAACAAAGTAGGTTTTAGAGTATGGGAGCACCCTACACACTTTAATGGACTTTTTGCAATAAAGATATAGTTATTTATGATTCTATCAATAGTCATTTGTACACATAATAGAAGTCAATTGCTAAAGAAATGTCTTGATTCTTTGGTTCAACAATTGACCGATGATGTGGAAGTTTTAATAGTTGATAATAATTCTCCAGACAATACCTTTACAGTTGTAAAAGCATTTTCTGAGTACAATCCAAACATCAGATATGTTTTTGAAAGCAAGACAGGCTTGAGCAACGCAAGAAACACAGGGTGGTCACAAGCGACATCAGACTGGATTCTATATTTAGATGATGATGCAATTGCTTTTCCCGATATGGTGTCAAGAGCAAAATTTTTAATTGAAAAGGACGATTTTGATTGTATCGGAGGGATGTATTTTGGATATTTTGAAGATTCAAAACCCAAATGGATACCTGATGGATTTGGAGATAAAGAAGCTTTTACTGATTCATTGACATCATGCTCTTATAGAGTACCTAATGGAGGAATTATCTTGTATAAAAAAGTATTATTAAAAAAAGTCGGTGGATTTGACCCGAATTTTGGTATGATTGGAAATAAAAAAAAGTTTGGAGAAGAAATTGAGTTGAATTACAGAGCAGAGGAAATGGGTTTTAGAATTGGTTTTGACCCGGAATTGAAAATCTGGCATTTTGTAAAAGAAGAATATTTGACAATATGGTGGATGTTAAAAAGGAAATTTTTAGTAGGGCAAGCGATGCAAAGAATAGATGACGAAAGTTATTCTATAAGAATCTATTGGCTAATCAGATCTATAATAGATGCTGTTATTATACGGCTTCCCAAAAAATCGGTAAAATTGTTCAAACAAAAGCAGTATTATTATCAGAATTGGATTATAGATGTATGGTGTACAGTATTTTTGCGTTTAGGTAAATTATTAAGTGATATATAAGTTTAAATTTTATACATTGAAATTGAATTTAGTCAACTATTCTAAAAATAAATTTAAAGAAATATGGTATTCCGGAAGGAAATATCATTGTCCATTCTGTGGTCATTGGTCAAGAAAACTTGCTTTGACTGGTATAGATTCGCCTGCGACAGAAAAGTTCAAAATAGTTGGTGCTGGATTAAGAGCCGGAGCTTGTATAAAATGCAAATCAAAAGACAGAGAAAGGCTCGTATATATTTACCTTACGAACGTTTTAGAAATTTTAGATTTAAAATCAGCACATATATTACACATAGCGCCTGAGCGCAATATAAAAGCATTTTTTAAACAGAATGGATTTGAAAACTATATAAGTGGAGATAAGTTTTGTGCGGGATACATTTATGATGCAGATGTTATGGAACTTGACGTAACAAACTTGGCTTTTGATGACAATTTATTTGATATTGTCATTTGCAATCACGTCCTGGAACATGTAGAAGATGATATCAAGGCAATGTCTGAAATAAATCGGGTATTGAAACCAGGTGGAAAAGCTATATTGCAAGTACCCATTGCTTACCAATTAAAAGTGACTTATGAAGATAAAAACATCGTTTCCGAATCAGACAGACACATTCATTTTGGACAGAAAGACCATGTGAGAGTATATGGTATTGATTATTTTGAAAGGCTCGAAAAGTGTGGATTTAAAACCGAAACATTAGATTTATACTCTACCAATCCGAAATTTGGATTGAATAAAAATGAAAGGGTTATCGTTTGCGAAAAGATAGTAAAGGAATGAAAGTTTCTGTGATAATTCCTGTTTTTAATGCCGCTTTGTTTTTAGATAAAGCGATACAATCCGTATTGGATCAGCCACAAGTAGGAGAAATATTATTGATTGATGATCGTTCTGAAGATGATAGTTACAAGATTTGTAAGAAATGGACTGAGAAAGACCATAGAATACAACTTTTTAGAAATGAAGGAATCAAAGGTGCAGGAGCGAGTAGAAATATCGGTTTGAAAAATGCGAAGTTTGATTTTATTGCATTTTTGGATGCGGACGATTATTATTTGGAAGGTAGGTTTGAAGAAGATGAAAGATTGTTTAATAAATTTCAGGATGTAGAAGCTATTTCGATGCCAGTCAAGATCATTCTTAGTGATTCAAAAGTCGAAAAATTATTCCAAGAACAATTCATTCAAGATCAACTTTATGCTATGGATCAACCTGAAACAATAATCAATATATGGGATAAAAAAATATCAAACGAACCAAAACAGATTAATGGCTTTACTTTCAGAAAATCTGTTTTTGAAAAAATCGGATATTACGATGAACAATTAAAACAATGTCAGGACACGGATTTAATACTTCGAATGCTTTTAAAATGTAAAGTGATGTCTGGAGGCAACCAAAATCCTGTTGCCGTCTATTTCAGACACAATAATAACACTACCAAGAATCTGACTGAAGCCGTTTACTATAGACGAATGAGAGCAAAAAAGCATTTCCATTTAGCACTTCGATATCAACTTCCTTTCAAAAGGACATGGAGGTATTTCAAACAATTTATTGAATACGACTATCTCTGGATTTTCGGAAAAAATATTCCAGGAAAAAAACTAATTAAACTATTGATATTACCATTGTTTCTGTATCGAATTAGCTCAAAAACCGACCCTTTGTACGATAAAGACCGGTCCATTCGCCTATCTTGACGTAAACAATTACAAACCATGTTCGTAAATATTCAATAGGAAAACGAAAAAATGTTTGGATATTTTGTAGAATCGCAATTGGAATTTGAGTTGGTTTATATCTTATATGACCTAATAATAGCAATATTGGGTTTAAACAACGTTTTCTCTTAATATAAGGTATTACATTTAGACGATTCCACAGCAAAATATCATCCAGACAAAGTTTTTGATTTGCCAGATTATCTGCATAATTTTTACCTATGATATTACTGGTATGTGAATTATAATTGTGGATACCCGTGTATGTAGATAAATTAAGAAAAGCGTATTTTTGTCCTACTTTCAAAAGAAAGTGAAAATCTTCTCCAAGGTAAAACTTTTCATTAAATTGGATTTCGCAACAAACACATTTATGAAATGCTATAGTATGAAAACATTCAAAAGGAAATGAATCGTACTTTGATGCAGGTTCCAGACCTGTTCTGTGTATTTCTTTTCCATTTTCATAAATAATCAGTCCAGATTTAATAACTTTTTCAGTAGGATGCTGACTGATTGCTTCGTATAGTGTCTGAAGATGATGCGTCAAATATTCATCATCACTATCTTGGAAGCATATCCATTCGGCGTTGGCTATACGGATACCATAATTTCTGGCAGCACTTTCCTTTTGATTTTCCTGCCATACATACTGAATACGTAAATCACCGTATGATTCGACTATTTCTTTTGTGTTATCGGTACTCCCATCGTCCACAATGATGAGTTCCCAATCCGTAAAGGTTTGCTTTAATATGCTATCGATTGGTGTTCTAATCGTATGGGCACGATTGAAAGTTGGGATAATAATAGAAAAAAAAGGAGACTTCATCAACTGTCAATCAGATTTTTAAATTGTTCTAACATGGGTTTATTATCCAAATATTTCAAAGCTTTATGCCGCCAAATATCGCTACTAGGCTTTAGATCGAATGCTCTAGTGATTATTTCAGACATTTGCTTTGCATCCATTTCGTCTAAAATAAATTGATCATCATCTATGATAAATGGGATTTCTCCCACACGACTACCTATGGGTGTACAACCACACAACATGGCTTCAAGCAAGGAATGGCCTAATCCTTCTGCTACAGATGGAAACAAATAAACCTGATGCTCTTGATACAATTTACGGGTTTCCTCTTTGTTTTGGAAAGAAAGTAAGGTTACATTCTCAGGCATTTCCTTTTGATAATAGGTAATCATCTCTGGAGAAAATCCCGCAAAAGTATATTGATAATTGGGCATTTGCCGAGCACATGCTACAATCAAGTCGAATCCCTTTCGTTTGAAATTTTGATGTTGATAAATATAGGCAAATGCTAAAATCCCACTTCTATTTTTATTGCTACCCAATTGCCAAAACTCCCAATTAACAGGTCGAGAAACTACAATAATTTTATCAGAAAGTTCAGGCATAAAATGAAGTAAGCCTGTTTTATAACCTTTCTTTTCTGGATCAGCATATTTATTTTCAGAATATACCAAAGATTGGCTTACAGGACAAATATAGGTCGCATTTCGATAGGTAAATCTGATAAGCTTTTGTAGTAAATTGTCTCGATAAAAGACTCCATACTCTAAAGGTGGAATGCTCATCGCATCAAATCCATTAACGATTACAAGCGATTTTTTGCCTAAGAGTCGAGCCATAAACACGGGAACTATCGTATGCCATGCACCAAAATTGATGAAGACAGCCCTGACAAAAAACATCCTAAAAATAACGCAAAGATTATAACGGATAAAATTCAAAGCTTTGATTACTATATTATCATGTAAATTGTAGTGACAGACGGATATATTATAGTCATCTGACAAGAGTTCTATGTCTCTAATGCCAAAAACGGAATTACCACAATAGCAATATAATATATTTTTCTTGTCGGGCATAGGTTATAGGAAAATTAACTGAAAAATGGTGGTTTTTGTTTTGGGTGTGATTCAAGCTTGAAGCTTGAACTAATGTGTAGCTTAGCGAGGACGCTAAGCTAATCTTAATTGGGACGCTAAGCTAATCATAATTGTTTGGGTATATAAAAAATATCATAAAATTTGAAAAGGATATGCTTACAATTTGTTTACTTTTGTGACTTGCATGATGATAAGCACAGATAAACAACGATATATAACATGGGCAGATACTTTGGATGAACTGCCTATCTTCTTTCGTCCTTGGTACTTAGATAAGGTTTGTACCAATGGTGTCTGGAATGCTATACTTTCTATAACGGACTCGGGAGAGATAGAAGGAGTTTTGCTCTATTATACCACTAAGAGATATGGTCGTAAAACAATCATTATGCCGCCATTAACGCCTTTTGGAGGTATTTGGTTGCCGCCATTATCTACGACAAAACAGGTGTATAAAATCCGCAAAGAAAGTCAAATTGCCCGTCGATTATTATCGGCTTTACCTACGGATGCTGTACTGTACAGGCAATCTTTCCGGTACGAATTTAAAAATTGGTTGCCATTTTACTGGAAAGGCTTTGAACAGACTACTCGATATACGTTTATCATACCCGATTTAGCGTCGTGGTCTCTTAGTGATACCGCTACCAACGTTCGAAATAAGATTAATAAAGCATCATCATTTTTGTCGGTTTCGGTCGAGGATAATGCCGAAATAGTATATCGTCAGACTTTTGATGTATTGAAAAAGAAAGGTATTCGACTTTCGTGGCCAGAGGGATTTTTTACTGAATTAGACCAAGCTATTTGCGAAAATGCGGCGAGATTGGTCTTAACTGTAAAAGACGAGCAACAACGCATCCATGCTTCCTCTTATATCATCATTGACAAGGATACCGCTTATCTGATGTTGTTGGGTTCTGATCCTGCTTTAAGGCAGAGCGGCGCAATTCCGTTAGTGATCTATCATTCCATACTTGAAGCTACCAAACATGTGAACTGTTTTGATTTTGAAGGCAGTAGCATGGAGTCACTCTTTGATTTATTTTCGGGATTTGGCGGAGAAATGACACCTTTTCACAATATTTACAAGACAAAAAATATGTTTTGGGATATCGTGTATCGATTGAAGTCGAGGAATGACACTAAGAATCGGTGAGTGGTTGTGGATTGTGGCCATTTTTCTGTATTCAAGCTGGAAGCTTGAACTAATATGTAGCTTAGCGTGGACGCTAAGCTAATCTTTTTGGGACGCTAAGCTAATCATTTTGGAACGCTACGCTAATCATTTTGGAACGCTACGCTAATCATACTGGGACGCTAAGCTAATCATATTGGGACGCTAAGCTAATCATAATGCTTGGATACTAAGCTAATCTTTAAAACATTGATGTACATTGTGTTCCCAACTCATCCCTTGCAAATGTACTTCGCTATTATATGCCTGATGAAAATTGCCTGATAGCCAAAGATTGTACAAGTCAGCAATATGGTTTTTTAAGGCCGTTTTAAATTGGTCATCTGCGGTATAAAATATTTTACCACATTGGTATTTTTCAAATAACCTTTCAAATTCAGCGTCTTTTCTTCCATTTATCACTGTGATAATGGGATTTCTTGCACCCAGATATTCAAAGAGCTTGCCCGTCAAAACGCCGTGTGTGTGGTCGTCATTCCACGACATGAGATAATTGATATTGGCATTTAGTTGGATGTTCAGTGCTTCTTCATGGGTTACTAATCCTCTTATATCAAGGCATTGACACACGTGGTCATAAGGTGCTGCAGCTCCTTTCCAATAAACACTGTCCTTACCAGCATAAATGATTTTTAGATGTTTAGCCTCTATTTCTCCTTGGGCTATCAACGATGCTACACATTCGAATAACACATCAGGATACATCAAACCTTCATATATCGACCCGGTATAAGCAATCGTAAACTGGTTATTACTACCAGAATCAGGTATTCTAATCTCTATACCATTGAGCATGGTTTTAGCTTGGACACCATAGTCGCGTAAGCTATTAGAAACACCTTCTGTTGCACCAATGACTACATCTGCTTTCCTCAAAAATTTGCGCCAGAACCAATGTTGTAAGGCTGGAAAATATGAATTTGGGCGATGCGAGAGTACCGGAACATCATGAAAACTAGCAATCCACTTCGTAGATGGACGCATTCGCTTTATCAAGTACCCGACAAGGATATCGGCTGTTGGACGATAGGAAGTAAAAACCGTATGCTGGACACTACTATCCATATTTTTCAAAATTCGATAAACCGCTACCATGATAAATACCAAACCTCCTTCTCCTAAAAAGATGCTAAAAGGCAGGGTTTCATTCAGTTTTATTAAAAAACGAACCCATGGTTTTTTCTTTTTTGTTTCATCATAATGTAGGTTATTTTCTTTTTTACGCCCACTCAACCACCGTATTATCGTACGATAATCCAGCGTAGATATCCAAATTTGATTATGTGACGTATCGATATTTTCTACATCTTGAAAAGCTTTATTATTTCGAGTAGTATATAGCGTTGCTGTATCAAAAAATGGTGAAAAATGGCGAAAAATATGATCATTCCTCTTCGAAGCGATAGAAGGTGTAGGCGGGAAGTAGTAGCTGAGATAATGGAGGGATTGGGACACGGTAGATTTTAGTGAGAATTCAAAGTTGAGAATTGATAAGGTTTGATGTTTGGGGAGATTGGTTGAATCGATTATTTTGGTAATGATATTTTGTATTCTTGGCCTTATATGCTCAACGAACTACCTTTATAATATAGTTTTGACAATATCCATGATTGCTGTAGCTATAATTTTATCATCGAAAATATTGACAGCCATTTCTCGGCCTTTAAGACCCATTTGCATACGCTCGTCTGCTGTGAGTTGTATCATTTTTTCCATAGCTCGGGCTAAACTTTCAGGACTTTTTGTTGGCACTAAGTAGCCATTAACACCGTCTTCAACTGTCTCTCTACAACCTGCAACATCGGTGGTAATGACCGGCTTAGCCATAGCCATAGCTTCTATATTGATACGTGGCAATCCCTCTCGATATGACGGTAAAACGATACAGTCAGACTTGGCAATGACATCTCTGACATCTTTAATAAATCCGTGATAATTCACCACATCTTCGTCCACCCATTTTACCAATTCGTCTTTGTCCACCGTTGCGGGATTTTCTGTATCTAACTCTCCTACTATCCAAAATTCGGTATCTTTATGAAGTGATTTTATCTGGCGTGCTGCTTCAACTAACTCCCTGATGCCCTTATCATAAAGAAGTCTCCCAATAAAAGTAAAGACGATTTTTTCATGTTTTTGACTAACGTTATATGGATAAAACCACTTAGTATCGACTCCACAACCTTTGACAGAAATTGCTTTCTCAGCATTTACAATGTCCAATCGTAGGAACAAGTTGCGGTCTTCAATATTCTCAAAAATTAGTTTTTGATGAAACCTTGCCGATAGCTGATACATCCATGAAATAATAGTTTGCACAAAGCCTTGTCTATTGAATGCATAGCCCAATCCTGTGACTACCGCTATGGACTTAGTACCAGTAAGCCATGCCGCCACACCTCCATAAATGTTTGGTTTATTGGTAAAATGCAGTACTATATCGGGCTTTATCTTTCGATATCTGCGGGTAAGTTCTATTAACAACAGCATGTCTTTCAGCGGATTTGTGCTGTCTCTGTCCAACATTCTCAATCCATAATGTCGAACTGTAGGGTATTTTTCCTTATAGGTTAGGTATTCATCTACCGGAGCTATCACATTTACTTCAAAGCCTTCCTGAAGAAATTTATCTATCAGATTGAGCCTAAAATTATAGATATTCCAAGTAGAGTTAGCTACTAAGGCAATAGATTTCATATTTGCTGGTTTGGTCAAATTGGTTTATGAGTTTATGGGTGTAAAGGTTTATTTGGTTGCCGGTTGTTGGACAATAGAATCGTATATGAAAAATCAATTCTCAATTTTTAATTCGTAAATCAACGTCGTTTAAGTTAAGCAACGAGTATGTGATCCCGTTTTGTTTAGATATTTTTAGAACCCGTTTTTTTCGACTTTTTTACCCAACTGAAAGGAGAAGCCACAAAAATACTCGTCCATCCTTTAAAAAGAGGCAAATAACGAGCATTTTTGTCTTAGACTTACTGAGAGATTAAACGGCCAATCTTCATCGAATACACTTTAAATCTCTTAACTAAACGGCACTTAATCCGCTATCGTTAATCATGAATATTTCTCCAATTCATAACTTTATAATCCGCTAATGATACATTCTCTTTGCCATTATAAATGAGATGCATGTTTAAAGAGGTGTCCTTTGCTTTCAATTTTTTCATACTTGCCAAAAAATCAGGTTTGAATGTTTGTCCTGATTTTAGCTCAAACATATCAACATTCATACCTTCTACTTCGAGCAAATCAACTTCCAATCCATTGCTGTCTCTAAAGAAAAACATATCTGGGTCTTTTTGACGATGCGCCTTATACTTTACTTTTTCGGCAATGACTAAATTTTCGAACAACATTCCGAACTTATCACTCGCACACAATTTGTTTTCATCACTCAAACCCAATAAATGGCACAAAAGTCCCGTATCAAAAAAATACAGTTTTGGCGTCTTTAATAGGCGTTTGCCGAAGTTTCTATTATAACTCGGTAACATAAAAATGATGTAACTCGACTCAAGGATATCAATCCACGTTTTGATAGTGTTAACTGATATGTTGAGGTCATTACTAAGGTCTGTCAGTTTGATTTGAGAGCCACATTTGTAAGCAATGAGTTTTAAAAAAGTACGAAAAGTAGTGAGGTTGCCTACATTGACTAAATCGGAAACATCTCTTTCTATATACGTCTTGATGTAATTGCTGTAAAACATACGCAAAGGAATATCCAATGTCAATCTACCTGGATAGAAGCCATTTAGCATCACTTTTTCGATACGATCATCCCAATTATTAATGGATGACATCTCTTCAAAATCAAATGGAAATAGCGTGGATACATCCACCCTACCTGCCAAAGATTGGGTTATATTGCGATGCATGAGATAGTTTTGCGAACCTGACAAGATATATCTTCCCGGTATCCGTTTGTCATCAACGTTACTTTGAATAAAAGAAAAAAGTACAGGTACTTTTTGCGCTTCATCTATGATAACGCCTTCCTTATATTTTTCAAAAAAACCTCTTGTGTCTGTCGAAGCAAAATTATACATATCCGGATCCTCTAAACTCACGTAGTCATAACCAGAAAATGTATTCCTTAACAAGGTTGATTTTCCCGCTTGTCTTGGTCCGGAAACGCTTATAACGGGATAGTAAGTGGCCGCTTCCCTAACATGCTTACTTAATGCTCTATTTATCAATATATTTTCCATAATTGGAATACCAAATTTTGCAGCAAATATAAGGATAATTTAAACTAAACTGCAAATATTCATACTCTAAACTGCAAATATTCATAACTCAAACTGCAAATATTCATACTCTAAATTGCAAATATTCATAACTCAAACTACAAATATTCATACTCTAAACTGCAAATATTCATAACTCAAACTGCAAATATTCATACTTTAAACTGCAAATATTCATAACTCAAATTGCAAATATTCATACTCTAAATTGCAAATATTCATACTCTAAACTGCAAATATTCATACTTTAAGACGATTAACTACCTCTTTTATTTCCTGTTCTTTAGATTTAGGATATATCAATAGCGCATTATCTTCATCGACAATGATATAATCATCCAAGTCCTTAATTACGACTTGCTTATGGTTATTAGACATGATAATTATATTTTTACAATTATCGGTATAGACCTTATCTCCAATGATGACCGGTTCGTCGGAATGAGCTAAATATGCATGAAGACTATTCCAAGTACCTAAGTCACTCCAACCAATATCGGCAGGAATGGTAAACACATTGTCTGCTTGCTCTAAAATCGCATAGTCTATAGAAATATTTTGCGTAAGCGGATATACACGATCTATATAATCTTGCTCTTGATCTGTATTAAAACAACTCATATCGGCTGAAAGCACTTTTACAATCTCTGGTGCATATTGGTCAAAAGCCGATAAAATGGACGAAACACTCCATACAAACATACCGGCATTCCACAAGTAATCTCCAGACTCGAGATAGGCTGTCGCTGTCAAAATATCGGGCTTTTCTTTAAATGATTGCACTTTATACATGGCGCTATCGCCTTGCTTATGGCTATATTGGATGTACCCATATCCTGTATCAGGCCGGACGGGTTCTATACCAAGCGTCATCAACACATTGCTTGCTGCTGCTCCTTCAAACGCCGACTCCAATAATCGCAAATATTTCGCTTCCTTTAAGATAATATGATCCGAAGGTAAAACTGCAAAGACCGCTTCAGGGTTTTTAGCGCCTAATTTTAAGGCTGTATATGCAATACATGGCGCAGTATTATTCATGCTCGGTTCGCAAAGAATATTGGCTATAGGGATTTCAGGTATTTGCTCGCTAACAAGGTTTTTATATCGCTTATTCGTCATCACGAGGATGTGGTCAGCATCTACTAATTGCCTAGCTCGCTCGTACGTCATCCGCAACAACGACTTTCCAACGCCCAAAATGTCCAAAAATTGCTTCGGCTTTTCTGCCGTACTTGCCGGCCAAAATCGGCTACCTATACCACCTGCCATGATGGTTATATATTGATGTTGCATACGTTTATGGGTTTAAAAGTTTACCCTGTTGGATATTTATTATCCCATAGGGTGAATGAGTACGAAAGGTGAATCTGAAAGTTGTGGAATTGATAAGATGATAATATTTGTGAAATAACAATCAATGTCGTTTAGTTAAGGAAATTAAAGCGGTTTATAACTTATACAACACTGATTTTCAGAGTGATATCTTGGTATTTTTAATGCATATAGTTTATATCTTTGCTTTTCATGTCAATGTTTTGTCCTATGCGGACGGCAGTTACTTTTTTTCATCGCCAAAAAAAGTAACCAAAAAAGTCTAGTTCAAAAAAAGGCGATTGCTAAAGCACCGTTCTCTCTCTGGCTCGCCCACCACTTTCGTGTTCCTTCGCTTATCGTACTGTCGTACGATACCTAAAGGTTCGCTCAGTCATATGCTTTTTCTATCGACAATAGATTTATCTTATCTGAATAAACTCTTACCAGTCGATAGACGCAATTCCGATTCTTCGTTCACTATCGCTTGTTTTTTGAACGGGTTTCAATTTCAAGTTGTTTGTATCGTATTTCACTTTTTTTCATAAAGACATAAATCCTTGTATATAAGAAACATGTACCCTAACTAAACAACATTGAAATAACATTGGTGCAAAATAGTCCAATTATCTCCTTACTATCTACCAAAATCATCTTGTAAACGTACAATATCATCTTCGTCAGATGGATTATCTATATCTGTGTGCTGCCATATTTCTGCTATAATGCCCCATTCATTGAGGCCAATGAGTCGATGTCGTTCTTCACAACCAATGACCAACACCTTGCCGAGTTCTAAAATATTTACCTCGCCCTCATCGTCCTTAGGACTAATTTTATAAGCAGCCTTTCCTTTGACTAATTTCCATATTTCAGCTCTTCGATGATGGTACTGCCAAGACAATTGTTTATGAGGTTGCACACATAATATCTTTGGGCTTAATTTTTGAGTGCTGCCTGACAAAGTTTCTTTGAGCTCAGGAAAAAATTGTTGTATAAACTGCGATGTATCCGCATCATCTATCCGAAAAAACCCTCCCCATGGGCGTTGCAAATCTTCCTCTACAATGGTAAATCGCAGTTGGTGTATTCGCTTTTTGATATCACTGAGTATTGAAGATTTGTCTTTCATTATATTTTGATAAAATCGAGATACAAAAGTAATAAATGGATATTTGTAAGAATTTGTTTTGAATATAGCTAAGAAATTTATACATCTCGCCATGTACTTTTCTATTCTATGTTATGCGTTTTGGGCAAAGTATTATAGTTAAAACGTTACTATGGTATTAAAAATATTGATTGTTTTTTGGAAAGAACTCATCAAATCGCAACAAACTACAATTTCCGTATTCTTAGCTTTTCACCAGACAAAACCATAAATTTTGGAGCTTCTAAATGATTACATTGTTTTGAAGATCTAATTTTGCAACTACTCGGGTATGATCAATTTCAATCAAAAATGCTCGTTATTTGCCTCTTATCCTAAAGGATGAACGAGCATTTTTTCGGCTTCTCCTTCCTAATGGGCATTACAGTAATGTACATTGCGTTATGAATCGATTAAATATTTATACCCATTTTTATAAGAAATATGATCTTTGAGGAAGTTCAATGCTTCAAATAAGCTCGCCTCCCCACAATTTTTCAAGAAAAATCTTCCAAGGATAGATGACTATATCCTCAGTCTGTCGCACAAACGGGTCATTGGAAACGATGATTTTCCTTTTTACGGTGTACTCATCTGCAAAAGTACGCAGACCTTTGAGATGTCTATTGTGGACATTATCTGTGGCTTTCACTTCAATCGCACATGCATGATCGCCTAAAATAAAATCCACCTCCTGTCCAGATGATGTATGCCAGTATTGAATAGGAAATTTTTTGCCCGAATATTGACTATACGCCTTTAACTCCATAAAAATAAAATGCTCAAAAGTATGACCCGCATCAACGGTTTCCCATTCTATTTGTCTGCGCTTCAACAGATGATTTGCTACACCAATATCAAAAAAATAAAATTTGGGCGCTGACACGACCCTTCTTTTGGGTTTCTTCTGAAAGGAAGGTACAAAATCGCCGATAAGCGTCTCCTCCAATATTTGGTAATACTCTTTTATGGTGCTGCTGGCTACACCACAATCCTGGGCTATGTTGGTATAATTAACAAATTCGCCATTGGCAAACGCTGCTTTGGTCAAAAACTTTGAAAAAATTTCTGTATTGCGTATCTTCGTCTCGGCAATGATTTCATCTTCGAGATAACTCCCGATGTACGCCTCCAACAATATTGATGCATTTTTAGCATCATACATTCTGGGCAGCAAACCATTGTTGAATGCACGAATAATGTCAAAATCGGGTATTTCGGAGCAACTCAACGGATACAATTCAAATCGGATAGCTCTTCCGCCTAAGAGATTTTCGTTGTTTCGTAAGATTTTCCTTGGAGATGATCCCGACATGATAAAAGTAATTTTTTCATGTTCTATCATCCAGTGTATCTCATTCAGGAGTTGCGGCAATCGTTGTATTTCATCCACGATTACAGGCATATTTCGATGATCGGCGATACACCGTTGTCTGAATTGTTCAGGACTATCCAAATATCTTTTAAATTCCTGGCTCAGGAGCAAATCAATATACAGCGAATCCGGATATTCATTTTTTAGAAATGTACTTTTGCCTGTTTGCCTTGCTCCCCACAGAAATACGGACAAGTCTTCATACTTCCTTAAATTGACGTTCCTTGCATACATAGTTCACATTTTTACAATGCAAATATAGATCTTTAAATTAAATATTTCACTAAAATTACATGTAATTTTAGTGGATGACACTAAAATTACATGTAATTTTAGTGGAATTGTATTCAAACTAACCTTTTCGTTTTATTAAGAATCATTAGATTCACTTATCTTCATTTTAGTTCCTTATTAGAAAATATAGCTTTGAGCAATTTGTAAAAATTTATTTTTTCAAGTTCTTGTTCTACAATATCTCTGGGGATATCAATTGATTTATAGTTGGCAATAAAATATTTAAATCCTTCATCAAAATATTTTACTGTATCTCGTATGTAATCGAAATCATGAAAGTCAAAATTAATATTCGTGTGAATGCTTTTCATATGATTAATCATCGCTTGATTAAATTTAATTGCATTTTTCATATCAAACTCTATGACCCTCGACATCTCTTTTATACTTTTGTACCTAAGATATTCTTCATCAAAAGGGAGTTTATATAAATGTGTCCATTTGAGACCTAAATTACTTTCTATAAATCCAAATACATACCACTTTCCTTTCAATTGGTTATATACAGTGGATGAAACAACAATATTATTATCCAATAGACATCTAAAAGCATTTTCGAGTGAAGAATCAAATTCTTCCAAAATCTTTCTCTCATCTTGAATCACAAATGAATCAGACAGTCCTGCTTTTTTAATCCAAGCTCGAAACAATTCAAACACTTGGATATTAGCATTTTGTTCCTTTAAATATTGTTTGATAATAGGTATGTATTTCATTTTTATTAATCTACCATAACCATACTAAAAAACGTGCTTCCACTTTTAATGAAATTCCTATTTCCAATTTAAACCATTTTTTCTATCATTTCAATCATAGAAATAGCCAGCTTTCTACGATCAAAATCATCAGCCAGCTTTCTACATCCATTTTGATATTTACTATAAAATGTCGAGTCATTTTTAAGAATGTTTATAGCATTCAAAAATGCCTCTTTATTTTCTGGTTCAAAGGAAATACCTGCATGGTAGGTGTCAATCATTGCCTTAGACTCACCCTCAACACCGAGCAATATAGGCTTTTCCATAGCGGCGTTTTCAAATATTTTGGACGGTATCACATTTATAAATGTATCTGATTTTTTAAGATTTACCAATGCTACATCAATAATACTTATATATTTGGGGATATCGTCTTTTGGTACAGAGTTGAGCATGATAACATTTTGCAAGTTCAAATCATCCTTCAATCGAACCAAACGCTCTCTTTCTGCACCGTCGCCAATAAATAGAAAATGAATTTTGGGATCTGGAATGGATTTTGCAACATTTAAAATAAAGTCAAGTTTATGCGCCATACCGTGCGTTCCGAAATAGGCAATTACAAATTTTCCTTCTAAATTTAGTTTTTTAATTAAATCCACATCTTTAGAAATAGGTTTGAATTTATCTAAAATCACCCCATTTTTTATTACAGCTATCTTATCTGCCTTTATACCCTTTTTGACTATATCATTTTTAAATGAATCTGTGACGACTACTATTTTTGAAGCTGATTTATAAAGTCTTTTTTCGATCTTCTCTAACAATTGTATAGTTCGGCTTTTTTTCATAGCGCCAACAGCTACAATGGATTCCGGCCATATATCACGTACTTCCATAATCCATGGCTTTCTCTTAAAAAATGAGCTCACACTTCCTGCAATAGCTGTGAAAAACTGCGGCGAGGTGGCAATTATAATATCCACTTTAACAAAAAATGAAGCTAATAATGCCATGACAGCAAAACTTATATAATCTACTATTCTCTTAAAAGTACCTTCATTGGCTGATATGTAAGACCAAACTCTAATGACTTTAATACCGTCAATTTGCTCAACCTGATATAATTTATTTTTATATCCGTCAAAAACCTTACCTCGCGGAAAATTAGGCACACAGGAAATAACCGTAACTTCATGGCCCGCCTTTACCCATTCACAGCAATGTTCATAAGTCCGGTTTGCCGGAGCATTGACTTCTGGATAGAAATTATCGCTAAGAAACAGAATCTTCAATGAAAAATTGAGTTTTAAGACTTTTTGAATAAGTAATTATAACCTTTTGGCTAATTATCGTTTTATTGAAACTTACACAATATTGATAAGTTTTAAGTTCAATATTTGTATGTCCTGCCATTTCTATATACCCATAATTCGTATGAATCCGATTAGCTTTAATACTTATGACTACATCTGGATGAAAATGTAAATAAGCTTGGGCAACGGTGGGTGACTCATCAAGTATAGTCAAAGTGTTATCTGTCAAAATCCACTTTCGTGTATGTTGGGATTGATGTATATCTGTTCTTTGAGCGATGATTTGGTTTCCATTTTCATTCAAAATTCGACTCTCCTCTCTTCGCGCTACTCTGAAAGCGCTCCAGATTTCGGATGTATTTTGTGAATCAAAAGTTACTGTATTATGATACGAAGTACTTCTTTCTGTTTGACGTATATTATTGTTTTCATACGTCGAAATGCCAGGATCTACAATCCATGGAAGATTCATAGCATAAAGTTCAAAACTCAGCGTGTCTGCATGAGCATGTCCCGGTATATAATCCGGGCCAATCTTTCCTGCTTTTATTACAATATCAAATTTTTCTGATTTTAGTCGTCTATATCCTGAATCTGCTAATGTCGATGACTTACTATCAATTCCAAGCGCCAAAGCATACTGGGTCAAGTCATCTATAGTTGGAGCGATGCCATCTGTACTATCATTAAATCGAGGAACAGCACCGTTGTCAAATTGAATTGCCTTGAGCCAGCCCAGCATAATATTGGCTTTTTCCCTTAGTAAGTCTTCTAAACTGCGGTAATCGCACGAAATTTGATCGGACAAGCTATGGAAAGCTGCTAATAACCTGATGGTATCTAAAGTCCGGTATAACATCAGGCTGTGATACATTGGGCTTAGCTCAAAGTGAGCACCATCATTTAAAATCTGTTCTTGAAGTTCCTTTTTTAGTATAGATTCTCCATGGTGGAATATTCTTTTATCTTGAAAAAAAATGCCTCCAAACACTAGTGCAAAGCCATTTTCTAATAGATGATTGCCGAGCAAATGATATTCTTTATTGTCAGCGAGGATATATAATTGACCGTATAATGATCTTAAATACTTATCATTGTCAATTTTGTTTTCAGTAAAATATTTAATCCAATTTATAATTCTTAGAGAAGTTGGGAATGGCTCATTCGCATTATGTAAATCGGGCAACTTTCCTACAAAGTCATCTATGATTTTTGTATAATCTTCGTGAAAAATATTTGCATTATCTTGGTTTAAAAAATCAAAATAATTTAGATTGTATGTCCACAATTTTCCAAAATCTGTATAGTCCCAATCTATATCTTCAACAAAGGTTTTTTCGATATTTAAAAATGAAAAATTTTGCTGCCCTTGATAAGAAATAGCATTTTTAATACCTCCGATTAATTCAATCTTTTTAAAATCTGGATAGTCTCTGTCAAAATCATATTTAAAAAGTGTGATTTTACGCCATGTACTCCTTAATTTATACCAAAGCTGATACTTAATCTGAATCCATTTCAGATGTTTGATGGTGTGATAGTAGAGAAGGAGGGTTCTTAGCATTTTTTAAATATTGCAAATGAAGTTGCAATGCTCTTATTTCTTATTTTATAGCAACTCAGGTCTGTTCAATTTCAATTAAAATATGCTGATTTTCTGAGATACTTCTGTAATGTTTCAAATAAATTTGAAACGCCATAATTAATACGACCAAATTGAAATGGTATAGTAATCTACACCTTCATCCATTGACCTAGTTTCATTGATTCTATAGCTAAGATTACTGCTCGTGATGTATTGAAAATCTGTCGGGCTGGCATGATGCCATTACCTTCATTCCTTATGCTTTCCAACCACCTTGAGAATTGCTCCTTATGACCTTTATCTTGCGAAGTCTTCATAGATGACTGCCTGAAACCAAAAAATTCGGCTTTACGGAAATTATCAATAACAATCGTTTTTTGCTGTGCGTATATCTCAATACGCTCCTTGGCGTAAGACTTACTTCCATTGGCAAAGTAATTAATCACGCCTGTACTGCCATTTTTATATTTTAATAGGATGCTGGCATTATCTGTATTTGCGAGCGGTGCAAGTCCCAGACCGTTCATGGCGACGCTTTCTACTTCACTATCTGCGAGGAAGGAAATCAGATCAATATAATGGCAGGCTTCGCCGATGATTCTTCCTCCACCTGAAGCCAAATCATGCACCCATGAGTTTTCGGGTATAAAGCCGGCATTCATCGTAGCTATGACTTGTATTGGTACACCTTCGGGTAAAACCCTTTTTGCCGTTTGAACAAACGGAGAAAATCTTCTATTGAAGCCTACTGTCAGCGATTTGTCTGATGTCTTATATACTGATTCGAGCTCATCTAATTCCTCTAAGGTCAATGCCAGTGGTTTTTCTACAAAGACGTGCTTTCCTGCTTGCAACGCCTCTATAACTTGACGAGCATGGAGATTGTGTCGGGTCGTAATCATAACGGCATCTACATCTTTATCATCTAAAACATCTTTATAATTAGTAGATGAAAAAGGGATATTGTATTTCTTAGCCAGGGTCGTACTTGTTAATCCTTTTGCACTGACGATATATTTAATATCTGCCTTTAACTGACTTAACATGGGTACTGTCATCGCTCCCGTAAAATTTCCGGCTCCTATAACAGCAATAGTACCTTTCGATTTTGTATGATAATTGTCGGAAATGCTAACGGAATGTTTTTGGACATCGACATCAAGTGGGTATTTTAATATGGAAGCAATAGCATGTGATTTTCCCATATTACCATAGATGAAGTTGTAATTTTCAAGATCGACCACTTCCGTGATGAGCGGTTTGACATTGATTTTTTCGGTAGCAAGTGCATGGAGAATGGCTTCAAAATTGCGCTTTTCAGTCCACCTTACATACCCGATAGGATAGTCTAAGCCTTTTTGTTCGTAGTGATCGTCATATCTTCCTGGTCCATACGAGCAAGAAACTTGAAATGTTAGTTCCTTCTCATAAAAATCACTTCGCTGAATATCCAGACCTATCACACCAACTAAAACTATGCGGCCTCGCTTGCGTGACATTTGCGCAGCTTGAGCGATGACATCATTTGATTTGGTTGAAGCCGTTATCAATACGGCATCAGCACCGATACCATCCGTTTTTGCAAGTATTACATCTGCTGGGCTCATGTCTGGTGTGACTTGAATGGCTTCTACACCAAAGCTTTTAGCTAAAGCAACTTTTTCCGGATCAAAGTCGAGACCTATCACACGACATCCATTAGCATGGAGCAATTGTACTGCCATAAGGCCAATCAAACCTAAACCTGTCACGACAACGGTCTCGCCAAAAGTTGGATGGATCAAACGTATGCCTTGCAATGCGATGGCTCCTATGACGGTAAAACTCGCATCTATATAGGATACTCCATCAGGAATACGAGCCACAAGATTTTGAGGAATACTAACCACTTCTGCATGATGACCATTGGAGATGACCCGATCACCAATTTTAAACGCTGTAACTCCTTCGCCGACAGCGATGACCTCTCCGGCCTGACAATATCCGAGTGGCAATGGCTCTCCTAATTTTCTGAAAACAGCGTCTATAGTCGGGCGCAAACCATCTGTTTTAATTTTTTGTAAGACTTGTTTGACCTTTTCGGGTTGCTGCCGTGCCTTATCAATCCAGCCTGCTTTTCCAAACTCTACGAGCATCTTCTCTGTACCAAGCGATACCAAAGTATTGTGGGTTTTGATCAACACATGTCCTTTGCGTACTTCTGGCACTGGTACTTCTTGGAGGATGGTATTTCCGGATTTTAAATCTTGGATGATTTGTTTCATTATGTATTTATACTAAAAATATTTTTTTTTAACACCTATTGAATTGCAAATTTATTGGCTTTGAAACGAATAGCTGTTTTTTCTAACAAAAGCTTATTCTACAAATCGTAATGCAGGTATATGGCATGGCAAATTTATTGGCTTTGAAACGAACAGCTATTTTTTCTAACAAATGCTTATCCTTAAAAACGTCATGCCGAAATATGGCATTGCAAATTTATTTGCAATTTATTACTTCATGTTTCAAATAAATTTGAAACGCCATAGATGAAACGCCATAGTTGCATTATTGACTTTTATCTTAACTTTTTTCAATTTCCACCTACTTTAATCCGACATCTATTTTAAAAGCGTTACCGTATTCAAAGATTGAGTGATAAAAATTGATAACTTTAGCAAACGTTAAACTTTTTTCACCAAATTTATTATTTGTCTGATATTTTAACTTCCCAATAACCTACCTTTCTAGAACCTACTCTTTCTATTACATCAACATTTTTTAAAGTAGTAATATGTCTTTCTATCGTTCGTGATGATTTCTTTGTGATTTCTGCTATTTGTTCTCTTGTATAATATGGATTTTGCTCTATTAGTTTTAATGTATTAACCACTTCATGTCCTAACATTTTTTCAATTTCTTCCCACTTTAACCCGACATTTAACCCGACATTTAACCCGACATTTAACCCGACATCCTTTTTAAAAAGCGTTACCAACATACCACCGTCCCGTTCTATGATTTCGGGTTCAGGCAGTCCTGACAGTTTACAGGTTTCAATTATTTTTATTGTTCCTCGTCCCCAAGCATCTATCAAACCACCTTTAAAACAAACATCAGCTATGAGTGTGTTTCGTGGTCGTGAGGAGTGCGGTCGTTTTAATGATTCAACTGTCAAAGGACTCTGTAAACTACCCTCGTTCCAAAAAGTAATTTTATCATCATAAACCCTGATTTGCGTATGCGCACCCATGTAATTCCGATGTACCAAAGCGTTTAAAATCGCCTCACGCATGGCTTCTCGTGGATATTCGGGCGTTTCGACCCGGTGCATTCCTTCAAAAGTAATGTTTTTGATGATGAATTTATGATTGATTTGGTTTAATACAGACTGATACAAATTAATAAGGTTAGCCTCTTCACTTTCCTGAAAAACCAAATCTAATTCATCTCTAAAACGACCAATTCTAACATAAATGCTCGGATAAAACCTGCCTGGATCTTTGCCAAACAAAACCAGTGCAGCACGTTTCAATTGCCCGCTTTCTACTAAACGGAGTTTATCAAAAAGTTGTTCTGTACTTAATCCGTCCACTTCGGGTAAACGCCCTTTTTCTTTGGCCATTACCAAAAATTTAGCAACAGACGTTTCATCTATATCATCAAAAGTAGCACGAGGTTCAATAATGTCGTCCCAGGTTTTGCCCGATTTCTTCAATAGAAATTCATTGAGCGCATTACCTGTTAATTCTTGTTTAGTACTTCCACTTCGGAAATAATATCTCCCTCGCAGTGAAATTGGAACGGAATAAGGAAGTACACCGATTTCAATAAAATGCTTTCCGTTTGCTTCATGTAAATTCACTTCAACGGTAATGCCCATTGCATTACGCACTTTGTTGGGAATCTCGTCCATCAACCGCTTGAAATCACCAATACCCGAAACATTGCCGCTATCATCTTTACCAATAAAAATAACACCTCCTTGTGCATTTGCAAAACCGCAAACCCACTTCATGTAATCTTCATGCCAATTGCTTTTGTATTCTATATTTTGTTGTTCAGGCAATTTTTTAAGTTTCAGGGTTATATTTATAAAACTTCATATTTATCGCAAATATATGGCATGGCAAATTTATTGGCTTTGAAACGAATAGCTGTTTTTTAACATAAGGATATTCTTCATAACGTGATGCAGATATATGGCATTGCAAATTTATTTGCAATTTATTACTTCATGTTTCAAATAAATTTGAAACGCCATAATTGATACGCTGTAATTTTAGTTTAAAATGTGATGGATTTTAAGATAGAATGGGTTTAATCTGCACAAATTACAATTTTCTTATCCTTAATTTCTTTCCTGACAAAACCATAAATTTTGGAGCTTCCAGGTGATTGTATCCTATCAATAAATCCAAAAAAGTATTTTGAATTTGACTATAGTTGGGCTTATCATATCTGATGAGTAATACAGAAACTCCTTGAAAACCGTGTGAAAACACTAAATTTCCAAAGTCTTTATCCTCGGTGACTAATAATGCATTGTATTCAAAAGCTAATTTTATAACTTCTTCATCCGGAATTCCAAAGGCTCTATCTCTAATTGATATATATTTAATGCCTGATTTGATTGCCAGTTGAATCCAATACTCCTCAATGTTTTCATCAAACAGTATCAAACCAACTCTATCGTTTGTTCGTCAGATATAACATTGGCAGAGTATTCAAAACATGCGTATATCTGCTCTAAAGTCAGCTGTGGATAATTTTTCAGAATTTGATCTATAGTATAACCATTAGCTAACTTGCGCATTACCAATTCTACAGCAATACGAGTACCTTTTATTATCGGTTTACCTTGCAAAATTTTAGGATCTCGAGTAATCATTTTGTTATTATAATTTGGGCTTAAAATACCGTAAGTACACTTACTTTAAACAAATTTAATTTATTTAAAGTTCTCTAAGACTTTATACACTGTTATTTAAAAAATTGGCTTTGCAAATTTATTTGCTGTGAAACGAATAGCTGTTTATTTTAACAAATGCTTATCCTTCAAAACGTAATGCAGGAATATGGCATTGCAAATTTATTTGCAATTTATTACTTCATGTTTCAAATAAATTTGAAACGCCATAGAGACGAAACGCCATAATTGAAACGCCATAATTGAAATGCCATAATGGCAAAACAGCAAATCCAATTATTTATTGAATTTTACTTTTTTGTAACAAACTGATGATACCAAGAGCGAATCGCCATCAAGCTTAAAACAGTATAACTAGCATCAATTTTACTTGTATTATTATCCTTGATTAATTTATTGACAGCATTATAATCAAAGATACCATCATGTTCAATTTGTTCTTGGGTAAAAATTTGATTTATATAATCTCCTAAATCTTCCTTTATCCAAACTCTAACAGGAGCTGCAAAACCTGCTTTTGGCCTATAGATAACATCTTGTGGCAAATAACGTTCCATTACTTTTTTTAGTAGATACTTTGTGGTGATGCCTTTCATCTTGTAAGAAGGAGGAATCCTTGTAGAAAACTCTACTAATTCTTTATCAAGAAATGGAACTCTGACTTCCACGCCACAAGCCATACTCATTTTGTCTGTATAATTAAGATTATGATCTGTGAGAAAATGACTTAGCTCCAAATATAACATTTGATTTAGCTTAGATGCTTCATTTGGTATAACTTTAAGGGTTGATTTCAATATACTTGAAGGAAGGAAGGTGCTTATTTGGTTTTGTATGTCTGTTGAAAACAGTTTCTTCGCTTCTGCTGTATTTATCCACGAAAAATAACCTGTTAGTCTTTCTTCCCATGGCTTATCCATATCGGATGCAAGCTTTTTTAACCTTCTGATATATGGATTTTTTGAATGAAAAAGATTTAAAATTGCATTACTACCCTTAAAAATAAATTTGGGTATGAATTTCAGGGATTGTTCAAGTCGTACCGTCTGATGCCGACGATATCCAGAAAACAAATCGTCTCCGGCAGTCCCTCCTAACAGTACAATATTACCATCCTTCCGAGCTTGACGGCAAATATTCAAGACGTGTAGCGGAGCGAGATCTGCTTGTGGTTCGTCAAGATGATAAATCATTTGATCAAATTCATCAATGATATCAATTTTGCTATTGACAACGGAAAGGTTGACACTTAAATGATCAGCTACTTTTTTTGCATAATAAAGATCGTCTGAAAATCCTTCTTTTTCCATTGCTGCACTACCGGAATCAATCGTATAACATTGCAATACTTTATCTGGTATGATTTTACGAGCCAATGCCACTATCGCACTCGAATCAAGCCCACCGGAAAGGAAGAATCCAACCGGAACATCTGAAAGGAGTTGTCTTTTTACTGCATTTAACAAATGATCGTCCAAGGCATCTATCCACTCCTTTTCCGTCATGGCATCGTATTTTCCGTTAAATGGAATCGTATAATACCTAATCATCTTTAATGATTCAGGCTTTGATGCGTTCATCTGTATATAGTGACCTGGCAGTAGCTTCTTTACTTCTTCAAACATAGTTCTTTCGCCTGGACTCCAAAGATACTCTATATATTGAAGCATCGCTTTAGAATCAATATTTAAGCCTACATCCGGTATTTCTAAAAATGACTTTATTTCGGACGAAAAAAGAAAAGTATTACTTTCATGAAGATAATACAAAGGTTTGACTCCAAAATGATCACGTGCAATTATCAATTCATGTGTTTCTGTATCATAAATAGCTAAAGCAAAGATTCCATTGAGCATATTAAAAATATCTGCTCCATACTCTACAAACCCATACAATACGGTTTCTGTGTCAGAAGTAGATCGGAATGTAAACTTACTTTCTAAAGTTGCTCTAATCTCAAAATGATTATATATTTCGCCATTTAAAATGATACAATATCTACCATCTTCTGTAAACATGGGTTGATGACCATTGGCAGTCAAATCTTGGATAGCCAAACGCCTGTGACCTAACGAAAGGAACGAATCACTGTACAAGCCTGCATCATCTGGCCCTCGATGGGCAACGATGTCTGTCATTGACTTTATATAGTCTTTGTGATTTGGATGGATAATACCGGTTATTCCGCACATAGATTCACACAGTTAAAATATTGTTATAAGCTTCTATCCAACGATAAATATTTTTATCTACATCAAATTTCTCTTCAACAAGTTTTCTTGCATTAAGGCACATTTCTTCATACTTCTTATCATCTTTCGTTATTATTTTATCTATAGAAATAGCTAAACTATTTTCATCATTTTCAGACCAATAACCTGCATTGTAGTCTTCGAGGATTTTCCATGGTGTTCCTTTTGAAGCAATAACTGGTGTATTATATTGCAACGCTTCAATAACAACGTTACCAAAATTCTCTGTATGAGAAGGTAAGATTAGTGCTTTAGCTTCTGAAATTATTTTCTCTTTTAATTTCCCTTCTATATGACCTAAAAATTCAATATGATTATCTAATTTCAGTTCCAAAACTAAATTTCTTAATTTCTGCTCATAAGCATTATCATCCTTTCCTAAAATCAAGAGTTTATATCCCGATTTTAGAAAAGAAGTAGAAAGAGGAATACTCTGAATAAGATTTTCAATTGCTTTTTTAGGATGAATTCTTCCAAGATAAAGAATATATTTATGTTTTAAATACGATTTTGGGGAAACTAGTGGCATCAAGTTTGGAATTATGAGTACAGGGTTTTTTTGTCCAAAAATTGATTTTATATACCTACTCTCTTCTTCACAAGTTGCATGAAAAGTAACATGTTTTAAAAAAAGATTCTTTATTATGAATATTACAATTTTTTTTCTGATTGGACTATAAATTAGAGCATCTGGATCTAGTTCTCCTCTTGGAGAAATAATTACTTTTTTATTCCATATCATCCTATTATATATTATTGTAAGCCATGTCAAAGGATAAAATAAAGAGGAGAAATGCAACAAATCAACTTTTGTAATTTGAAAAAATGTTTGAAATAATGCCAAAACAGGAAAATGTCTAAACAGAGTGTTTTGATATCTAACATTAGCATAGTCTTTATCTAACCATCGGTTAAATTTGATATTGTGATCTTTAATTATGCCTTCATTTGTAGTAATGACAATACAATCAACTCCTTTGGATCTTAGTGATTTTGTAAGCCAATACACAGAGTTACTAGGCCCACCTATTTGTGACGGGTAAAATGAAAATATAGGATATAAAATCTTCATTAATTAATATAAATAAGGTTTTTTATAACAATAAATAAGTATGACCTCAAAAAAATATTTAATTAGTTTTAAATATGGAAAAATTTTCAGTTAATTGTGTCACCCAAATATCTTCTGTAATTTTATTTGAAAATTCTTTAGATTTATTGCTCATCAAAATCAAGTCTTTATTTGTTAAATTGAAAAATTTCTCTAAAGTGGATTTAATTCCTGCAATAGTTCTATTTTCAATTTCTAATCCATTAACTGAACTTTTTAGAAAAACACTTGCAGCACCAATATTTTTTGTTAAAATCAGTGGTAGGCCACAAGCTGCTGCTTCATGTACAGTAACCCCCCAATTTTCCAAGTCAGATGCTAAAATAAACGCTTCTGAATCTTGCATACATTCGTGCAAATCATTAGGTTGCATAAAACTAATAAAATCAATATTTTTAAATTTTGCAATTAATTCCTCTTTAAGTGGTCCATTCCCAATTACTTTCAGCTTCCAAAAATGTCCGTATTGACTATACAATAAATTGTAAGATTCACAAATCAAGTCTATCCCCTTGTATGGTAGTAACCTACCTGCATAAAGCAAGGTTTTGACTTCCTTATTAAACCTGGTAATCTTATTCTCGGTATTTGTAAATTTGTATGATGCTGAATAAAGATGCTTCAAAATTCTTTCATTGTAAAAGCCTAACTTATTTGCATAGTTTATTTGCTTTTCGCCCGCTACCCACATGTGTGAAAAAATGCATTTTAGAAAAGGAGAAAAAAGGATTAGAATATATTGCTTAAACCTTCCTTCCCAAGGTGTATCAGACATCATGACTGTCATAGCACCATTTCTTTTAAAATAAAAACTAATTTTAAGGAAGTCTTTGAACGTCCATCCAGCAGTAACAACAATGTCAGCCTGACAATTTATTTTTGTTAATAGATCCTTTGATGTACTGAAATCTTTAAAATTATAGAGTTTGATATTCGGATATTTAGTCAAATCAAAAGGAGCGTTTATAGATGGCGGTTGATGAAAGACTATAACATTAGCTTGATTTCCAAGTAAATTAATACATTGAAGTAAATAGTCTGCTGGTCGAGAACATAAAAAGACGATTTTAGTATTTTTGTTTATTGTTGTTGGTTTCAATTTTTAAAGTAGGTTTATTTATAATTTAATTAATTATATACTTTTATATACATCTATATATAGTTGACTAATGTTGCTTCCGGAAAATCTGGACGCATTTTTATAACCCTTTTCAATTAAAACCTGGCGTTGTTCAGGATTATTCAATATAGACTTGACTTTCTCGTGAATCTCCTTTTCATCAAATAGATTTTCTACAAAGAGTGCTGCTTCACCGGCTACTTCATGAATAACAGGTAGGGAAGATGTGACTACTGGAGTTCCCATCAAATTTGCTTCAACCACTGGCATACCAAAGCCCTCATGTGTAGAGACAAAGGTTACTACATCCGCATTCCAATAATGATTCAATACTTCTGAATAAGTTATGTTTTTATAATTATTAAATTGGATTTTTCTCCCATTCAATAAAGAAATATGATCATTAGTCAGAGTTCCAATAATTACCATCCTAACATCCAACCCACTCAAGGCTTTTATGACAGTCTCTAAATTCTTATTTCTTCCTGTACCTACTTGCAATATTAAAGGAGGATCATTTGAAGTTTTAATTTGATTTTGTAGATTCGTATCAGGAATTGGGTTATGAATTACTGTAATTTTATGTTTTGGAATACCTAACATATCAATAAGGTCATCTTTCGTGACCGATGATACTGTGATGATTTGTTGGCTTAGTCCTAATGGTAATTTTAGCCATAAAATTTTGTAAATCCATTTTTTAATGCCCCTGAGATTTTTATAATATCCTATATCGTGTTGTGTAATAATAACTTTAGAGAATAAACAAAGGAAAATGGCGGCATATGTAATATCTCCAGTGATATGAATGATGTCTGCGTTGAATGAAATTATATTTTTTATATTACTAAAAAATGATTTAGTTTTATCGATGAAGTATATATCAGCAAAATTTCGACCTTTAAAATAATTATTAAAAAGATTATTGTAAATTTCTTCAATACTATGAGCATCTTGTCTTTTAGGACGCATCAATATTAAAACTCTTGGTAACTTGTGGTTGTCCATGTAGTTACAATTTCGTCATTAAAATTTGTACATTTATATTTGATAAAATCACATTTCTATCCTATCTATACCTATTAATATTTTTCTTGCTGATTTAACCCTCTTTGATACATATTCAAAATCCCTTATATAAATAGTGTTTTGTGTTCCATAACTCACAAGTTCTGTCAAGTTTCTTGTCATTGGATCGTATGCATAAGGAGAATAACCACAATTTAATAATTTTTGATGAATTGCAGCATCTTGAAAACCGTATCGATACCCAGATCCATTGAGTTCAATTATAATAACTTTTAATTCCTGATTTTTCAATACATTACCAGCTCCTCTTAATACTTCCCATTCATATCCTTCAACATCAATTTTTAAGAGTATTGGTATATCTGCACCATATAATAAATCGTCTAAAGTCTGTACAGGGACTTTAATCGTATTTGTCTCGCTATTAGTAGAAACATGGTTTACAGTATCTAAGGTATCTGTAAAAAAAAGTTCGCTTTTATTTCCAGCCAATCCAATATTTAATGCTGTAACTTTATTATTGATATTGTTGATTTTTATATTTTCATTCAAAATTTTAAATGTATCTGGAATCGGCTCAATGGACAATGTTTTGGCCTGAATCTCCGACGAAGCAAGAATAGTATAGGCACCAATATTAGCTCCTATATCTACAAATAAATCATCTTCTCTTAAAAAATGAAGTAAAAAACCCATATCATAGTATTCCATTAGTCCACAATAGAGATTACCAGTTGCACCTTTCATCCCTTTTCTAACTATGAGTTTTGAATGCTCTGTAAATGAATAAATTATCGGATATGGATTGATTTTTGTATTTATTTGCCAAAATAAAAATCTTATAATCGCTTTAAATCTATTGTTTACATTCAATGGATGTTGATATATAAACTTTAGGATTTTTAATAATTCCATTAAAAATTATTTTTTAGAGGATGATAATTGGATATTAATATAATTTTAGTTATAACCTAATTCTGAAGACCATTCTAAAGCTATGGAACAATACAAATACGAAAAAAGCTGATTTGGTCAAGGTATTGATAGCCGCAAGTATGTCATTTTCCATTGTAAAAACAAAGCCTAAAAAAACTACAGGTATCCAGAAAACAAGTCGTTTGTTTCGAAAACACAAATTTATCGAAAAAACATAAACATATTTCATGAACAAACCGTAAAAAAACATAAAAATGATACCACCATAAGTCCCAAAATTGATGTACGATTCTCCAATAGGTCCAACATTATAGCTCATACCTCTTTTGGCTGATTTACAGTCGCCAAGAAATCGACACACCATATCGGCTCCACCTGTACGTGGCTTATCTGGCCATAAAAATCGCGGTACGAAAGCAGCTGCCACAGACTTTACAATCGTTTCTCCTCTCGCATAAGGCTCATGTTTGGGGACATAATTCATAACTCTCGACACTATCTGACCTTGATTTGCTCTTACAGTCATGTGCCAAATTCTGACAGGAGAAAATATATCAGATGGATTTGATATTTTATTTCCAACAACTTGTCCAAAAGAAGAAACACTTCCCTCTTCACCATTTTTATTTTTCCATGCGATATCTCTATAATCATTTTTAATAGATTGAATAAAGAATATACCGAATATACCTAAAATAAGCAAACAGTATTTTGTAATCGTCTTGATTTTATAGGCAGTTACTACCATTAGAGTGATTAGAACGGACATATAAATAAATAATCCGTACATCGCAGTATTGATAACATTATAGAGTAAAAGTCCAAATCCAACACCAACTATCCACCATTTATACTTATAGTCTGAGAACAATGCATAAAACAATCCAACATAAGCAAGATTTGAAAAACTAGTCACTATATACCTGATAGATTCGGGTACCATAGGTTGTAAAAAGTAAGCTATAGTACCAACCAATATAAGCAATATAGTGACAAATTCTTTATTTTTTAAATGATACCGAGCATGAACTAGTAAATCTTTATGATCCTTAATATATGATTGAAATTTGAAAAGGACACCTAATATAAAAGCTATTGTTGCGGGTAAAACGTAAGAAAAATACTGTACCTGATCTACTCGCATATACGACACCCATAATCTTGCAAGATAATTATGTTCATTAAATATTTCAAAAGCAATGACTGGCATAAGTAACCATGTAATTGATGCTAAAGGAATGACAATCTCTATAATGTTAAACCGGTTTCCTATTCCATTTACAAAATATACAAAACTCCACAAACTTACAATAACTGCAATTATTCCATATAAATGCATCGAAGACCAAATACCTAAGCTAATAGCCAATATAGCAAAAAAGAAAAATTGCCAGATTACTTTAGTTTGAATGGACATTTTAAAAAGTATAGAATTAAGGTTTTGATACGATTTTTTTAATGTGATTTTTGGATACCGTTTAATAAAAACATATAAACTTTTAGTAAAATATTGACAAATAATGCATAATTCGCTTTAAAAAAAACCTAACTATTGCATTATACCTTTCACTAATTCCGCATACCTTCTTCCATAACTATCCCAACTCATTTCAGGTGTATTCTTTGATGCCTTTTTCATATCGCTCAATTGTTTGGGATTATTGTATAAAAATTCAATCTTTTCTTTGATAGCCTCTGATGATCTGATTGGAACTATATAGCCATTAGTACAGTTATCGATGATGTCAAGTGCACCAGTATTGATAGTAGCTATTACAGGCACACCACTTGCCAACATCTGAATGATTACCATACTCAAACCCTCTTGTAAAGAAGATTGTACTCCAACATCACATTGGTTAAGTAAATTAGGTAATTCGTAATGATCCACATGTCCAAAGACTTTCCAATTGTCTTTTCTATAATTGTCTAATATGGATTTGATCTCGTCCGAAACGTGACCAATAAGCCAAATTTCAAATTTGTTATGCGGAATGCTTAATTTTTCAATTGCTTCAAATAGATAAACAACTCCCTTTTGAATAGTCAAACTTCCTAAATAAAGTATCCTGAATTTTTTGGTTTCTTTTTGATTAATGTTAATACCTTCTTGAAAATGACTTGATGTACCATAAGGATTATGGAACAACTTCTTTTCATCAATACCATATTCAAGAAATGTATCCTTTGCGAATAATGATGGTATGGATATAAAATCGGCTTCTTCGTATTCTTTTAGTTCTTTCTCTATCACTTTAGGATGAATCTGAAAATCCTTTCCAAATTTACGATATTCTTCTTTGAGGATATTATTTTGAAACAAGATATGAGATGAACCTCGTTCTACGATTGAAATCTTTCCATTTTTTTTAGCCTGACGGATAGAATGCAAAGACATTCCACTCCAACCTACAAATACTTTATAATCCTTTCTTAGGCTTATCCGAAATGCAGTAAACCTGTCAAAACATTCGTTCCAAATCCAATCGTGTTTCAATCCTTTTATACCAAAGGCAAGCGGTAAAGTTGTATGTATCAAACTTGCCGGAATGGATTCTTTATCAATTCGTCCCGCGAGTTTTCTAAACAATTTGTTTCTTTGATACGCATAAGATGTATAAAACCCGCTAAGCATACTATGTCTATGTAGCTGTTCCGCCAGTGCAAAAGCATGAAATTTCCCAGAACATGATACTATGACACTCATTAATATGCTTGAATTAAGTCTTGGAAAGATTGAAACACAATTTCAGAATTCTTTTTATACGTATAATCTGCCTCAATTGATTTATTCCTTGCATTACTTCTTATGTTATTTGCTTCATCAGAAGTAAGGTTCATTATGTATCGACATTGTTCTATTAAAGTTTTGTCGTCTTTATAAGTAAAAATTTCTTGTCCATCTTCAAAAAATGCAATATGTTCTTTACTGTATGGTGCTAACATAATACCACCACAAGCCGGTATTTCAAAAGTACGCATATTATGTGACCCGATATTATGTGGTCGGAATATATTTATATTGACACGGTATTTACGTGCAGTTTTCCAGAATTCCTGACCTAATACACCATCATAAACCTTAATAATATCATCAGTTTTCAACCATTGATGCCACCCATACCCATACACATCCACTGGTATGTTATAAGTGGCCAACATTCGAATAATTCTGCTGCGTTCTTTATCGGGATTCCCTATGAAAGCCACCTTATTGATCTCTTCGATACCTTTAATATTATTATAAATACCTTCATCTAATTCAAAACCAAAAGGTAGATAAACAGTTGGTATTCTAAAAGACTGCTTTATCATTGAGCTTAGTTCGTGACTATAGCAAAAATGTAAGTCATAAAGTGGTACTGATAATTCAATGTTTTTTCCACCATGAGAAGCAAATGTTCGTAAAAACGGATGATCTGGATTGTAATTAACTAATTTGACACCCATAGATCTTATTGTTTTAAGTATTTCGGGCAAGACTTCCACTCCTTTAAAAATCCAAACGATATCAGGTCTCTTTTTCTGGATTTCTTCAATTATCATCTTATTGAATTTCCTGTAAATAAAAGAAAAGCCAAGATGTCTAAATACTTTTTTATAGAAATACATACGAATAGATTGATCCGCCAAAACAGGCAAAGGAAAAATAGAAACCTTTGCATTTGTCTCCATGAGATATTTATGGTAGTAGAGTTCTATTGCTCCACTCTTATTACTACCTATAATTAGAATTGTCATAATTTAAAATTAAATATAATATTATTTACTAAATTATCCTATTTTTATAAAATTTAAAATTTTCGGAATCAATATTACTTTGATTTTATCTTTTTCTGATTTATCTACAATTCTAAAATAATAGTATATAACATATGAAATAATTATAAAAAAACCTATAAAACTCTTAACATAAATATTACTTACTGTTAGGTAAATAAAACTGAATGAAAAAATAAAACACCAGTTTGCTATTAAAAAGAATGTTAATCTTTTTCTTTCCTTATATGTAAAAGCGACTAATATTGGAATTGATAAGATAATATAATTTATAAAATAATTTGTAAAAAAGCCTAATAAATATCCATTATTTAAAAACATAGGTATAAAGGTGTGATAAGCCATCGTCATACAAAAGGTTGAAATTGCTGTAGATACTCCAATATACCAACCTTTACCACTTGCCATTAAAAAATTACTAAATAAGCCATAAGGAATTACTATTCCAATATTTATTATAATTATTACTACGATAAAATCTAAACCACCTAAATATTGTGATCCAAACAATAGGAGTATTAAAATGGGTAATAAACAAACAAAAATAAGCCCGATTATGGTTGTTACACCAATTATATGTCTTATTTGAAGATTTTTAAGCCTTATAGATTTGTCAATATACTTTTCGTATTGTGCCAGATAACTTAATGTGACTGGTTGTATAGCTAATGGAATGAAGTTTATTAGAGTAGCTAAAGCTCCCCCTATCCTTATATATCCAAATTGCTCTTCTGGTAAATATTGGGTAATTAAAGCTATAATGTAGAAATTTGCTATTGCCGGTACAAAGGTATTACCAAGATACATAATAAACCCTGTATTAAATAGTATTTTCAGGTTTTTTTTGAAAGATACAAAAGTCTGTCTAAACGAAAAATTAAATAATTGTGCAGATCTTTTAAGTAAGTGAATAGAGTAAATTGCACTTAGTATTAAAGCAATAATTTGTCCAATAATTGTCCCTTTAACACCACCGATTATAGTAATTACGATAACAATCAATGCTGAGAAAAACCCAATTAAAAGATTGCGAAGAGAGATCCACTTAAATACACTTAATCCCATGATAATCCGCAAGGGGAATTCGGAGAATATTGTAAGAAGAGATATTGGTAATATGAGTAAAAAATAAGTATATTCTCCTTTACCATTAAATAATAAATTATATGCTGATTGAGGAAAAATCAAAATGATTGTACTGAAAATAATCTGTACTGATAAAATAATAACAATAGAAGTTGAAAAAATACCTCCTATTTTTTGGTGTTCATTTCGTCCAAGAAGGCTCGCCGTTTTTTGATGAACAGATATAGACATCCCAAAATCAGATATTTGATTAATTGACCCAGCAACACTTAATACTAAAAAATAAAATGCAAACTCAGAAGCATTTAACAATCTTGCTAATACTGCCAATAGGACAAATGAAATCAATTTAGTTCCAATGTTTGCACCTAATACCCAGCTGCTGTTTTTTAAAAAATTCTTAAGCATCTTTCATATAGATAGTCCAAATCAAAAACTACTAATCATTTTAGATAATAAAATTTTTAAAATAAAATTCGACAATCAATTTACTTTACTCTTTTATATTGTATTAAATTTAAGTTTTCGGTTCTGTTTCCTGAAGTTGACTGATTTCTGGACAAGTCAAAAACTGGATAGGAAACTTTATAAATACGTGCTTGCTTAATATCAAATTCGTCTGGAACTCCTTTTGTTGTTATTATGTTTCCATTAATATTTTCAATGTACCCTAAAAATGGTACTATATCCCTATTTTTTAAATATGTAGAATTAGTTGAAATAATTTTCAAAGCATTTTCAGTGAATATATTGTCTCCTACTTTTAATCCTTGAATGTTATTTATTTTAAATGTTGCAGTTTGTTGCTTTTTGTCAAAATTAATGTCCGTAATTCCTATAAAAGACACATCATAAGTAGTTCCAGAATTTACATAAATATCTCCTTCGGTAGTATATATAATTTCTCCGCCCATGATTATTTCATTTGTCATTCCTACAGCGGGTCTCATAGTAGATTTTTTACCTGCAATTTTGTTGTTTTGACATTTTATATAAACTTCTTCAAATCGAACTTTATTAAGTGCGTCTCCTCCTGAATTTGTAACTCCATTTGCTGTAATGACTCCACCTATTATAGATCCACCAGAAACTAAAAGTTCAGCACTTCTAAACAAGAAAGGTAGTGGGTAATTACAACCCAATGAGTACTGGATATCACAATCTCTTAAAGAAACTATACGGTCGGCATAAAGTTGAAACAAAGGCATTCCCATTTTATTATCAGGTAATCGAAAGCTAAACTGACATTGGTCAAAGGAAGTATGTAAGCCATTTGCCATACCTAAACTCCATATAGACTCAAAATAACTCTTAAATACATTCAAACTACTATACCCAGTACTTATATCAAAAACATACTTCGTAAAACCTGCAACATTTACATTGGAAATAGTAGGTGGTGTACCATTTTGATCACCAATTTGCCCACCGCTAACAAACGTATATTGATGCAAAGCATATACATTTTCAATAGAATTACCACGACTTTGTGATTGACCACAAGACCAAAATGTATAACATCCATTTGAATAACATTGTTCTGCTCGAATATTGTCTCCATTGGCAGCACCAGAGCTTGAATTATTCGCAATTGCAATATAATGATTAGTAAACGCGCAACCTCGGATTAAAAGCATACTTGTTCCACCATTTTCATTAAATTTGTAAAATGATTCAAAACCTGAATACCTTTCTGTCACAGGTACATTACTATGAAATGGATCAATGGCAATTGCACATGATGGACTGTATCTGTTAGCTCTTAATTTAACTTTATTAATCCAATCAGCATCTGACCAAGTAGGCAAATCATCCGTATAGCTGGTGTATTTAGCTGTGCCTTCAAATACAATATTTTCAATCACACAGTTGCGTCCTAACTGTAAAGCTATCCCAAAGGTTGGATTTTTAAACCTGAGTACAGAAACATTCCCAAGGCTTTGATTACTCGAATATGCAGACTGGTGACCAGAAATTGTCATAGTAATAAACTTGAAATTTCCTTTATTATCAGTATTGACAACCGTAATTCCCTTATCTAAATCAAAAACACCTGCCGGAATATATACTCGCCCTACTTTATCATTGTTTATTGCAAAATTAATAGCACGTTGGATTGCATCACTATCATCTTTATTATCATTTGGCACGGCTCCAAAGTCCAAAATATTAATAACTTCTGTATCACACTTTACAATTGTGATAGTTTTACATGAATTCAGAAAAATGGACAAAAATAGTACGTATATAATATTTGTATTATAATTCATTTTTAATTTAGATTTAAAAGTATATTGCCAAGATAATAGAATCTATACCCCTATATCATCTCCCCTACCCACAGTTTTTCAAGGAAAATCTTCCATGGGTAAATTACGATATCGTCAGCCTGCCTGATAAATGGATCATTGGAAACGATGATTTTGTTTTTTACGGTATATTCTTCGGCAAATGCGCGCAGACCTTTGAAGTATCTATTTTGGACTTTGTCCTTTGCCTTTACTTCTATCGCACATGCATGTTCGTCTAAGATAAAATCAACATTTCGTCTATACATTACTCAGTACATTAAGCCATGTAAATCCACATATTATTCCTATAATCATGTAAATATATTTAGAGGAATCATAATTTATTTTGTAGCCATATCCATTTTGATAATGCTTACTAAAGGGTGCAAAAGGGTTTTTATGTATTAGTGTCTGCAAGATAAAGAACTCAATATAATGCTTTTCTTACAAATTTCCCTATTGAAGTGATTTGTACGTTATCAGGTATTAAATTGCCTTCCGCATCTTTTTTAATACATTAATCCAAAGTGCCATAATGGGATTGTATTTAAAAAGCCTTGTTCTATATTGTCTTTAACTACATAACCGTTTTCAATATCTTGCAATTGTTTTCGTGTTTTATTTTTTTCTCCTATTTCAAATTCAATTTCATCAATGGTAAAGTCATTTTTTTTATTAGAAGCGTAAATTTTATGATTGACCTTAAGTTGATTTAAGAAAAACGTTTCGCAAATATTTCCAGTGTTTTGATTCTCTTTGGCCAAATTGTAAATTAAATTTGTGTTTTCCAAATACACCTTATCTGCCTTCCCTAAAGCGCGTATTCCTGAATCTTTTACTTTTAATTGCATAATCATCCCTGCTTCTTCCATATATAATAAGTAGTCCGAAACATTATTTCTACTTATCCCAATCATTTCTGCTATCTTACTCATATTTGGCTTAAAAGGAACACTTTGTGCCACTATAGCTAATAAATGCTTTAACTTTCTACCCGTTGAAGTATTCATACCTGAAAATACGGGTATATCTATTTCTAACGTTTGGTTTACAACTTGTTGAAGTTTGAGTCCAAAGTCTTCTTCTCTTGAAAAGGGATAATAGCCATCTTTCAAATAATTTGAAAATAACACTAATGGATTTTTTAAGTTTGGAACGCTTACTTGATGATTCAAAATGTCATGTAGCGCATACTTCGATACTTCTACTTTATGAAAAAGAGCCAAATATTCTCTAAATGATAAACCTTGCATGGTATAAACAACTGATCTTCTGCTTAAATCTGAATTGCCTTTTTTGATGTCTAAAATAGATGAGCCCGTAAAAACGACTTTGAGATCTTTATGGTAGTCATATATTAACTTTAATTCCTTAGACCAGTTGTTATATATATGAATTTCATCGATAAAAAGATGCTCTCCGCCTGCTTTTACAAAAGTATCCGCAAAATCAATTAACTTATGTTGGGCAAAATAAAAGTCTTCAGCTGTTACATATACTGTTTTATTTGAGTCTAAGTTCTTTTTTATATACTGTAAAATAAGCGTTGTCTTACCCACACCTCGAGAACCTACTAAACCTATCATTCTATTCTCCCAGTTAATAGCATCATAGGTATAACGAAGAAAATCTGTTGATGTTTCTGCTATAAGTTTTTTTGAATATTCAAAAATACGATCCATTTCAATTTACTTTCGTGTAAATATACTCTATTCTGCACTATAACGGTGCATTTTTTCAAAATATTTGCACCCATATAGTGCATTTACAACTTGAATTCCGAATTTGGTAATTGATAATCCAAAAATAATGCTTTTACTCTTTTGATTCCTGTTCCGTATCGTTCTAATTACCTAAAACAAAGCGAATCCGTCATCTCTAACTTCCGTTTACACGAAAATATCCGCCCGTTTTCCTGCACCTATGAATTCGATTTTCCCTGCTTCCCGTAATTGTTTTAACCAGCGTTCTACAGTACGATCTGATACATCAAAAAATGTGCGTAATTGTTTGGCGTTTATTCCTGGGTTTTCTATTATTAGTAATAACAAATCATTTGCACCGACATTTGTACCGACATTTGTACCGACATTTTGTTTTACTCCCTCATTTACTCCCTCATTTACTCCCTCGTTTAATTCCTCATTTAATTCCTCATTTAATTCTTTTTTTATTGGTGGCTTTTCTGTACTCGTCCTTTGTCATTGACCTTGTTCACAAATTTATCTACTTTTTTCCAGTCAATATCGTCAATAGATGACTGAGTTGACGGATAGGAATCCCAAGACACTTGCAAGGTCTGAAGATTTAAGTCAGATATTTCAGACGCATTTAATTGTTGATTAGAGTTATTGACCCGTTTGTAATACCTGCCTTTAAACGAAAGTGGCTTAATCGGAAACTCCTGTACGCGTATCTCAACACACACTTTATTGTTCAATTTGTGTTCTGTAATTGTCGGAATAATGGACGGCTGTGTTTTGACTTTGATTTCATTGACCCAATTTTGAACCGTTTCCTTTCCTATATCAACTCCTTTCATTTGTCCCTTATCAGAAACACCGATGTACACCGTACCTCCTTTGGTATTGGCAAATGCTACCAACGAAATAATCACTTCATCACTGAATGAAGTTTTGTATTCGACAGTTTCGCTTTCGCCCTGGTTGATGATATGTTTGTATTGGTTGTTCATTTTTGTATCACTTTCCAATAGCCGCTTTTAGTAGATCCTATGCGTTCTATATATCCTAATTCTTTTAGTTTCAAGATATTCACTCTAATCTTTACAGCAGAAATACCAATGTTCTCCGACAATTTCTTTGAAGTGATATGCGGCTCTTGCCGAATGTTTTCTAAAATATATCCCTGTATTTCTGTAACCCTATCTGTAACCTTATTTGTAACCCTATCTGTAACCTTATTATTCTTTTTTTTATCGTCTTCTTCAACCTTGTCTTTATGCATTTCCGATCCATCTATCAATTTCCAATAACCAGCTTTAGTAGATCCTATGCGTTCTATATATCCTAATTCTTTTAGTTTCAATATATTCACTCTAATCTTTACAGCAGAAATACCAATTTTCTCCGACAATTTCTTTGAAGTGATATGCGGTTCTTGCCGAATGTTTTCTAAAATATATCCCTGTATTTCTGTAACCCTATCTGTAACCCTATCTGTAACCTTATCTGTAACCTTGTTGTTCTTTTTTTTATCGTCTTCTTCAACCTTGTCTTTATGCATTTCGGGCGTATAATAAGGTGGCTTAGTAGCATTTTTTTGTATCGTGTACGAATAGGTAAAAAGCAATCCATTAGGCACTTCCCTAAATTCAGTTATCATAGTTGGATAAGTTTCGACATATTCTCTAACCCTTCGAAAACCACTTCCGTATTTTTCGATATCGCCTGTGAGATAAAATGCTTCTGCGATTAGTTTGTTCCGTGCATACGCCTGATAATTATCTGTCTGCAAGTCTTCAAAGGTCAAGTTACCCGACAGTTTTCCAGGATTATAAATCGTAATTTCTTTATCAAAAATTTTGATCTGAATATCATACGGTGACAGATAATCTCTGTGTATTACGGCATTAAGCACCGTTTCTCTGATGGCTTCTATAGGATATTCTGGAATCTCGATTCTTTGGGTAGGATAACCTTTTATTTCGAAGGCAAATTTGATTTGCGAAACAATGTATTTCATTATTTCATCAACCGTTTCAAACAGTGTTTTCTTGATCATTCTGTCATCAATAATCAAAGTCGGAGTTTTCAAGCGACCAATATGTACATTATGGGAGATTTCTTCTTTAGCAAAAAGCAAAATGGCAGCATTAGTAACTTTATCGTCATCTACGAACTTGAGTTTGGTAAGACATTCTTTTGGATTGCCTACCAACAAAAATCTACCATTTCCATTGACTCTATTGATGAAATTCAAGATTTTTTGTTCGTCCAAATCGGAATAATTATATCGACTTGAATTGTATGCATCCCACGAATATTGCATCGTTTCTGTATAAACATCAGAAATCTCCGACACACTCAACTGATGGTTGGAATTACCTATTCGTTTATAGTATCGACCTTTGAATGACAAAGGTTTTATCGGAAATTCATTTACCTGAATACAAACTACCTGTTTGTTTTCTTCAGCAAGAATATCCACCGATGGAATAATAGACGGCTGTGTTTTGATTTTGATTTCATTGACCCAGTTTTGTACCGTTTCTTTTCCTATATCTACTCCTTTTATTGAACCATTATTATCTACTCCAATGTAAACCACACCTCCTTTGGTATTAGCAAATGCGACTAACGAAATAATGACCTCATCGCTGAAAGCCGTTTTAAACTCTATTGTTTCACTTTCGCCTTGATTGATGATATGTTGAAAAGTTTTGATCATTAATTGTTTTCTGTTATTTTCCAGTAACCACCTTTAGCGGGACCAATTCGTTCAAGAAGTCCTTTCTCTTTAAGTTTTTTAATATTTTCTTGAACTTTTCTTGACGAAATATCAATCTTTGTTGAAATCTCTTTTGCTGAAAGGTTCTTATTGTTATTAATTAATTTTAGAATTTCTTGTTGGTTAACTGTTAATTTTTCTACGACCTTTTCTACGACCTTTTCTACGACCTTTTCATCAGATACCTCAATAGGAAAACTCATCCGAACAAAATTATCCGAAAATTTAAAACATTCCTTACCATACGTTTGTAAAACTCTCGGAATACCTGAACCCAACTGCTCTACCAACTCCATATCCTTAAAAATCCGCATTATCTCCTTGCTTCGTGGAATGGAAATACCTTCAAAAAATCATTGCACCGACATTTGCACCGACATTTTGTTTTCCAACCTCATTATTTTCAGTAACATCTGCATTCACTTTCACCCAAAAGCCACCTTGCAAGAGCTTAAATTCGAATTCCGGTAATTGATAATCCAAAAACAATACTTTTACTCTTTTGATTCCCGTTCCGTATCGCTCTATCAATCCCATTTCATTGAAAATGCAAATTACCTTTCTATTACTTTCCAATAGCCGCTTTTGGCAGAACCAATGCGCTGTATGATTCCTTTTTCTTTTAACCTATTTGTATTATTGACTACTGTTCGTTTAGAAACCCTTAATCTCTCTGCTAATTCACTTTGACTAATATTAGGCTTCTCTTGAACTAATTCTATAATTTTCTTCATATTATCGGTGAAGTTATCGGTGAAGTTATCGGTGAAGTTATCGGTGATATCCGCCTTCACTTTCACCCAAAAACCACCTTGTAACAACTTAAATTCCGGTTCTGGTAATTGATAATCCAAAAACAATGCTTTTACTCTTTTTAGTCATGCCCCATTTCTTTCTATCAATCCCATTTCTTTAAAAATACTCATTTTTTATTATAATTAATGTACCCTCCAATTGCCGGATTTTGCTGACCCTATATGTTCTATTCGATTGCTTTTTCTTAATTTTTCAACATCTCTAATTATAGTTCTTTTTGTAACGTTTAATTTTTTAGCAATTTGTTCAGTTGTAATTGAAGGTGTTTCCCTCATTAAGTCCAAAATTTGAATACTTCTTTCGGTGACATTTTTGGTGACATTTTCGGTGACATTTTCGGTGACATTTTGTTTTTCAACCTCTTTTTCTCCGACCTTTACCTTATCCTCAATACCTTCAGTTACCTCTGCTTTCACTTTCACCCAAAAACCGCCTTGTAACAACTTAAATTCCGGTTCTGGTAATTGATAATCCAAAAATAATGCTTTTACTCTTTTGATTCCTGTTCCGTATCGTTCAATTAATCCCATTTCTTTAAAAATGCTGGATATTTGCATATTTCTTGGCGAAGAAATGTAATCATTTGACAATAACTGTTCCAATGTAATTGTATTAGGCAAGGTTCCTTGATTAAAGAAAATAATACAATCCTTAAATATTTTTATAGTTGCGTGATTGGCTTTGGTGTAATCTCGATGTACTATCATATTGACAACCAACTCTCTGATTCCCTCCAAAGGATATTGCCACCGTTGAATATTTTCGGCTTGTTCTGCAATAATTATTTCTTTGTTGATGTGCTTAATGATGAAGTCCATCACTTCGTCCACCTGTGTGATGATGTCATTAGAGGTAGAAACATCATCTTTGATGACCGTCTCCGAAGCGAAAAGCCCCATTTGAATACAAGTATCGGAAACCTCTTCTTTACGAAACATCAAATAACAAGCATTTGTGATTTGCTGGTCATTAATCAATCTTTCTTTGGTTAAAAACTCAGGTACAGAAGCAATGGAACGGAGCGGATTCCTTCTATTGATGATTTTTATAGTTTTTTCAACTTTATCAAGGGAAACATCAGCAATACTTTTGTCGCTCTTCCAATGAAAATCCCAACTTGAATTTATCGTTTTCAGATGCATATCCGCTACTTCTGACACGCTCAGTTGATGATTGGCATTACCAATCCTTTTAAAATATCGACCTTTGAAAGACACAGGTTTTATCGGAAATTCATTGATCTGAATGCAAACGACTTGTTTCCCTTTTTCTTCAAAAATCTCTACATCCGGAATAATGGACGGCTGTGTTTTGACTTTGATTTCATTGACCCAATTTTGAACCGTTTCCTTTCCTATATCTACTCCTTTGACTATACCTTGATCCGAAATACCAATGTACACCGTACCACCTTTGGTATTGGCAAATGCTACCAACGAAATAATGACCTCATCGCTGAATGAAGTTTTGTATTCGACAGTTTCACTTTCGCCTTGATGGATGATATGTTTGTATTGGTTGTTCATTTTTGTATCACTTTCCAATAGCCGCCTGTCTTTCTACTACCTCTTCTTTCTATCAAACCTTGTTTAATCAATACACCTATCTGTCGTTCAATGGTTCGTTGTGAAACATTTTCTATCAAACTGATAATATCTTTTAGTTGGATTCCAGATTTAGCTTCAACTATTGACATGATCACTTCATGTATATCATTTAATCCGCCATTTAATCCGCCATTTAATCCGCCATTTAATCCGCCATCACCTTGTGTATTTAGCTTTTCATTAAATAGCACAACCTGAAAACCATTAGCTACTTCTTCAAAAAGCGGAGCAACTACACCATATTCAGCACATATATTTTGAATGCGTCGAATTCCGGAGCCATAACGTTCTATCCATCCGATTTCTTTAAAGGCTTTAGCAATCAGCTTGTTTCTTGATTTCGATATGTAATTTCCGGTAAGTAAGTTGGATACAGTAATTCCACCAAAAAGTTTTCCGGGGTTATAAAACTCAATACGATCGTCGAAAATTTTAATAATACTCGCAGAACTGTCACGATAGTCTCGGTGTACAACCATATTGATGACCACCTCCCGAATGGCATCAAGCGGATAATTTAACCGTTCTGTGCGTTGTGGTTCTCCAGTGATGATATATTCCACCATCAAATGTTTTTTGATAAAAGCGATGATTGCTTCAACTTCAGTAAATAAATCAGTACTAAGCGACAAAGAATCAATGATAGTAATATCGCTTTTAAAACGGCCTATTTCAATATCACTTATCGGACAATAATCATCAACAAACAACAAATATGCTCCAAAAGTGAGTTTGTCTTCTCTTGTCATTTCCATTTTTGAAAGGAATTCTTTTGGCGTAAAAGTTATTGGATTTTCGGTTCGTTGCCCGATTATATGAATAAACCGAGCCACTTTTTCCAATGAAATATGCTCTAAGGTATGATTCGAGTCGATATAATAATCCCAGCTTGTGTTGATAGTCTTTAAATGTTCGTTGGCTATTTCTTCTACACTCATCAAGTGGTTCGAATTTCCTACACGTTTATAACATTTTCCTTTTACAGAAATAGGTTTGATAGGATATTCTTGAATTTTCAATAACACGATTGTTTTTCCATTTTCTTCTTTTATCTCCACATCAGGGATGACGACAGATGCTGTTTTGACCTTGATTTCATTGACCCAATTTTGAACCGTTTCTTTACCTATATCAACTCCTTTCATTTGTCCCTTATCAGAAACACCGATGTACACCGTACCACCTTTGGTATTGGCAAATGCTACCAACGAAATAATCACTTCATCGCTGAATGAAGTTTTGTATTCGACAGTTTCGTTTTCGCCCTGGTTGAGGATATGACGGAGTGATAAAAGCATTATTATTTTAGTTTATGGATATACTGAATCAGCCTTTCAAAATAAGTATCCATATTTTCGTCACCAGACATTGGGAATGTTTCAAAAGCAAGAATAAAATTATCCATCAATCTATTATATGCATTGAACTGTTGATGCATCTTTTCTTCATCGTTTGTTTCCCAGTAATCGCTTTCATCACTCATGTTAAAATCACTGAAATACTTGTCGTTCAAATATCTGAATAGATGTATGATAAGTTGATGAGTTGCTACGCCTGCATATTGCGTTTTTACCGAATTGGTATAAATCCATGATCGTTCTTCTCCATTGTCAGATAGACCAAACATTTTAATTCTTACGGGACAAATCATTATTCCATTGGACAAAAATGTAATAGAAATGGTTTCGCTTCCTGTAGGTGTGAAATTTATACCATATACCTCATCAAATGATGTTTCAGAACTAAATTGGTTTTCGGGAATGACATTATTGAAAATATAGTATTTCCAACCATATATCTCTGCTATATCTTGAACTTCGCGGATTAATTCCGGCAATAATACAGCATCTCTAAGCCGTCCTTTATAATGAATACTTAGTCCCATAATACTCAGTAATAAAAAATATTACATCAAAGTCGTCCATCCAACATTTCCTTTGGTAGCACACCTTTGACATCATACACTATTGCATATTCCTTTTTGATACCTTCGATGTTGATTGACTGAAAAGTCTTGTGCGCTACAGTTAATATAATTGCGTCATACTTGATTTTAGGTATTGACGTACTTAAAGGAATGCCATATTCATGATGTACTTCATCTGCACTTGCCCATGGGTCATACACATCCACATTGAGATCATAAGTTTTGAGTTCGTGGTAGATGTCTATGGCTTTTGTATTGCGGATGTCAGGACAATTCTCCTTAAAAGTAATGCCAAGCATCAGAATATTGCTGCCCTTTACCGTGATATTTTTCTTAATCATGAGCTTGACGACTTCAGAAGCGACGTACTGTCCCATACTGTCATTGAGCCTGCGACCAGCGAGTATGATCTCCGGGTGATAACCTACCTCCTGTGCTTTCTGCGCCAGATAATAGGGATCTACACCGATACAGTGTCCACCTACAAGCCCGGGTTTGAATGGGAGAAAATTCCACTTCGTACCTGCGGCGGCCAATACATCATGCGTGTCTATACCAATCCTGTTAAATATCTTGGACAGCTCATTGACAAAGGCAATGTTGATATCTCTCTGGCTGTTTTCTATGACTTTGGCGGCTTCGGCTACCTTTATGGATGTCGCTTTGAATGTACCTGCCGTAATCACTGATTTGTACAACTGATCTATGATTTCTGCGGATTCCGATGTTGAGCCCGATGTCACTTTTAGTATTTTAGAAACGGTGTGCTCTTTGTCACCAGGATTGATGCGCTCGGGACTATACCCTACAAAGAAGTCTTCATTCATCTTCAATCCTGATACTTTTTCTAATACAGGGACACACTCATCTTCTGTAACACCTGGATATACGGTGGATTCATAGATGACATAATCTCCTTTCTTAAGGACTTGACCTACAGATTCGCTGGCTTTATACAGTGGCGTGAGTACGGGACGATTGTTTTTGTCAGTCGGTGTTGGTACAGTCACGATGTAAGTATTACAATGCGCTATATCCTGTAAATCACCTGTCACATACAGTCCGTCATTGTCAAAATCAAGCGATGATGCCAATACTTCTTGAAGCAAAGTATCCTCGACTTCAAGCGTGGAATCTTTCCCTAAGCGAAGTTCTTTGATCCGATTTTGGTTAATATCAAATCCTATGGTAATATACTTTTTGGCAAATTCGACGGCGAGCGGAAGACCTACGTATCCAAGGCCGATGACAGCTATTTTGTGTTGCATGATTCTGTTTTTATTATTATAACCACTAAGGTCACTAAGATTTTCACTAAGGTTTTTCTTTGTGTTCCTTAGTGTCCTTAGTGGTAAAGATTATGTTTAAAGCTTAATTAATACCACTGAGTTCACTTAGATTTTCACTAAGTTGCACTAAGATTTTCTTTGTATTTCGTAGTAATTTCAATTTTAAGTGAGATCCTTAATTATTTTTTTGGCGAGTAATTCATTAATTTCATTATGTCTCGGTATCGGTTGAGTTGTTCCTTTTTGTGGATTGTGATATATATCGTGCTTACCACCTCTTCTCAATAAAACACAATTATTCTCATTCAAAATTTTTAACAGGTCTTTTCACTTCATGAAATGATCAATTGTTCGACCTTTCTTATACCAACTAATTGTTCTTCCGTAAATGTTTTATACAAATCCAATAAATGACTTTTAAGATCTTCTAAGTCTTTACCTTGTGTCCAGTGATCAGAAAAATCATTTAAATAACCAAGGTACCTTCCATCAGATTCAACCCAATATGTGAAATTAACTATTGATTCCATTTTTGACTACTTTGAAATTATAACATTTTTCTTTAAATATAAGTTTTGTTCCTTTAGATATACATCAACTATACTAAAAAAACTATGTTTCTTAGTGACTAAACTATTCCAATTTACGATAATACTGAAAGGCTTTCAACAAGCCCTCTTCCAACTTAACTTTACCAGTATAATCCAATAGTTTCACTGCTTTTTCTATACTTGCCAGACTATGCGGAATATCTCCAGAGCGATTGTGCCCATGTACTGCATCGACCTTACAATTAGTTACAGATTTAATATTTGCCCAAAGTTCATTGAGTGTGGTGCGCTCGCCACATGCAATATTATAAACTTGATTGACAGCATCAGGATTTTCAGAGAATAGACTCAAAATATTGGCTTCTACAGCATTGTCCACATAAGTGAAATCCCGGCTATTCGTACCGTCTCCATTGATGACCGGGCTTTTGTTTTCTATGGCCGCCTTAAAAAATAATGGTATCACGGCAGCATAAGCGCCATGCGGATCCTGATTCGGCCCATACACATTGAAGTACCGCAAACCAATATATTCTAATTGATAGGTTCTGGCATAAACGCTTGCATAGAGTTCGTTGACGTATTTGGTCACAGCATACGGCGATAAAGGAGCTCCAATTTTATCTTCAACCTTGGGCAATCCCTGACTATCTCCATACGTGGATGACGAAGCGGCAAAGACAACTCGTTTTATATGACAATTGACGGCAGCTTGCAGTATATTGAGCATACCGGTGATGTTCACTTCGTGGGTAGTCATCGGATCCTGAATACTCCTTGGCACCGATCCCAAAGCCGCCTGATGTGCAATAAGGTCTATCTGCTCGCATGCTTTCATACAGGTATCAAAATCTCTGATATCTCCTTCCATCAATTCAAACTTCGGGTTAGACATAAAAGGTTCGATATTCTTCCTGAATCCCGTAGCAAAATTGTCCAAAACCCGGACTTTTCTTACTCTTGGATCTTCTAAAAGTCTTGCTACCAGGTTCGAGCCGATAAATCCTGCTCCTCCGGTAACTAAAATATTTTTTTGATTGATTGACATCAGTGGTTTGTGATGTTAATTTTTAAAATTGAGTGAACAATATATTTCACGATAGTGTAAAAATTCAGATAACAACTATGCAAATTTCAATTTTACTTTGAGATTTGCGTGGTTAAATGTCGGAATATTGCTTTAAATTTTTGTTTAAATCATGTAAAGATACCACATCTATATCTTTGTTCATTGACCAACTTTCTGTGGAAGGTGTCACCACAAATGTATGTTTTGGTCGGATATCTTCTATCGCAATATGATTGCCTTTGGTCAACTTTGGCGAATAAGACGCTTTACACTCTATGGCAATAATCTGACGGTTGAGTTGTACCACAAAATCCATTTCTGCACCACCGGCTGTTCGGTAAAAGGCGATTTCTGCATCAGGAAATGCACCGCGTAAATTAGCAAGAACAATTGTTTCCCATATCGCACCAAAGCCCGGATGTCCCACCATTTCTGCAAAAGACCGAATACCTAATAATGCCGCGACAATACCTGAATCGGAGATATACACTTTAGGCGCTTTTACCAAACGCTTGCCGATATTAGCAATATAGGGCTCTACTACATCCACCATATAGGTGCTTTTTAACAGATCTATGTAATTCTTTACCGTCTGATTGCTCACGCCCAGCGAATTGCCAAGGGTAGAATAATTAACTGTCTGTCCATTGACGTGAGCCAACATCTGCCACAATCGACGCATGGTAGCCGGAGTGAAATTGACCCATTGCAACATATCCCGCTCCAAAAATGTAGTGACAAAACTACTGCGCCAGTCAAAAGAAATTTTATCACTTTTAGCCAAAATACTTCGTGGGAATCCACCTCTTTCGAAGTACTTTTCAATGGACATATCCGACAACTCAGACCATAAAAATGGTGTCAATGACTTATAAACGATTCGTCCTGCAAGCGATTCTGAACTCTGCAACAATAAATCACGTGATGCCGAACCCAACACCACAAAGCAACCCGGTCTGTCCCATTCGTCCACTAAGCTCCTGATAAGCGGGAACAATTCGGGCTTTCGCTGAATTTCATCAATGCATATCAACTTATCCTTTTGACTTGAAAGAAACCATTCTGCATCATTGAGTTTTTCCAAATCCGACGGACGCTCTAAGTCAAGATACAATGTTTCAGACGGATAATCAGACATTAAATGCTTGACCAAAGTAGATTTTCCACATTGTCTCGGCCCGATGACTGCTGTTACTGGAAAATGCCGAATAGCATCCAATATTTCCTGCCCGTTTGTACGCTGTAAAAACATCTTGTGTTATATAATTAACCAGCGCAAAGGTACAAAAAACATTTTACAACCATGCAAATTTCAATTTTACTTTGAGATTTGCATAGTTAATTGTTGTAAAAATATAGTATAGTATTATATTTTATTGAGTATTTAGGAAGTATATAAAATGTTGAATTGGTTAGATTGGTTGATTGGTGATTTGTAATTACACTTTTACACACTTTCAACTTTTAATTCCCAACCAAATACATAACACATAAACCAGTTTTATCAACTCCACAAATCAAACAACTCCACAAATCAACAATAAAACTTTCAATACATAAATCCGAACAGCCAAACCGGTATGAAATTACTAAACCCAATTTCAATGCTGTCTTTTGCAATGTAAGCATTTTCAGAGCTTGCTATCTGTTTTTTGGTTTTATTTTTGCCGCCAATTTCAAATGTATAGGTCTTGTCTATCACAAAATCCGCCTTCTCTGCAAGGTTAATTTCGTGTATTCCTTTGAATTGATTCAAAAAAAACGTTTCACGGACATTACCGATATTAGTGTTGTCTTTGGCTAAAGCATACATCAGATTACTATTGTTCAGGTACAGCTTTTCGGGTTTAGTCAGTACACCGATACCTGATGAATCTTTGTACAGTTCATTGACCAATCCGGCACGTTCGAGTATCTTGATACATTGTACTAACATATTGCGGGATACGCCGACTTTCTGGCTCAATTTCGTGATATTAGGTGTAAATGGCGCACTTGACGCAATCGTGATGAGCAGTTTTTTCAACTTGACTAAAGTGTCGTACTGCACATCTTCTACTGCATTGATATCTATATCTATAATCAGATTTATCGTATTGTGCAATTTCTGTATGTAAAACACTTCATGCTCTTTGTAATACGGATAAGCACCGATTTTCAGATACTTTTCAAATAACGGCAATGGTTTGATTTCGTTTAAAACCTCCGTTGCGATGCGATTGTGATCTGCCAATATTTTAGCTAATGTATAGGTCGGAAATATTTTACCTGTTTCGAAAGCAATAAACTCCCTGAATGACAATTCCTTTAAGAAGTATGTTATTGCTCTTCTGCTCAAATCAGACTCGGATTTGTAGATTTCAAGCATCGAAGACGAAGTAAAAATAACGGTCAGCTCCGGAAAATTGTCATAAATCAGCTTTATTTCCCTTGACCAGTTCGGATATTTATGCACCTCATCGAGTAATAAATGTGTTCCTCCAAACTGTGCAAACTGTTTTGCCAGATCATACAATTTATTATCAAAGAAATATATATGATCCAAACTCACATACAACGTGGACTGTATCGGCAAATACAACCTGGCGAGTTGTAAAACCAATGTTGTCTTTCCTGAACCTCTTGCACCTTTGACCGCAATCAAACGATTGGTAAGGTCTATTTGATGCACAAGATAGCGTTGTATATCCAAAGATACACGAGCTATTTTCGTTTGAAATTCTGCTAACAAAACATCCATATTGCTTTATTTAAACAGCAAATATACATAATTTTTGTTAACTACAAAAAGCAAATTTGTGTTTTATGTAAATATTTTATTATTTTTGCTTTTTATATACAGCATTTTGTAGCTATTATTGCTACCTACAAACAGCATATTTACTGCAAAAGCGTTTCCAACACAAACGACTTTACCTTAATACCTTCAACAAATACTCGCCATATCCACTCTTAATCAACGGCGATGCCAATCTCTCCAATTGCTCGCTGTCGATAAATCCCATGCGCCAGGCGACTTCTTCGATGCATCCGATTTTATATCCTTGCCGCTTTTCGATGACTCTGACGTACTCCGATGCATCATGCAGCGAATCAAAAGTCCCGGTATCCAACCACGCTGTACCTCTATCCATAATACCAACAGTCAGTTGACCTGTATCTAAATAGTGTTGATTGACGGTGGTAATTTCGTACTCTCCACGAGCGGACGGCTGTATATTTTTGGCGATGTCCACCACTTGATTGTCATAAAAATAAAGTCCCGGTACTGCAAAATCTGACTTGGGATGCATAGGCTTTTCCTCGATAGATATAGCACGTCGCTCCTTGTCAAATTCCACTACTCCGTACCTCTCTGGATCATTTACTTTATAAGCAAACACACGGGCTCCTTGCTCCAAATCAGCACTTTGTTGAACCAATTTCGAAAATCCGGAACCATAAAATATATTATCCCCCAATACCAAACTCGATGTATCATGGCCTATAAAATCAGCACCGATGACAAAAGCCTGAGCGAGCCCATTGGGTACTTCCTGTACTGCATATTGAAAATTGCAACCCAAATCCTGACCGTCACCCAACAATCGGATAAATCCCGCTTGATCCTCTGGCGTAGTAATGATCAATACATCCCGAATCCCTGCCAACATCAGCACCGATAGCGGATAGTAAATCATCGGCTTGTCATATATCGGCATCAGTTGCTTACTGATAGCTTTCGTTATAGGATATAATCGAGTGCCGGATCCGCCGGCTAAAATGAGACCTTTCATTTTTTATATTGGGTTTAAGGGTTTATTAGTGTAAATGTGTAAGAGCTAACAAGTGTAAAGGTTTATGCGTTCAAATATTTATTAGGAACATTTATCGATGTATAATCTACTCCATAAGCTGACTCAAGTAAAATAGTTATAATTTCGTAAATATCTCCTTCCATTCTTTGAAAAATTTAAATTATGATTTCATAAAATTATACACAATTTCAATAGTTGGTTATAAATAGCTTAATGGTAAGCTTTACTTTTAAGGTAAATCAAATATCATCTTGCCGGTTCATATATGATTTTTTTAAGCCGTTTAGCTGGATTGCGATTATATCAATTTTTTCACGTAAACCTCTTATGCTTTCTTCTGAAAGATATCCTAATTCAACAGCCAAAATCAGGCAATTAATTACTTCCATCAAACTACCGAAAGCAATTTCAATGAATCTCGATTTTTCTTTATTTGTCCACCGTGAAGTCCCTTCAACAATATTACATGAAACAGAAACAACAGCTCTTCTTACTTGACTAATGAGTCCAAATTTTTCGTCATCGGGAAATGATTTTGTTATAACATACACTTCCTTTGATAAAGCAATAGAGTTTTTCCAAACTTCGAGTTTCTCAAAACTATAAACTTTCATATAGCCTTTTTTGAATATAAACGATCAAACTTATTCATCTATAATCCACCATTAAACCTGTACGCCAATAAATAACAAATAAACCCTTCAACAATTACACCCATAAACCTTTAAACCAATAAATAACAAATAAACTCTTCAACAATTACACCCTTACACCTTTAAACTCTTACACCCATAAACCTTTAAACCTTAAATGGATGCTTCGCTAATGTCAACCCTGCAAATGGATGATAATCTCCTTGAAGTCCAACAGGCGTGGCAGTTCGGATTTGATGCACGATTTCTATGGCTGTCCTTGCTTCACCGATGCGGAAACCATGACCATCAAGTATATGCCGGTAACTTTGGGTATGCAAATCCGTAAATCCGTCTGAAAATTCCAATTCTTCGCCCTCGATATTAATGGAGCGATAGGTACGCTTACCAACTGCTCGCATATCGGCAGGAATCGTATCTGCATTGATGCTCAAAAACCACCGGACACGTGCCTTTTCAAACTCAAGGTAGCCTGCCGCTCTGTCGTGCGTGTGAATGTGGACTATATTTTCACGAACACCGCCAAATATCCATTGTAACATATCGTAAAAATGTACACCTATATTCGTAGCGATACCGCCGGATTTTTCATGATTCCCTTTCCAAGAAGTGTAGTACCAATTGCCTCGTGAAGTGATATAGGTAAGATCAAATTCAAAAACTTTATCAGCCGGTGCTTGGGCTACTTTTTCTTTCAGTGCGATGATGCTCGGATGTAACCGCAGCTGAAGAATGTTGTAGATATGCTTTCCCGATTCCTGTTCCAATTCTTCCAATGCGTCGATATTCCATGGGTTCAGTACAACGGGTTTTTCGCAAATGACATCAGCACCATACCTGAGACCAAAGCGTATGTGCGCATCATGGAGATAATTTGGACTACATATACTGACATAATCCACTTGCTGACTGTTTCTTTTTAGCTTCTCAAGATGTCTGTCAAACCGTTCAAACTCTGTAAAGAAAGCAGCACTCGGAAAGTAACTGTCGATAATGCCTACCGAATCATTGATATCCATCGCAGCCGTCAAGTCGTTGCCGGTCTCCTTAATGGCTTTCATGTGCCTTGGTGCAATGTATCCTGCTGCACCTATTAATGCAAATTGTTTCATTTAATACGGGTATTTGTCATTAAATATATTATTCATCTTCAAATTTTCTAATCCTGAATGATGTTCTGTCAAATTTCAACATATCAGACAAGGTGTATTATTTAGAAGTTGTCGGATAATAATCACGAATTTTTGAAGTTTATTTTTATTAAGTGGCACAATGCTGAAAATAAAAAACTTAGTGACCTTAGTGGTGAAAATATGGATTTCATTAACCACTTAGTATCCTTAAAGAAATATTATGAATTTCCTATTCCTCAATTTTTATAACCTTAGCATGCTGCATTTTATACCGCTCACCACTTTCTGGACATACCGCTATATCATCCTCTCCGAAAGCAAGTTTGTGTCCATATTCGCTCATCCAACCGACCTGTTTCGCAGGATTGCCCACAACAAGTGCATAATCGGGAACCGTTTTGGTCACGACAGCGCCTGCACCGATAAAAGCGAATTTTCCTATATCATGACCACACACGATAGTCGCATTGGCACCGATAGAAGCACCTTTGCCCACATGAGTTTTTTTGTATTCTTCCTTGCGATTGACTGCGCTGCGTGGATTAATAACATTGGTAAATACACATGACGGACCCAAAAACACATCATCATCACAGGTAACGCCGGTATAGACAGATACATTATTTTGTACCTTGACATTATCACCCAAAACCACATCCGGCGAAATGACCACATTCTGCCCGATATTGCAATTTTTACCGATGATGCAACCGTTCATGATATGGCTGAAATGCCAGATTTTAGTGCCTGCACCTATCGTGCAGCCATCGTCTATATAAGATGATTCGTGGGCGAAATAGGACATATTTTGTTTGAAATTGTGAATTGTGAATTTTGAGTTATGAATTATGAATTATGAGTTATGAATTATGAATTTTTTTTGTCAAAAGTGTAATTGTTTAAGTGTTTATATTGAATGATAAATGAAAACGAAATTTGCAAATTGTAATTACACCTTTACACACTTAAACTTTTAAACTAATTCAAGCTACTTAGGAAATCCAACAAATCAACAATAAAAATTAAACCTTTACACCCTTAAACTTATAAACCTTTTAACTTTTCAATTCGCCATCGCATCTAAAACAACCTTCCTGCCAAGAATAAACCCAACTGCCAGCAATCCGCCCATCAGTGCTCCCTTGATCAACTCTATGATGAGAGAAGCACCTTTTGCCTCAAGTGGCGGGAAAGGCTCGTCAATCGCTGTGATATCCGGCATACCTGCTGTAAGCGAAAAGTCAGCCAACTCTCTGTTCTTGGTCACTTCGGCGTACATCGCTTTGAGCTTGAGTATCTCCGTTTCTATAAGTCTGCGTTGCGTCAGCAGATTAGGATCTGTTAAGTTTCTATGCGAATCATCAAACCGGGAAAGTTGAAATTCCTTTGCTCTAAGCAACGAAAATATCGAATCGTTTTTCGTCTTCACAAATTCAAATGTATTTTCATTACCACGGGAAACATTCTCAACATAATACTTTTTGAGCTCATCAAAGGATAGCTTGCTAAATGCAATGGATAATTCCTCATCCAAAGTAGTGGCTGAAATGGTCAGAATACCTGTATCCTCATTGTACCCATTACTAAAAATAGAATTTTTATCATTTTTGCCGCCTACAACTTTGCCATATAACATTTTCAGTGCCCTCAATTCCTTATTGTCAAAAGATTCTATTGCATCAGACTTAAAAGTGAAGCCCGTATAATCCTGTGTCTTGGTAGTCCATGCTTCGTCAAGATTGTGCAATTTGATGAGATGATTGGCGATAAAATCCTCTTTCCCACCGAAAGTATCCAATGGAATAGTCGTAAATAAAACCTTGTGCAGAATATATCGTGACTTCGAAAGTGCTACGATTTTATCAAGATTGACCTTGCCACCTTTTCCTAAGCCAAAAGACCCTAAAATACCAGACAATCCTCCTACTGATCCACCTCCGTCATTGAGCGTATAAGTTAGTGGCGCCTCGTAAATTACGGGTGTTTTGACGGCTGTATAACCAAACCATGTTATAAATGGCAGAGCAAATAAGATAATCCACCACTTTTTATTCCAGATTTCTTTCCAATACTCTACCAGTTTTTCGATGAGCTCTTTGAGTGTGATTTCTTCATCCTGATAGGGTGGAGGTTGTATATTGTTTATTTCGGACATTTTTTTGTTTTTTATGGTCTAATTGGTCGAATCGTGTAATTATTGAGTTGGTAAAATCGGTAGGTTATTAAAGTCTATAATTGTCATAATGCTAAAACGATCTCAATAAAAATTGCAATTTTTAATTAAAGTTTGCGTTAATCTTTCAATTTCCAATCTCGTCAAGATTGTTCATCATTTGAGGTAAATAATGAATAATGATGTTCCATACTATATTTAGATCGACACCTGCATAGTCATGAATTATCCTATTTCTAAATCCTCGGATTCTAAACCAATCAATATTGGGATGTTGGTCTTTGAAGCTTTCAGTCAGATGATTTGCCGCTTCGCCGATTACCTCAAAATTTCTGATTACGGCATCTATTGTTTTTTCATCATTGCCGAAATCTTCAAAGGTCATATTTTGAGTGTATCTTAAAATTTTATGACCACTTTCAATAATATCACTTAAAAGTATAGCATCCGTTCGCTTAGACATATTGAATTTCATCTTTTATAGCGTCATAAAACAAAGTCTTAAGCGCATTTTTTGAAACAAGATCTACCTTTCGATTTAAGTTTTTTTCTAAAAATTCAGCCAGATCTACAAACTCAATACCGATAGGTCTTGTGAAATCTACCAAGATATCAATATCGCTTTTATCAGTAAAATCATCCCGAGTAATAGAACCAAATAATCCGATACTTTTAATAAAAAAGCGATTTGTTAACTCTTTTTTGAGTTTCTTGATTTTAGATTTTACATGTTCTAACTGATGATTCATTTTGCACAATTATTGATAATTAGAGATATATGCTATTCAATTCTTTGAGAATTGGTTGATTTGTTAAAATTGTTGAATTGAAATGTCGGACATGACAAAATATGCAGACGAACCATTATGCCAACTCCCTATACCTTTCTCACTTGTACATTTTAGCATAATACTCTTGATACGTCCCCGATGTTACATGCTCAAGCCATTCTTGATTGTCCAGATACCAATTGATTGTCTTTTCTATACCCGTTTCAAATGTTTCATTGGGAATCCATCCTAACTCTTGTTGGATTTTAGTGGCATCAATGGCATATCTCAGGTCGTGGCCGGCTCTATCTGTAACGAATGAGATTAGTTCACGGCTTTCGCCGGGTCTTCGGCCAAGTTTTTCGTCCATTTTATCACACAGCAACTTTACGATATCAATGTTTTTCCATTCGTTGTGGCCACCGATGTTGTACGTTTCGCCGATTTTTCCTTTGTGGAGGATGACATCTATAGCTCGTGCATGATCCTCAACATAAAGCCAGTCACGGACATTTTCTCCTTTGCCATAAACCGGAAGAGGTCGGCGATGAAGAATATTATTTAAAATCAAGGGAATCAGCTTTTCGGGAAAATGATTTGGCCCGTAATTATTACTGCAATTGGATATCACGACCGGTAAGCCATAAGTATGATAAAATGCTCTGACTAAGTGATCGGACGACGCTTTGGATGCCGAGTAAGGCGATCTTGGATCATACGCAGTGTCTTCGGTAAAAAACCCATGATCTATGTCCAATGAACCATATACTTCATCCGTACTGATATGGTAAAATAGTTTATTTTCAAAATTACCTGGCCAGTGCTTTTTAGCTGCAAGCAATAAATTAGCTGTTCCCAACACATTGGACTTCAAAAATATCAGCGGATCTTCTATCGATCTGTCCACGTGAGATTCCGCCGCCAGATGCACAACATGTGTGATGTCATGCTGTGTAAATATCCCGTCAACCAACGCTTCGTCTCCGATATCTCCTTTGACAAAAGTATAGTTTTCGGCACTTTCGATATCTTTGAGATTTTCAAGATTTCCGGCATACGTCAATGCGTCCAGATTTACAATACTGTACTCCGGATAACGCCTGACAAGCCGCCTGACCACATGAGATCCTATAAATCCCGCACCGCCTGTGATGAGTATGTTCATGGAATGTGATATTTGAGTTTTATATATATAATGGATCAGGGACGAAATGCTTTAGATATTATCCCATGCATGGCAACTCCCAATAAAATCAGGTATAAGCTCATCCTTGTTAAAGGGCGCTCAATCTGGTCAGTCGGCAATTCCGATAAAAATCCGTATATAACCAAAAAAGTACTGGTAAAAATAATAATAGAAGCAACAAACTGAAATTTTTTAAATATAGACGTTTCAGCATCTTTAAAATACGCACCAAGAGCAACATTAATTAAGCCAAACAACAATATATATAAATGCCCTGCTCTGAATAACGCCCTGTTCATCGAATCCATATCTTGTAAATGATTATGGAAGTGGTACATATATTGTCCGGTCAGAACAAAAATCAAGACGATTGTTACACCTGCATAAAAATGAAGTTTCCCTAACAAAGTTTATATTACAATACTAAAAATTGAACACCAATTATCACTGTGATTCAAAACATAAATTGATTTCACACTACTTCAAATCATAAAATTAGTAAATTCTTTCAATCCATTGAATAATTTTACTGTAAAATCATTCAATACAATGACATTTTTTACTTTCTGGGAGAAATGTAAAGACTTTTCCTTAATATAAAATATTGTATCACAGTAAAATCTAAACACATAACCATATAAACCTTTAAACCACGAAAATTTATAATTCAAAACTAAATGCGATATGATAGATTGCTGATTTTGCTACTGACAATTCTAAACTGATATTTATTTTATTTGGGTTGATCCAATGACGTTAATCAAACCTTGATTCGTATTTATTACTTTAGATTCCATCCCATCGAGTGAAGATGTAAATATATTTTTTAAAGTCAGGTTGCCACTGTTTTCAATACAGATTGCACTACTTGTTGTGGTCTGGAGATGTAGGTTTTCCATCCAGATATTTTTGTTTGGATGGATGTTAAAAAGTTGTTGATCCTGATGCCTTATAGCGATTTTCTGTGAATTTTCATTTTTTAAAGTTACTGACTTTTCCAATACGAGTGCCTGTCCGCTGAGCATAATAGTATCGTTGACTATACCCGGGTCAAAAAATATAGTCCCACCATCTTTCACACATAAAATGGCATTTCTAAGCGATCCCGGACCATCATTGTTTGTATTGGTCACTATATGACAATCTGAAGGGTATATTTTTCCCATTCTCATACCATTACCAAAGCTGCTAACCCACATCTCAGAAGGATCATAAGGGTTAAAAAAGACCCTGACGGGTTGCTGGAAAGGGTAAGCATCTACTCGGGAAAATATAGGGTTGTTGTCGTTGATATTATCACATTTCCATAAACCTTGTAACTCCGTAGTGACATATATTTGGTTGGGATCTTGCGGATTAAAAGTACAGGAATGTACACGATCTAAAGTAGAGCCCGTCAATTTTGTCCATGATTGACCTCTATTGGTCGTTTTGTACAATCCACCTTTACCATTTGGAGCACCTCCCCAACCACTGAAAACGCTAACATACCAGGTATTTTGACCAGGGTCATCAGGATCTACGACGATATCTTTTGTCCAATAATGCATATCTGAGCTCGAAACATCGCTCCAAGTATTTAGGGATGAATTATAAAAGAATACACCCGAACTCGCTGTAAATCCGCCTGAAGAATTTCTCCTGCCTGAATAAGTACATACCATATTCCCATCGTTGAGTGCAACGATGCATGCAGGATGTTTTTGTGTTCGTGGTGGACTATCAAGAAGTGTCCATGTAGCGCCCGTCCAGGCACTCAGGTTGGTCGTTTTATAAATGCCACCCTGACCATTTCCTCCGTTGTAATGTATGACACTCGCATAGGCGATATTTGCATTATTCGGATCGATGTCTATCCAGTAAACCGGATGATTAAAAACATGTAGATTTTGCCAATTTAAACCATTGTCAGTAGAGTATAAGATCTTACCATTTGGGTCATTTTGGTCCAGTCTGCTGTCCTGGAGATGTGTGCTTTGGTATATATCGTGAATATTGGAAGTAGCCATGAGCAAATTTCCATCAGGATGTTGGACAATTCGGTAAGACGTGTTGGCGGTATGCCCGGCATAGTCAAATGACCATTTTGCACCTTTGTCTTCACTTCGGATACCACGTATATCAGAGTAACATGCCCACATATTATCTTCATCAACCCAGTGTATTTGCCAATTGGTGGTGTTTTCGATACCAACACTCGCATAATATTGCCGTTTGGGCGTGTTGACTCCGGCAGCATTCTGATCCATCGGTGATACATAAGCCTGTGACCAGGAAGCCCCACCATTTTGAGAAGTATGGACAAAACCAAAATCACTGAATATCAATATATTGGGATCATTGTCAGCAACATCAAATCCAAAAGGACATTCTCCATAACCCCAATTGCGATCACCACCACTACCACTCCAACCTGTAGTTATATTTTGATTGTTAGTAGTAGAAAAAACATGCGACCAGCTGTTGCCACCATTGGTGGATTTGATGATATCCGGAATGCCCTGATCATTACTTCCTGCGAGATAAACAGTAGCTGTATCATGATGTGCCATCGCTAAAAACATGGGAAAATCCTGATTGAAATTCAGTCCAACACTTTTGGATACCCAGTTCACAGTGCCATTAGTATAATTTCCGGCATAAACACCTTTGGCAAATCCCCAATAATCTGAACCGACTACACCCACATAAATGTCATCTATATCAGCCGTGATACAAAAGAATTTTGTAATATTTCCCGTTTTTGCTGCGGCAAATGACCATATTCTTTGATTGGCCGGAAGACCTGATGAGTTGGCTACCTGCCAGGAAGTACCGCCATTATTTGAGACCAAAACACCATCATTGGTACCGATATAAATATCATTGCCGTCATAAAATACACCGCCTACTACGACACCTGCGTCACTATCCATAGCCTGATGAATACTTGAAAATGTCTGGCCTCCATTGGTAGAAAAATATATAGTACCGTAGTAGGATATCATCACCCGATTTGGATTGGCAAAATCTGTATAAATAGAGTAGGTGTCTTCTTCAGAATCAGGATTTCCGGCGAGTGTAACCCATGTCATGCCATTGTCGATGCTTTTGACTGGTGTGGGTATTTCATTTATGTATCTGATCGAATATAGAAGCCCGGTTGTATTAGTGAAGTTGACGCGTGAATAATGTCCTGCTATCATTTCACTAAAGTGTGCCTGTTGATATGCCGCCCCAAAACTCGTCGTATGAAATAGCTCACCCATATCACAAGATACGTAGTATTCGTTATGGTCGGCAGGATTGATAGAAGGAGAAAATAATGCTCCACCACCACCAATTCCTTTGGGCTCAAATACGGTCGGCTGCGCATTAAAAATCAATGGTAGAAAAATGTGTAAGGCAAGCAAAATATATTTAACCATATTCAACGATTTTAAGAAATTGTTCAGGTAAATGTTTTTTAAACACTAAACATATTGATCGAATTGACAAACTGAAGCTTGTTAAGTATCGGTGTTTCAGCGGCTTTAAAATACGCACCAAGACGAATATTGCACCACAACAAAAAAAATCCCTAATTTGGTAAGTAAGAATTATCCATTCTCAATTTTAGATTTACGATTCTATTGTCCGACAACAAACAACCGACAACCAATTAAACCCTTAAACCTTTACACCTATAAACTTTTAAACCACATAAACCTTTAAACTAATCTACCTTCCTATACTCTCATAATAAAAACCTAAGGCTTTCATCGTATTGACATCGTATATATTACGACCGTCAAATATGACATTTTCATTCATTAGTTGGCTCATCTTTGCGAAGTCTGGTGCTCTAAATTCGTTCCATTCCGTGATTATTGCTAAGGCATCAGCGCCATCAACCGCTTCGTACTCTTGGGTGCAGAAAGTGATACGATCACCAAATATCCTTTTTACATTCTCCATAGCTTCCGGATCGTAAGCCTTGATTTTGGCGCCTTGAGCGAGCAATTTTTCTATGATCGTCAGAGCAGGCGCTTCCCTGATATCATCGGTATTAGGTTTGAAGGCGAGACCCCATATCGCAATAGTCTTTCCAGCTATATTTCCACCAAAAAACCTTATGATTTTCGCCGATAATATCTCTTTCTGAAGCTCATTTACCTGCATGACGGCATTGAGTATTTTGAAGTCATACTCATTTTCCTGAGCTGCTTTTGCCAATGCCTGCACATCCTTAGGAAAGCAAGATCCACCGTATCCTACACCCGGAAACAAAAATCTTTTACCTATCCGACTATCGCTGCCCATGCCTTTTCTGACCATATCCACATCCGCACCTAAGGCTTCACACAGATTGGCGATTTCATTCATGAAACTGATCCTTGTTGCCAGATAAGCGTTGGCAGCATACTTGGTCATCTCTGCGCTGCGCTCATCCATAAATATAATCGGATTGCCCTGACGTACAAATGGTTCATACAATTGAGTCATCACAATTTTGGCTTTTTCGGATGATGTGCCGATAACGACTCTGTCCGGTTTCATAAAGTCATCTACCGCAACACCTTCACGCAAAAACTCCGGATTGGATACCACATCGAATAGTCCAGGGTTTAGATTTTCGGCTAAAACATGGGCTACTTTTTCCGCTGTACCAACTGGAACGGTACTTTTGTCCACGATGACTTTGTAGTCTGTAATAATCTTTGACAGGTCATGCGCCACTTTAAGTACAAAGGATAAATCTGCCGAACCGTCTGCACCTGGTGGAGTTGGTAATGCTAAGAAAATGATAGCCGCATCTTGCACACCTGCTGCTAAATCTGTCGTAAAATGCAGCCTTCCTTGCTTGGTATTGCGCTCAAAAAGGATTTCTAAACCTGGCTCATATATCGGTACATGGCCGTTTTTCATTTGTTCGACCTTATTGGCGTCTATATCAATACATGTGACCTGATTTCCTGACTCTGCAAAACAAGTACCTGTTACCAAGCCTACATATCCTGTTCCTACTACGGCTATTTTCATTTTATGCTATTAACTTTTTACTCTGATTTTGAATATTTTTTCTTAATCACTGAGTTCACTAAGAATTACACTAAGATGCACTAAGTCACTTTTGTGTTTATTGGCGGCATAAAAAGCACAAACGTTGAACTTAGCACTTACTCCGCTCTTTTGCCAAACTGCTTGTTAGGTGCAGGTTTTCCTTATGTCAATTTACTCCTTTTTATGTCTTCAATTATATCGTCAGTAATCGAAGTTAGTTTGTTCTCTATCTGCTTTGATAGTTTCTCCAAGTCGTTAAAGTTTGGTATTTCTATTAGGACAGTTTCAAGAATTGAATATTTGGGTCTAGTCACTCTGTCTTTATTCCACTTTGTCGATTTAAAGTATTCCCAATATTTTTCTTGAATTGGGATTGTCTGTCCTAACAACCAAATTTCAAACTGCATTTTTGTATGGTTCAATACAAGTCCCATTTTTAGTTTTCTTTTTTTCATAAAGTCGTTTGAGTAATAGAAATATGTATAGTCCATATACCCTTGAAAAAGACTTCCGAATGAATAGTGTTTTGAAAGGTTTTTTGACAAGGTTGTTCCAAGTCTTGTTACATATTTTACAAGCCCAACATACGCTTCTTGAATGTCGCCTTTGTCAAGCTGTTCTTTGTATTTGTCAACGTAATAATTGAAGTCTTTCATTTTACTGTCAGGACGTGTTGGATTAAACTTGCACCTAACACGTTTTTTTATTGAAAAAAGCAATGACCTTTTCGGTAATATATTGCAACTGTTCTTCCGTCATTTCCGTATGTATCGGCAATGAGATAACCGCATCACAAAGTTTTTCGGTATTTTTTAATTGAAAACCATTCGGTGCAAACTGCCTAAAAGCTTCTTGCTTGTACAATGGTACAGGATAGTAAATCATATTTGGGATTTTTTGCTCATCCAACCATTTCTTTAACTCATCTCGCTTGCCATTTTTTACCTGCAAAGTATATTGATGAAAAACATGTGTCGAATAGGCCGCTCTAAATGGCGTAACGAGTTCCTGAATTCCGGCAAATGCCTTATCATAGTAATCTGCCACTTGCCTACGAGCATCACAATAGGTATCCAAATGTGGCAATTTGGCTGATAAGACCACTGCTTGTATCGAATCTAACCTACTATTGCATCCTACGACATCGTGATAATACCGAACAACTTGCCCATGATTGGCGATTTTATATAACAAATCTGCGAGCGCATCATCATTGGTAAAAATAGCACCACCGTCACCATAACATCCCAGATTTTTGGATGGATAGAATGACGTACAACCGATGTGTCCAATCGTACCCGTCTTCGCCTTGCTTCCATTGGCAAAGGTGTAATCTGCACCGATAGCTTGAGCATTGTCCTCGATGACCCAAAGTTGGTGCGCATGAGCTATCTCCATAATGGCTTCCATATTGGCTGATTGACCGTAAAGGTGTACTGGAACTATGGCTTTGGTTCGTGGTGTGATAGCGGCCTTGATCGCTTCCACACTTACGTTGAATGTATCCTCTTCCACATCTACCATGATAGGTGAGAGACCGAGCAACGCAATGACTTCTGCTGTAGCCACATACGTAAAAGCCGGTACGATCACTTCATCACCAGGCTTGAGACCGACAGCCATTAACGCTATTTGCAAAGCATCCGTACCATTAGCACAAGGGATGACGTGTTTTACACTTAGGTATGATTCCAGTTCTTGTTGAAATTTTTTGACCTGTGGTCCATTGATAAAAGCCGTTGTATTTAATACTTCTTCAATGCCGCGATCGACTTCATTTTTTATTTTGAGATACTGAGACCTCACATCTACCATTTGTATATTCATATTTTTTTAAAGAATGGTTAATTGATTTTAGATTGACGATTTTTGATTGTAGGATTCAGAAATTAGAAATTAGATTTTGAATAAATTTATAGTCTATCTGACAACAAACGACCAACTCCACAAATCCAACAACTTCGCAAATCGACAATTTTAAACATGGCTTCGCCGTTGATAAGTCGCACGTACTTATCACCTTTTAATATTTTTGCACTTAAAGGCTACTATGCCGAAGCCTTTACTTTTAATGGTTTTAAAAGTGACATATCTATCTGGACATGAAATTCAAAACCTATATTTTTAAGTTCGATAACGAAACTTTTCTTTCCTTGCTTAGAGACTATTTTCCCTATTAATCCGGCTAATTGTCCTGAGACAATTTCTACTTCTTCTCCTACTAGCAGACCATTACTATTGATCGGAGCCACATTCTCAATATCTCCAACGATCTGCTTTAAAACATCTATTTCCCAATCTGGTATCGAAATCAGATTTTTCCCTTGTCGGATAAATTTATATACATATTCCGTCTCAAGAACACCAATATATTCCTTTGCATTGATGTGGACAAATACGTAATTATTGATTAATGGAACTTCGTATTTTTTAACCTTGCGTTGATATTTTTTGACCACGGATTGTAAAGGCACATAAGACGAGATCTTCTTTTTGTCTAATAGCGACACAACAAATTTTTCACACTTATACTTTGTGTATATGGCAAACCAGTGTTTCTCTTGTTTGTGTAAATGATTGATTTCACCGCTACTATTCATACCAACTTCTATTTACATCGTCCCCAAAACTAATGGATATTTGGATTCTGTCACAAATGGGTTTACTATGCGCATTGCTTTTTAATGAACCAATCGTATATATTTGTAATCTCATCATCTATCTCAACTATATCCGCCAAAAAATTTCGTCCAAAGATACGGTTAATATATGAATCAGTTCACATTTTGTATCAATAAAATCAAAGATAGGATTGCAGTGGCTTGTGCAATAGAGTTAGCTAAGATTTCTCCCCATTTCACATCTTCCTTCTCTTTTCCCTTTTCATTTTCGGACTTTTCAGGCTTGTATCCTACATTAATCTTGGCGCCGGGCCCTACTTTTGGATAGATTTTGAAGAATAGAAAATTCTTAGTTTTTGACAATTTGCCTGATGCATCCAAAACGGTAATATCTCTTTTCAATGCATTATCTGCCAATCCACCAGCATACTCGTCTATATAGTATTTTGCTGATTTGCCGGATTTGTATGGCACTTGGAGTTTCCCTTGTTCTCTGATTTTATCTGGATATACTTCGCCTGCTTTTGTCGCTCCTACTATAGAAACGATATTACTAATCTTAGGGATAAATATCTCATCTCCTTCATGCAAAATGACATTTTCATAACTAACTGAACCTTTCTTTATAGCTTTCGCTAAGTCTATGACAATATAACCAGTATCATCTTTTTTCCTGTATAAAGTTGCTCCATCCAGAAAAGCTTCTTCGGTAATTCCACCTGCATTCCTTATAATAGTAGCAAGACGGGTATTTTTACCGAGTAAAGCATAAGCACCAGGATACTTCACTTCTCCCGTTACGGATACATTGCGCTGTAGCTCAAATTCTGGAATAGCACGTACAACGATTTGGTCGAATGGCTGTAAAGCAAAATCAACAGCTCCACTCAGCAAGTTTAGATTTTCATCCACTTTGAGGTTAGCTACCAATACCCTTGACGGTTTATTTTGTCGAAATTCTACCCGATATACGTCAATTCTATCTAATGCCGCTTCACGACGCAATCCACCACTCAAAAGCAATATATCTTTCAATCCTAAACTTGAATCATAGACATATTCTCCTGGTTTGCGCACCGCTCCTGACAATCGGATAAAGGTCTGATCATTGTAATTATTCTTAGCATACACGACCAATTTATCGTTGGGCATGATATTAACATTGGCTTCGGAATTGGGTTCGGCTAATGCAGCTTTCAAATCCACACTGATGTATTCGACTGCTCCGATTTCGTCAGATTTACTTCTAAATATATAGGCAAAATCCTCAATTGCTTCTTCTTTCAGACCTCCAGCAAAAAATATCAGATCCGATACTTTCAAGTTTTCGTCTGTGTCAAGATCAAAATACCCGGGATTCCTTACTGATCCGCTTACACTTACAGTAAAATTATCTTTAAATGCGGCTTTTGATGAGATAATCAACTCGTCTCCCTTTTGCAATACGAAGTTTGCTTCACTCTTTTCATCTGCAAGAATAGCTTTGATATTGACTAATTCGTATCTTATGGTTTTATAATCATCATTAAATCTCTTCAAATAGGCGATATCTGTTATAGCAGCATCACCAAGCTTTGCTTTTTTAAGCAAATCAGCAATTTTTGAATTTTCAGTTAATGCATAAGTTCCAGGACTTTCTACTTCACCTGATATTCTAACTTCATTTTTAACCAGAGCGTTGATACGATTTACTATGATTACATCTCCATTATATAGCTTAAAACTCTGTTTTTTACTTTCTAATTCTATCCAATTGACATCAATCACTCTTACCGAATCATATTCGATACGTCTTATCTGAATATTGCTTTTCAAAGCATCAGGCAGTAAGCCTCCCGCATATTTTATTAAATCATTTAATGTCTCTTCTTCTATCAACTCAAACTTATGAGGACGATTGACAGCGCCTTGTATTTCAACGATTTTGTCTGCTACAGGCACAAAAATATAATCATTCTCCGCTAAATAAAAATCTTCAATTGACACAGGATTTTGAAGATATTTATAAACATCCAGCGTTACTGGCTTTTTACCCCTTCTGAGCAACTGTATCTTTCTAACACTACCGATATCACTTGGTCCACCAGATGCTACTAATGCATTGAATGCAGTATTTACAGCCGAAATATTGTATGTGCCACTATTAAAAACTTCTCCTACGATATTGACATTGAGTGTTCTGGCTGTAGAAACTGTCAATTCGTAATTTTCTCTTGTAAAATAATAATATTTCCTTAAAGCACTATATATCAAATCTCCTGCTTGTTTAACTGTAAGTCCAGACAAATAAAATCTTGGAAGATTGGTAGGTTGAACATATCCATCTTTTTGTATTTCTACAGAAAAATTTTCCTGAGTAGGGCCCCAGATTGAAACAGCGACTTTATCTCCTGCGCCTAAGACATACGATTGTGCTGGTTTGGCATCCTCAGCCGTTCTGAACAACTTAAGGGATTTGTCTCTAAATATATGCTGTCCATAAGTTACAGCTACTGGCAATTTAGACTTTGCATTCTCTTGCAATTTCTCGGCTACTGCTTCCTCTATCGTTGCGCCTTCCTTGACTGCTTTCTGTATTTCAAGAGATTGATTAGACAAATTATCGGGATTATCCGCACTACGCACATCATCTATTTTGGATTGTGGCTCCACTTCTTTTGAAGGCGAAGTTGTTTTAGAAACTGGTTTTTCTTTCACTTTTTTCTCTGCATCCAACATCGCCATGACCTCATGTGCAGCTTTCTGAGCACGGGCTACATCTTGTGGATTGTCAGGATTAATAGATTCAGGATTAACACCTTTTTTGATCATCTCTTGCCTGAATCTTTCAGCATCATAACCTTTTTTTTCGATTTCAGCCCTGACCATTGTCTCATTAATAGACTGTGCAAAGGTTACACCCGACATCAGGCATATTAATAAAAGTAGTATATATCTTGATTTCATAAATTCTATTTATAAGTAAATTTGCTCGTTTCACATTATAATTTTTTACACCAAGCAAATAAATATATCCTAATAACTATATTGTAACGTAAATCTACGTCTGAATAATATATTAAAGCTAAATAAAGACGTGCAAATTAGAAATATGTAACATATTTGCAATCACGACACAAAGATAAATAAAGAACATATTATACCAAATTGATTCTATAAATAATCTTAGAATAAGTTTTTAAAATTGAAAATTGGTTATGGAAAATGGAGAGTAGAAAGTGGACAATTGAAAATGATTTTTTTGATTGACGATTTACGATTTACGATTTTTGATTTTGGTAGTTAGGTTGTTGGCGTATTAGCGTGTTAGGTTTATAATTCCCGAATACCTAATGCGACAAAGTGCTAATGTCCTAAACTCTAACACCTTTACGCTTTTAAACATTTAAACCAGTTTAACAACTCCACAAATCAAACAACTCCACAAATAAACAAAAAAATTAAACCTTTACACCCTTAAACATTTAAACCAAATTTCAATCCATCAGCCGACAACTAATACAGCAAATCAATAATCATACGTTACATTGGCAAGATTAACTCGGATACCGCCTCCTAAATAGTGTTGGTCTTTTTTTATATCTGTTGATGTTTGTCGCCACATAGCCTGAACATCTATAAAATAATTGTGAAAAACCTCATAACTCGCATCCAAACCTATAGCTGAAACAGTCGTTTTAATGCCTTGTCCGATGAAATTGCCATAATCTTGTGATCTCGTCGTATATGGCAACAGAATATTAGATCCCAAGTTAAAACCTGACGGATCAGTACCATATATAGTATGTAAACCTTTGGCTTGTAGGTATAATCTATTAGTTGGTTTATAACGCATTATCATAACCATTTCTCGAAAATTAGCACCAAGTGGATGAGCTAATGGCTGATTGTAATGCGAATAGGAAGCTACCGCATAATTAGGAAATGATGTTAATGTGTCATTGTGAGTATAGGTAAATGGCCTTACAGCATTGTATTCCAATTGTACGTCCAAGTGATCAATATTCAACGCATTTATGTATTTCAGTCCAGCTTGAACACCAAATTTATTAGCCCACCAACCTGACTGCTTTTTGACTTCAGATATTTTAAATTCATCTAATAGCAGTTGTCCGTATATGGACACTCCTTTAAAGATATTCCACTTGGTATTTAGACCGACGAGTACATTATCAGGACTATCTAAGTAATGCTCCACTGCCCGGTAAAGTATGACCGGATTTAGATATTGAAGCTCAAAGTGATTGATTCTGCTGAAAACTACTGATTCGAATAATCCTATCTCAAAATGGCGGTTTGGCTTGAATGCCAAGTAGTGCATCGCTGTATATTTTTTGGGAAAAACTTTATCTCCTGGATTGACTAATGTAGATACAGGTGCAAGTTCAGCGAAGATATTTTGGTAATGGAATTTCCAAACCCGCGTATTAAATTTCAAGTAGAAATAATTGGCACTGAAATCAGAAAGCAATAATGAACGATAACCGTTCCCGATAAAATGATTTCCATGACCCAACTCGGCTGCAATGCTCTTTGATACATTGAAACCCACATAAGCCCTTGTCAGAAAATAATCATAACCTTTTAAGTTGTCTATAACTTGGGAGCTATACGATTTATAAAATCCTTGGCCAGGAATGGTTCTGTATTTTTGTATCCAATCCTCAGTAAACGAAGGGAATGCTCTTTGATTTTCAAGTAATTGTGTATAAAACCAGACCTTGCCGTCGATATATCCTTGTGCTTCGACACCTCTTGTATTTTGAAACACAATACGGTCATTGTTGACTTGATTGAGGTAATTGATATGAATGACCGGATTGACATACATTTTAAATGCTGGTGTCTCCAATTGCCAAAGATTTGCAGGTGTCTTGTAGAAATATTTTAGAATTGGTTTTTGCTTAAAGAAAAGTTTATCTACATTTTTAGGGTAATCATCTTCATCATTTCCAGACCTAAATACATCTATGACTTTATTGACCGCATTTTTAATTTTGCTGCCATCATCAAGAAATTCATAATTATCTAAAAAGGTATGCAATAGGTCATATTGGTCTTTGGTTGACAAATCTTTATATTTCCAAACATCTTTAAAATAGTCAGTAAGTTTTTTTCTGTCATAATTATTTACACTGTTTATGATTGATGTGTCTGACCAACGGAGTATTTCGGCGCGGTCATAAGTATGATAAGCATGATCTCCTCGCAAAACCGTTGGAGATTGACTTGACAAAAGTCCGCAAGATAGCAAGACCAATACAATGGTAATTAGTTTCCACATAATACTGTTAATTTATATTCAGCAAAGATATTATTTAAAACGAAAGTGCCATTCAAATTAACTCAATCTTCATCAAAAAAGCGCTGAAATAGCCTTAATTGTGATTCAATAAAACTTAATAAAGTATGAAGTAGATGTATTACAAGCGTACTAAATTCAATATTTTTAAAAAAATACGAGTTTTACAAAATCAAAATGGGTATGTTATTTGTATTATTGTCCTGAATACTAAATAGGTATTTTTTAAAATGAAAAACCAATACCTCAATTGAAAAAATTGAAATACATCTGGCAAACGCTGAGCAGATTTAAAGAAATGGGTACGGTCACTCCGAGTAGTAAGGCGATGTGCCTGAAAATGACAAGTTTCATCCAAAAAGAACATGATAAAGTCATTGTAGAATTGGGTGCAGGGAACGGTGTAATCACGAAGTATATATTAAGTAGAATGGCACCTGATGCAGTACTGTTTGTGTTTGAAATCAATCCTGAATTATGCAAAATCATTGCTACTATTGACGACCCTCGTATGATACTGATCAATGATGATGCCCGAAATATTGCCCATCATATCCATCAATCCGGCTACGGACAAGTTGACCAGATTATTTCTGCCATTCCCTTTCTGATGTTACCTGAAGAAGTCACTTATGAGATTTTGACTGCAAGTTACCAGATTTTGAAAGATGAAGGACAATACATCCAAATGCACTACAGCAAAAGTATCGCCCATCTATATCAACAAGTGTTTGATGCGATAGATATACAAAACGTTTTAATTAATATACCGCCTGGGTATGTATTTAAATGTACCAAGCACAAGACCGCTTAGTGGCTTCTGACTGAATACTATTGATCCAATTAATATTTAATTCTTGTCTTGTTTTATGAATCTGGCTACTAAGAATGAGTTGATTTCTTAAGATTTCACAAAAAAATAACCCTTGAATTTAAAGACTTACTGTAACTAAAGAGGTACGAATACCAACTATACCTATTTTTTGGATTTCATCTTTTTTTGCTGAGATTTGGAAAATAGGTTGGATTTACCTCTTTTGGTCGTTTCCATATCGGGATTATTATATTTTTCTTCAAGGCCACAGCCCTCCTTAACCTTGCAAGAACCGACGCTCGAAATGATTAAAAAGCCTGCGAAAAGGATGATCAAAGTTTTACAGATATGTTTCACGTGTCTCTATGTATTTAATATTGAGTCAAAGATGATACTTTAAATTGAATATCGATACAAAAAACATCAATTTATAAAAATTGTTTTACCTAACGCATTGAAGTTACAATATACGTACTCAAATAATACCAAGTATTTTGTAAATAATTAAAAGTTTATTAGAATCAATATCAATTTAATAAAGGAAAACGCTTTATGAGTTAAAATATTATTATTTAATATCTTTAAAATACAAAATATTTGTTATTGACTTTTTATTATTTTTCGTATTTGAAATAGTGTTTTTAATCGTGTTTGTATGATTTTATATTTTTCAATAAAATATATTTAAGATTAATTTGTTAAAATATTTTTGATTTAATTTGGTGTGATAAAATAAATTCTGTATTTTTGCGGACATTTTTGTCATAAAGATTTTTTTGATATTATTTAAAAATTTAATAAATTATTTAACCTTATAATTTTTATAGCTATTATGAATAGTTTTTTAAAACTGGCTTTTAGCCTACTTCTCCTAAGTTTGACTTTTACCGCTTGTAAAAGAGACATTGACGATGATGCTACCAACGAGTTTAAAAAAGTAGCAGCGTATGATCATGAAATAGTGCATGATTGGAATGAGTTATATATGGTATTGGATAGATATGCCGCTGGATTTAGACCGGTAGGTATTACAATGGTATCAGCTTATACCAATTTAGCGGTTTATGAAGCGACCGTTACAGGTATTCCAGAATACAAATCCATAGCTAATGAATTTCAGGGTCTTACGATACCAAAGGCATTTACAAATCAGGAATACCATTGGCCTACAGTGATTAATGCTGTGAATTACTACATGTTCAGCAGATTTTTCCCAAAAGTTGATCAAAAATATTTTTCAAGAGTTAAAGCATTAAATGATAAGTACGAAAAAAAGTATTTGGATGAAGTCAACCAAGAAGTTTTTGTGAGATCAAAGAACCATGGTACAGCAGTTGCCGCTGCAGTTTGGGAATGGTATGCTACTGACCCGATAGGCTTTGAGTTGTACAACGATCCATTTAAGGGCAATACATGGCAGGACAGAGTAAACGAGCCTGGAGCATGGGTTCCTACTTATCCGGGACCTGGCGATGGATTGTATGCTTCAGCTGGAAAGAGCCGTACATTTGCTATAAAAGATGATCTATTACTATGTAAATCCTATACCGATTATGTAGGAAGATTCACAGAAGAGCCTGGAAAAGGTCTCTATCTACAAGCGTTACAAGTTATGGATTTCCAAAATACAGAATTAGCTTATACGTCAAAGTGGATTGGAGAGTTTTGGAGTGACGATCTTTTGGACGTAACATTTAGTCCACCACCAAGATGGTTTGCTATCGCCGACCAAGTATATAAATTGGAAAAATCAAATCTTGAAACAGCAGTTGTAACCAATGCAAAACTCGGCTTAGCCTTAAATGATGCTGCCATCGGTGCATGGAACTCAAAGTTTTACTATAATCTCATGAGACCTGAGACATATATCCAACAGTATATAGATCCATCTTTCGAGCCAATACTCAATAACCCGGTAACTAACGAAACAGGTATCACACCACCATTCCCTGCACACCCGTCAGGACACTCTACTTTTGCAGGTGCCGGTGCAGAAATACTATCTAGCGTCTTTGGATATTCTTATGGAATGACAGACCGTTGCCATGAAAATCGCGGTGATTTCTTAGGAACACCAAGAACTTTTAGCAGCTTCCGACAAATGGCAAACGAAATAGCTATATCAAGAGTCATGCTTGGTGTACACTTTTGGGTGGACAATGAGGAAGCCCTTAGATACGGAAAGATCATAGCAGATGAAGTTAATAAGCTACCTTGGAAAAAATAAACTATTAGAAAATCATTAGAATTTGTGAAAAAGGGTCGAAATCGACCCTTTTTCCATTTTATGCTTTCCCTATTTATAAAAATATTGCTAATTTTACACTTAAAATCAATAATATAGTATATCATGAGAAAACAGTCCTTTTTAATATGGCAGATTGCTCTATTGATAGTGGGAGTTTCGTTGGCTTCTTGCAAAAATCAAAGCACTGAAAACGATGCAGTATCTGAAGTACAGGAAAAAACAGAAAACTTTGAAGACGGTCCTGTATCCAGAAAATACACATTAGTCAATGGCAAAAAAGAAGGTAAATACCAGGAATTTTATCACACAGGAGAGTTGCTTTGCGAAAGAAATTTTGTCAATGATATCGAAGAAGGGAAAACGGTTTTTTACTATCGTGATGGCAGTACAAAGGAAGTAATGTATCTCCTCAATGGTAATAAAAACGGTGGAGATACATTATACTATGAAGATGGATCTCTCAAATATATCTCTACATACAAAGAAGGTATCAGAAATGGCATCCTTAAAAAATGGGATGAAGACGGTGAACTAACCTACGATGCCAAATTTAATATGGACACATTGATCGAAGTTCACGGCAAACCTGTTGTTCAAGAGATTAAAGCTAAATAAGCCTCAAATTTTAGAGATCAATAAATTGAAAATGATTTTTGATTAACAATTCTTGATGAATAGTTAAAAATCAAGGGTTAATTGTTAGCTTCTTTAGGCAAATTTAAAGATAAATATTGCTCGTTAATTTCCTTTGATTTAGGAATTACGAGCATTATTTATTGTTGAAATATCCATATATTTGATTTAGAATAATCGTTATTTCTCATTAGACGAAAATGCTCTTATTTTCATGAATTAAATGCAAATAACTGAGTAGTTGCCTAATCTTGATTACAGCTCCACTATTACATGTTCAACTCCTGATCAAAATAAACCAGAAACTCATCTGTGGTCATGACACCGATATCTCCATGGCCTTGTTTACGGACGGATACTTGCCCACTTTCTGCTTCTTTATCACCAACGATAAGCATGATAGGTACTCTTTTGAGTTCTGTATCACGTATTTTACGCCCTATAGATTCCGCCCTATCATCAATAAATCCTCTGATGTCGTGCTTAGCTAACGTCTGTTTAATCTCTTCACAATATGGTATCAGACGGTCAGATATCGGTAAGATTGCATATTGATCCGGAGTAAGCCAAAGTGGGAATTTACCGGCAGTATGCTCTATGAGAATACTGATAAACCGCTCCATTGATCCAAATGGTGCACGATGTATCATAACTGGACGATGTGTTTGATTGTCTGAACCGATATACTCCAATCCGAATCTCTCCGGTAAGTTGTAATCGACCTGTATCGTTCCCAACTGCCATGACCTGCCAAGTGCATCTTTAATCATAAAATCTAACTTTGGACCGTAAAAGGCAGCTTCACCATAAACAGTAACCGTTTCGATATCAAATTCGCTAACAGCGTCTATAATGCCCTGCTCCGCAGCCTGCCAGTTATCTTCTGAACCAATGTACTTTTCTGGTTTTTCAGGATCACGAAGTGATATCTGGGCAGTAAAGTTATCGAATCCCATTTTTTTGATGACCATGGTAGTCAATTCAAGGACATTTTGAAACTCTCCTTTGACCTGCTCTTTTGTACAGAAGATGTGTGCATCATCCTGTGTAAACCCTCGAACTCGAGACAAACCATGTAACTCTCCACTTTGCTCGTATCGATATACAGTTCCAAACTCTCCGATACGTAGCGGCAATTCTTTATATGATCTTGGGCGCACACCAAATATTTCACAATGATGCGGACAATTCATGGGCTTTAACAAGAATTCCTCACCTTCCTTTGGAGTTTTGATGGGTTGGAAGCTATCAGCACCATATTTGGCATAGTGTCCAGATGTAATATATAGATTTTTGGAAGCAATATGAGGCGTGAAAACCATTTGATAGCCTTGTTTCTCCTGCTCAATACGGAGAAAATTTTGAAGTCTTTCGCGTAGTTGAGCGCCCTTAGGAAGCCACATTGGCAATCCCTGACCTACTTTCTCTGAAAACATGAAAAGCTCTAATTCTGCTCCGAGTTTCCTATGATCACGCTTTTTAGCTTCCTCAATCATTTCCAAATATTCTGTCAACTCTTTGGCTTTAGGAAATGTAATTCCGTATATACGAGTCATTTGCTTACGTGTTTCATCTCCACGCCAGTAAGCGCCTGCCAGATTGGTCAATTTTACCGCTTTAATCGTAGATGTATCCGGAATGTGCGGTCCACGGCACAAATCGGTAAAATCACCTTGTGTATAAAAGGTAATGCTACCGTCTTCCAATCCTTCTAAAAGTTCAAGTTTATATTCGTCTCCCTTTTCTGTAAAATAAGCGATGGCATCTGATTTGCCAACTTCTTTACGAATATATTCACTTTTTTCTTTTGCCAATTCGAGCATTTTAGCCTCAATTTTAGGCAAATCTTCAGCTGTAAGCGTGACATCTCCCGTATCAACATCATAATAAAAACCTTGCTCTATAGACGGACCAATCCCAAATTTCGTACCTGGATAAATAGCTTCTAAGGCTTCTGCCATGAGGTGCGCTGATGAATGCCAGTAAGTTGACTTTCCCTCTTTATCATTCCAAGTATTTAATTTGAGCGTCGCATCTTGCTCAATAGGTCGGAAAGCATCCCAAACTTCGCCATTTACAGTGGCCGAAAGTACATTTCTTGCAAGTCCTTCACTGATAGATCTTGCTATACCTAATGCTGTAGTGCCTTTTTCGTATTGCCTAATGCTGCCGTCCGGCAAAGTGATGTGAATCATGTCCATGGTTGTCATTATAATTTATGGGTGCAAAGATAATAATTTATCAACATTACAACAATTCAGAAAGCTCAAACCATTTTTCTTCTTTTTCGCCTAAGAGTATATTCACTTGGTCTAATTCTTTGGAATATTCCATGATTTTTTCCGGGCTCAGTGTAATATCTTCGAATTTTGACGAAAGTTCTGCCTTCTTTTCTTCTAACTTTTTGATTTCTTTTTCGAGTTTTCCCACTTCTTTTCGTTGTTCAAAACTCAATTTCCCTTTGGATACTTCTTTATCTTCCTCAACTGCTTCATCATTTTTTGAGCTTTGGTTGATTTTTTCAGCATCCTTCTTCCAATTTCTGTATTCTGAATAGGTGCCATTGAAATCTTTGAGATTACCAGCTCCTTCCAACACAAATAGATGATCAACTAATCTATCCATGAAATACCGGTCGTGCGTGACGATAATCAAACAACCAGGAAATTCCAAAAGGTATTCCTCCAACACATTGAGCGTGAGGATATCTAAGTCATTAGTAGGTTCGTCGAGGATGAGAAAATTGGGATTTTTCATCAGAATAGTCAATAAATAGAGCCGTCTTTTTTCTCCTCCACTCAGCTGAGATACTAAAACCCGCTGTTGCGACCTCGGAAACAAAAATCTTTCCAACAACGATTCGGCTGAAAGTTTCTGTCCATTTTCCAATGGAATATATTCCGCTATATCCCGAATGACATCCACAACCATTTTATCTTCATTCACGACCAAGCCTTCCTGAGTGTAATACCCAAAAACTATGGTATCTCCAACGACTATTTTGCCACCATCTGGTTGTATCTGCTGTGTGAGCAACTTTAAAAACGTTGATTTTCCGGTTCCATTTGGACCCACTAGACCGATGCGTTCGCCACGTTTAAACTTATACGTGAAGCTATTCAGAATTTTTTTATCCTTAAAATGCTTAACAATGGCGTGCGCTTCTAATATTTTGGATCCAAGCCGAGAAGCCGCAATATTGAGTTTTAATTCGCTATTGTCAATGCGCGTGTGTGCTTTATCTTTGATTTCATAGAAGTCATCTATACGTGATTTAGCTTTGGTGGTTCTGGCCTGTGGTTGACGGCGCATCCATTCGAGTTCCTTGCTGAATAGCTTTTTAGTCTTTTCGAGATTTATGGCATCGTTGAGCTTGCGGGCTTCTCGCTTTTCGAGATACGAAGAGTAATTGCCACGATAGGTAAATAGCTGACCATTATCCAATTCGATGATTTCATTACAAACATTTTCGAGAAAATAACGATCGTGTGTCACCATAAAAAGCGTCAGATTGGGCTGTTGCAGGTAGCTTTCCAACCATTCAATCATATCTATATCAAGGTGGTTGGTTGGCTCATCCAATATGATGAAATCTGGTTCTTCTATCAGGATTTTAGCCAACGCAAGCCGTTTTTTTTGCCCACCAGACATCTGACTAACCTTTTGATCGAAATCAGATAATTTTAATTTATCCAAAATCTCGTGAATGCGTGATTCAAGATCCCATGCTTTGAGGTCTTCAATACGGGTCATACACTTCTGCATCAAGACTTCATCGCCCTGATTAATGGCTCGTTCGTAATCTCTGACTGCTATAATAGCTTCATTGTCAGAGTCAAAACAAGCTTCCAAAACGGTCGCATTGTCATCCAATATAGGGTCTTGAAGCAACATCGCAGTTCTTATCTCCTTAGAAATAGTAATCTTTGCCTGTTCTCCGTCTGACCCTTCCTCTCCACTGATGACTTTGAGCAAAGTTGTCTTTCCACTACCATTTTTGGCAACTAAAGCGATTTTATCTCCTTTGCTTATAGATAGGTTGACATTTTGAAATAAGATCTTATCGCCATAAGACCGACTTACATTTTCAAGTAAAAGATACTGCATGATAGAATACGACTTTCTGATTTTGGATGCGAAATTACGATATTTTAGCTTTTTCTTAAATGTTTAAGCGTATTGATGATAAAATAGGCTGTCTCATTCTTCAAAATAATGGTATTATTTGAACAAACTGATACAAATTTGTATTGAAATGTATTATCCTTATCTGATGAAGCATGATATCCTTTCCAACATCGGCGACATACGCAACCGAATCAAGGTGGCTTGCCTGCGAAGTGGTCGTACACCTGATGAAGTAAAATTGCTATTGGCGACTAAAACGGTTACACCCGAACTTATAAAAATAGCACTTCAAGCCGGAGAAACATTGATTGGTGAAAATAAAGTTCAGGAGCTTAAAACTAAGTACGACGAACTCAAAGATATACCTCACGAGTCTCATTTCATTGGTCATCTTCAATCTGGTCGAATCAAGGAAGTCGTCCGATATGCTGATTGTATCCAGTCCATTGACCGTTTGGAACTGGCAGAAAAACTACAAAAGCGATTAGAATATGAAGATAAAACGATGGATATTTTTATACAGGTAAATACTTCGTATGAAGCAAGTAAATTTGGCGTAGCGCCAGAGCAAGCGTTGAATTTGGTAGAAGCAATAAGGCATTTTGACAGACTCAATCTGAAAGGATTAATGACCATTGGCTTGTTTTCTTCCGAGACAGAACGCGTTCGCAAATGTTTTAAGCTGCTTCGAGATATAAGAGAAAGCGTTTTGGATATCAATCCAGAAGTAAAAGAACTTTCTATGGGAATGAGTGGAGACCTTGAAACTGCTATTGAAGAGGGAGCAACCATAATCAGGGTCGGAACTGCGATTTTTGGACAACGTAATTTTCCAGACAGTTACTATTGGAATGAGGAAATATAGTTGTTGGTTGATGGTTGTTGGTTCCGACAACCGACAACTATCAACCGACAACCATTCTTAATTACAAACCACTGACTGGAGCCAGTTTTACTTTCAATCCATCTATATTTTCGGTGATTTTTATCTGGCAACCCAAACGTGAATTACTCTTTACAAAAAACGCTTGATCAAGCATATCTTCTTCGTCTTCTGTGGGTGCTGGAAGTTCATGATCGGAGAGGATATATACATGACAGGAAGCGCACAATGCCATTCCGCCACAAGTACCCTCTACGGGCAATTCGTAGGACTTGCATATTTCCATCATATTCATCGCCATATCTGTAGGCGCATCAAGTACATGTTCCTGATCATCTCTGTCAATTACCGTTACCTGAATTATATTTTCCATAGGATACTTATACAAGTGATTTAATTGCCACCAAATCCAGAAATACCTGTTACTGTGGTGTATTTGAATGAAAGTTTTTGATCTGGATATATATGCTTAAACGCAGATTGAACCATTAATGTTCCCTCATGGAAGCCACAAAGTATCAATTTGAGTTTACCGGGATACGTATTGATATCGCCGATAGCATAGACACCTGGAATATTTGTACTATAGTCGAAAGTATTCACAACGATAGCATTATCTTCTATTTCAAGACCCCAATCTGCCAATGGCCCAAGTTTGGGCGCTAAACCAAATAATGGAATGAAATAATCTACTTCGTAAGGATAAGGCGCTTTGTTGTCTTCTTCGATGATGATTTCTTTAAGGACACCGTTACCATTCAGACCGATAGCCTGTGCATTTGTGATTAGGTTGATTTTACCGCTCTCAGCAAGATGCATAACTTTGTCCACCGAATCAGGAGCGCCTCTGAAAGATGTTCGTCTATGTACGAGTGCTACTTCATCAGCTATATCGGCAAGTACGATACTCCAATCCAGGGCAGAATCTCCTCCGCCAGCTATAAGCACTTTCTTACCACGGTATTTTTCAGGATCTTTGATGATATAATCCACGCCGTTATCTTCAAATTCATGAATATTATCTATAGGTGGTTTGCGTGGTTCAAAACTTCCAAGACCACCTGCAATAGCAACAACTGGTGCCATGATTTCTGTACCTCTTGAAGTAGTAACTTTGAAAAACTTATCATCTATTTTTTCAAGCTTCTCGGCTCTTTCTCCAAGCGTAAAAGTCGGATTAAAAGGTGCTATCTGCTTCATCAGGTTGTCAATAAGATCTCCTGCCAGCACACTTGGGTATCCCGGAATGTCATAAATCGGCTTTTTAGGGTAAATCTCCGTTAATTGCCCGCCTGGCTGCCCTATTGAGTCCACCAAATGGCATTTTAATTTTAATAACCCTGCTTCAAATACCGTAAATAAACCTACCGGTCCAGCTCCTATGATGAGTATATCTGTTTGAATCATATTTTAATGGAAAGTTTTTACAATCCTACATTTTTATAATTGATAAGTGTAAAACTAAAGTATATTAATCACTTTGTAATTCTTTAGTAAACCCATTTTGATTATCAATATCTAGTTTAAAATTGAGCCGCAAAGGTACAATATAATGATGATTTTATCAGAAACAATTATTCTATATAAATTATGATATTGGTCATCTAACTGTTAAAACATGCTTTGTGTAGAGAAAAAAACATAAGAAATAAAGCCGTCAATAAAAATTGGTAAGCATTTTGCTTATAGTTAAGATTGTCTTACATTTGTTATATACAAAAAAATAAAATAATTCGACATGATTATACTGACAGGTGTTTCCGGATTTATTGGTTCCTGTATGTTGACAGAATTAAACAAACATGGCTATGATAGGGAAGTTGTAATCGTAGATGACTTTTACAAACTGTATAAAGACAAAAATACAGATAACAAAAATGTACGTGAATGGATGCACAGAGATATTTTATTAGATTGGTTTGAGAAGACTTCTCAGAAGATTGATTTTGTGTTGCATTTGGGTGCACGTACCGATACAACGTTGACAGATGTAGCTGTTTTTGAAGCTTTGAATGTACAATATTCGCAGCGTATCTGGAAAGTCTGTGCCCGGCGAGGGATTCCTTTGATTTATGCGTCCAGCGCAGCAACTTATGGAGACGGGTCTAATGGATTTGAAGATAATCACGATACTGTCAGCATGTTAAAACCCTTGAATCCTTATGGAGACAGTAAGCAGCAGTTTGATGTCTGGGCATTGCAACAAGAAGAAAAGCCGCCTTTTTGGATAGGTTGTAAATTTTTCAATGTATATGGTCCGAATGAATATCACAAAGGACGCATGGCTTCTGTCATTTATCACACATATAGCAAAATCAAGGCAAACGGTTCGATGCAACTCTTTAAATCTCATCGCAAAGATTATAAAGACGGACACCAAAGCAGGGATTTTATCTATGTAAAAGATGTCATGGACATGATACTGCATTTGATGCAACATAAAGATACCGTAGAAAGTGGACTTTATAATTTTGGAACAGGTAAGGCAAGAACTTTTCTTGATCTTGCCAAAGCAACATTCCAGGCTATCGGTGTTCCTGAAAATATTTCTTTTGTCGATACACCCTCAGATATACGGGATACCTACCAATATTTCACTGAAGCAGATATGTCCAAAATGCGTAAAGCTGGATATAATAAGCCTTGCTGGTCATTAGAAGACGGTGTAGCAGATTATGTATCGAACTATCTTAGATTGAATGCTTATCACTGATAGTAATATTGTACATTACAGATCAATTTACAATATCATTTGGTTAACAAAATGGTTTTCACTTTATAATGCTTTCGTTTGTTGTATTCGCATTGTTCTATCCGTAAAATAAAACTATAACAAAAGAGAAGATTGTTTGAAAAATTGAAATGGCAAATAATTGTGCGTGATGCCGGGACGGCAAACACTAAAATAAAGCTTAGCGAGGACGCTAAGCTTATCAGATAAAATAAGTGTAAGCGTGGCGAATTCGCCACGCTTACACTTCTCCTCCTACTATTACTGTCATTTTGAACGAAGTGAAAAATCTAAACAACTCAAAGTTTATCAGTATTTTTTCTTGATTAACTGAGAGACGAAAGCGAACCATCTTCATCAACAAAACTTTAAATCCCTTAACTAAACGACATTGGATCAATTTATGTAAAAGCACAGTCGCCGTCGCCATCCTGCAACAAATCCCTGTCATCAGCTTCCAACATTGTCAATGCTGTTGATTTCAAATACTTCCGGGTAATTTTTTTAGACGGTGCTACAATTATATTGTGCCCAGATATATACCGGATAAGTGCATTGTGATAGATTGTCACGGTCTTAATCTTGTTTTTTCGAATGAAAAACCGGATATACTCGGCTATTTTATCTATACTACAATCATGATATAAGTAAGGAATTTTAAGATGTCCGTTGCGAACAGATATCAGTGTGATTCCCGTAATTTTCCCGTTTTTATCACGTATTTCTGTCAGAGTATTGCTAAATGCTTCCGCAACAGACGAAAAGTGATACCGTGCGGATTCCGCTGTTGGTTTACTTTGATGGATCCAGGGATATCGAAGTATCCATTTAATTTCCGCTTCCAACCTCAAAAAACCCTGACCTGATGATCTTTGACTTAACCATTGACAGGCTTCTTCGCTCAATGTAGTTGTCTCCATGAATCCGGCTACATTATCCGAACCAGGTATAAACAACCGCAATCCGGAAAGAATTGAATTCAAGGTCTTATCCGTTAATTTAAGAAATGGTTTTATAGCCTTGAAAAAACGTGATTTAGGTGGTAAAAGCTGATATAGATCTGAACCGAAATACCATCTTCTGCCTTGTAATGTTGTCCATGTTTCAAATAAGCCTGGTTTTTGGTAGAGGTTACCCACTTCTATCGCAAATTCGGTCAGAAATGCCTGGTTGTCCCATGTTTTTAAGCAGGTCTGAAGTAGTGTTTGCGCTATTTTTTTGCCACGATGTGCCGGACTGACCCACAGACAGCTCATCCACGCACAATGCATTACACGGCCATCCTGATCATACCAGTCATCTGGCAACGCACCAAGATAACCACACATTTCATCGCCCTCATAAGCCAACAACAGCAGGATGTCTTCATCTTTGGCACGAGGATTGGCAATATGAGAGATAGCTCTGTGGTATGAAATAGCAATATGCGCTGCATTTCTATAAGATTCAGAAGAAATATAGTCATACAGTGCTTTCCGGTTGAGTTGCTTTATTGCTATCATCTTCTTCTAATGTTTTTACCTATTAAAGATTTTGTAGCGTAGTACAAATACTGGTTTTTCAGAATTTTGGCAGCACTACGGTCTTTTATTTCCATAGGTATTCTGTGCAAAACCCTTGGCTCCATATCATTTTTCAATCCCGCTGTACCAAAAAGAACCGCTGCGTCCACCTTTTGAAAAAAGGAATTACTTACTCCATACTCCGTAAATGGAAAGGAAAAAAGTCGGTATTCATCCTGAATGTTTTGCTGAATGAAATTGAGCGATTGCATGGTTTGAAGGATTTGATCTGCTTCGCTGATATCACTATACAACGGATGATCCATGCTGTGTGCTCCGATATAAAACCCTTCTAAATGAAGCTTTTTGAGTACTTCTATATTCATATAAGGCTGGACTTTATCGAGATATTGGTTGAAGTCAATGCCCAAGATTTTAGCCGCTTCATCTAACTGATTGCGTTGTTGATATCTTATATCTAATAAAAACCGAGAAACATCATTGGTCTGAAAGTATTGCTCCAATGCTATTGTTTCATCTGAAAAACTTTGATTCAACCGATCAACCAAAACACCTGCTTTATACCTAAAAAACAATGCTTTGTTATCCACAAAATCAGGATTAATAAAAAATGCTGCCGGAATGCCATATTGAAGCAATATAGGTCTCACAACATCATATATTTCCCTCAACCCATCATCAAAAGTCAGGAAAAACCCTGGTTTACTTCTTTTTTTGCCATTATCTAAATATGCTCGCAAATCATTCAAATCCATCGGTTGATAATACCGAAGTAAATATTCCAAATCTGCTTTGAATTCGGTTGTGGTTTTTACCCTATACAATGGTGCAATATGAGGCAGTTTATCGTCACTAACCGTATGATAAAACGGAAATACGACCCTTTGGCCTGTTAATGGTATCAGTGTATTGATCATAATTCAAACAACAAAGATAAGAGGAAATTTACGATTTTTGATTAATTGAAAATGGAGAATGATTTACGAATGACGCTTTTACTTGAATTGACAGTTGACAGTGGACAATTGAGAGTTGAAAGTTGAGAATTGAAAATGTTGATAGCTGTTAGTTGTTTGCTTTTAGCTTTTAGCCGTTAGCTATTGTCTATTAGTTGTTGGAATTTACACCTTTAAACCCTTTCACCCTGTGGGATAATAAACATCCAATAGGGTAAACCTTTAAACCAAACTGACAACTATCAACCGACAACCAATTCCGCAAATCAACAATTATCAAACAGCCACTCTTTAAAATACTTAATAAAAATCTTTGTCAGATTTTCAGCATCAGAAATAGCTCTATGATGCTTACCCGTAAACTCGAAGCCCTCTAATCCGATTGCCTTTTTCAAACCAATTTCATGTTTAAGCGATTTTAACTTTTTGTAGGCGGGTTTTAAATTGTAGAAATGCTCGACCCAATCAGAGTTGATTTGATGCAATTCACAATCGCTACGGAGTTGATCTTTATCATATTGTCCCCAGCTTATCAAAGTATAATTTTCATAATCAATATTGATCCAATCTTGAAATGCCTCAATAACCTTAGGATAGGTATCGGCACTATTGATTTGCTGCTGTGTGATGGATGTCAATCGTTTGCAAAATGATGATAATATAGGGTTGATTGCGGGCTTAACAAACTGGATAAAAGAGGATTCTATCTCAGCGTAATCATTGACTTTGACAGCTCCAATTTCAATGATCTCGTTGACCCCTTTGGGAGGCCTTCCTAACCAGCATGTCGCTTCTAAATCAAAGATAATATAATTCAACGTTAATGAAATTTTATTTTTTTCTACACTATTTTCTTCCAGCCCATGAGATCTTCAAAACCATAATTAATCAGCCTATTATGGTAAAATAGCAACAACTTCAGATCAGAATTGACTATTTGCTGCTTGTCATTGACTGAAAGTACCGACGGTTCATGATAAATGCCTAATTTAGTTATACCCTCTTTAACCAAAGTGGGTATATCATTCCAAGATTCATCAGACACCGTAACATGTTTTTCAGCAGCTTTTTCCAAGATTATATGGACCAATTTAGATACAGTCTGTTCAAATTGCGCCCCTTCTATGGTAAATATTTTCCCTGTTTGATTGACCAATGATATCAGGTCTAAATCCGAAAATTCCTGTGAAATCAACTGAAAAGCTACAAAAGCGACCACATTACTGGACAGTATGACATTGTGCTTTCTATAAGATTCAACCACTACTTCTCCCAGATATTTGGAATAGATGCTTTCGCGCTGTGCATTTTGTGACAATGCGCCTCCAAATGAAAAATAATCTTTTAACTCTACAATATTTCCAAACTTATCATAGCTATTTCCTTCTGCATCTACCTGATTTCCAAGGATATCAATCGGATCTCCAAACGACATATACACTTCTGATTCCTTACGGAAAATATTTCTTACAAATCGAGTCATCGTCTTGAAAGTCATCCCTGTATGACGAGTTCTTTTATATTTGTCCCTACCGATAGCTTGCAAATGTTGATCTATCAATCCAGATGCCTCAAGCACAAAGTGATAACCTATATTGAGCGGAACGACAAATACTTTTTTGTCCTCATTATGCTCTATCATCAACCGTTGCGCCTCTATGACTGAGCCAATCAATCCCAATTTGAGCCTATCTTCTGTCTGTCCGCTCCTCGATCGTGTTCCACCTGGAAAAAATAAACAATTGACACCTTGCGTGATGGAATAACTGGTCATGGATTTCAAACATTCAAGGTAAATGGGATTCTTCTTTCTCCTGTCAACCCGAAATGCGCCCAACCTATTCATAAAGTAGCCGACGATCTCCACATTGTACAAATTCAATCCTGCTCCATAAGAGAAAAACGGCAATCCTACATTCGAATCTATCGCATATCCCACCATGATAGAATCGAGGTTAGAATAATGTGTAGGAAGTATCACAACATTGCCTTTTTCGTACAATGAACGTATTTTATCGATGTTGCCAACTACTTTTATCCGTTGCTGTAAATCTTCTTTGCTTCCAAAACGCCAACTACCTTTAGCAAAATACCTACCAAACAATCTTTTAAAAAACGAAGTCAGAAATACCCTTGCAAACTTATATACGCCGGGACTAAAATGTGCCACAATCTCCTCACTGTATCTATTGATGATTCTTTTGAGTAAAGTGGTCTGAAGTTCCTGTTTATTTTCGCTACTCTGTGACGCTTCTAATTCCTTACTGATACTCTGCCAATACGCTTTTTCGTCCTGTGGATCTACTTTCCATGGATTGAGTTTGATGCGCTGATTTTCCAAATAGATCGCTTTGGATATGACATCATAATACGAATTTTTAAATTCTTTTTGAAGATTGCTATACACAAAGTCATTCAATCGATTGATGAAATCAGCTCTTTCTCTACTCTGTTTCGCAACAGGCCATTCGGCTATATCAGGGTGTAAATGTTTATATATTTGGGTCATATTTCTATCTCATTAAGCATCCAATCCGGTAAGGATTTCTTCGATGTATTGTAAAATTTCATCTTTACCGAGTTTTGTTTCTGAGCTCGTGATAAAGTATGGTGGCAGCTGTTCCCAATATTTTAGTAGTTCTTTCTTCAAAGTATTAATATTGGATTGCAATTGATTTTTACCAAGTTTATCGGCTTTGGTAAAAACGAGGGCAAAAGGCACTTGATTTTCTCCGCACCACTCCAGAAAGGCTCTATCCGCTTTCTGTAGTTCATGACGACTATCAATCAGTACAAATGCCACTATCAACTGCTGACGTTTTGCCAAGTATGTTGTAATCAATTTTCCAAATCCAGCTTTTTTATCCTTGGAAACACGTGCATAACCATAACCGGGTAAGTCCACAAGATACCAAGATTGATTAATCGTGAAATAATTGATTAACTGAGTTTTGCCTGGTGTTACTGATACTTTTGCGAGACTTTTCCTGTTGGTCAGCATATTGATTAAAGACGATTTTCCTACATTCGACCGACCGATAAATGCAAATTCCGGCATATTGTCCTTAGGACAAGCGCTTTCTTTGGGATAACTGGCTAAAAACTCAACTTCTTTAATCGTCATTTCGGCATTGTATTTGATATATTACATTATATTGTCATAGATTATCAATTCAATTTCAAGTTGATGACTGAATGACAATATGGGTTATGGTTTAAAAATTATTTTTTTATTGAAAATAAATGTTAAACAACGTGCAAAAATAACCAATTTTAAACCATTTATTCGTTATTCATTCAACTTATTGACTAAAATTAAGCATTTACATTCATCACTAACAACAACCCCATGAAACAGTTTTTTATCATCGCAATATGCATTTTGTCCCTAATGCCTATCGGTTACAGTCAATTGGAGTTTGGTGTCAAAGCAGGTGTAAGCTCCTACGATCTCGCCAATAAATCGCTCATCGTCAAAGACAAAAACGATACGTACCAATGGAAAATACTCGATGCAGGATATGGTCATCATTTGGGTATTTATACTCGACTTTCACTTTTGGGCTTATATGTCGAACCCGCCATACTATTCAACTCCAACACTGTCAATTACAACCTAAAAACATATAGCGAAAATGGTGTTTTTGATGTTGTACTCAAAGAAACGTATCAGAATATTGACATTCCAGTCATAGCAGGATTTAAGGTTGGCGTGCTACGGTTTCAAGGCGGTATTGTAGGTCATTTTTTGACAAACAATATAGGTGATATACTCAACATAAAAGGTTACAGCCAAAAATTTAAAGCAGGAACGTTCGGGTGGCAAGCCGGATCCGGCATTGATATCTGGCGACTTCGGTTGGATCTTATGTTCGAGGGCAATCTCAATCGTTTTGGTGATCATATCAGAATAAGTGGACATAACTATGCATTTGCAGATACACCGTCAAGACTAATGCTCACAGCAGGATTAAGATTTTGATTGTAGAATCGGTTTAATTGGTTGATAGTTGTTATATTAGTTTAAAGGTTTATGTGTTTAAAGGTGTAATTTTTACTGTTGATTTGCAGATTTGTCGGATTTGTGGAGTTGGTTTAGGTCATTAGCACTTTGGCGTTTTAGGTAGTTAGGGCTTATAAACCTAACACGCCAATACGCCAACAACCCATAATTGTCAATCAAAAAATCATTGTCCACTGTCATCTGTCCATTGTCAATTGTCCATTGTCCTCTGTCCATTTTCCATTGTCAATTTCATTACATATATTTGCAGCATAAAAGAAAATCATTATGGCATTAACAGAGTCAACCATGTTGGAATTGGGTGTGAAAGCACCAGCATTCAATCTTCCGGATACGACAGCAGACAGACAAGTTTCTTTTGAAGATATCAAAGGCGCTAAAGGTACGATTGTCATGTTTCTATGCAATCATTGCCCTTACGTCATCCATGTGAATAGTCAGTTGGTAGCCATTGCCCAGAAATATGCAGATAAAGGTATCGGATTTGTTGCTATCAGCAGTAATGATGCCTTAAAATACCCAGATGACGCACCTGACAAAATGCAACTTATCGCCAAAGTGCTTCAATATCCTTTTCCTTATTTGTATGATGAATCCCAAGAGGTAGCACGAGCGTATGATGCTGCCTGTACACCAGATCTATACCTTTTTGACAGCGATGATAAACTCTACTATCGCGGCAGACTTGACGAATCCCGTCCGTCCAATGACAAGCCACTCAATGGTCAAGATCTGCGATTAGCGCTCGACTTATTGCTCAGAGATGAGCCGCCATTGCGTAAGCAGTATCCGAGTGCAGGATGTAATATAAAATGGAAGTAATACAATTGTATAACTACATGACGCAAATTATCACAAAACAAAATGTGATAAAATATTGAATATTAAAATAAAAAAAGTCACTTAGGATTCAACATGAATCACCATCGTTGCAATCTGTAAAAACAAGAATAAAGTCTTCAATCATATAAAGAATGAAGATCCATACGTTTACTTTCTATAAAGAATAGACTAACTTGAATGTCACTTTAGATTTACATCCAGCGCATCGCCTTAACAAAATACGTAAAAAACGAAGGTAGCATTACCCAGAACCATTCTGGCTTAAACATTAAAAACAAAAGAATCCCTACAGTTGATAAAATCGTATAAATCCAATAAAGTCTAGTTGATTCTGTGGAAGATGTCATAATATTATTTTAATTTTGTCCTGAATTTCTATTAATTTAACGTGGCAAAAGTAAGCATTTACTCTTGTATCTTGTATAAAATCTGAAATATCTTTGTTAGAAAACGATAAATCTTTCTTTTCAAAAGTACTCTTAGTCGGAGAATATACCGTCATGACCAATGGTGTAGCCCTTGCTATTCCATTTTCTAAATACCGTGGCGGATTCGAAATACGCAAGGAAGAAAAACAACCTGAATTATGTCAACTCTTTGACTATCTGCGAGCCAATGATATGCAGAAATACATCAATTTGGACGAAATGGATGCTGCGCTGAACAATGGATTGTACTACCAATCGGATATTCCGATGGGCTATGGTTTGGGAAGTAGTGGCGCATTGACAGCAACTTTATATGAGCGTTTTGGAATAAACAAAACTGATAATGTGCAACAGCTAAAAACCATATTGGGAAAAATAGAAAGCGCATTTCACGGTACGAGTTCTGGTATGGATGCATTAGTTTCGTATCTTGGTCAACCTATTTTATTTGCTCAAGACCATTTTCAGCGCATCAAGTTTGACAATCTTGACTTGCAACATTTTTTCCTAATAGATACCGGCATTGCTCGCAGTACATCGCATTATGTGGATATATTTAAGCAAGAATTGAATACATCTAAGCCCTTTATTAAACATATAAAAACCTTAGAGCGATACAACCAATCTTTAATCAAAGCTATACTTGCTACCGATAAAGAAACGCAAAAAACCTGCATGAAAGCTATCAGTAATCTTCAGTACAACCTATTTCAAGAGATGATTCCGCACGATTTTAAACTGATATGGCTGGAAAGTCTTAATCTCGACACGTATTATTTCAAACTTTGTGGTGCAGGTGGCGGTGGTATGCTATTGGGTTGGTCGGATGATAAAGAGATATCTTTAGGATATCCAGCTTATTGGATCCGATAAGTTTAACTACTCTTTTACTTCTTCCAAACCATAATCCTTATTTACAAGATTAAATGATTTTTCGGTAACATTTTTGGTAATCCAAGTTGTTTTTTTACCTTTTGCGTCCTTTCTTTTGTTTTCATACTCAAGCATGACGGCTTTGATATCTTTGATATGGGCGCTATTCTCTTGATATGCAGCGGGCACAATATTGTTCATATAAGCTTGCATTGCATTTTGGGTATAAACAGGAAAATCAGTAGCCATGTAAAATTTAACATCTTCCTCTTGTGTCGATCCAATGTATTCTTCAGCTTTGTAACCGGCGATTTTCTTAGTTTTACCCGTCTTTTTAAAAGTGTATTCTTGCTCTGTAGATTCAGTATCATTTATGGAGCTATTGACAATGGATTTAGTTATTTTCATAACAGAAGGTACAACTTGAGCAGATTTTTCGCCTTTCTTATTTTCTGAATACATGATCATAGCATCACGATCAATATCTATGACTACGATTTGTTTGTTTTTACTGTCACTCAAATCTTCAATAGCAAATATCGCATCATTTTTAGCGTAATAAAGCTTGACATTACTCTTTTTACCATCATAATCTGTCGTCTCAACATCCTGGATAAGATCAAAAGTATATTGTTCGGGCAAATCCACCTTTTTATTCAAACTTTCTAAAAACTCAGTATAGTCAATCTTGTTTCCAGATTTTTCTGTCATTTCGTACTCACTTTTCAGTAGAGAATCAATAGAAGATGCTATCGGTCTGAATGCTCTTGCTGCCAATTCCTCGGCAACAGCATCAATGACTTTTTGCTCGATCTTTCGTTCCAACTTTCTTTGTGCTTCATTTAAAATTCCACCAAGTATCTGCGCCTCAGAGGTAAGAAACATCAATGTAAAAACAGCCATTGCAAAAACTCTAATCTTCTTCATCACATTTATTTTAAAGGGTTTCAAAATGCAAATTTAATTATTTTTTTTCGGAAAATAGTTTTTTAAAGCGAATAATGTGTAGTGTAAAAAGTCAAAAGTACAACAATTGTACTATAAAAAGCGTTAATTTTTAAGATTAAATAAAATTTATAAGTATGAGACAATTAACATTTTCAGTATTAATACTGACCTTATTTACCATTGTGAGTTGTAGTAAAGATGATAAAGATACAACTCCACCAGTGATTACGATTACTTCGCCAGCTGAAGGCAGCACACTTGAAAAAGGAAAATCTTATCCTATAGTTGGTACAGTAACGGATGATACTGAATTGGCTGAGATAGAGGCTGGTGGTGTTAAAATAACAACATTTGACCCTAAAAACAGCTACACATTTTCTAATCTTAATTTACCAATCCCTGCGGAGACAACTTTGACAGATGCAAAATTTACTATCACTGCAAAGGATAAAGCCGGAAACGTAACAACAAAAGACGTTAATTTCAAAATACAATAACCGAAATATCCGTTTTGGAATCGTTTAACTCTGATCGCTTTTTTGATACCGCCGACGATATATACAGTTTACTTCATCAGGCTGGTGAGGCTATCAGAGATATCTACCAAAGTGAAGATATAGGTTTAGAGATCAAATCCGATAATAGTCCGGTTACTGCGGCCGATTACCGTTCTAACCGGATTATTACGGATGGACTTAATAGTATATTCCATGATATTCCCATCATTTCCGAAGAGGCTAAAGTACTTAATTATGATGAGCGAAAGACATGGGATTATGTCTGGATTTTAGACCCGCTCGATGGTACCAAAGGTTTTATTCATAAATCTGGAGAATTTACTATAAACTTGGGCTTAGTTCAAAAGGATACGGTAGTCGCAGGTTTCATTTTTGCGCCTGTACATGGAGAAATGTATTTTGCTGCTAAACGTCTTGGCGCTTTTCAATACTATGAGAATAAGTCACATCGCAGACTTACCGCTTGTAGTTACAACATAAATCAACAAGGATTAAAGGTATTGGCGAGTCGGCATCATAACAATGCATTGACTCAGGAACACATCAATTCACTCAATCGACCCAAAGTCATAGAACGTGGAGCCGCATTGAAGTTTGTCGCCATAGCAGACGGCATAGCAGATTACTACCCCAAAATGGCGCATATCATGGAATGGGATACCGCTCCTGGTCAGATAATCATCGAAGAAGCCGGTGGTTCAGTAGTACAGGTTGATACTGGCTTACCATTGAAATATAACAAGCCCGATTTGTACAATCCGCATTTCGTAGCATCAGGCAAATTGTTATCATAAACACTATTGAATGGTTGAAATCAAAATTAATGTATTATGATTGAACGATATTTCATACTTGTTATCACTTTAAAAAATAGAACTTTTGACAAAGTTTACTTTTAAGATTTTTACGGACATAGCAATTATAAAACAACATTTAACGGATGTAGATAAATTTGTTTCTGTGCATCCACTGATATACAAAATGACTGATTTGGGTCATGGCAAGTATAAAGTTCACGAGAAAATCAAAATAGGGTTTATTCATTATCGTTTTACCTATAAAGCGACGATATCACAGAGAGATAACATTGTAAATATAGATGCTTCCATTATGGGACTAACTAAACTTTCCATGCAGTTTATGCTTCAAAAGGAAGATGAAGGAACATTAGTGCATGAAACGCTGTCTATCAAATCTGTTTTGCCGATTAAAGACTTTATGAAAAAACTGATACAAGAACAACATCAAGTATTATTTAAAAATATAGAAATCAAAGGTAATGAGTGAAAAGAAAAAAATAGCAATTATTGGTGGAGGAATAGCAGGATTGACCTTTGCTCGTTGCTTAACCTCAAAAGATTACGAAATTCATATTTTTGAGAAAAAAGAAAGTTTTGACGAAATTGGAGCAGCCATTAGTGTATTTCCCAATGCGCTTTGTGTAATGGAATCTTTGGGCTTATTGGAAAGCATCTTGCAGAGTAGTGGACAGTTTAAATCCGTTTATTTGAAAACCGACAAAGGCACTATTTTAAGCAAAACCGAACCTAAAAGTGAATATCCGGTCGTCTGTATTCATCGAGCCGATTTACATCGTATTCTGTTGAAAGATATTGAAGCGGATCTTTATACCAATCACGCATTATCAACTTTAACTCATTTAGATAATGGGCAAATACGATTAGAATTTGAAAATGGTGAAAACAGTATTTTTGATGCAGTTATAGGAGCAGACGGAATTCATTCCGTTGTTAGAAAGCATATCATTAATGACGGACCACCTATCTTTAGAGGCTACAACGTTTGGCGAGGTGTTGTAAAAACAAATTTTGACATCGGCTATGCCAGCGAAACTTTTGGTAATGGTAAAAGAGTAGGCATAGTTCCAATCAAAGACGGCGTTTACGGTTGGTGGGCGACGTGCAATGAAGCCTTTATGCAAGATGATAGTCCTGAGAATACAAAGGATAAATTAAACCGTTTGTTTAAGAATTGGCATTATCCTGTTTTAGACCTCATCAACGGAACGGAGGTCATTCTGAAAAATAGTTTGATGGACAGAAAACCTTACAAAGGTTGGAGTTTGGGAAATGCAACATTGCTTGGAGATGCAGCACACCCTACAACGCCCAATTTAGGTCAAGGTGGTTGTATGGCAATTGAGGGTGCTTATATTTTGGCAAGATCAATTCAAAAAAATGGTTTGACACAGAAAGCATTTGACAGATATGAAGCACTGCAATATCCACGTTCAGAAACGATTGTGAAAGAGAGTTTGAAATTAGGAAAAATGGGTCAGTTGACCAATCCTATTCTCATCGCACTAAGAAATTTTGCATTTAAAGTGATGCCGTCAAGTGTGGCAATGAAAATGATTGACAAATATTTCTCATATAGAGTTACAAAAATCGAAATATAAAACCTAAAAAGTTTTTGTACAAAATGCTTTTTGTAGCACCAAGTAAATGAACATCATAATGAATAAGAAACATAAATATAGTGCTGTCGTATTAGCCAAAAATGAAGCAAGAACCATAGAAGCCTGTATTCGGGCATTGCGTCAGGTTACAGATGATATCGTCATCGTTCTGGACGACCGCTCTACTGACTATACCAAAGAAATAGCTATCAGCAATGGGGCAAGAGTCTTTGAATTGACTTGGGTTGGTTACTCTGCTAATAAAAATTTCGGTATTGACCAAGCAAAAAACAACTGGATTCTTTGTCCTGATGCGGATGAAATACTGGATAATACGTTAATCAAAGCGCTGAGTGAACTACAACCTGAAGATGATTCAGCTTACGAATTGAATAGGCTGAACTATTTCGGGGACAAGCCTGTAAGGCATTGTGGCTGGTTTCCTGACTGGAATATACGACTATTCGACAAAAGGATAATGCGATGGAATCACTATAACGTCCACGAAAGACTGGAATCGCCAACGCCCGTAACGATAAAACGGGTTAATGGTCTGATACACCATTACAGCTTTATTGATGAAAATCACATGCGAAATAAGTATGAGTATTATGCCCAATTACGTGCTAAGGAATGGTTACAGGCAGAAAAAAAACCTCCGCTGATAAAGAGAATAGCCGGACCGCAATTCAGGTTTTTCAAAACTTACTTTCTAAAAACAGGCTTTTTAGACGGCGCTACTGGTTGGGTTATAGCACGAAATGAATACATACTAAAAAAGAAAGAATTGGAATACTGGCGTAAACTGGTTGATTAAATACAATAGAAAAAGCAGTTGCACATCTAAACAATTTGCAACTACTTTTCTATTTTTCTTTTGGTTTTAAGTTCTAAAGCAATTTTAGAATACGTCCAAAGATTCAGATAGAAAAATATCTAATTTCTATGCGAAAAACACCGACATAACCATAGCTATGACGAGCATTTCCAACGTAGAAATTGGACATTTTATCATGAAGATTAGGCTAATTTGAATGTAACTTTAGCCTTATGCTTTGCCTACGAATCTATTAACCGCAAAACTTGCTTTTTCGATCACATCATAATTAATCTTGTAGATGTGATATTTCCCTGTTACTTCAACACTTACAGCACCTGACAATCTCAATATTTTTAGGTGTTGCGATGTGATGCTTTGTTCGATATCTAAGTTGCTATAAATTCTGTTAACATTGATTGATTCGTTATCATCAATAAATTCCAAAATTTTCAACCTCAGGGGATGCGCTAACGCTCTCATTAACTCCGACGCATAATTCAATTTGTCGGCATCAAAAGTGACTTTTGTACCTCTCATTTTGTGTTCCTTATTTTCTTGATTAAGACCTGGGCACAAATATGAGTAGTTATTTTAATATGACAAAGTAAATATATATAAAAAATTATAATTTGTAATAAAAAATAACCATTTTGTTCAATACGTCATCAAATTGATGATAAAATGTAAAAATATTTAATCATAATCTATTGTTATTCATTAAATAATCTACAGTCAGTGCAAGTAAGTTATTTACTGGTTAAATCTTCAACAAGTGTGGAAATTTGACCTAATCTTCCTTTATCTAAAGAATAATAAATAAACTTCCCTTGTCTTTCTGTCGCCACTACACCTGCTCTTCTCAGGATAGCCAAATGTTGTGATGCAACTGACTGCTCCAACCTCAACTTAATGTAAATGTCGGTTACGGTCATCTTATCACCATCTTCCAAAAGATCTATAACCCTTTGGCGAAGCTTATGGTTTACAGCTCGGAGTACTAGAACGGCCTTTCTCAGGTCGGCATAGTCAAGCTGTACTTCCTTACCTCCTTTCTTTAACGTAACTGTTTCGTTCTTTTTATTTCTCATACGAATAAATTTGTTAGTTCACGGAATTCGGATAGGATAATCCAATAACCTTGCCAAATCAATGAAAGAGAGAAAATAAATTTTAACAAATCCTTATATGTTGTTAATGCCTATATATAAATAACTAAATTTCTTGCAATAAAGTTCAATATATTAGAACAGCTTTTTAGTAGATTTTGTAATATTAGGTGACTTTAAATAGTCGGGTGTAAAATAAGCTACACTTTCAAAATTGTTTTTCTCAAAAGCTTTTAAGGTAACTTCTTCCATATAACGAGCAGATGTACTTAAATGTTGCATTTGAGTATAACCGTCGGCATATTGATTGCAATATTTTTCGCCGCCATTGCCACATATATATATATTTCTGCCGTCTTGATACCTTATAAAAGGATTTTCGTCCAATATTATGGATGCTACTGATTGCAATACTTTATAGTCTTTTCCATATACACTTGCATAGACCTCATTGCGCCTCGCATCTATCATACTTATGATGATATCATCTTGCTTCAATAATGCATTCGAAACGCCATAAGCCAATATTGTAAGGCTATCCACTGCGATTAATGGTTTGTTCATCGCATAACACATAGCCTTAACGGTTGCCGCACCTATCCGCAGCGATGTATAAGATCCTGGACCGTCACTGATAGCGATGGCATCCAAATCTCTCATATTCATCTTAGCGTCGTCAAAACATGCCTGTATCAGCAACGTCAGCCTTTCTGTATGGCTATTCGGGCTTTGAGATTCATGAAGAGTATGCGTCTTACCATTAATCGCTATTGCTACCGAACATACGTCCGTAGATGTTTCTATATTTAATATAATGGGCATAAATAATGTTACTTGCCTGAGAGTATTTTTTTGTATCTCTTTGTGTCTTTAAGTACCGATATCGCTTCATTCACATCTATATCATCACGCAACGAATACTGTATTTTCCCTTTTTGAAGATAATACCGCATCACGATTTCTTTTTCTAATTCGTAAATGATCTGATCTTTGGCTTTAAGCAATTCGCCAGATTTCGCCTGAGTGATTTTGTTTTCAATTTGCTTTATTTCTTCGGCATATTGTCGGTCACTACTCTTTTCAAAAGCCATTTTTGCTACCTGCAATGCTTGCTCACCTTCTGTGGTAAATGTGAAATTTTTCTTACGGACAAATCCGACAAAGTCATCAAATTGTGTAAACTTAAATTGGTCAATTGAAGCTATGGAATCCTTACTTCTAACATAATCATTGACATATTCAAAAATGATATATTGCTCCAATAAAGCTTTTGTCACCGGCAATAGTTCTTTTACAGCTGTCGTAATATCCGGCGATACACCACCACCGTCCAAAACGGTACGTTTATTTTTTGTCATAAACTTGGAGCGTTGGCTATCGGGAATGTTTTGTGGTTCCCCATTTTCGTAAGCTACACTTTGGATACACCGACCACTTGGGATATAATACTTAGATGTCGTCAGTTTTAATCTTGCATTGTAGGGTAGATCTTTTGTGTTTTGTACTAGCCCTTTCCCAAAAGTACGCTGACCTATCAATACGCCTCTATCCAAATCTTGCATCACACCCGATACGATCTCCGATGCAGAAGCAGAGCGACCATCGATCAATACCGCTAAAGGTATATCAAGATCTATAGGATTATTGGTTGTTCTGAATATCTGATCACGTTCCTTTATTTTGGATTTGGTTGTAACGACCGTTTCATCTTTAGGGACGAAGATATTACAAATATTGACGGCTTCTTGCAGCAATCCACCGCCATTTTGCCGCAAATCGAGTATGATGCCCGATATATTAGGGTTATCATCTTTAAATGTTTTCAATGCTTTTTGAATATTTGCTCCCGCCATTTGTGTAAATGTCGTCAATGAGATATATCCAATATTATCTTCTACAAAACCAGAATATGGTACATTCGGTATATTGACTTCGCCACGGGTTACTTTCCTCACCTCAGTTTTGTTGTCTTTAAAACTTTTAATTCCCAACTGTACATCTGTACCGGGTAATCCTCTGAGCATGATATTCACTTTATCCATATTTCGACCGCTCACATTGGTACCGTCTATGGATACGATGACATCTCCAGCTTTGATAGCCGCATTATTGGCGGGACCTTTCTCATAGACCTCCACAATAGTAAGTTGTCCGTCAATCATATCGATTTTCGCTCCGATACCTTGATATCGTTCGTCATCATTTAGCCAATAACTCTCTGCTTGAGACTCCGAAAAAAAGTTGGTATATGGGTCGAGCGATTTAGTCATGGCATCAATCGCCGTTCGCATCAAGGTGCCGGGATCCAGCTCATCAGCAAAGTTAGTATTCAACTCTTTGTAGGCACTGACAAAAATTTCAAGATTTTTAGTGATTTCAAAAAGCTTATCATTTTGAACACGTACTGCTGCTACTCCCGATATCATGACGGCGAGTAGAATGAGGACTTTATATTTTTTAAGCATGGACTATTATGAGTTAGGATTATTTGATTATATATTCTCCAATACTTTATAACGTGAAAAGTGTCGAAAAATATCAAAAACTATTTAATAAAATCAATTATTTCATTAAAAAGTTCAATGGGCTTGTCGGCATGAACCCAATGTCCTGCATCTTCAATCGTAATCAATCGACCATTTGGAAGCGCATCTTGTATCTCAGGCCAATCTTGATCTTGAATATAATTTGACTTACTACCACGTATAAAAAGTGTTTCGGCAAGTACTTCATCCTTAAAATGTATTGCTTCCAATATATGGTCGTAATTTTCGTACAGCAACTGTAAATTTACTTTCCAAGCATAAGGCCCTTCAGGCACTTTTGTAAGGTTTTTCATTAGAAACTGAACAACGCCTTTATCTTTTATCTTTTCCATGAGTATCGTTTCGGCTTCACTACGTGTCTTGATCGTGTCGATAGGAACAGAAAGCAAAGCTTCAAATATATCATTATGTCCTTCTTCATATTGTTTAATACCTATATCAATGATGACATATTTAAAATCCTCCGTATTGTAATTTGCTAAATACTGCAAACAAGTCTTTCCGCCCATACTGTGTCCAATGATCGTCCCACCATATATCCAATTTTCCTCTAAAAATTGATGCAGATCCTGAGCCAGTATCGGATAACTAAACGCCTGTGTATGTTCAGACCTACCATGATCTCGTTGGTCTATCAGGATAGCCATATAGCCAGCTTCTTCAAGTTTTTTAGCAAAATTGTGCCAGTTGTCAAGTGTACCAAATAGCCCATGTAATATAATAACAGGTTGCCCTTGACCATAGATTTTGTAATTAAGCGCTGGATTCATGTATATTTTTTGATAATTGATAAATGATGATTGTTTTTTAAGAAGTTGATTGGTAACTACTGAGTAGAAACAAAAAATAATATTTTTGTTCACAGTTTGAATGATATATTACAAAAATACAAACAATTTTAATGAATACCATCATTCATAAACACCCTAAAATAATCATGTCTTAATGTCATGTTTTTCACCAAATATCATGTCATAATGTCGGTATTTTGTAATTGGTTTCACATTTGATATATTTGTGAGTAAAATATAATATAAAGCAATGACATACGATAATTTTACAGTAAATGCACAAGAAGTTATCTTAAAAGCTCAGCAACTTGCAGGGTCTTTGAGTCAGCAGAGTGTTGATACTACACACCTTATAAGAGGCATTTTTGATACCGACAGCAAGCTTGCCGAGTTTCTATTCAACAAAGTTGGCGTTAACATTACTATGTTGAAAAAAGAGATAAACAGCGCCATAGAAAAGTATCCGAAAGTTGAAGGAGGCGATAAGCAGTACCTGACGAACGATGCAAATAAAGCATTGGCAGCAGCCAAAAATCTCTTGAAAGAGTTTGGAGATGAATTTATTTCTATAGAATTGATATTGATAGGTATCGTCATGGGCAATGACAAAGCGGCAACGATACTCAAAAACCTTGGTGTTACGGCAGCCAACCTTAAACAAGCGATAACCGAATTGAGAAAAGGCAGAAAGGTTACAGATCAACATGCTGAAAATCAATATAATTCGCTTAAAAAATTTGCCATTGACCTGAATGAGCAGGCTGAAACCGGAAAACTTGACCCAATCATCGGACGTGATGAGGAGATCAGACGTATTCTGCATATCCTATCCAGAAGAAAGAAAAACAATCCGATACTTCTCGGTGATCCCGGCGTAGGAAAGACTGCAATCATCGAGGGTATCGCCTGGCGTATTGTACAGCAGGACGTACCGGAAAACCTGAAATCCAAACGCATTTTTACCTTAGACATGGCGGCATTGGTAGCAGGTGCCAAATATAAAGGAGAATTTGAAGAGCGTTTAAAAGCCGTCATCAATGAAGTGATCGCTTCAAATGGCGAAGTAATCCTGTTTATCGACGAGATTCATACGCTGATCGGTACGGGCGGAGGTCAGGGAGCCATGGATGCCGCTAATATCTTGAAGCCTGCACTTGCAAGGGGCGAACTGAGAACGATAGGGGCTACAACATTGGATGAATATCAGAAATATTTTGAAAATGATAAAGCACTCGTGCGAAGATTCCAGACTGTAATGATTGATGAGCCTTCTGTTGAAGACACCATTTCTGTATTGAGAGGCATCCAGGAAAAGTATGAAGTTTACCACAAGATCGGTATCTTAGATGAAGCTTTGATCGCAGCAGCCGAGCTATCGCATCGGTATATTCCAGACCGTAAATTGCCCGATAAGGCGATTGATCTGATCGATGAGGCAGCCGCTAAATTGAGACTCGAATTGGATTCTGTTCCGGAAGTAATTGATGAGTTGGATAGAAAATTGCGTCAATTAGAGATAGAAAGAGAGTATATCAAGAAAGAAAATGACGAGAAAAAGCTCAAAACCATCAATGAGCAAATCGCCAATCTGAAAGAGAAATTAGACAGCACGAAAGCGGCTTGGAAGTCCGAAAAAGAAATCGTTGATACGATACAACAAATCCGTAAGGACATAGACCAGCTCGAATATGAAGCTCAAAAGGCCGAGCGAGAAAGTGATTACGAAAAAGTGGCTAAAATCCGTTACGGAGACCTGAAAGAAAAGGAAGCAATGCTCAAAGTGGCAACCGACAAATTAGATACACTGCCGGAAGATAGCCGCTTCACTAATGAACAGGTTACAGCCGGTGACATAGCAGATGTGATCTCTAAATGGACAGGTATCCCGGTTTCTAAAATGCTTCAAAGCGAGAAAGAAAAATTATTGCATCTGGAAAAGGAAATCGGCAAGCGGTTAATAGGTCAGCATGAAGCCGTAACTGCGGTTGCTGACGCTGTGAGAAGGAGTCGAGCAGGTCTTCAGGATGAAAAGAAACCGATTGGTTCGTTCCTGTTTTTAGGGCCGACAGGTGTAGGTAAAACAGAATTGGCAAAAGCGCTGGCTGAGGTGCTTTTTGATGATGAGTCAGCAATTACACGTATTGATATGAGCGAATATCAGGAAAAGCACACGGTATCGAGATTGGTCGGTGCGCCTCCGGGATATGTGGGCTATGAGGAAGGTGGTCAGCTTACCGAAGCTGTACGCAGAAGACCATACAGTATTGTGTTGTTGGACGAGATCGAAAAAGCGCACCCAGACACATTCAATGTTCTGCTTCAGGTATTGGATGACGGCAGGCTGACAGACAATAAAGGCCGGGTAGCCAACTTTAAAAATACGATCATCATCATGACTTCCAATATGGGCGGCGAAACGATATTGGAGAATTTTGAAGACCTGAAATCTATCGGAGATAAGCATAGAGAAGAAGTCATCGAGACGACAAAAATCGAAGTGCTGAATATGCTGAAAGAAAATATGCGACCAGAATTTCTCAATCGCATAGATGATAAAATCATGTTCATGCCATTGACCAAAGATGAAATCAAGCAGATAGCGGTATTGATGATTAAGAAATTGACCAAGTATCTTTCTAAGCAGGAAATTGGTTTACAATTCAATGAATCCGCTATGGATTTACTCGCTGATTTGGGTTACGAACCAGAATTTGGAGCTCGCCCAATGTCCAGAGTCATCCAGCGGGAAATCGTCAATGTTCTGGCTAAAGACATTTTGGGTGGCAAATATGCTATCGGCGACAAGGTATATATTGGTACCGATAATAAAGGCTTTGTTTTCAGTAATACTCCAGTTGAAAATGAGATAGAAATGTCTAAGCCAATTGAGAAAAGTAAAAGATCAAGAAATAAATCTAAGGATAATGATATTTTCAACTCGGTACCAGACCCGGAAGATGAAGATTAATAGTTTTGTTTAGTATTGTGTATTTGACAGGGATGTAAATCAGATTTATATCCCTGTTTTTTTTTATAAATTTGCAACGTTGTTTATTAATTGATAAGCTTAGTGTTTGCACTAAGATTGATATACGTGTTAGTCGTACCAGCAACACGAACTAAACAATACAGAAGTGTATTTGTAAAATATTTTTTTACCCTCATGTAGTAGTACACATTCAGAATAATTATATATTTGTACCCATGAGCAAGAAAATGAAATCCAATATTACGACTACACAAACAGCTCCTGCCATTTCAGCCTCATGGATATGGCACAGCTGGCTTGTATTTGCTTTTGGTGCGCTACTGTATGCGAATACACTGACACATGAGTTTACACAGGATGATGCGATCGTCATCTATGACAATATGTTTACGACGCAAGGTGTCAGTGGTATCAAAGGGCTGTTTACCAAAGATACGTTTTATGGCTTTTTTAAGGAAGAGGGCAAAGCCAAATTGGTATCCGGTGGAAGATATCGACCACTAACGCCAGCCATGTTTGCTATAGAGTATGGACTGGTGGGCGACAAACCTTGGCTTGGACATCTTATCAATATACTATTGTATGGTTTACTGTGTACAATGATCTATAAGTTATTGGCCAAAATGCTGTGTTTTAAGGACGATAACAAAGCAAAAAGGTACATGATATTAGCGATAACGTTGCTATATGCTGCTCATCCACTCCATACCGAAGCGATAGCCAATATCAAAGGTCGGGATGAAATCATGAGTATGTTGGGTTCGGTATTGACATTGTATTACATGTTAAAATATATTGACACGAAGCAAGTTAAAGCATTAGTCATCGCATTGATAAGTTTCTTTCTGGCCTTTTTGTCTAAGGAAAATACAATCACATTTCTTGCTGTCATTCCGCTTACACTCTATTTTTTCAGAAATAAAACTTTAAAAGAAGCGACCGTTTCGAGCCTGATACTTTTAGTACCCACGATATTGTTTTTAATGATCAGGGCTTCCGTTTTAGGGAATGATTTTGGAGGTACACCTATGGAACTGATGAATAATCCTTTCCTGAAAATCGTGGACAATAGGTATGTGCCATTCAGTACAGGAGAAAAAATGGCAACGATATTATTCACGCTTGGCAAATATGTACAGCTTTTATTATTTCCGCATCCATTAACGCATGATTACTATCCACGACATATTGCGATGATGAAATGGTCAGATACCGGAGTGATAATGAGTCTTTTAGTGTATGCAGGACTGATATTTATTGCCGTTAAAGGGTTCAAAACCAAAAGTATATTGAGCTATGGTATCTTATTTTTCTTGATAACACTTTCCATAGTTTCCAATATTGTATTTCCGATAGGAACGAATATGTCAGAGCGATTTATGTTTATGCCGTCTTTGGGTGCAACGATTGCTATTGGTTATATACTTCATGAATATGTATTTAAAAAGTTTGGACAAACGGCATTTTTCGGACTTTCAGGCGTGATTTTGTTACTGTTTAGCGTCAAAACTATTTCTCGAAATGCTGTTTGGGAAAGTGATTTTAGATTATTTACAACTGACGTAAAAACTTCTATTAATAGCGCTAAAGTACTGAATGCAGCAGGAGGAACCTTAACGGCAAATGCATTCGAAGAAAAAGATGAAGTCAAAAAATCAAAGATGCTTAACGAAGCTATCGGTTATCTACGGCGGGCTGTAGAGATTCATCCTGGTTATAAAAATGCTTACTTAATCATGGGAAATGCTTATTTTTATCTTTCACAATATGAGCCTGCTATTGAGGCGTATGGACAGGCGCTTACGCTTGACCCACAATTTGAGGATGCTTTCCGCAATCAGGCTATCGTACTACGTGAAGCTGGAAAATTTGCCGGAGAGAAGCAAAACGACCTGATCAAAGCAGAAACATACTTAGAGCGATCACACCAAATGGCACCCAATGATACAGAAACATTGCGGTTATTGGGCGTATTGAATGGTATCAAAGGCGATCATGTAAAGGCAGAAACATTTTTCACCAAAGTTGTTCAATTAGAACCACAAAATGCAGGCGCCTATCTCAATCTCAGCAGTGCATTACACAATAAAGGCGACTTGCAAGGCGCAGAACAATATAGGAAGAAAGCATTGGAATTGAATCCTAAAATATTAGAAAAGCAATAAATATCGAAAAATTTAAGCATTTCTTAATAGCGTTTTGAGCACAAATTGCGTTTAACTATAATGGTTTGGCACTTCGTCGATATCAAAAACTTAATGAAATAGGACGGAATACAAACTATTGTCTGGATATGGAAATATACACAGTACAATGATGATGACAGAAAGAAATAAATATTTAGGTTTGTTCTTTATGATGCTATTCTTGGCAAATACTGCTTTTGCACAGACCTATAGGGAGCGTGAAGATAAGTGGGTCAAGGATAAAATTTCTGGTATGACTACGGATCAGAAGATAGGTCAGTTGTTTATGATTCGTATCAATTCTAAAGGCAATGTATCGGAAGAAAAAATATATACGGATTATATTCAGAAATATAACATCGGTGGTATCTGTTTTTTTCAGGGAAGTCCCAAAGAGCAGGTAAGGTTGGTCAATAAATTTCAGCAATTGTCCAATATACCACTTTTTGTCGCTATGGATGCCGAATGGGGTCTTGGAATGCGCTTTCCAAAAGAGGCCCTCTCCTTTCCAAAACAGATACTACTTGGAGCTATTCAGGACAATAAATTGATCTATGAAATGGGTAGGGAAATAGCCTATCAATGTCGTGCCGTTGGTGTTAATATCAATTTTGCACCAACGATTGATATCAATAGCAATCCTAAAAATCCGGTCATTTTCGACCGTTCATTTGGCGAATCTCCAAAATTGGTCACTGAGAAAGGATTTATGTACATGAAAGCGCTGGAAGACCATGGTGTGCTCGCTTGTATCAAGCATTTTCCGGGGCATGGAGATACAGATGTAGATTCACATAAGGACTTACCGGTGATAGACAAAACGCTTGAAGAACTGGAACAAAACGAGCTGTATCCATTTCGTAGGCTATTGAATCAACGTGCAGGTGCCGTTATGGTCGGACATTTACACGTTCCAAAACTTGACGACAGACCCAATCATCCAGCGAGTTTATCTGATAAAGTGATCAAAACAATGTTACGAGATGATATGGGTTTCAATGGACTTGTCTTTACAGACGCTATGGATATGCAGGCGATTACCAAACATTTTCCAACAGGAATAGCGGAAGCAGAAGCATTTTTGGCAGGTAATGACATCATATTGCTACCTGCAAATCTCGAAAATGCCGTCATCGCTCTTAAAAAATATATGCAAGACGGACTGATTTCTATGGAACGATTGGACGAAAGTGTCGAACGAATATTGAGAACAAAATACAAACTCGACCTCAATTTCAAGCCTCAAATCAACGAAGCAGATATCGAAAAATCTATCAATAGCAACATGGGTGTCGCTATCAAACAAAAACTTGCAGCAGCATCCGTAACATTGGTAAAAAATGATGACAGAATAATTCCTATCAGAGATATCGAAAGCCAGAAAATCGCAACACTATCAATCAATGCAGGACAGTCAACAGCTTTTCAGCGCAGAGCCAATAGCTATGTCAGCCCACAACATTACAACTTAGTTCCCGGTTCAGGCTCAGCAAATTATGGGCAGCTTTTAACATCATTATCACTTTATGATGTGGTCATCATTGGGATTCATACCAGTGGAAAACTCAATGATTATACAAAGGATTTGCCCGTAGAGGTACTGAATCTGATTAAAAATCTCGGGAAAAAATCTAAGGTTATCGTTACCCTTTTTGGAAGTCCGTACTTGTTAGACAAACTGAGCTTTGCCCAAAACCTTGTGGTCAATTATGACAATGACAAGATAACGCAGGATATGACGATGCAGGCGATATTCGGCGTTTATCCGTTGAATGGCCGATTGCCTGTTTCAGCCGGAAATTCCTTTAAAGCCGGTCACGGATTGGAGCAGCCATCACTGATGAGATTAGGATATATCCTACCGGAAGCAGTGGGATGCTATTCCGATACACTCAGCAAAATAGACAGCATCATCAACGTGATGATATCCAAAAGAGCAGCTCCTGGAGCTCAGGTACTCGTCGCTAAAAATGGGAAAATCATTCACCAGAAAGCTTATGGTAAAATGTCCGAGAATGGATATTACGTCTCAAACAACTCAATATATGATGTAGCATCTATTACCAAAATATTAGCTACAACCTTGTCTGTGATGAAACTATCAGATAATAACAAACTCAATATCCAGAATCCACTGCGATATTACATTTCAGGCATCGACACGACTGACAAAGCTAACCTAAAAATAGCAGATATACTCGCTCATCAATCCAGACTTGCTTCATGGATAGGGTTCTATAAAGCAACATTTCCTGATTCCAAGAAAAAATTCTATAATACAGATTATTACAACAGAATATTGAAAGACAATTATAATATTCCTGTAGCTAAAGGTATGTTTATGAGAGCTGATTATATTGACACGATGTATCAGCAGATATGGACGAGTAAACTGAGAACAACTGCGGATTATAAATATAGCGATCTTGGATTCATGATACTAAAAAACGTCATACAAAATCAGAGCAAAAAACCGTTGGATATATATGCGGACGAACAATTTTACAAGCCACTTGGATTGAGAAATACAGCATTTAATCCACTATTGAAGTTTCCAGAATCCAATATCGTACCAGGAGAAATGGATAATTATTGGCGCAAACAGATACTCAAAGGATATGTCCATGATATGGGCGCTGCTATGTTGGGCGGTGTGAGTGGACATGCAGGACTTTTTTCGACAAGCTTGGATATGGCGATTATGATGCAAATGTTACTAAATAAAGGATCTTATGGTGGTACACAGTTTCTAAAACCGGAAACAGTCGCATTATTTACTTCCAGATATGATGGTGCTACCCGACGTGGTTTGGGTTTTGACATGAAAGAGCTTGACAGCACCAAGAAAATTAATGTTTCTAAATTGGCATCGGATTCGATATTTGGACACACGGGTTTTACCGGCTGTGCTGTTTGGGCCGATCCGGAACATGATTTGATTTATGTATTTGTGACAAACCGCACCTATCCAAGTCGCAACACGATTTTTGAAAAAGGAGATTATCGCAATAAAATTCAAGATGTGATATATAGGGCGATAAAGTGATAAATGGTGGTACGCTATTAAATGATGAAAGTCAATAAAAATATGGAAATATTTTTTGTGATTGTAGGTGTTCCTTAGTCGTTAGGTGACACGAGATATTATGTTTTTTACCACTAAGTTCACTAAGCTACACTAAGGTTATTTTCTTTGTGTTTCTTAGTGTTTTCTATGTGTTTCTTAGTGGTTAAGGAATTCCAGATGTTATGTTTTTTACCACTAAGTTAGGTTATAATAAAACCAGTATTTATGTTTTTCCGATAGATTGCCCACGTTTTTATTAAAATGGCTGTATGGTAGCACTTGTTTATTTTTTAACAAAATCTTGATTTCCTCTTTTCCAAACTGATAAGATTGAATTTGCTCGCTCACTTCTTTGAAAAAATAAGCGGCTTCTTCATCGCTTAATCCGTGTTTTGTCTTAAACATAGATTTCTGTGATTCGAAATATTGTTGATTGCTATCGGTATCTCCTGTTAAAACTTTCAATAATTTGCGATTGATGAGATGTTCACATAAAGTGCTGAATACAAAATCCTCATGATGTACCGATTGCTTAATGAGCCATAGTATGTCAATATCATCCAATTGTACATAATTGTTCAATAATTTCCGATCTGTCAATGGCGTATCGGCTTCTATTGTAAGATTAAGGAAATATTCCAATGCAGGAGACGTTGCCAATTTGCTTCCTTGATGTGTCAGCCATCGTGCTCTTTGAAGGATGGCGATTAGCATGGTTTCAGCTGAAATGACCGTTTTGTGCAAATAAACCTGCCAATACATGAGTTGTCTCGCCATAAGAAATTTTTCAATAGAATAAATGCCTTTTTCTTCGATGACCAACTCATCATCAGCCACATGCATCATAGTTATGATCCGATCATAGCCGATGATACCTTCCGCAACACCAGAGTAAAAACTATCTCTTGTCAGGTAATCCATTCTATCGGTGTCTATCTGACCAGATACAAGTTGATGAAGAAATTTTCTTGGATATGTCCCAGAATATATGTCGAAAACCATCGTAAAATCCATATTCAGTTCTTCGCTGATCCGCTGCATGATGATCAATGAAAGCTTTTCATGATGTGCACTCGTCAGGATGTGCTCCAAAGCATGAGAAAATGGGCCGTGACCGATATCGTGGAGCAAAATAGCGATACAAACCGCTTCATATTCTTGATCAGAAATATTGACACCCTTGGATTTGAGCGTTTCAATCGCTTTGACCATGAGGTGCGTTGCGCCCAGCGCATGATGAAATCGAGTATGTAAAGCACCAGGATAGACATAGTGCGATAACGCCTGCTGGGAAATCCGTCGTAGCCGTTGGAAATAAGGATGATCGATCAGTGTGTAAATACTGTCAAATGGAAATCGAATCAATCCATATAAAGGATCGTTAAATATCTTCTTTTTATTCATGAAACAAAAATATAATTTAATTTGAAACGTTATATACTACTTAGTTGTTAATTTTTAAAATAGTAATAGTCAAATAAATAATTATGGGCGATAAGCTAAAAATATTGTGGGCGGACGATGAAATTGATCTTTTAAAACCACAACTTTTCTTTTTAGAGAAGAAAGATTATGAAGTGATTACGGTAACAAATGGACATGATGCCTTAGACAAATTGGAAGAAGATAATGATATAGATATCGTTTTTTTGGATGAAAGTATGCCTGGACTTACCGGTTTAGAAACGTTGAGCCGCATCAAATCCAAAAGAGCCAATATTCCCGTAGTCATGATCACTAAAAACGAAACCGAGAATATCATGGAAGAAGCGATTGGTTCTCAGATAGACGACTACTTGATCAAACCCGTCAATCCCAACCAGATATTGCTTTCACTCAAAAAAATAGTGGATAATAAAAGATTGGTAAAAGAAAAAACAGCAACGGATTACCAACAGGAGTTTCGCAATATTTTCATGGAGATCAACAGCCAACCCAACTATAGTCAATGGGTGGATATTTACAAAAAGATCATCTCTTGGGAGATCAGGCTTGATGAAAGTCAAAATGCCGAAATCAAAGAAAGCTTAAACGACCAAAAGGAAGAAGCAAATAAAGAATTTTTTAAGTATATCTCTAAAAATTATATCGACTGGATAAAACAGCATGGAGGACCAAGACAATCTCACGCATTGGTGCGTGAAAAAGTACTGCCGCAGTTAAGTGATGGAAAACCTGTCATCATGCTATTGATGGATAATCTCCGCTTCGATCAATGGAAAATCATCGAGCCAATCATCGCAGATTTGTATAAAATCACAGATGAAGATTATTTTTATTCTATCTTGCCAACTGCAACACAATACAGCCGAAATGCCATATTTTCTGGTTTAATGCCGACCGATATTCAAAAGCGATTTCCAGACCTGTGGTTGAATGATACGGATGAAGGTGGCAAAAATATGCACGAACACACATTTTTACAAGATCAAGTCAAAAGGCTCGTCAAAAAGGATATAAAACTCGACTACGTAAAAGTAACTAACGTTCAAGGTGCACGACAATTACAAGAAAATACACTTAACTACTTACAAAATGACCTTACCGCTATCGTATATAATTTCTTAGATATGCTATCGCATTCGCGTACAGAAATGGAAGTGCTCAAAGAACTGGCAGGTGATGAAAAAGCGTATCGTTCTTTAACGAAATCATGGTTTTTGAATTCGCCATTGTGGGAAGTATTCAAGAAACTTGCAGATAAGGATGTTCGAATCGTCATCACGACCGATCACGGTACGATCCGTGTGAGGAAGCCGTCCAAAGTATTGGGAGATCGAGAGACCACATCCAACCTGCGTTACAAGTCAGGCAAAAATCTTCAATACGACAAAAAAGATGTACTCGAAATAAGACAACCAGCAGAAGCCGGTCTTCCTTCGCCCAATATGAGTACGTCATACATATTTGCCAAAGAAAATTTATTTTTCTTGTATCCTAATAATTACAATTACTATAATAATTATTACAACGATACTTTCCAACATGGTGGCGTATCCATGGAAGAAATGATATGTCCGGTTATTACGCTTGAGCCTAAGCGATAGGTGGAGATGGGTTTTATATTGAAATTTATTTAGATGATAAGAAGCGGTGATAGCTTATGTTGCTTACTAAAAAAAGAAACCAAATTTTTGAAAGTAGAAACAGATACATCAATCATTGAACATCATCTCAAAACCTTAATTCTGTAAATCTTATTGGTTTTTCTAATCCGTATTACCATATCAAAATTTTAAAAAACATGTTATACGACCGCAAATTCCGATATACTTATCTGGCCTTGGCTTTAATATACTTTATCCTTACCATTGTCATATTATGGAATATTACTCCTGATAAAATTTGCAGTCATTATGACTTTAAAGGCGTATGTGATCGTCATAGTTCAAAAATGTCTTTATTTTTTGATCCAGCTATTTTTGTTTTTTTGGTAGTCTTATTAGAATGGGGTATAAGAAATCCTGAATATATTAATACGCTCAGTAATACTGTTGAAAGCAAAATGTTGGCACAAAAAATGTTGGCATTTTTACAATATTTCATGGTATTTATGGTTTATTTCATGATGTTATCGCCATACAAAACCGCTCAGGTAGATTATCAAAATGTATTTATCATACTATTCATGCTGCTTATAGCTCCACTTTTCTTAGGTTTGATATTCAGTAGAAAATAACATACTTTGATGGATATATTGTAATTGAATTTAAAAGATGAAAACAGGAATAATCGTTTTTGATATGGATTGTTTGGTCTGCAATAGATTTGTGGAATGGTTAGATAAAAAAGAGGCTCCTTATCTTTTTGCTTCCCTCGACACTATTGACGCTATCAATAGGCATTTGAATACAAACATAGAAAAATTGGATAAAGTCGTTGTATTGGAAAACGGGACTGTTTATTATGGCGCTGCCGCTATAAAACAAATCATTAATAAAATATATCCAAACACTTACTTTATAAAGTTCTTTGAACTGCTGCCGGAACGGATTATAACGTGGTGCTATGATATATTTGCCCGAAACAGGCATGTTTTCGGCACTAAAAAACAGTGTGACGTAAGCCCGTCAATCAGTAAGAAAATAATAACTGACGCTAATATTTCACATCATATACCTGACCTGGAACTAAAATAAGGACAATGGCAACAAAATATCTTACTCTTTTTTATCTAAACGGCCACCGAAAGATACAAAAAATAAACTTTTACATACAAACTTTAAGAAGTCGTTTTCTTATCAATCGTTAAAAATCTCCTTATTCAGCTTTTTTTAGTAATTTTGCGCTCTGAATACATCAATTATTGTATTCTGGTCGTTATGATTAATATGCAAATAGCACATAGAATTTCAGGGACGCTGCTGATTATTTTTTCTGCACTACTTACGATGTCCGGGCAGTCTGGTATCCTGGTAAATGCTTCTCCGTCAGTCAACAACATGATAGATCGCTTTACCGCCAATGGAAAAGCCAATGAAAATATCAAAGCGTGGCGGATACAGATAGTCACTACGGACGATCGTCGTGAGATGGAGCAATCTATGGCATTGTTTGGAAGTATGTATCCCGGTATGAATAAGGATTGGAAGCACGTAGCGCCATATTACCAGGTTAGAGTTGGGTATTTTGAAAATAAAAATAAGCTCATGCCGCTATTACTGGAATTAAAAAAACATTTTCCAGCTGCTACTCCGGTGTACGACCAGGTCAGTAAAAGAGCATTAGTCAATCAATAGCCGGACATCTATGACACCAAGCGGCGTTGCCTATTCAAAAAACAAATCGTTGGACTGGTTGTCCATGTCTATCTATTTCAGCTTAGTAGTCATCGGTTGGTTTATGGTGTTTTCGACCCTATATGACGAGCAAAACCCTTATGCTTTCTTAGACATTACGACGCAGATCGGCGCTCAAACGGTATGGGTAGTGTTGTCGATACTGATATTTCTCGTCACCTTGACCATAGACTGGAAATTCTGGAATGTGGTGGCTTTTCCGGCTTATGGCATCGCCATACTTTTATTGGTGCTGGTTTTGATATTTGGTAAGGAGATTAATGGTGCAAAAGCTTGGTTTTCATTCGGATTTTTCTCTATGCAACCGGCTGAGTGGGCTAAGTTTGCCACTGCATTGGCTGTATCCAGTTACCTCAGTTTCAACAAATCCTCTTTGACCAACAGCAATGTGTTTGTTATTGCCTTATCGCTCTTTTTAGCACCGGCATTATTGGTCTTGCTACAACCGGATCTGGGTTCTGCATTGGTCTTTTTCTCATTCTTTATCCTGCTATACAGACGCGGTATGCATCCGGCTATCCTTGTTATTGGTTTGATGTTGATATCCATATTTGTATTCTCTCTTTTGTACAATCCGCTTGTGGTTAGCCTGTTTTTAATATTCATTGGTGCTGTTATCTTTATCACAAATATCGAAAATCTGCAACGTGGAGCAATTTATATCGCCGTCTTACTTGCATCTGTTATATTCATGCTCCTGCAAAAAGAACATCAATGGGTTTTTCTACCTGTTGTAGCCGTATTTTTGACGTATGCAGCCATGCAATTCAGAAAGAAAAATTACAAGCTGATCGTACTTATTTCGACGAGCATTATGCTATTCAGTTCTTTTGGTTTTGGAGCAGATTATATTTTCAACAAAGTACTCAAGCCACACCAACAAGATAGGATAAATGTATGGCTACGTCCCGAAAAATGTGATCCTCGTGGTTCGCTGTATAATATCATTCAGTCAAAAATGGCTATTGGCTCTGGTGGATTGACCGGTAAAGGATTCCTCAAAGGAGAAATGACAAAATTCAACTATGTACCAGAACAGTCAACCGATTTTATCTTTACTACGATTGGCGAAGAACAGGGATTTATCGGTAGTGTTGGTGTGATCTTGTTATTTTCCATGTTGATCATACGATGCGTTATCATCGCCGAACGAGCCAATCTCGAGTTTATACGCAATTACGGATATTCCATAGCAGGCATACTTTTTATCCACTTTTTTTTCAATATTGGGATGACCACAGGATTGCTGCCAGTAGTAGGGATTCCACTGCCATTCATCAGTAAAGGAGGCTCATCATTGACGGCTTTTTCCATTATGATAGCCGTATTAATCAAAATGGATATGGCGAGGTTTAGGGCGAATTAGAAAAGAATATTATGACATTTACCATAGAACATAAAGACAAAGATTCATCTGCCAGAGCAGGAACGATTACTACTGGTCACGGAGTAATCAAAACGCCCATTTTTATGCCGGTTGGAACTCAAGGTTCAGTCAAAGGTGTTCATCAGCACGAACTAAAAGAAGCCGTTCAAGCACAGATCATCCTTGGCAATACCTATCATTTGTACTTGCGACCAGGAACAGAGATATTGCATAAAGCAGGTGGATTGCATCAATTCATACATTGGGATAGACCGATACTTACTGACTCAGGCGGCTATCAAGTTTACTCGCTCAAAGGTATGCGCAAGATCACAGAAGAGGGCGTTAAATTTCAATCGCATGTTGACGGCTCAAAGCATTTCTTTAGTCCCGAATCTGTCATGGATATACAGCGCCTCATCGGTGCGGATATCATCATGGCGTTTGACGAATGTACACCCTATCCATGTGAGTATAAATACGCCAAAAACTCGATGAATATGACGCATCGGTGGCTTGCACGATGTATCAAACAGTTTGACAGCACAACGCCGCACTATGGATATCAACAGACGCTTGCACCCATAGTACAAGGTAGTACATACAAAGATTTGCGAGAGGCATCTGCGCACTATATCGCAGAGCAAGGTAGGGAAATGAATGCCATAGGAGGGCTTTCTGTCGGCGAACCACATGAAGATATGTACGCTATGACCGAATTGGTTTGTAATATCCTACCAAAAGACAAACCGAGATATCTCATGGGCGTTGGACTACCGGAAAACATCCTCGAAAGTATCGCTTTAGGTATAGATATGTTTGATTGTGTACTTCCTTCACGCAATGCACGTCATGGTTTGATCTATACCAAAAACGGTGTTATCAACATCAAAAATGCCAAATGGCGAGACGATTTTTCTCCAATTGACATTGAAAGTACCGCATATACCAGCCAGATACATACGAAAGCTTATCTTCGTCACTTATTCAAAGTCGAGGAACTACTTGCTGCTCAAATAGCCACTATTCAAAACCTGAGTTTTTTCCTTTGGTTGGTCAATGAAAGCCGTAAAAAGATCATTGACGGAACGTTTGCGTCATGGAAAAATGAAATGGTCAAATCTGTAAGTCAACGCCTCTGATGAAGATTTTGGATTGGTATATAGTCAAAAAATATCTTAGCACTTTCTTTTTTACGATTTTGCTGATAACGATGATTGCCATTACGATTGATTATTTCGAGCGTGTGGACAAATTCATGAATTCAAGCCTATCAAGCATTGAAATCATCACAGACTATTACTTTCATTTCATACCATGGATCAATGGTTTACTATGGCCTCTATTCGCCTTGCTGGCTGTTATCTTTTTCACGTCACGATTGGCCAAAAATTCCGAGATTATCAGCATATTGAGCGCCAAAGTTAGCTATGCGAGATTGATAAGACCCTATATGATCGGTGCAGGCATCCTGGCTACCCTACTATGGCTTGGCAATAACTATGTCATTCCAAGGAGTAACCGGTTGAAAAACGAATTTGAAAGCCAATATATCAAATCAAGCGCTAAGACTACACTCAATCACAACATCCATTTTTGGCTTTCGCCGAATGAAAAAGTTTATATCCGAAGCTACTCCAGTTCAGATACTACTGGACGGACATTCAGATTGGAGCGATTTGAAGATGATAAACTCGTCTATGTACTCAAAGCCAATAAAATCAAATACCAACATCAAACCGATTCGTGGCGATTAGAAAGTTTTGAAAGAAGAAGCTTTACAGATAATAGCGAATCACTAAGCATGTACGATGCCGAATTTTTGGATACAACGTTCAATTTTATACCTGAGGATTTTACGAGATATACCAAGCAAATGGAGATGATGAACACTTCAGATCTTCGTGCATTCCTCAAGTACGAAAAAGATAAAGGGCTAGATTCTGGCAAGAAATACGAGATAGAACTGTATCGACGCACTGCTGATCCATGTACCATTTTCATCCTTACATTGATAGGCGTAGCTGTAGCATCGAGGAAAGTACGTGGCGGCATGGGCTTTCACCTCGCCGCAGGCATTGTCATCGGAGCTATTTTCGTCATCCTGTCAAAATTTTCCACCACATTCAGCACAAACTTGTCGCTACCACCACTGATAGGTGTCTGGATACCCAATATTTTCTTTTCCATAGTAGCGGCATACTTGATAAAGACAGCGCAAAAATAATTGTTGATGGCTTGAATTGGTTTAAATGTTTATTTTTTTTGTTGATTTGTGGAGTTGTTTGATTTGTGGAGTTGTTATTTTGGTTTAAAGGTTCAGGTCATTAGCACTTTGGCGTTTCAGGTAGTTGGGAATTATAAACCTGATATGTTAATATGCCAACAACCTAACTATCAAATCCCAAAATCGTAATTCGTAATTCGTCAATCGTAATTTTCAACACTTCGACAAGCTCAGTACATCGCTTTCAACTTTCAACTGTCCATTGTCCATTGTCCATTGTCCATTGTCCATTGTCAACCCTATAAGTTAATTATTTCAAAACAATCGGTCGCACAGCTTTTTTTTAAATTCATAGTATTTACTTTTGCGGCTCATTTTTAAATCCTGTAACACATGAAGATTTTAGTCAATGACGGAATAGAGCCTATCGGAAAAGAACTGCTTGAAAATGCAGGCTATACCGTGGATATGAATAAAATCAGCCAAGAAGATCTTATCAACCGGCTCAATGAATACGACGCTATCTGTGTCAGGAGTGCCACCAAAGTAACTAAAGAAATTATAGATGCTTGCCCAAATCTCAAAGCTATAGCTCGTGGCGGTGTCGGTTTAGACAATATAGATGTGGAATTTGCTCGTAGTAAAGGTATTGCAGTTATCAATACTCCAGGTGCATCATCTCGTTCTGTAGCTGAACTTGCTATGGCTCATATACTCACGCTTTCCCGATTTTTGCACGAATCCAACCGTCAGATGCCTTTAAGTGGAAACAGCCGATTCAATGACTTAAAAAAGGCATTCGCACAAGGCAATGAACTAGAAGATAAAACTCTTGGCATCATAGGATTCGGAAGAATAGGACAGGAATTGGCAAGATGTGCTTTGGGTATGGGCATGAATGTACTGGCAACAGACCCATTTATCGCTAAAGCAACGCTTGCTATCGGACCCGTAGGGTTGGGTATTTATGTTGACGTTGCAACCGTCGATTTCAATGATGTATTGGAAGATGCAGATTTTATTTCATTGCATACACCATCTTTAGGAAAGCCTGTACTTGACCAAGAAGCATTCTCTAAGATGAAAGACGGTGTTGTTATTATCAATTGCAGCCGTGGAGATGTCATAGATGAAGTGGCACTGCTCGCATCGCTTGACAGCGGGAAAGTAGCAGCAGCCGGTCTCGACGTATTCCAAAACGAACCAACACCAGATAAAGCCCTTTTATCACATCCAAAAGTATCACTAACACCACATATCGGTGCATCAACGAAAGAAGCACAGTATAAAATAGGCGTAGAACTCGCTACTAAATTGATAAAAGCTTTAAGTTAATTGTTGATTTGTGGAGTTGTTATATTGGTTTAAAAGTTTAAGGGTTTAAAGGTGTAATTTTAACAACTAATAGCTAATAGTTAATAACTAATAGCTAATAACCAATAGCTAACAGCCATCAACATTTTCAATTCTCAACTTTCAATTCTCAACTTTCCACTGTCCATTGTCAACTGTCCTCTGTCCACAGTCCATTCAACAACCAAAAACCTCCAAAGCATTCTCAGTAGTGATCTTCGCTACCTCATCTAAAGAAAGTTGCTTGATTTCTGCTAATTTATCGGCTACGTTCTGTATATAGGTTGGTTCATTGCGCTTGCCACGATAAGGAACGGGACTTAAATAAGGCGCATCCGTTTCCAAAACTAAAAATTCCATAGGAATATCGGCTACAACTTTATCTACTCCGGCATTTTTATAGGTTAGCACACCTCCGATACCCATATAAAACCCAATATCCATGATGCGCTTTGCTTGTTCGTTTGTTCCATTGAAGCAATGAAAAATGCCTTTCAAGCTACCGTCCTGCATGGATTCCACAATGGCAATCGTCAGATCTAATGACTCACGCGAATGAACAACAAAAGGAAGTCTGGCATCTTTAGCCATGCTGATTTGCGCTTTGTAGGCTTGGATTTGCTCATCAGCAAAGGTTTTATCCCAATACAAGTCTATCCCGATCTCTCCAACTCCATAGTATTTTTGTGCTGCAAGGTGCTTTTCTACAATATCTATCTCTACTTTATAATTTTCGTTTACAGAACAAGGGTGAAGTCCCATCATCGGATAGCAAAAGTCATAAGCTGCCGCTACTTTCAGCATGACATCTATGGAACTGCTATCAATATTGGGCATAAATATTTTTTTAATACCTTGATTATAGGCATTTTGAATCATAACATCTCTATCGCCGTCAAATTCTTTCGTGTATATGTGTGCGTGCGTATCAATAAGCATTACCTTTGTGCTTTAAGTTAAAAAACCAAATTCTTGGCAAAGAAACGAAAATTTTATGTAGTGTGGCAAGGTCGTAACCCTGGAATTTATCAATCTTGGGATGAATGCCAACAACAAATAATAGGCTTTCCAGCTGCTAAGTATAAGTCCTTTGAATCAAAAGCGGAAGCAGAATTCGCTTTAAAGGCTGGGTATGAAAAGATTTTATCTAATACTAAATCTCAACAAAATAAGCAACAAGGCACACTTGCTCATGGGATTGTCTCAAAAAAAATCATCGAAGATAGCATTTCTGTTGATGCCGCATGTAGTGGTAATCCGGGTATCATGGAGTATCGTGGTGTAGAAACGATATCTAAAAATCAGATATTCCACAAAGGACCATACCGTGATGGTACGAATAATATAGGAGAATTTCTTGCGTTAGTCCATGCCCTTGCACTATTACACAATAAGGGAAACGACCATACCGCCATTTATACCGATTCGAAAACGGCTTTAAGTTGGGTGAAAAATAAAAAAGCTAAAACTACCTTAGCCGTTACAAAACATAATAAAGAACTCTTTGACCTCATCGAACGAGCAGAATCTTGGCTCAAAACGCATACCTGGAAAAATCCAATCATCAAGTGGGCAACAGAAATATACGGTGAAATACCCGCAGATTTTGGCAGAAAATAATTTCAGAGAAAGATCACATCAAACGCAATGGTTCAATTCATAGTTTTATCTAATCGACAAGCTCACGGTCTCATGATTTTGATCTTATAATCCGCATCCATTTTACCCGATTTTATGGCATTTAGCTTGCGCTGAATGAGTTTTTTCTTCAGTGGTTTTAGCTTTTCTGTGAATAATAATCCCTCTATATGGTCATATTCGTGCTGTATAACCCTTGCATTGACACCTTCATAGGTTTCTTCATGTACATTAAACTGTTCATCACAATATTTGATACGGATCTTGGGACATCGCTCTACATCGCCTCGTACATTTGGGATACTAAGGCAACCTTCTTCATAAGCCCATAAATTTCCAGTTTCTTCCAATATCTGTGCATTTATAAACACTTTTTTAATGCCTTCTTCCTCTTTGCCTTTCTCCATGATTTGTACGGTATCCACGATAAATAACCGGATACTCAATCCTATCTGATGTGCTGCTAATCCTACACCTTTTGCGGCATACATCGTCTCGTACATATTCGAAATCAAGGTTTCCAAACTTTCATAATCCTGATCAATATCCAATCCTTTTCGCTTCAGGACTGGTTGGCCATAAGTATATATCGGTAATATCATATTCAGATGTGATTTAAGTAGCGCTGTAATATCACGACAGCACTTATTTTGTCAATTAATGCTTTATCTTGTCTTTTCTTCTTTTTTATTCCACTGTCCAGTATAATCTGCTTGGCATGTACGGACGAAAATTGCTCATCTGCAAAGTCAACGATTATGGCCGGAAATTTCTTTTTAAAAGCTTGGGCAAATGCATCAATATCTTTCTTTAGATATGTAGCATTACCATCTTTATGTACGGGCATCCCGATCACTACTTTTTCAACGCTTTCCAGTTGTAAATAGTTTTCAAGAAATGACATTAGCAAACGTGTTTCTACTGTTTCCAAAGCCGTTACAATAATCTGCAATGGATCCGTTACCGCAATGCCACTTCGTTTAGTCCCGAAATCAATACTTAATATTCTTGCCATAAAAATGAATGCAAAGATACACCATTTCAAATGATTTGTCAATAAACGACACTATGTATTCTCTTTAGACAAAAAAGTCTCTGCTCCAGGGCTGGAGCAGAGACTTCATCTTAAAAACCTTAATAACTATTTAATAAAACTCTATTACTCTATTACAATCATTTTCTTAGTAGCTACGAAATCTCCTGCCTGAATACTGTAGTACAATACTCCAGACGGTAAATTGTCGTGGCTAAACTCTACCGTGTTCATGCCTTTATTACCTTGAACACTCCATGATTGGATAACTTTACCCGTTACATCATTGATAGTAACTTGAGCAGTCATCACTTCTGGCAGATTAAATCTGATAGAAGTAGCTTGTTTGAATGGGTTAGGATTGTTTTGGAACAACTCAAATCCATCTTTCGTATCATTCGCTCTCCAACTTACTTGCATGATATCATCATTAGCATCATAAGCTTCAGAACGTACTATTTCAGAATTAACGCTGATTAAGTTTCCAGTATTTCCTTTGTCACGTGCTACAAATGTCACCGTAAACAAAGTAGTATTAGCATCTATTTGAATAGCAGCACCCGTGTTCCAGCTCACAGCCAATAACCCGTTATGGATATTTTTCATTCCAAAGTTGCTGTCATTCACGTTTAGTGCTCCTGGATTGATACCAACCAATGTTACTAAATCACTATCAAAGCCAAGTGTGAACTGCATACCGGCAAGTTTTGCAGCATCTGCCGCTTTTACTGGAACAGTTATCGTCTGACCCATGTCAAATGAAGCATTATTAGTTGATAATATCAATTGAGATACAGATCTTGATTCGATATTATTAGTAAATTTGTTTGCTTGAGCGTCACCATTGACGTCTCCTGTTTTTACAGCTATAAAATCGGTTTTCATATCTGTATTCAATCGGTCTATATGATATACTTCTGGGAAGGCCTCTCCTTGTGCATTTGTTTTGTCTGCGAACGTATAATTTTTGTCCACAAATCTCCATGATGTATTATTGGGGAATTCATCATAGATACCAAGGATCAGCTTTCTGATGTCGGATAAGTCACTTGCAGTGATTTTACCATCTGTATTCGCGTCAGCAGCGATCAATTTATATGGAGATGTTATTGATTCAAGATCAAGTATATGACGCTGTATCATTACAAGGTCAAGTGTTGAAACTCCATTGATTGCATTATCATTTTTAGCTGGTGTTACATAGTATTGACCACCTGTAAGCATATTGCCGAATGTAAATCCTCCATCCTTACCCGTCATTTGGTGTAATTCTGAACCTACTAAATCAACACTTGCATCCTCAAGCATGTCATTTGCTTCAGTAGCAATGTTACCGCTTACCACCACTCTTCTTCCGTCAGGATCACAGATATTGTTATTATCTTGTACTTCTATAAATGTCGTCACAGAAGTCTGAACGATATCACCGGCAGGTGTTACAGATGCTATCCAGATCGTCACTTCTTGTACACCAAGGTCATCACAACTAAAGATCAAATTTGGAACAATCTCTAACGCTCCTGTAGGGCCAAATGTAACTTCTTCAAATGAATAAATCACGTCATATCCACAAGGGTGAGTAGCTTCTTTAACGAAGTCAGATGCCCATATTTCAGCCATTCCAACACCAGGAGCCATTTGCATCAAGTTGATAGACAACCCTTTGATTAGGATTCCGGATGGTGCTTTTCTATTTACAATGCTAAATAACTGCTCTTGTGATGAGATATTACCACATTTATCTTCAAATGTATAAACGATTCTATGTTTTCCAACAGGGAAATTAGCTGTAAAGCTGATCACATTGCCGTCTGCGATATGTGGTGCTACATCGAAGCTACCATCATTATTTAAATCTATTCTATAAGAGCTTCTCAATACTTGTGTACAATTGTCCGTAGCAGAGGCAGATAAAGAAATCGTTCCGTCCGCACAGTTAGGATCAAATGTATCAACAGATACCTCTGGAGCAAGTTGATCAAATACTGGAGCTACATTGTCGATAGCCATGATAGTCTGGTCATGCGTCCACGTTCTGTAACCTCTTGAACCACTCAATGGCTGACACCAGTCAATAACAGTCCAAGTTCTGATGATTTTAAAACAAGCAGGACTTGATGGATTATTGAATGAAAATACTTTATCACTATAATCTGCTCCAACCAATGCACATGGTCCATTGCTTAATATTGGTCTTCCCAATACATCTGGAGAAAGATTTGGATCATTTGGATCACCACAGCTATTTAACGTAACATCAGCCGGCCATTCATTCAATTCACTTAAAGGTCCGTTATATATATAGCTTGACTCTACTGTGATATGTTGTGTACATGAAGCTGTTCTGCCTCCTGCATCAGTCACTGTAAATGTTCTTACTATCGTACCTGTACGGCAACTTGATATAAGGATTTCTGATGTTTCGATGATATCTAATGTCTGGCAATTGTCATAAGCTACTGCTACTCCGAAACTTGCAGCAAGGTCGGCAGGATCAAATACTACTTCACAGTCAATAGTTAAATCAGCTGGACATTCGATAGTTGGTCCGATCTTATCTTGAATAACTGCACTTACCATACAATCATTAAAGTTACCTGAAGCATCTATAACTCTGAATACAACCATTTGATTTTGTGGTATATCAGCACAACAGAACTTAGCATAACTACTGAATCCACAAGGGTTAGCGATTTCAATAACATAATAGTATGCTTCTGAATCACTATCTGCATCGTTCCAGTTTCCGTCTTTCTGTTGTACAACGTAGTCACCACTGCCATTTGGCTGAGCTGGTGCCCAAGGGAATGCATAATTCGTTATTTCACCACTTTGCCATACAAAAGAACCTTCTGTTTTCACATCATTCAATCCGATCAATATAGGATCTACGAATGCCGTTGGCAATTTTGAATATGCCTGAGTTCTTACCCATGTCGCTTCACTCAAGCTATTGTAAGTTACCACATTCGCTTCAAGTGCTTTTGCAGTTTTGAAGGCAGTTACTGGTGTTCTCTTGTCTTTCGACAAATAGTAGTAACGCTTATTAACTCCATCTGTGTAATCTCCAAGATATGTAAAATCATTCAATACAGGTGCTTCACAATCACCACAAGTATTCGGATTCATTCTCTTCACAGCAAAACTAAACAATGAACACTCATCGTAGCTGCCGTCATCAAATACATTTGCAGGAACCCACGCTGTACCGTCGGAAGTCAATCCAACCGTTGCAAACTCATCACAGATAGCCACAGGTGGCGTATTGTCTGTAACAGTTACTACTATCGTAGATTCAGATGTGTTTTTACATCCATCATAAGCTGTATATACTACATTATGTACACCAACTGGTAAGCTCACTTGTCTTGACTGACCAAAACCAACAAAAGGTCCAGGTACAACACCACCATTCAAATATACTGTAATTGTATAAGTCAATGCAGAGACAGGGTCACAATTATCTGCCAATACTGGTGCAGGCAATGTCAATATCGCCTCACAAACATGATTGCTCGTAGATGCGGTAATATCCGTCAATCCAGATATAACTGGTCCTGTATAATCTTTTATCTCTAACATCTGAACAAAAGTTCTTGACGGTCTTTGTAAACATGACCATTCAAAAACAGTCCAAGTACGCATAATCTTCGTTACGCAATTAATCTGTGGCAATTTTGTGTCTTCGTAAGAAACGACAAGGTTGCAAAATCCAGTTGGATTGTCATACAAGTCAACTAGTCCAATCAATGGAACACCCGTACCTATCGTAAGCGCAGTTCCATAAGGAGCAGGATGACCATTTGGCAATCTTTCCCAGTTGTTACCGTCACAAGAAAGCGCATCCGCTCCTATAAAATGGGATGGATATGCGATATCATCCAATTCAATAGTTGTAACGTCGAATGTAACTGTACATACAGCAGACTTATTACCGGCAAGGTCAGTCGCCTGGTAAGATCTGATCTCTCTGTACAAAACATTATCTGGCAAACCAACATTACAGTTTTTGTTGTCGATAATGGTACGATTAATCGTGTCAAGCCTAACAATGTCACAATTGTCATGAACCGTTGGTACAAAAGTACTTAATTCGAAGCAACTTAATGTCATAGTTCCTGTAGGACAATCAATGGTAGGCGCAAATTCATCAATAACATTGATAGTTGCCCAACACGAATTGGTTCCATTAGAAACTTTTCCAAAAAGTGTTCTGCCCAGATAAGTACAGTTTACAACAGGGCTTGTTGGAATAGGGTTTCCAAACATGGTAGCAGACACCTCAACAGTTTGAGTACCTGCGCACGTCGAACCGTCAGCAAGTAACATAGCAGCAGTTATTTCCACAGTTCCATCGCTACCTGGAGATACATTGATCGATCCTTTACAGGCGCAAGACTGGGCATAAGCTCCCATGCTCGTAAAAATGCCTATTAGCAAGATCATTGATAATCTTGTCAACAGACGGGGGTTAGTAAAAATTGTTTTCATCATGAGATCCAATTTTGAGTTTAAAAATTAATTAATAATAAAAGCTACTCACTCATCACGAATCACTCCGCACATGAGCTTTATTTAATTGATAAAAATCCAATCTAATACAGCCATAAAATACATATATTAAATACATGACTTTATATAGCTAAAATTTACTGTCTGTAGGGTTTACCTTTAATTGGGAGAAGCTAAATCATATCTCATTCCACTGAATACAATACCACTTCAAGCCACAAATGTAAATCTTTTCTAATATATAAGATAAAGATTTACAGACTTTTTTTTATAATTATTTTTTTTAATATGTATTGTTAAAGAAACTCAACAATTTACAAAACAGACATTTTTTAAAAAAATTTAAAACACATATTATTTTAATTCATAATATGTATAAAACGATATTATCAGCATCTTGTGTTTATTCTCATAATATTGAAATGTAATTTACATCTTTAATTTGATTTGAAAATCACTTTCATAATCATACAAAATACCACATTTTTAGAAAAGTTGCACCAATTTCAGTCTAATAGTGTAGTTTCAACATCCATTACCATTTCCAGTAAGCCTTTACACTGCTTTATAAAATAGGTCGAACTATGATTACTTATAGTTCGTGTTACCGGGACGGCAAACGCTAATTTCAAGCTTAGCACAGATGCTACGCTTATCAATGTTGCTATGAGTTTTGTTTTTGTTTTGCCCTAACAGTAACTGAAGGCAGCCGAAAACCATTTTGCTCCCTTTAGTTGGAATGGCTTATTATGGCATTGCAAATTTATTTGCAACAATGGCACGAATGGCATTGGCAAATCTATTTGTAACAAAAAAGGATATATTCTTTTGGGCTAAAGCCCGCTTTTTACACGGATTTAGGCTCGGCCGCTAAAGCAGCCGGCTATGCAATTGGTTTGTTGATTTTGCAACTCAAATCCAATTTTGATTTTACACTACAATACCTATATTTGCCTACATTGTACATTGAACTTATTATTCAAACCCTTTTCGCTTGGATTAACACTCCACTAACTACGGCATAGAAACGGATGAAAATTTTAAAAACATGGAAAACAGCAAGAACATGCAATTATGGTAAAAATTTTGATATGAATACCTGACAATCATATATCATGTCGTATATTTGTAAGTAAAATCACTATCTCAAAACCACAAATAATAAAAAATATGAGCAGATCACGATTTTATCTCCCGCTTATACTGATAGTATCTATCCTGCTTACTTCCTGCGACAAGGAGCCATACAGCCGCTGTAAGGATGACCCTGACTGCGAGTATTTCCGCTGTAAGGTCGATGGTAAGTGGTGGACACCCGACTGTGAGCAAGGACCATTATTGGGGTGTACATCAGTAGATTTACAATACTATAAACAGGATGGGTACCTTAGCATTTCAGCAAATAGTGAAAACAATAATGATGGTTTTAAAATATTAGCTTTAAATGTTTTAAAAGTAAAAGAATACAATTTACATAACGGTGTAAATGTAAAAACAAGTTATAGAAGAAGTAATAATACAAGTAACTGTATTATTTATAATATAATAGATGAAACAACATCTTCTTTGGTAATTAATAAATTAGATACATCCAAATTTATAATTGAGGCCAATTTTTCTTTTAAATGTGAAAATGAATGTGGAGAATTAATTAATATTTCCGATGGATATTTCCGCCAGCATTACAGATTTTAAAAGATTAAACAAAGTATTTTTCCCACCCATAAATCGATAATAAAATGAACCTATTATACCGGCTTTCATTAGCCACTTTTATGTATTTACTGAGCTTGATGTCCGTTTAATTGTAAAGTGATATCATCATGCAGCATTACCAAAAAGCCCATAAACTGCTTTATAAAAACCCAAACTTTGATTACTTAATGGCATCGTTTGTTCGTGTTACCGGGACGGCAAACGCTAATTTTAAGCTTAGCACAGATGCTAAACTTATCAATGTTACTATAAGTTTTGTTTTCGTTTTATCCAAACCTTGTAGGAAACCGAAAACAAAACATATAGGGCTACATAAAAACCATTTTGCTCCCTTAATGGCAGGGCAATCAAAATGGATTTATAAACTGATTATCTATATGGCATAATTTTATTACACTAAATCAACCAAATTATGGTAAAAATTTTGATATGAATACCCGACTTCAACAATGCGTTTATCAATGCGCTTCAAGCCAATTTTCGCCAACATTGATTTCAACGAGAATCGGGACGGTAAGTCCGGGAATAGCGTGCTCCATTTTATCCTGTATGATCGCTCTGACTTCTTCCAATTCGGGCTTAAACACATCAAACACCAATTCGTCATGCACCTGTAAGATCATCTTTGATTTGAGGTTTCTGGTCTCAAAAGCATTAAAAATATCAATCATGGCTATTTTTATCATATCGGCTGCTGTACCTTGAACCGGTGTGTTGATTGCCATTCTCTCAGCATTGGAGGCGGTCAGCGAATTGCGTGAATTGATATCTCTCAGGTAGCGCCGTCTGCCAAGCAGGGTCTTTACATAACCATGTTCACGGGCAAATCTCACGGTATCGTCCATATACTGTTTTAGTCCGGTAAATTCATTAAAATAGTTTTTTATCAATTCACTCGCTTCGGTACGGGATATACCCAATTGCCTCGAAAGGTTTGTAGCGCCGGCACCATACGTTATAGAGAAATTGACTGTTTTGGCATTTCTTCTCTGCTCTGAGGTTACTTCTTCATAAGGTACACCGTAAACCTTAGCTGCCGTCGCCTTGTGGAAATCATTTCCAGCCATGAAAGCTTCAAGCATAGAAGTATCCTTACTCATATCTGCTATGATGCGTAACTCTATCTGTGAGTAATCGGCTGCAAGGATGATATGATTGTCATCTCTTGGGATAAATGCTTTTCTGATCTCCCTACCCGCTTCATTTTTGACAGGTATATTTTGCATATTGGGATTTTCGGAACTTAATCTTCCTGTAGCCGCCCGCGCCTGATTGAAACTACTGTGGATGCGACCTGTCCTTTGATTGACCAACAGTGGTAATGCATCTACATAGGTATGTTTGAGCTTAGTGTATTTACGGTATTCTAAGATAGCCGCTACGATTTCATGTTCATAAGCAAGGTCTGTCAACTTGTCCACGTCCGTAGAATACTGACCTGTAGTGGTTTTCTTCCCTTTATACGGTATCTTCAAACGATCAAACAGTACTTCGCCAACCTGTCTCGGAGATGAAATATTAAAATGCGTACCGGCAAGTTTATAAATCTGTCTTTCCATATCAATGACGACCATTTCTAATTTTTTCGAATACTCATTTAAAAATGCAGCATTGACGTTGACTCCTTCGTACTCCATATTGCAGAGCACACGGATTAATGGCGCTTCTATCTTTCTATAAATATCCTCCAGCTCGTTTTCAGCCATCATCTTCTTCAATATCGGTACCAATTGAAGCGTTAGATCAGCGTCTTCAGCAGCATAGTCAGCTACTTTCTTCACATCTATATCCCGCATGCTGAGCTGATTTTTTCCCGATTTCCCGATTAATTCTTCAATGGGTATCATTTTGTAATTCAAATACGTTTCTGTCAGATAGTCCAGCTTATGTCGCATATCCGGTTCACATAGATAGTGTGCAATCATCGTATCAAAGAATGCGCCTTTCATCTCTATTCCGTACCATTTGAGTATCGTCATATCGTATTTGATATTCTGACCTGTTTTCTCGATGTTTTCATCTTCTAATATCGGCTTCAACAAAGACAGTTTTTGTTTTGCTGCTTCATATTCGGGTGGCATCGGGATATAATATCCTTCATGCGGAGCAATAGCTAATGACGCACCGACAATCTCCGCACTATGCGCATCAATTCCGGTCGTTTCCGTATCGAAGCTGATATTTTTTGCACCGGCAAGTCGCTTTATTAAATCATGAATGTCCGCTTCTGTCTCTATCAGGTGGTATTGATGCGATGTATTGTGTATATCATTATTGGCGATCTTGTATTCTGGTTGTTCTTGTAGTTGTGATGGCGGTTGAACTGCTACTTCAGTATCAAACAATGACTGTTGTATGCCTTGCTTTTGTATTCCTGGTGCCTCACTACCGAGTATCTGTTGTGCCAGTGACCTGAATTCAAGTTCGATAAATATTTTTTTGAGTTTATCCTTGTCCATTGTTCCGATGCTAAATGCTTCTGAATCGAATGCTATCGGAACGTCAACTTCGATTGTAGCCAATTTTTTTGACAACAAAGCCTGATCTGCAAAAGCTATGACATTTTCTTTTTGCTTTCCTTTGAGTTGGTCAGCATTTGCAATGACATTTTCTACTGAACCAAATTGCTTGAGTAAAGTAACTGCTGTTTTTGGTCCTATTCCTGGAATACCTGGTATATTATCAACACTATCTCCCTGTAAGCCCAGCACATCAATGACTTGTTCGATTTTTTCTATGTCCCAGTTTCCAAGGATTTCGCTGACACCCAATATCTCAGGATCGTTATTCTGTTTGGCTGGCTTGTAGATGAAAATATTTTCAGATACAAGCTGAGCATAGTCTTTATCGGGTGTAACCATAAATACTTTAAATCCTTCCTTTTCAGCTTTTTTGGCAAGTGTTCCGATGACATCATCTGCTTCGTAGTTTGGTATCATGACCACAGGGATATTCATGGCTTCAATAATATCAGGTATATATTGCATAGCAATGGAAATATCTTCGGGCTGTGCATCTCTGTTGGCTTTGTACTCCGGATATATTTCATTTCTGAAAGTACCACCTTTAGGATCAAAAGCAACCGCGATATGCGTTAGTTTCTGATGGGTTAATAAATCCCACAATGTCCTTACAAAACCCGTAATTGCAGAAGTATTGACACCTTTGGAGTTGATCAGAGGTCGTGAAATAAAAGCAAAATGTGCCCTATATACTAATGCGTGACCATCTAACAGAAAAAGTCTTTTTTCTTCCATGGAAAGATTTATATTTAATTGATTGGACAAAGGTATCAAAAATAAACCAAAAAATCTTCGTCTTGAGCATCTATCAGCTCAAAGTATTAAACACGCCATTTAGCTGAACAAAATTCTTCCGCAGAGTGAATCTCTCTATAAAGTTGTATTTTATTAATGCAACAATATCAGGCAAAGGAAATGCATACAACCTGATAATGTCAATGAATGACGGATTTGAATTTCTGGATGATGGAAAACAGGTCATTTTAACAGCAGCTTTTTAGCGTAACAATACGCTTACATTTTAGGTATGAATTTAAAAAAAACGCAAGTAAAAATAAAAAATAATTTTATAAAATGCTTTAAAAACAGTATAAAAATACATCTTTGAGTGTATTTATCTATAATCATATCTAAATATTTGTCAAAAAATACAATTTATAGCATATTATTATTGATTTGTAATATTTTCAGTATAAAAGTTGATTTAACACTAATTTAACAGCAAAAAAGTAACTTTATAGTTGACAATCCCATTTATAGCACTATATTTGTATTGTATTTATTAAAATTAAAATTAATCATGAAGCAAATTTTATTTTTCTTACTTGGTTTTGTGAGTATTTCATTGAACGCTCAAACAAAATCTACACCTGTTGTAACACATCCGGTTAAAGAAGTAATTGCTGCACCTGCTAAGGAAACAGCAAAACCAGCTGCATTGAAAACTGAAACAACACCTGCACCAGCAGAAAATGTAGAAAGTTCAAATGCTATTATGACATTCGAATCAACAATAGTTGATTATGGTACGATTGAAAATGGTGGAGAGCCATTAAGAGTAGTTAAGTTTACGAACACGGGAACTGAGCCTTTAGTAATCAAGAATGCGAGAGGATCTTGCGGATGTACTGTTCCAACTTGGGAGAAAAATCCAATAGCTCCAGGTCAAAGTTCTACTATTGAAATCAGATATGATACAAAAAGAACAGGACCAATCAACAAATCCGTTACTATCACAACTAATGAAGGATCAGGAAATCACGTACTTCAAGTAATCGGAAGCGTATTGCCTCCGAAAAAAGATGATTCAGTTCCTGCAGCTGAACCAACGATGATCAAAGGTAACTGATATTGTTCATAAATAGTTAATTATAGAAACCTTGTCTGGCAATCGCTTGGCAAGGTTTCGTTTTTTGTAACTACTCTGTTGTATGCTTTCAATTCATAAAAATAAGGTATTTTTTGATTGTAATTGATCTTACTTTAGTAGCTACACGTTTTTTTTAGACTTTCTAATGCTCTTATCAAAATTATGGTTGTAATCCTATCTCCTTCGAAAACCATGATTGATTCTGTACCAGAAACAACGAAGCAATTTCCATGGACAAAACCCGAATTTCAGCTTGAAGCAGCACAAATAGCTTCTTGTATATCGGCATTATCTAAGGATGAACTTGCCCATCTAATGAAGCTCAGTGATAAACTCACAGATCAAACATGGCAACGATTTCAAGTGATTCATTCAACGCAAGCTATCGGCAAGCAAATGGCACTATTCAGCTATACAGGAGAAGTTTATTCGGGTCTTCATGAGCAGACATTAACCGAAGAAAACCTATTATATGCTCAAAATCATCTTAGAATACTGTCCGGTATGTACGGCGTATTACGACCATTGGATCAAATAATGCCTTACCGATTGGAAATGGCAACCAAGTTGATGATTCCTCCACATAAAAACCTATATACATTTTGGAGAGACAAAATCACCACAACCTTAAACCAAACCATCCAAAAATCTCAAAGTAAGTTTTTAGCTAACCTTGCATCGGACGAATATTCAAAAGCGATACATCTGAATCAAATTTCTGCTTCAGTCATCTCTTTCGGATTCCATGAATTGCAAAATGGTGTAAAAAAATTTATATCATTCAATGCAAAAAGAGCAAGAGGACTAATGGCTTCCTTTATTGTTAGAAATCAAATCAAAAATCCAGAACAACTTATCAGCTTCGACACCGAAGGATACCGCTACGATATGGATAACAGTACTGATGTACACTTCGCCTTTGTACGGGAAAAGAATGTTTAATTAAAAATGGAGCATTGAAAGTTTATGATTGTCGATTGAAACCGAGTATTATTGCAAATAAATTTGCAATGCCATAAACTTCACACTTCAAGCCAACAACCAAATAAACCTTTACACCCTTAAACATTTAAACTAATAACAACTCAACAAATCCACTAATCCACATAAAATCGCTATCCTTTCTTCACTAAGAATTTATTCTTCTTGCCGTTTTCTATCATTAGGTAACGATCGTGTATAAAATCCGCAACAGTGATCGTATGCTCGTGGGTACTTATTTTATCTTTATTTATGGAAACAGCATTTCCTTGTATCGCTTTGCGCGCTTCGGACTTGGATGATAAAATACCCAGCTGTACCAAAACATCAGCGATATTCATACCATTTGCAATATCGGCAGAAGCAATAACTCCTGTTGGTATTTCTTCTCCAATGGTTTCAAACTGGGCAGCAGATATTGATTTCAGTGCATCCGAACCGGAGATCTTCCCAAAAAGGAGCTGACTTACCTGCATAACGGCTTCAAAATCCGCATCACCATGTACCCGTCTTGTCAATTCTTCCGCAAGTATTTCCTTTAATGCTCTTGGATTGTCCTTGTGTTCGGCTTCGAGTGCTTCGACTTCCTCTTTCGATTTCATCGTAAAGTAACGCAAAAACTTTGGCAGGTCAGCATCGTCGGCATTAATCCAGAACTGATAAAATTTATATGGAGATGTCAAATTGGGATCAAGCCAGATATTACCCTGCTCAGATTTACCAAACTTGGTTCCATCTGCTTTAGTCAATAATGGCGTCGTTATGGCATACGCTTTACCATCGATATTTCGGCGAATAAATTCTGTTCCTGAGGTGATATTTCCCCATTGGTCAGATCCACCCATTTGCACGATACAGTTGTGCTTATCATACAACAATTGGAAGTCATACGCTTGCAATAGCTGATAACTAAATTCGGTAAATGACAAACCGGTTTCTAATCTGGTCTTTACTGAATCTTTGGACATCATATAGCTTACCGTTAGAGTCTTACCCACATCACGTAGGAAATCCAACACATTCATATCCTTATAAAAGTCGTGATTATTAAGGATTATAGCGCCATTGGATCCGTCGAAATCAAGAAATTTCTTAAATTGCTCTTTTTGAAATGACAAGTTGCGATCCAGTTCATCATAGGATTTCAATTCCCGCTCTTTATCTTTAAATGACGGATCACCTATCCTGCCCGTAGCACCACCCATCAATACGATCGGTTGATGACCTGCTAACTGGAATAAGCGCAGCAACATAATCTGAACGAAGTTACCAATCGTAAGGCTCGGTGCTGTCGGGTCAAATCCAATATACCCTGTAACTTTGCCTTTACTCAACACTATTTCTGCACCAGGTGTCATATCGTGCAACATGCCACGCCATTTCAACTCTTCAATGAAATCCAACATATTATTTTTAGAATTTAACAATCATAACAATCCAAAAATACCGTCCAAATCAGTACTTTTGTGTTTTGGAGTCGCAAAATTAGGTTTTTATTATGTATTTGAACCACGTTCAAAATGAATATTGAACATTTTATAGCAAAAAGAATAGCATTTTCATCCAATAAGTCCTTTACGAAGGTTATTGTCAGGATTGCTATTGCCGCTATTGCTATCTCGATGACCGTCATGATATTAACTACGGCCATCATAACCGGCTTCAAAAAAGAAATAACCGATAAGATATTTGGATTCTGGGGTCATATTCACATAACAGACAGCAATGTTAACCGAAATTTTGAATTAATACCGATTCCATCAAACGAAGCATTTTACGATTCTATACGTACACTCAAAAGCGTTACTTACCAAGACGACCCTACTTTTGTGGACAATTTCCTACGCAGAGAGCCACCTGAAAAACATACATTTGGTGGGATCAAAGGTACATATCCTTTTATTATCTTACCCGGGCTGCTCAACACAAAAGATGATTTCCATGGCGTATTGCTCAAAGGCGTTGACCAACATTATGAATGGAATAAACTCAACCATTTTATCGTCGAAGGACAGCCAATAACATATCATCAGGATAGTATTTCTGACGAAATCTTGATATCAAAAAACATCGCCAACAAACTTCATTTGAAAACAGGGGAAAAGGTCGTGCTCAGCTTCATCCGTGATCAGGATCAGGTAAAGAAACGTTTCACGGTATGCGGTATCTATAATACGGGGCTTGAAGAGTACGATCGGCGATTTGGAATCGTTGATATTGGCAGATTACAAGACATACTCCACTGGTCGGATACCGAAGCTCAAGGTATGGAAGTCATCTTAGATGATGTACGCGATTTAGATATCTATTCGGATTATATCTATTATGAGGTCGTCCCTGCCAATTATTATGTTGAATCGATCCGGGCTAAATTTCCAGGCATTTTCGAATGGCTGAAATTGCAGGACATCAATGAGAAAATCATTTTACAGCTTATGGTGCTCGTAGCTATTATCAACATGATTACCGTCCTTTTGATACTCATCTTAGAAAGAACGCAGATGATAGGCATCCTGAAATCTTTAGGTATGCACAATGGTAATATCAGAAAAATATTCTTATGGCATGCTGCCTATATCATCTTTTTTGGACTTATGGCAGGCAATGTTATTGGATTGGGATTAGCATGGCTCCAAAAGCAATTTAAATTTATCAAACTTGATGAAGCAAATTACTATCTTAATACTGCGCCTATTGATATAGACTTTGGAACAGTATTAGTCATTAATATCGCCACATTGCTGATTACGGTGCTGTTTCTGACGTTGCCTACATTAATAATCACAAGAATCACTCCTGTAAGAGCATTGAGATTTGAATAAGTGTAAAAGATGCGTGCGATTTACAAATACAATCTATTGACAGACTGGCTTATTCGTTTAAAACGGTTGGCAAAGCATGGTGTATATCCAATATTCAAAAGTAAGAAAAATCCATTTCCACCTATCGGCATCATAGAATGGTTTATTGATTTTTGGTTTTATTTTATTGATGTACTACTCTTTCCCGAATTGTATCAGTTTGTTCAGCAACTCTTCTTTAGAAATATACGGCACATGAATGACTATGAAAGCGAACTGGCAACATCGATATTCGGATCAACGATTGATTATAACCGAGTTTTTATCAACAATAAAGCAAGTTTGATTTCTTCAAAATATGCGTTTGCATATGTGACTTTCAATACTATCAATTACAGAAACGATATCAGCAATCCCATATTTATACATGAGATGGCCCATATCTGGCAGTATCAGCATTTTGGAAGTATCTATATCGCCAAAGCACTGAAAGCGCAAAGGAGCGCCGAAGTTTATGATTATGGCGGTATTGAAGGGTTATACCAAGCTTTTCAAAAAGGAAAGGCATTAACGGACTTCAATTTTGAGCAACAGGCAGAAATTATCGAAGATTTCTACCGGTCTTCGTTAGATACAAACCGGCCATCTCCTATGCAGGCTATGGTTTATGGTTATTTTCATCAGCAATTGGACGCTTAAATAATTGAGAATTGAAAATGATTAAGTTCCATGAATATGACGGACACATTTTCAACATTTTTCAACTTTTGAATCTTATTGTTGTTTAGTATCATTAAAAACCAACCAATATGTCAACAACCATTACAGTCAACTCTGACGGATCATTAAGAATAAATGGAGATTTTATCATCGTGGATCGTGAAGGTACCGAATACAATCTGCAAGGTAGAGAAACGATAAGCCTTTGTCGATGTGGTTTATCACAAAACAAACCATTCTGTGACGGCGCTCATAAAGGTCATTTTGAGCATGATGCGAAAGCGTTCGATTTACCACCAAAAAAGGTGTAGATTTTAATGGTTAATGGTAAATGCTGAATTGTAAATGATTAGTGATTAGTTAGTCGTCCCTTAAAAAGTCCGATTAGCCTATCATAGGGACTAAAACGGGCTGGTGGCTCGTGATTTTATAGTGAGTATGTGGTATCAATTTTGTACGTTCTGGTTGTATAT
>CAYNSF010000002.1:0-177912 GCA_964399855.1 uncultured Aureispira sp. | reverse complement strand
GAATGTCGTCAACTGTGAAAACGGTGCCAATGGCATTGATATCGCTCCGTCACATTGCGGCCCGATCGTCGTAACCAAGTAATTGATATTAGCATCACATGTACCTGGCGCCAATGTGATCGTCTGGTCATTGCTACATACTAATAGACACGTTATGCCGCCTGTACCTGCATTCGGATCTACACATTGTCCATCCAGACGGAATCCGAAGTTAAAAGCACTAGAATTCTGTACCCATGTTACACCATTATCCGCAGAATACCTTCCTGGAGCACCTATGCCACTATACGTGATCGCCCAATAATTCAAACCTGATCCGCCTGCAGTTTGGATCGCAGCCCAATATCTTCCTGTACTTAAGGTAACAGAAGATGGTAGCGTAAATACCATATCATAAAAATTCCATCCTAAATTTACACCAACAATATTTTTTGCTGTTGGAACAACATTCGTAAACCCTTGGATTACTGTTCCCGGAACACCAGCATTATCAGTATAAAATCTTATATTTGTAGCCATAGATATATCTCCAAGGATACGGTACGTAACTTGATTAATAGTCATTTCTGTATTTGCAGGCACGTCAAAATCATCCGCAAATAACAATGTTTGAGTATTACCTGTTCCATTGTCTAAAGAGTAACTATAATCAATATTACAAGGCACCGGACCACCACTTGCCGCCAATACTCTGAACGTATAATCTTCAGCCTCTCCATATCCATCATATCCTAAGTCACCACAAGGTGTTGGAGTTGAAGTGATGAGGTTATTTACAACTCTCATACGATAGTCTCCACCTGGTGTTCCCGGAGGGATATTGATCATACCTGTACCTGTTGGGAAATAATTATTTGTCAGATATACTGTTTCACTACCCGGTTCAAAACAATTGTTGTTATTCCAATCTATCCAGAGTCCAAATCCATAAGTAGAACTAAGTCCGGGCGTAATTGTAAAACTTACCGGAGTACCTTCATACTGAGAAACAAACTGTGTTGTAAAATTACCATAAGAAATATTGTATGGACTGGTATTATTGATGTTACCAACACCACCTGTAGTTGTGAAATTACTAATACCGTATCCATAAGAAGTCGGGTTTACAGCACAGTAACTTGAAGGCCCAGGACAACTTGAACATTCTACGGTAGTAACTCTACAAGATGACTGAGTACCACATCCCGAATTTGTATTGATGTGTAAATACAAAGTAGTATTTGCCGTCGCTGTCGCCGTTACGGGTGTAGTACCTTCAGCTATTACCGTACCTGTAGGACTACCCTGGGTAATCGTAAGATAGTCAGTAGTTATACTTGAAGAAAACCTGTAAGAACTACCATTTATAGCGTTAGAAATAGTCGCATACTCACTTGCATAGTTACATGTAGATATAGTAACTACAAGACAACCAGTAGATGGAACAGTTGCACTTCCGTAAGGAGTGCTATTAAAGCACGCTAAAGGTGCAGCAGCAGCATCTGTGATGTCTGCTATCGCAACTGTATTTTCAGCAACAGTAGTCTCTGCGGTTGCCTCATTTGATGCAGGTGTATAAAGACGCAAAGCTGCAAAACTGACTACACTAAAAGCCAATAATACCGCTAAAACCTTCATAGTACCGGCATACGTTGATTTCGTATCTTTGTTAAACATACTAATTAAAATTTTGAGTTTGGTTAATGAATAATAAAATTACCGTGTAAGTAGATTTTTGTAAAACAAATCTACTTCTTGGAAAATGTCAAGTTCACCTCTGACCTTAGCAGGGATTTCGTGTGTAAGTGCTGCTTTCCTTAATGCACCTGATACAGGAAGACCTACATTCAAACCAGTAAGTAAATCTTTACCATACTGAATTTTCAGTCTTTTGACTTTAGTCGCTCTGTCTAAGTTAGCTTCAGCAGCAACCGCATTGACAGCAGTACCCTGACCGGAATAGTTCTGAGAATTGATTGAAGCTGTTTTATCGCTATTCTGAATGATGACACTATTTACCGCTTTGATAGCATCTGCGGTAGGCAGATACGTTTGGGCGTTTAATGTCATACCAAAAAACAGCAAAAGAACAGCAACCATTGAAGAAAAATAATTTTTCATGAGATTGAATTTTGGTTTAAATTAATAAAATTATTGAAGCAAATCTTTAAAATATACAATTGCATTCTGTAATGCATTATTGTAAACAGTTTCATTAGATCTGCTTTTTATAATATTCTCTGCTGAAACAATAGCATCCGCAGTTACAGCTCCCTGTTTAAGAGATACAATAAGCTCCTTACCGTATTGAATTTTAAGAGACTTTGAAATTTCCGCTTCCAATGCAGAGGAACCGGATTCGTTTAATGTCTTAATATCATGACCCGAAGTCTGATACAATGACGTTAATTCTTTGTTTATTCTGCTCTGAGCTTCGGCATTTGGCACATAGCTCTGTGCGTTCATGCTAACTCCGACAAACATCAATAGCACTGATAGAAGTGCTGAGAAAAATTTACATTTCATCATTTGATTTAAGTTTTGGTTAATAAAAATTTAGCACAAAGATATGAACTAATACAATAAGTAGTATCTTATCTATTAAATTATTTTATATATATTATAATAAAATCTGTATCTATTTGTATATCAATTAGCTACAAAGCTCATAATATTAACCAAAAACAAAGGAACATAGATAAAAATGAGGTAATCAAAATCTTCATTATTACAATATATTCTCTATCATTGAAAGTCAAGTGTTAAAATTTGATACAATAAATGATTAAAAATAGTGGAAAAGACAAGTTCGATAGAAGCACATTGAGATAAAGTTAATTTGAAATGATATTGATCATAATACCGTTTGGCTAATGAATTTGAAGTATCTTTCGATGAAGACTGGCCATGTCATCATTCGGGCAATTTAAAACAAAAATGGGTTAGTGATCTTTACATCTTTTCTAAAGAATTAACGAGCATTTTTAAAATTCTTCTTTAATATAAGGACAAGTGTAAAATCCGAGAAACAACGGGTTCAAAAAATACCCGACCACAACTTAGATGTACACTCTTTGATAAACTAAATGATATTGGGTTACAAATTGTAAATTTGGACAATAGAGGTATAGCGTAAAGATTTATCAAATACCCCTATATTTGAAGGAAATCATCGAAATTTATGTGATGAAAGCATCAAAATAAAATAGGCACAAAGTATTATACTCGGTGCCTATCTTTAAAGTGATTATTATAATCTAACTAAGATTAGAACATTGCCTAATTTTTAGTAAATGTAAATGCAAAATTACCGAAAGATCCTTGATCTACTGTAATCGTAAACAACATATCAAATCTTCCATTACACGTATTCAACTGACCAGTTCCCTGATAAGTATAGTTTGTGTATTGAGCAATATTCGGAGAAATCGTTGATTTTTCTGCTGTAACAGCATAATTCAATGGATTTACTCTAAGTTTGATTGAACCCGTATCTTCAAATCCTTCTGCTGCAGCAAGACCATTGATATAAAGTACAAATTGATCATCTGGATCTGCTGTAATGGTTACATCTCCTTCAGCATCCCAAGCTGTACTAATAAAATGGTAACTTCCAGTAACATTAGATATAGCGTAACCACATACTACAGCTACATTGAAAGCAGCGCTAGAGTAATATGTTTTACCGCCTTGAATGGTTTGAACTTCAAAGTTAAACACATCAGCTGCTTTAACATCAGATAACTGAAGTCCTAAAGCTTGTGCAGCTGTCGTCAAAGGAATGGTAATACCTGTTGCAGGAAAACTACTTACACGATGTACTTCCTTGCGTTCTTTACCGCCTTTATAAGATACAACAACAACTGCTTCATCAACAGAACCGTTAAGAGTCAAATCAAACTTCACAAAAGTATTACTCAAATCATTTACGTCATACGTTGCAGGATTGAGGTTTTTTACTCCAGGAACAACCGCTTGATTACGTGCTCCTGCTGGATCAACTACGTCTGTTTCACATGAGCCAAACATCAGTACTAGTCCGCTTAGAATTATTAAATTTTTTATAAATTTCATACTATCTTATTTAAAATAATGAATAAAATGTTTTAACGTGAACCACCTGCCCACCAGACTTTTTCTGAATAAACATATCTTCCGTCTCCGTAAGCATTCCTAATGTTGATATTTGTCGTAACATCACTGTTTCCATAAGTTAAACGATGCGGGAATTCACCTGCAGCACTTCGAGGGTTTTCAAGTTGTATTACGTTGTTGCCCATAGCTAACAATCTTCTGTAATCACAATATGCTTCAACAGCTTCTTCTTCGTAGAATGCAATATACTTTTGATTCATAACTTCAGAAAGTGGATCAGCTTGGAATTTTGGTAAAACACCGTTTTCAAAGTAATCTTCAGCTTCAGCGCCTAAACCAATATTGGATTTAGATAATGCAGCTGTAACTGCTTTCCTTAAAGCTGCTTCTGCTGAAGCTAAATCTCCTTTTCTTACATAAGCCTCTGCTTTCAAGAATTCAATTTCGTGATAGCTAAGAATGTATGTAGGTGCCGTTGGAACTGAGATAGCAGAAATACCATATCTTCCTTGAACTTGTACTGGATTACCATTTGGTGCGATTTCTATTTCGCTGGTTCCTGTTGCAGGCTTCCAGAATTTGTCAATTCTTGGGTCATTTCTATCATCAAGCTTATTATAAAGACTTTGACTTGTACCGAAATAATTTCTGTCTGTAAAGAATTTATAGAAAGGACTGATCATAGTAGAACCGTTATAGGTCAATTGAGCTTGCTCTGCAGCTGATGCAAATGAATTATTTGCAAAGCTTATCACACCATCATAATTTGGACTTATGTGTGATGTTCTCATGATATAACGTGCTTTAAGACCGTTAGCAAACTTTCTCCAGTTAGCTACATTTCCTCTGTAAATTAAATCCTGAACACCTAAAGAAGGGAACTTCGTGTCTTTGTCAAAATTAGCAAGAGCGTCATCCAACAATTTGTTAACTTCTGCATAGATGGCTTCCTGCTTGTCTAACTTTGGTGTATATACAATACCTGGTTGTAAAGCTTCAGACCAAGGAACATCTCCCATTAAGTCTGTCAACGTTGCTAAATCGTGTGCTAACAATGTCTGCGCAACAGCTAATGTATGATAGTTACCCTCTTCAGAGCCACCATCAGAACACTTATTGATAATTGTTCTTAGGTTATACATATTATTGTATATGGCATTCCAACTGTTATTGTAAGTAGTCGCACTGATTGGTTCACCAACACGAATCTCAGCATTATAGCTCTGATTCCAGATGCCTACGTTATGCTCCATATAAACGGAGGTATAAAATGCAAGATCACTTCCAGTAATCGTAAAACCAGATGTAATCATTGCATCAGTAATGATAAGATTAGAAGTAACATTGGTCGAGTTGTTTCTGTTTCTGTTGATGTCATCCAAAGTATCCTCAGAACATGACCACATCGATGTTATTAATAATCCAAAAATTGCAATATTAAATATCTTCCTCATGAAATTATATTTTTAATGATTAAAAGGTTAAATTAACACCAAATCCATAGCTCGTTGTCTGCGGTAGTGAAAACCGCTCAAAGGAACCACCCATATTGGTATTTCCTTGAGAACTTTCAGGATCCATATTACGCAAAGCGCTCCATAATAGAATATTTCTAGCATATAGAGATATACCAATATTCAGACTCTTATAAACTGGCTTAGCAAATTTGTATCCTAATGACAATTCTCTCAGTTTTACAAAAGAATTTTCATGGATAAAATACTCGTCAACTGTTGTAAGAACATTTGCATACAAATCTTGTATTGCATCAGGATCTTCAGATCCACCTCTTACGATATCGTTTGGCGTACCATCTGGTTTAACTCCTGGATAAATGAAAGTAGCATCTCTGTCTTCAGTTACAGCTGACATACCGTATAGATCTAACAAACCATTAGATCCTGAATACATGTGACCGCCATTTTTCCACTCTACAACAGACGTCAAAGACAAATTCTTATAGCTGAATGTATTTGTTCCACCCAAGATAAACTTAGGAGAAACTTCGCCTATTACTTGTGGCGCACCAACCATTGGCATACCATGATTCCATGCTCCTGGGCTATCCACTACAAGTATATCACCATTAGCATTTCTTGCAAAAGATGAACCGTAAATCACAGGGAAAGTATTACCAACACCAGCTCTTACCTGTGGTGTAACGAATCCACCTAAGAAGATACTTTCTACTCCGTCAGCTAATTCTATAACATTGTTTTCGATTTTAGTATAATTAACACCGATGTCCCAACGGAAATTTTGAGTCATAACAGGCGTAGCAAAAGCCATGATTTCATGTGCTACTGTATTGATTGCTCCACCGTTTCTCACTAATGAAGAAGCTCCAGTTGATCCAGCTAATGGAACTGCAAAGATTTGATCCGTTACATCTTGCTTAGAATATGTATAATCTAATCCTAAACGATTTTTAAGGAACTTCAATTCAGCACCGAATTCAACAGATGCAGTATTCTGTGGCTTCAAATTCGGGTCATACTGTACAGAATTCGGAATATAAGAGCTAACACCACCTGTAGGATACTGAACTGGCGGTGACAACCAGAATCCACCACCGTAATTAGGTGTTACAAAAAAGTTTTCCAAATAAGTACCTGCTTGTCCTACTTCAGCATACGATCCTCTAATTTTTGCATAAGACAACCATTCATTGTTCTGTAATGCAGGAAGTTCAGAAAGTACGAAACTTGCTCCTACAGATGGATAAAAGAATGATCTATTACCTCTTGGCATACTTGAAACATAGTCATTTCTACCTGTTGCGTTTAAGTAAATCATGTTTCTCCATGATAATCCTAAACTTCCGAAAAACCCTACATTTCTATTGAAAGTTTGAGATTCACCAGCTGTCTGAATATTAGCATTACCGATATGATTCCAACCACCAAAGTTAAAGTCTGTACCATTTTGATCATAAACTTTATCTGAAGAGTTATTAAATTCGTTACCGATCATTGCATCAAACTGCCAATCGTTGTTGATGTTCCAATCAAAATTAGCTGAAGCTAATGAGTTGAAAGTTGATCTACTCAAACCATAGTTATTAATTACTCCTTTTGAGTTACCACGGCTACCAAATCCAAAGATATCTTGTAAATGCGTAGTAAAGTTATCAGTACCTGCTTGGTAACGGATATTAAGTTTCATATCCTCTCTTAGGCTTGTTCCGTAATTAACAAATGCGTTTCCAAAGAACCTGTCAGTCTTCTCATTGAATTTGTTATTATTTTCTACCCAATAAGAGTTATCAAAAGAACCTCCTCTGAAATAAATCTGACGGTAAGGTTCGCCAGGATAATGATTAGGTGTTCCTTTTAAGTCATAACTTGAAGGTGCAGCAAGTACACCTGTAAGTGAACCGTCATTGGCTCCTGATAATTTATCAATATTACTCTTAGAGAAATTAGCGCTATAACCAACTGTAAAGTGATTATTAAGTTTTCTTTCTCCAGCTGCTTTTGCATTATAACGTGTCATACCAGTAGCTAATGCGATACCTGATTGATCTGTCATACCAAAACCGATAGAGTAATTACCATTCTGAGTAGCTTGAGATACATTTAAGTTATTTTGATTCGTATAACCCGTTTGGAAATAATCCGTCCAGTTATTGAATACTTCAGGTGTACGCCATGGATCTAAGCCTCCTTGAGCCAACTGTGGCACATAAAACTTACCCGGCTGTCTTCCGAATTGTGCTGTAAAAGCATTGTCTGTATTACCACCATAAGTAGCATCATCTGGTAGATCCGTGATTTTTGGACCCCATGAAAAAGAAGCATTTGGCACATAAGCACCGTAACTTCCTTGAGCATAAGTAGTCTGGTAATCTGGAGTTCTTGAAACTCTGTCAAAAGTACTATTATGCGTAAAGCTAATAACTGGTTTTCCAACACTTAATCCTTTTCCGCTTTTCGTAGTGATAACGATTACTCCATTCGAAGCTCTTACACCATATAATGCAGATGCAGCCTGACCTTTCAGGATGTCTATACTTACGATGTCAGCAGGGTCGATATCTAATGAACGACCACCTATGTCAGCACCCGTTACACTATTGCCCGTAGAAAAAGAAGCTGTAGATGAGATAGGTAAACCATCAACAACAAACAAAGGTGTATTATTACCTGTGAATGAACGAGCTCCTCTGATTACGAATTGAGAAGAAGCTCCAGGCATACCGCTTGAAGGCTTGATATCAACTCCTGCAAGTTTTCCTTGCATTGCACCAAGAAGGTCTTTGTTTCCAGTCAGTTTGATCTCTTCATCAGATAAACCTTGTACTGCGTATCCCAAGCTTTTTGACTCTCTTGAGATACCCAACGCCGTAACAACGACTTCGTTTAATACTTGTCCTGTTGCTAAGGAAACATCCACAAAAGATTGACCACTAATGGCTACTTCCTGTGAAGTATGTCCCGTATAGCTAAATACTAATGTCTCGCCACCCTCAGGGACACGAAGTGAATATCTTCCGTCAATATCAGTAATAGTACCGATAGCTGGAAACTCTTTCACTACAACACTAGCTCCAATCAAGGTTTCTCCGGAATTGTCTGTAACAACTCCTGAAACCACCCTTTGACCAATGGCCATGCTCATACTTCCCATAAGTACAAGCAGAATAAATAAGACTTGTTTCATACTAAAATTGTTTGGTTAAAAATAAAAAATGTTTTAATGTTAAATCAATTAAAAAATTAAATCGGATACAATATTAACCGATATTTAACACAATTCGCTGCTTTTTTGTAACATTTTTTTAAAATATTTTTTTTATTTTTTTTAACATGTTGATTACCTACAAGTTAAGAAAAATAGAAAATATTAACAAAATCTAGATTTTATTGATTATTAAAAATATCTTTACATTTGCAATGTTGATACTTTTACCATTAAAACAACATAACTTTAAGACATGAGAAAATTCATTGTATTATTCATTGTAATCGTTGCTGCAAGTCCTTTATCCGCCCAATGGATATTTGGTGGAGGTGTTAAATACAATACCAATAATTCATTTAAAGCATTTGCAATAAATGGTAAATTTGGTAAGGACATATCTGAAAAGTTTGATATAGATCTTGATGTATCTTACTATATAGCGAGTAAAGCTACTTGGGCTTTTGACCTGAATTGCCACTATCGTTTATTGACCATAGGCAATACAGTCAGTATCAACCCTTTAGCAGGTATCAACTTTACTAAGATTAAGTCAAATAATCTATATAGTTCTTTGTTATTAGGCTTTTCGACTAAAATATCTGCTGATCGATACACCTATTATATTGAACCCAAATGGGTTATGAACGATAATCAATTATCTCTAAGTGTTGGAGTACTGTTCTAAGTTCGATGCCTGTATTAAATTCAAATAGTTTTAAACCAACAACCCTATTCAGAAATGGATTTATTGGGACGATATACCCGTATTATTTCCGTAAGCTATTTTCATATCCCTATCAAAGACAACGAGTTGAAACGCCTGATAACGATTTTTTTGATATTGACTGGCTTACAAGTGACAAAAACACAAAATTAGCTATTCTCTTGCATGGACTTGAAGGTAGTTCGAGATCACAGTATATCAATGGATTGACTGGTGTGCTCTTCGATATCGGTTACGACATAGCTGCGGTTAATTTCAGGTCTTGCAGCGGAGAAATCAATCTTCAACCTGAGATGTACCACAGCGGATACACGAAGGATTTGGAATATATCATAAATCAATATACGGATGAATATACCTCAGTCGTTATTTGTGGTTTTAGTCTTGGTGGTAATGTTACATTGAAATATACTGGGCAATGTGGTCCTGACCTCAATCCAAAAATCAAAGCTGTTGCCGCCATTTCAGCGCCGTGTGACCTAAGAGGCGTTAGTTTGAAATTTAAAAAATGGTACAATTACCCTTATGAAAATCTATTTCTCAAAACATTGATGCAAAAAGTTGAAGTCAAACACAAGATGTTTCCTGATATAATAGATATATCTCACAAATCTAAAATCAAAAGTCTATGGGATTTTGATGAGTATTATAATGCTGCGATGCACCAATTCACAGGAGCTGACGAATATTATGACTTAAACAGTTCCATACAGTTTTTACCCAATATCCAAATACCGGCATTAATACTCAATGCAAAAAATGATTCATTCCTATCAGAAACATGTTATCCATATCACGAAGCAGAGGATAGTGCTTTTGTACATTTAATGACTCCCGAATATGGTGGCCATGTAGGTTTTGCCGATTTCAGACAAACCAAATACTGGAGCGATTTAACTTTAGAAACCTTCTTCGAGAAACATACAAATTAATTTTCCATTATATTTGCGGTCAAATTTGTCCATAAGTATGCCGTTTGCTGCCAGATATCGCCTTTTTTTCTTTCCTATTGTATGTATCATGATATCAATGATGCCTGCATCAGCACAGATAAAAGGCAAAATAACTGATGTTCAAGGCTTACCTCTTCCTTACGCTATTGTATATATAGACGGTACGAGTCATGGCACGATTAGTAATGTGGATGGATTGTATGAGCTGGAAATCCCGCATAATGGTAAACTTGTACTCAATTTTCAATATGTTGGTTATCAAGATGTACAAAAGTCTGTGGACTATATCGGAAAACCAATCGTTTTAGATATCACTATGCGAGATGATCAATTTTTGCTCAATGAAGTCGTCATCAAAGCAGGTGAAGATCCTGCCAATCCTATCATACGAGAAGCTATAAAACACCGGAAAGCCAATAAAAACCTCGTTAAAAGCCTCGAAGCTGATCTATACGTCAAGGGATTGGTAAAGCTTACAGATGCGCCTGAAAAAATATTTGGCGAGGAAATCGGTAATTTGCAAGGGATCTTAGATTCTCTCCGGCAAGGGATATTATATTTGTCAGAGTCGAGGTCAAAATTCTATTTTGAGCAACCTGATAAGACAAAGGAAGTCATGATTTCTACGATCAAATCTGGAGACAATAGCTTATTTACAGCCAATCAATTTTCTTGGGCTTCATTTGATTTATATGAGGAATACCTCCAATTTGGTCGAGCTATCGTTTCTCCAATAGCGGATAATTCATTTTCACATTATTCATATAGGTTAGAACAAACTTATGAAGACAAAGATAATTTTGTAATTCATAAAATCAGATTGATACCAAAATCAAAAAATACACCAGCACTCAACGGACACATTTATATCATTGACGGATATTGGACGATACATAGTACAGATTTGAAAATATATGGTATGGCCTTGAAAAACACCTATCTTGACACCATAGATGTACGACAAATGTTTATACCGGTCGATAATAGAGAAACGTGGAAACTTTTTAGTCAAACATTCCGATTTAAAGCTGGGTTGTTTGGTTTTAAGGTTAGTGGAGATTTCACTTACATCTTTTCAAATTATGTTTTGAATAAAGATAATTCGGCTATATTCGAAAATGGCGAAAAATTTCGTGTTGAAAAAGATGCACTAAAAAGAGATACAGCATATTGGAATCGAGAACGACCTATTCCGCTTACAATAGAAGAAGAAAATGATTATATCAAAAAGGATTCGTTGCTTGCAATTTGGTCTTCGCAGACCTTCCTTGACTCTATGGATAGGGAAAGCAATAAGCTAAAAACCATAAATTTTCTATTAGGATATACTTGGACGAATTCGTTCAAAAAGCAAAAATTCACTGTTCCGTCGCCACTTACAAAAATTAAATTCAATGCGGTAGAAGGATTTGTTGTTAGCCTTAATCCTTATTGGACAGTTCAGGACACACTGATGAGGAGGTTCAAAATACAACCGTCTGTCGATTATGGTTTTGCTGACAAACAGTTCAAACCACGATTATTGTTAGATTACACTTTTGACAATTATAGCTTAGGTAATATACAGTTGTCCGGTGGTATAAAAATCCGACAGTTCGACGCACAAAACCCAATCAATGAGTTAAGTAATACATTTTATTCTCTTTGGTCAAAAAGGAATAGGATTCGGCTGTATCAAGAGAATTTTGTTGCTCTCAATTACTTTCAAGAATTGTTTAATGGCTTCTATTTGGGATTTTCATCAACCTACACCCAAAGGTCAAGTGTTCAGGTAAATTCGCAATACAGCTTTAGGAAAAAAGAGCTGAAATATGACGAAAATATACCAAACTATGATATCGATCCAGATCTATATACTGACAACGCTTATATGTTGCATAAAATCAAACTTACTATCAGACCAGGTCAAAAATACAGCTCCTACCCTAACTTCAAAATAAGGCACAATACTTACTGGCCAACTATAACGACTGAATACGAAGCCGGGATTCCAGTAACTAAAGAAAAAACATATTTTCACAAATTAATTGTCAAGATAAGAGACCAATATGTTAGCATGAGACAATTAGGTTATTTTAAATACAATGTAGAAGGCGGCGTATTTTTGGCAGGAAAACCCGGGTATTTTGCAGATTTTTTACATCCTGTAGCCAATAAGATAACCATACCTATCGATCCCGATCTGAGCAGTTTTAACTTACTGCCATTCTACAAGTATAGTACGGATAAATATTATCTACAGTTAAATTTTAGACATCATTTCAACGGATACGTATTCGATAAAATCCCATTAATCAACAAGACGCCACTCAGATTGACATTTGGATCGTCCATGTTGTATGTACCAGAAAAAGGTTACTATCTTGAACCTTATATTGGTATCGAAAACTTTAAAATTGGACCTATCCATTTATTTGATATAGATTATGCTTTTTCATTCGACAAAAATGGATTTCTTGACCACGGCATCGTATTCAGATTGTCCCAACTATTGAATGGATTGTAGATTGATGAATTGATTCATTGTTGTCCGATAAAAACGAAATGCCAAGCTAATGGCTTCCCGTAATAATCGTAACTTTGTGCTCTTTTGTTGATGTTACGTCCAATAGAGCCCCAACTTTCATTATCAGCGCTCTTACTTTACTGTATGTTGGGCGGTCGTTAATTTTTATATTTAGTATTGTATATTTAAATGCATCACTTTGGAATCTGGATGAAAAAAAACAAATAAATGTCCATAGTCTCCAAAACTTAAGTATTCACGTTTGTTTTCAATCCCGTTTTCATCCACTATGCATATTGAACTATCAGAGTTTATTGTGCAAACAAATCTCATAACTTCTCCCGTTTTTGGACAAGTTGGAATGTCTGGTCCTTGATACCAAAGAGGAACTCCACATAATAATATATTGTCTTGAATTTTTACATAATTATTTAAATCGATTTGAGTTTTTACTGAATACTTTTGTTCTTTGAACTTTACTTTACCCAATCCTTTTAAAGAATCGAAAAACCAATAATCCTCGAATGTATCAGGATTAATTATCTCGGGATTTTGTGGATTACTATAATCTAAGAAAATTCCAGAATTGAACTCATAAATCGGGTATGCAATATCAAGACGTGGTAAGTTTATCCAATCAAATCGTTGATCAGTTGTATCAATCGAACCCATGAAAATAAACGGAGTTTTTAAGTTGTCGTGATAGGGCAATTTAAAATCAGGCGGACAATCACCGCCAATTTTATGATTACCATCTTGGTCTTTTGTGAGGAAAAATAATGCTCTATCGATCCAATCGGTTATTGGTAATCTAGTCTTAATTATTTCAGATTCCTTTTCAGATTCAGAATGATAATCGACTTTTACAATCGAGTTGTTTTCTATAAAAATCTCCGTAGCAGTTTGAACCGCTTCAAAAAAATCAAACCCATTCTTATCAATCCCTTGAGTCAAAAGAATCTTTTTCAACATATCGGGATTATTAAAATCAATTTCCCTGCCAGCTATGTATCGAGAATTTGTTTTATTAAAAATCATATCGTATTCGTGTTTAAACTGTTGTTTTTAATGCCTCCCGACTATAGCATTGACGTAAGTTGAACGATTATAGCCATTGGAAAACTGTGTTTTATGCGGGCAACGCACCTAATTTCAAGCAAAATTAAGATATATTCTTTTTTTACATTGTTGATTATAAGCCTATGTCCCTTCTATAAATATTTCCATAAACGAAGTATCAAGTTGAGTATAACGCTAAACAGTATCATCGTAGTAATGGGAAAGAAAAATGAAAAATTATCCTTTTCTATGCGTATATCACCTGGCAGCCTACCTATAAAACTGAGTTTATCACCAAAATAGTACCATATTATTCCAATGATGATGATAATAATCCCTACTAATATAATAAATTTTCCAGTACTATTGGATGTCATCAGACCAAAGATTTGAAGGATAAACACCTTGTTCAATTAATTCATTGATCCTTTCTACTACAAAAGGACGGTCTTCTTGATAAGTTACTCCAAACCAATCTGATTGTGTTTCGATGATGTGAATTTTCAGAATATTTTGCTTGATCAAGTAGTCGATCAATGTCGGGATATAGTATTCGGAAGTCAGCTCATGACCTGAATTGTGCAGAAAATCTGAAAATTTCTGTTCAAAAAACTCGAAAAATGAAGGTTGGAAACCCCACATATTCATGGATACCAAAGTTTCTGGCGACAACTCACGATAACTATCGCCATCAGGGAAAGTGATAGTACCATTGTCGGATTGTTTTATTTTGACGCACTCTTCGATATCAGCAAGATAACCTTCTGCATCAGCTTGACAGACACCTCTATTCACAGTACCATGTTCTGACAAAGTATTGTATAAATGATAAGCGATGACGGCATAGTCTTTAGTAGAAGTCCTATCTGATAAAAATGTTGCAAGTTGACCAAAAGCTTCAACTCCATAATAGTCATCTGCATTAATCACACCAAAAGGCTCTTGAATAACATCTTTTGCGACCCATACAGCATGTGCTGTGCCCCAAGGTTTTTGTCTATCAGGATGCACTTCATATCCAGCAGGAATATTGATTAACTCCTGAGACACAAATTCCATTTCGATTTTACCATTGAGCTTAGCTCTGAATATTGCTTCAAACTCAGCCTTAAAAGCATCTCTCACGACGAAAACAACTTTGCCAAAACCAGCACGGATAGCATCGTACAATGAATAATCAATAATCGTTTCTCCATTCGGACCAAATCCGTCGAGCTGCTTCAATTTACCATATCTGCTACCCATTCCAGCAGCCAAAATCAATAAAGTAGGTTTCATACCATTTTTAAATTGGTGCAAAGATAAAGAATTAAAACCTGAAATCTACAAGGTGAATAACCTGAAACATGATCATCAAAAAATTGATACGCTCTATCACCATACAAAGGGTTCATGCTGTTAACAAATGTTAATCTACTTCAAATTACGATATACATAATACATAATATATTATATTCCATAGTTTTGACTTTTCATTAACATGATTATCATTTTAAAAAAATCAAATACAAAGCACTTCACGTATATAGAAAACATTATACCTTTGCGCCATTATTTAATCATCTAAAATTGTAAAAAAAATGAAAAAGTTAATCTTATTTGTTTTGCCTTTGATTTTATTCTCTTGTAAGTCTGGTATCGAATCCAAAAGAGTTGAAATCGAAACTGCTACTACTAATTGGAATAAAATTACTTCCATATTAACTGATTTCTCCAATGTATTAACAGAGGATTTGAAAGGCTATACCGAAAATGCAAAAACTTATTATTTGGATGAAAATGCTGAAAAAGCATTAAAAGGAGATATTGCTTTGAGATGGGATGAATCGAAACGATTCTTCAAAGTTGCTACTTCAGATGCTTATGCTCCTATACAAGCCGAAATGAACGATTATATCCAGTTATGGATAGAAACTACACCAAAAATTGCTGCATTGGAAGATGGTCTGAATACAGGTAAATTTGTTGGTGATGCCGATGCTGAACTAAGTGAAATTAATGATTTAGTTGCACAAGCAAAGTTAAAAATCACTTCATGGGAGGAAAAAAGAAATGAGCTTAGAGTTCAAGCAGAAAAAGCAACTGATGCAATGAAACAAGTATATGAAGCCGCTACTAAAAAGTAGTAGCTACGAATATAAATATTTAAAAAAAGTCTGTATTTTTTACAGACTTTTTTTTTATAAACTGACTTACAATACACATCATCTTGTAATTGCACAATATTAAAACTACAACAAATTGGTCTTCTATCGTTTACGTTTTGGCAAATAGTGCGTATAACTTATCATGTTGTTATTTTGATACAAATTGAGTTTAAAATCAACCACTTAGTATCAAAACGAAATACACTTCAACGTATGAATTTAAACAACATCTTTAATATTTTTCATACTAACGCTCATCAATACCAACATTATTATCTATCTTTGTACTAAAGTTTAACCAATCGAGACCTTATTTATGAGAACAAAAATCGCCGGCATTGGACATTATGTACCAGAAAATATCGTTACTAATGATGACCTGATCAAATATATGGACACTTCAAATGAATGGATCATCGAAAGAACAGGGATAGAAGAAAGGCGATATGCAACCAAACACAAGGAAACGACCACAACTTTAGGAGCGAAGGCTGCTCGGATAGCTATTAAAAACGCAGGTATCGAAGCCAATGACATTGACTTTATCATATTTGCCACTTTGAGTCCTGACTACTACTTTCCAGGTTGTGGCGTGTTATTGCAACGCGAACTTGGTATCACAGGTGGTGAAGCCGGAGCTTTAGATATACGCAATCAATGTTCTGGTTTTGTCTATGGATTGTCAATAGCTGATCAATTTATCAAGTCTGGCATGTTTAAAAACATCCTTCTTGTTGGTGCAGAAATGCATTCGATGGGTCTTGATTTTTCTACTGAAGGTCGTAACGTAACTGTTATCTTTGGCGACGGAGCTGGAGCTGTTGTTTTACAGCCAACAGAACAAGACAATCAAGGTATATTGACTACTTGCCTTCATGCTGACGGCACACATGCAGAAGAATTAGCCATGATCAATCCTGGTTCTCATAGTGGGTATCATTTAGGAACTGAAAACTATGGTTATCCAGATGCATCAACGCCTGGTGGTACGTTTGTCACGCAAAAAATGCTCGATGACAACCTTTTGTCTCCAAACATGACCGGACAGCTCGTATTCAAAACGGCCATAGTCAAATTTCCAGCTGTCATCAAAGAAGCGCTTGCAAAAACTGGATTCGACGTTAGTGATATAGATATATTTGTTCCACATCAAGCCAATCTAAGAATCAGTCAATTTGTCCAAAAAACATTAAAACTTCCTGATGAAAAAGTCATCAACAACATTCAAAAGTACGGCAATACTACGGCGGCATCTATTCCGATAGCCTTATCCGAAGCATGGCATGAAGGTCGTATCAAAGAAGGTGATTTGGTCTGTCTGGCTGCTTTTGGGAGTGGATTTACTTGGGCAAGTGCTCTGATTAAATGGTAAGTTGAAATGCCCAATGTACCAATGTAATCATTCAACAATTATCACTTACCAAACCGCTTGTAAACTTCTTGTTGTTTGGGTCTATCTGAAGGTATCTCTCTAAGCGGTTCACACGGTTTTAGTGATGTATAGCAATCCGTAGGCAACTGTTGGTATAGTTCTGTACCCATTGTTTTCCATGCTAACATTTCATCGCTGACATCTTTAATGAATTTTGCAGGATTACCCACGACTAAGCTCCTTGCAGGGATAATCGTTTCCGCTTTTACAAATGCTAAAGCACCAACGATACATTCATCTCCAATGACTACATCATCCATGATCACGCTATTCATACCAATCATACTATTTCTCCCGATAATCGCTCCGTGAATGATCGCACCATGACCAATGTGCGCACTCGCTCGCAATACGACAGATTTTCCGGGAAACATGTGCAAAGTGCAATTTTCTTGAACATTACAACCGTCTTCGATGATGATCTCGCCCCAATCTCCACGTATTGCAGCTCCTGGACCAACATAAACATCACGGCCTATGATGACATTTCCGGTAACAGTAGCTTGTGGATGAACAAATGCCGTTTCATGGACGACAGGAATATAACCGTTAAATTCGTATATCATTTTATATCAAGCTTGGATTTCATTTTATTAAAAATAAGAAGAGCAGCTGGGCATATCAACGTATTTTTAAGATTTAAAGATGATCTCAGGAAGTAATCATCTTCGTCTGTATGCGGATATCTTCTACAAGCCTCTGGCCTAACCTCGTAAATACTGCACTGATTGTCCGATTGTAAAAAAAAGCAAGGAACTTGGGAAAATGATTTTTCGCCATTAACATCTTCAATTATGTATTTTCGTTCGAATTGCTTTGGCGGCATATTTAAGTGATTGGCAATCCTTTTTTTATCTCGATTCGTTACGATCGGCGGCGATGTTTTACAACAATTCGCACAGGAAAGACAATCAATTTCAGAAAACACCTCATTATGATTTTGTTTCAATAACTCAATCGTTTGCGGATTCTTATATGCTCTTATAGACTTGAAATAAGCCTCATTCGTCTTTTTTTGTTCCTCTGCTTCCTTGGTTAGGTTCAAATATGCTTCCTTCATCACTAAACGGATCTAATCGTTGATTTTGCCTAAAATCCTATTCCATAATGCTTTGAACACTATTTTTATGTCTCTGGCTTCAGGTTGCGGTCTTTCTTTCAACAGTTCAAAAGTACCAGATTCATCCCTTTTTAGTCTAAATTTAAAGACAGCATTTTCTTGTTTGTGGTCGTCCATAGTGATACTTCCAAAGCGCAAATCCGTATATTCATATAGGTTATGGTCTATTTTCTTCAAATCAAAATAACCGTCACTAAACCATTGTAATCTTTTAAGCGTCAAATCATTATTCAATGTATCTTCAAGATATAAATAATCTTTAGGGAGCTTGTGGTAAGTAAATTTCTTTTCCTTATCAAAGAATGAATATGTTCCGTAAATATATGCGTCATCAGATTCGGCTATTCCAGACCAAAGCACATTATTAAGTATTGTCGGTGTCGTCATAAAACGTTCATAGCGAATACCTTCCATAGCAAGTGTATTCTCAAATATGGTGTTTACTCTCGTCTTATTGACTATCGTTAGTACCATATACGATGAACTCAAAAGCAAGCCTGCATTATTCCAAAACCTTCGTGTATCATGTGTCTTGTTGTAGGTAGCAGCAATCAAAAGACACACCAGAAAAGGCAGCGTATAGAGTGGATCCGCCACAGAAATATTATTGAATGCTACCCTCGTATCGCTGAATGGCTGCCATATTTGTGTTCCGTAACTTGTGAAGCAATCCAATATAGGATGTGTAACCAATGCAAGTACAAAAAGTAAAATCCAACCACTTAATGGCGCTTCGGGTGTGCTGTAGTTTTGTCTAAAATATCGCTTGTACAATAAAAAAGACCAAGCAGCACTTAATATAAGGAATAAAACAAATCCTATCGCACTGATTTCTCCTTTAAATATAATAAAGCCAATACTTCCCAAACCAAGCATTCCCCAAAACACAATGGCAACCCAACGATGCCAAGGTTGTTGATACAGCTTATAAACGCCGAATCCTAATATAAATGCTAAAAGAACATTTGGGAACAAGCCGTGAGATATACCTCTATGAAAAGCAAGCGCATCTAAAGGAGTCATAAAAGCATTTGCGATCACATCCAAATCTGGAATTGTTCCAGCGATTGCGCCCCATATCATGGCTCGATTGCCAACTTTTTTTCCTAAAGCGGCTTCTCCTACAGCTGCACCAAGGATGATTTGAGTGAGTGAATCCATATCAATTTACATCTGCCTCTACCCCATTATTATTGGAAACACCGAGTATGGTTATGGCTTTCAACGCAGCATCTTGTTCAGCTTCTTTCTTATTGATGCCTTCAGATGTGGAAATCTCTTTTCCCTCCACTACTACTGCAACTTTAAAGATTTCTTGTTTATGAACTTTAGTTTTGGAAATCAAAACAAAATGAATATCTTTTCCCTTCTTATGGCACCATTCCAATACTATTGATTTAAAATTGTCGTCCCTTTGTTCTAAATCATCGAAGTCGAGATAATTTTTTAGAATTTTCTTGATGACATAATCCTTTGTTTTTGAAAATCCTAACTCTATATAAATAGCACCGATCAACGCTTCAAAAGCATTTCCCAACATAGCACTGGTTAGCTTGGTTTTGGTATAATCCGCAAGGATGACATCAAGACCCATATTTTCAGCGATTTCATTCAATGTCTGTCTTTTGACAATTTTTGAACGCATTTTCGTTAGAAAACCTTCATTTTTATTGGGATATTTTCTGAATAAGTATTCCGCAACAATAGTGGAAAGTATAGCATCACCCAAAAATTCAAGCCGTTCATTGGTCGGTTTGTTAGGTGTTGTACTTGACATGGATTTATGGTAGAATGCCATCATGAAGATTCCAAGATTTGCAGGTGTAAAGCCGATAATAGACCTTAATCGCCGTGCAATATGTTTGTCTTTGGAAATGTACAAATTATAAAATCTACGTATGGAGTCCAAACCTATCCTTTATATCTTTTGACAATTACAGAAGCATTATGACCTCCGAAACCAAACGTATTACTCAATGCAGCATCAATTTTTCTTTCTTGTGCCTTATTAAAAGTAAAATTGAGATTCGTATCAAAGTTCTCATCATCAGTAAAATGATTGATCGTTGGCGGTATAAATCCTTCATTGATAGCCGCTACACATGCAATGGCCTCAATCGCACCTGCTCCACCTAATAAATGTCCCGTCATAGACTTTGTACTCGAAATATTAAGATTATAAGCATGATCTCCAAATACCGCTTGAATTGCTTTCACTTCTGCTACGTCTCCTAAAGGTGTTGAAGTACCATGAACATTGACATATTCTATTTCATCTGGAGTCATGCCAGCATCTTTAATTGCCAATGTCATTACATTTCTCGCTCCTAATCCTTCTGGATGTGGTGCTGTCATGTGGTATGCATCTGCTGTCATGCCTGCACCAACTATTTCGCCATATATCGTTGCACCACGCTTGAGAGCATGTTCCAATTCTTCCAAAACCAAAGCGCCCGCGCCTTCACCTAAAACAAATCCATCTCTTTCCTTATCAAATGGTCTGCTGGCTGTTTGTGGTGAATCATTACGCTCAGACATCGCTTTCATAGCCGAAAACCCACCAACACTTGCCCTTGTGATGGCTGCTTCAGAACCACCTGTGATCATGACATCAGCTCTACCATTTCTTATATAATCAAATGAAGTTATGATGGAATGTGTCGATGATGCACATGCTGATACAACACCATAATTGATACCTCTGAAACCATACTTTATAGATATATGACCCGGAGCAATGTCTCCAATCAGCTTTGGTATGAGAAATGGACTATAACGAGGCTCGGATGCATTCAATGCCGCTTCAGAAATATCGTTTTCTATCGTTTCAAAGCCACCGATTCCTGTGCCCCATACTACACCTGCTCTATCGAGATCAATTGTTTCAAGGTTAAGACCTGACATTTGGATAGCTTCATCTGCTACAACCAAAGCGTACTGAGCAAATGGATCTAAACGACGAGCGTCTTTCTTCGGGATAAATTGCTCTACATCGAAGTTTTTCAATTCACATGCAAATTTCACTTTAAATCGTGATGCGTCAAACTTTGTAATTGCTCCTGCTCCGCTCACACCATTTTTAAGACCTTCAACATAAGCCTTATAATTATTTCCTATGGGTGTCAAAGCGCCTATTCCTGTTATTACTACTCTTCTCATATAGATTAATTAGATAAGATTTGGCAAAAATCGTTGATTTTTTGGAATTATAACACATTTTGTTCAATAACTTTTTGATAAGCTGTATTTATAACCCATTTTTTGATCAAAATCAAGAAGTTTTTATCGCAAAATGATATTTGAATCAGTCGAAATATTCATCATATAAGCCATCTGAGTTCAAGGCTGAAAACACCGACTTAGCCGCTGCTATGTCGCATATTTTTAACAAAGAAATCAAAAAACTATTGATGGTAGTTGGACTTATTTTAATGCTTCTTGGGTATTAACCAACAATTACATTCAAAGCAACCATTAGGCTACTTTAAATCATACAAAAATGGCAAAAATAAAAAAATCCACAAAGACATTTGTCCTTGTGGATTAATTTTAAGTTTAATAAAAATTAAGCTTTGCTCGCTTCTAAAAACTCAATAGCTTGACCAACAGTCTGGATTTTTTCAGCCTGATCGTCTGGAATAGAAACGTCAAATTCTTTTTCAAATTCCATAATCAATTCTACTGTATCCAAAGAGTCAGCTCCTAAATCATTGTTGAAGCTCGCTTCATTTGTTACTTCTGATTCATCAACACCTAATTTGTCAATGATAATCTGTTTTACTTTGTCTGCTATTTCTGACATTTTTTTTAATGTTTTCTAATTAAAGTGCAAATTAAATTAATCAATGATACCTAAACAAATATTTTATTTAAAAAATTCATATTATAAAAATGCGTAATATATTCCATATTATTGATTATCAAGCAAATAAGCATTTTTAGTGATAATAATTTATTTGAATTATATTAAAATTTATGAAAAAATTAATAAAAACCTATCCATTTACAATTCAGAAAATTCATTGCCAATATGAAACAAAGCATCTCCCAAAGACACCACACAAGCATTATTATGACCTATGATATGTCCAGATGTACTAGCTAATACATCTACACTTTTGGTTCCAAATGGGTCTTTTATCTCTCCAAGTTTATCACCTTTATCAACATAAACTCCAGATTTTACACTCCAAATAAAAAGCCCTGAGGTCGAAGATCTGACCCAACGTGATTTATGTATAATAAAACGAGCTTCCTCAGACGCTTCGAACTGGCTTTCTAACATTCCAAGCGCATGTAAGATTCTTTTGATGCCTTCAGTTCCTTTGTGTATAGAATATCCATCCAATCTGATTGACTCGCCACCTTCAAACACGATAGCCGGTACCTTCATATCGTAAGCTGCTCTTCTAAAGGAGCTAGCAATAAGCGGTTGTTCTATTAAATATTTGGTGTTGAAGTTAATCGCCATTTCTGTAGCTATTTTGTCGTGCTTTACATATCTGATCTGTGGAAAATTGTAACGTGCATCGCCACCAGTATGAAAATCAATAGCCACATCCACATAAGGCAAAAGCTTTTTAGTAATAACCCTCGCTACTCTTGATGCTAATGAACCATTCAGATGACCAGGAAATGATCTATTGACATCCTTGCCGTCCGGTACAGAACGACTAAAATTGATAAATCCATATATATTTAATAATGGAACGATAATCACCGTACCACATTTTATATCTCTATAAAATTGATGTTCTATACTTCTTCTGACTATTTCTATACCATTGATTTCGTTGCCATGCACACCACCAAGCACCAAAACGGACGGACCTGGAACGCCTGTATGCAATACGTGAGCATAAACATTGATTTTGGTATCAGAAGGCAACTTACCAGCATAAATCTTTATCGTATTCATGATACCAGTCTCAATAATGATATCATCTATCATCAAATCCTCAACACCTTGCAATCTAAATTCTTCAATTGGAATGATCATATCCTAATTACTTTTATTGTTCTCTATATATTGCATTATCAATCCTGCTATATCAATACCTGTGGTAGTTTCAATGCCCTCAAGTCCTGGCGACACATTGACTTCAAGCACAACAGGACCATTATTTGTAGGCAACATATCAACGCCCGCTATATTTAGGCCGAGTATTTGAGCAGAACGAATAGCTGTTTCCTCTTGTTCGGAGGTCAATCTGATCCGCTCCATAGATCCGCCTCTGTGCATATTCGATCGAAAATCTCCAGATTTAGCAATTCGTTTCATCGCTGCCACGACTTTTCCGTCCACGACAAAAGCCCTGATATCCGTACCTTTGGCTTCTTTAACAAATTTCTGTAGCAATACTTTTTCCTTAGTCGTATAAAAAGCTTCTAAAATAGACTCTGCATTACCTTTGCTCTCAGCCAATATAACGCCCATACCTTGAGTACCCGATGCCAACTTAATGATCACAGGATAATTGCCCAATTCATCTAATAAATGTGGAATAGTATAGGGATTGCTGATGTAAATCGTTTTAGGCACCTTGATATTATGACTACTCAATATCTGCAAACAAGACAATTTATCCCTTGCCATCAATAATGGTTCGGCTTTTAGTGTGGTAAAGATACCTTGACTCTCCAATTGTCTCAATACCATTACTCCATGATTGGTCACACTCGCACCAATACGTGGTATCACAGCATCCACATTATTCACTGGTTGATTGTGGTATAATATTTTTGACTTGCCGGCATCAATGATCAAATCACAATACAAATGGTCTATCACTCTCACCGAATGATTTCTACTCCTCGCTGCTGCCACAAGACTTTGTGTGCTATATAGTGCCGTACTACGCGAAAGGATGACTATGTTCATACTTTTAAATTAGGATGTAAATATAGTTGAAAGAATAAATGTAACTACTCAGGTATGATCAATTTCATTCAAAAAATATTAATTTCCCGTGAAACTTCAGCTCTTTTCACCTCTATATCACCGCTATTAAGAAAAAAATAACTTCGTCTGACAAAAAGTTATTTCATTTTTTTGATTTGAAAGCATATACCTGAGTAATGCTCTGACCACAAAAAAGACTTAAATTAGAATGGAAGTAATATTGTGATGTTTAAATGATAAAATCACCTCAAGTGACTAATAATATACGACAAATACAACATATACTTCTTTGATAAGGACTTAGTGGTAAAAAGATGATTGACCATAATTCTCTACCACTAAGAACACTTAGTAAAACACTAAGAAACACTCATTAGTGAAACGCTGAGTGTCCTTAGTGGTTTAGAAACGATTTTATTAAGATCTTTTTGTGTACTAAACAGTAGTTACGAATAAAATAAATTTCTTAAAAAATTTCGCTGCACTTCAAAAAAAATCTACTTTGTGCATTAAAATCAAAAAGAATGGAATCAGTCGCACTCAATGATAAAAAAACCATACGTGCTTGGACGATGTTTGATTGGGCCAATTCGGCTTATGCATTAGTTATATCAACCGCCATTTTTCCGGGATACTACGAGCAGTTTACTCCGGATAATATCAATATTGGCAATTTTTCTTTTACCAATACGGCATTATATTCGTTCGCTGTGTCTTTTGCCTATATCATTGTAGCCATTTTATCTCCACTTTTGTCTGGAATTGCGGACTATAGTGGTCGGAGAAAGCTTTTTCTCAGAATATTTACTAGTATCGGTGCTATTGCGTGTATTGGATTATTTTGGTTTAAAGGCGAAGCAGATGTATGGTTGGGAACTTGGGCATTTATTATCGCGACGGTAGGATTTGCAGGTAGTTTGGTATTCTATGATTCTTATCTTCCCACTATCGTTACACCAGATATGTATAATAAAGTAAGTGCAAAAGGATACACATTAGGGTACATTGGAAGTGTGTTATTGCTGATTATTATTCTTGCCATGATACAGATGCCCGCTGTATTTGGATTATCTGACGGACAAATAGCTGCTCGGATAGGATTTGCTTTGGTCGGTGTCTGGTGGATCGGCTTTGCGCAATATACGTTTTATCATCTTCCCAAAGACCAAAGCAAGGTCATACATTCGGGATTACTCAAAAATGGCTATAATGAAATCATTCAAGTATGGAATAAAATCAAAAAATTCCCTGATGTAAAGAAATTTTTAATCTCCTTTTTCTTTTACAGCGCAGGTGTACAAACGGTCATTTATTTAGCTACCATTTTTGCCAAAAAAGAGCTAAGTTTTGAAACTGCTGATTTGATATTGTTGGTATTGATTTTACAGATTGTTGCTATTGGTGGCGCTTATCTATTTTCCTATATTGGTAATATAAAAGGTAATCGTTTCGCTATACTTATGATGATCACGATATGGGCCATCATTTGCTTTGGAGCGTATTTCACTACTGATAAGTCGTATTTCTACGTATTGGCTGGCTTTGTCGGCTTGGTTATGGGTGGTATTCAATCGCTATCAAGAGCATCCTATTCGATGATTATCCCTGATAAAAGCGACAAAACGACTTCATGGTTTAGCTTTTATGATGTAGTCTATAAAGTATCTATTGTGAGTGGTACATTCATCTTTGGTCTCGTGGACAATATCACTAACAATATGCGGTATTCAGTACTTGCATTGGCAGTACTATTCGTGATAAGTTTTATCTTTATGTTTAGGACAAATATTCGAAGTAGCGTAAGTACAGCATGATATATTACACTTTGATTATGAAGCATTTTACTTCAACGCCTCAATAAACTCAGGGCTATCCGGTGTAATCGCTGAAGCAAAATAATGCGTCAACTGTCCGTTTTCGTTGATTAGATATTTAGAAAAATTCCAACCGGGCACTTCGCTATTCCAGCCATTTTGATCAGGATTTGTCAACCATTGATATACCGGATGTTGGTCTTTGCCTTTGACATTTACTTTATCAAATATCGGGAATGTAACACCATAATTAAGTGTACAAAATGACTTTATATCTTCATTGGAACCCGGCTCTTGACCCAAAAATTGGTTGCACGGAAATCCGAGTATAACAATATGTGATTTGTTTTCCTGATAAAATGCTTCCCAATCTGCATATTGCGGTGTATAGCCACATTTTGAAGCAACATTGAGTACGATAATCTTTTTACCTTTATATTCCGACATGGATACAGTCTCCCCATCTATGGAAAGCGCTTCGAGATCGTAAAATGAAGTTTTGGGTTGAATTTCAGTCATACTTTCAATATTTTTGGAAGAAATTACTTTACTCGGCTTCATGCAACTCATAAACCACGCAGGGATACCAATAACAAATCCAAGCAAAATTTTAGATGATAACGCCATAAAAAAGATTTAAAAATATAGAACATTAACCTACATATTATAGTTGCGGCAAGCCACATAAATCTACATTTTTTCACGATTCAAGTAGGAGTTATGACGAATATTTGTAATATTTATGATAAAAATCATCATCCAACCCAACAAAAAACGTTATCTTTACGTCCTTAAATTAAATCAACATACGACAATGTTAAATATTATTTTGTTTGGCCCTCCTGGTTCCGGCAAGGGAACACAAGCTCAAAAAATGATTGATAAATACGGAATCGTTCATATCAGCACGGGTGATTTATTCAGATTTGAGATGAGCAACAACACACCACTTGGTTTGAAAGCTAAGGAATATATGGCCAAAGGCGAATTAGTTCCAGATGAAGTAACGATTGGAATGCTAAAGAACAAAGTAGATGCCAATCCTGATGCACATGGATTTATATTTGACGGTTTTCCAAGGACGATAGCTCAAGCAGAATCTTTGGACGCATTTTTGAATGATAAAGACACAGAAGTTACCGTGTTACTCGCTTTGGATGTTCCAGAAGACGAATTAACTCAACGGCTACTAAAACGTGGCGAATCATCAGGAAGAGCCGATGACAGTGATGAAAGCATCATCAAAAACAGAATTCAAGTGTATAAAACGGAAACATCACAGGTTTTTGATTATTACAATCAGCTCGAAAAGTCCGTTAGTATCCATGGTGTAGGCACTATCGAGGAGATATTTGATAAAATAACCCAAGCTATATCTGAAGTCTGTTAAGTGACAAGGTATAAATCGTATAGAATAAAATATTTTTTTGTGGCAGGTGAAAATTTTGTAGATTATGTAAAAATATGTTGTCGTTCAGGTGCGGGCGGTGCAGGAATGTCCCATTTCCACCGAGACAAACGAACTACAAAAGGTGGTCCTGACGGCGGAGACGGTGGTCGAGGTGGTCATATAATCCTGAAAGGTAATGCTCAAATGTGGACATTGCTTCCATTAAAATATAAAAAACACGTCATCGCACAACCCGGTCAAAATGGTGCAAGAACGCTCAAAACGGGTGCAAATGGCAGCGATGTCATCCTTGAAGTTCCTTTAGGTACCGTGGCTAAAGATGTAGAAACGGGTGAAATAGAATTTGAAATAACCGAGCACGGAGAAACGAGAATACTCGTAAGTGGTGGTCGTGGCGGACTTGGTAATACCAATTTCAAATCAGCAACCCAACAAACACCCGAATACGCCCAACCTGGTCAATCCGGTAAAGAAGAATGGAAAATACTCGAACTGAAAATATTAGCCGATGTAGGACTTGTCGGCTTTCCAAATGCCGGAAAATCCAGCCTACTTGCTTCCATAACCGCTGCCAAACCAGAGATTGCTAATTATGCCTTCACCACATTGGTTCCTAATCTCGGCATCGTCGATTATAGAGATAATGGCTCATTCATCATGGCAGATATTCCGGGTATCATCGAGCAGGCGCATACGGGAAAAGGGCTTGGGCTTCGCTTTTTACGACATATAGAGCGAAATGCTGTCCTCCTATTTATGGTACCGATAGACTCCAATGACATAAGTAAAGATTATCATATCTTACTGAATGAATTGAAAATGTACAATCCCGATTTGGTGGATAAACCGCGTATATTGGCAATCACAAAAAGCGACATCGTGGAAGCTGAATATATGGATATCATCCGTCCTGAAATACAGGTTGATGTACCTTTTTACTTTATTTCGTCTGTTGCTGGAACAGGGCTCATCGAATTGAAAGATGCTCTGTGGAAAACCATGAATGCGGCGACTTTATAATTATCGTAACTACTCAGATATGATCAATTTCATTCAAAAAATGTAAATTCTCCATGATACCTCAGCTCTTTTTTCGTCAATAGCATGCCATTAACTCAAAAGTAGCTTCGTCTGATGAAAAATCCTCCTATTTTTATCGCTTTAAAGCATACACCTGATTAGTTACTATTTATCTACAAACAACTAAAGGCTTCCCATTTTTGTTATAGATGTTACAATAATGTGATATTTCATAATAAGTATAATTTAATCATTGCTCATATATCATTATCAATTAATAATGTACCCTGAACAATTGACATTAACCATTTACAATTTACTAAAATGAGAGGCTGGTTATTCAATGAATTTATCCCGGATGATAATGGAAACCCTTTTGAGGAATTGCTGAAAATTTTCAAGGAAATCCTGACACATACTTCGGGAGATGTACAAGAAGCTATATCTTGGCTAACCGAATTGGATCGACAATACAAGATAACTGACAAAAATTATGGTATAGCTGATTTTTTACAAGAGTTGGAAAACCAAGGGTATATCCGACGATCAAGTCAACAAAACGATATCCAATACCAACCGACTGCCAAAATGGAAACAGCACTACGGCGACAAGCGTTGGATGACATATTTGACCAGCTCAAAAAATCCAAACATGGCCAGCACAACACCAATGTTATAGGTCAAGGAGATGAGTTTACATCCGATATCCGTCCTTATGAGTATGGAGATAGGTTAGATACGATTGCAGTTTCTGAGTCGATCAAAAATGCTCAAATCAATCACGGTATCGAATCTTTTAGAATTACAGAGCGAGATTTACAAGTTCAGGAAACGTATTTCAAAACACAAACAAGCACAGTTTTGATGATAGATATTTCTCATTCGATGATATTATACGGAGAGGATCGCATCACACCAGCTAAAAAGGTAGCCATGGCGCTTGCCGAACTGATTACCACACGTTTCCCTAAGGATACATTAGATGTTATTGTATTTGGAGATGATGCTTGGCCAATAGCGATCAAAGATATCCCCTATCTCCAAGTAGGTCCTTACCATACAAATACCGTAGCAGGCTTGGAATTGGCTATGGATATACTTAGGAAACGAAAAAATCCCAACAAACAAATCATGATAATTACAGACGGTAAGCCGACCTGTATCAAAAAAGGAAAAAATTACTACAAAAACCCTTATGGCTTAGACCGAAAAATCTTATCACGAACGTTGGCGATTGCAGGCAATTGTCGCAAATTAGGTATTCCTGTGACAACATTTATGATAGCTCAAGATGCTTATCTCGTTCAATTTGTCGATCAATTTACCAAAGTCAACAATGGTAAAGCCTTTTATTCATCCTTACAAAATCTTGGAGAATTCATCTTCATGGATTACAATCACAGTAAGCGGAATAAGAGGAATTGATGTTTGAATACAAACATACTTTGTACATAAAAATCATTCGATATACCCTATCCTAATACCTTTTTTATCGTATTTAGTTTAAGGTCTGTGTATGGTGGATACCACACATGTAGATCTATAAAACTTGCAGAACTCAACACTGGTTTTGCATGAGAGAATGCAGCAAAACTGTACTGACCATGATATCTACCTAAACCACTGGTCATCACACCACCAAAGCCAAAATGTGGATTGGCATAATGTATGATCGCATTATTTACACAACTGCCACCACTTTCGATATGTTGTAAGGAGAAATCTATAAATGATTTATTTTCTGAAAAGATATAACTTGCCAGTGGATACCGATTTTTACGAACTATTTCCAACATTTCACTTCTTTCTTTCCATGTTACTATTGGCAATACAGGACCAAAAATCTCTTCCTGCATGATCTCGGAATTAAGATTACTTACTTCAATGATCGTTGGTTCTATATAACACTTGTCTATGTCATAATTTCCGCCAAAAATCACCTTCTCACCTTTCATCAAGGATACGATTTTTTCAGTCCGTTCCCTGTTGACTATGCGAGAGAAATCTGGCGATGCTACAATGTTTTCTCCATATTTTTTCTGGATCTCCTTAACTATTTTTGCGATAAGCTTATCTTTCATATCTTCATGAACAAGCACATAATCAACAGCAAGGCAAGTCTGTCCAGCATTAAAAAATTTAGCCCAAACGATTCGCTGTGCAATGGTATTGATACGGGCTGTGTTATCGACTATAGCCGGACATTTACCACCCAATTCGAGCGTCACAGGAGTTAGATTTTTAGCGGCTTGCTCCATGATCCATCTTCCTGTTGTGGCTGATCCCGTGAAAAAAATATGATTAAATACGAAATTCTGTAATAGTAAAGTGCCCATTTCTTTTCCATTGCCCATAACCGTCGTCACGTGTTCCGGAGCGAATGCTTCCGATATGATCTTTTGGGTAACGGCACTGGTATGTGGTGTTTCATGTGCGGGCTTTAGCATCACACAGTTACCGGCAGCTACAGCACCAATCAACGGAGAAATCGCTAAATTAAATGGATAATTCCATGGAGCAAATATGGAAACGACACCTTTAGGATTATGAACAACTTTACTGGTAGCTGGCATCAAAGTTATTGGCGTACTAACATTTTGCGGTTGCATCCAATATTTCAAATGCCGTATTGTATAGTTTAATTCTTCGATTACCACGCCGATATCTCCGATATATGCTTCCATAGCGGGCTTTTTATAATCCGAGTACATAGCATCAATCAGATCCTTTTCGTATTTTTTGATGACTTTCTTCAGTTGCTCCAAAGCCTTTCTTCTGAAAGCATAACTAAGTGTTTTTCCTTCGTCGAAAAAACTACGTTGCGCTTCAAAAATTGATTTAAGCGAAGAAAGATGCGTTTCATCACTTATTTCTATATGTGTTCCCGAAGTGTCCATTATGATTCTTTATTTCTGATATTAAAAAAGGGCTTCGCTATTAAACAATATTAAAAATAACTTTGTTGCTTATTGCTGTGATACATTGGTATAATAAACCAATTAAACAAAAATTGAAATATTAATAGAATTGGATGTTATTAAATAGTAGAAAACAAAAAAGCATCGGATTGCTGTCGCAAAACCAATGCTTTTTTAATATACTTTACAATGAATTGTTTTATTTAAAAACAATCATTTAGGTATTCGTGATCATCTTTTAACATGACTTGCTTGTATCAAGTAATTGAAAGCAAGTATAGTAAATACTGCCACGATTAATCCAAGGATTAACATAATAATTAAAATTTAACTGTTGCGGCGCAAATATCCGACTAAATTAATAAATACAAAAAATATTAAACACTTTTTTTACTAAAAGTTAAAATTTAAACGATGAACATCAATCTTATTAAACGTTATTTTTCATTTGTTTTTGTCGTAATGGCAAGTTTGTTTATGTATATTTCAGCATTTAGTCAGCCACCAAGAATTATGACTTCTTCTGAGATTTATGATGGTCTCGAAAGATTAAATTTCTTAGGGTCGGCTTTATATGTTGCTGCACACCCTGATGATGAAAACACAAAGCTCATATCCTACCTTGCCAATGAAAAGAAAGCTTTTACTACATATTTATCACTGACGCGTGGCGACGGTGGACAAAATTTGATTGGTCCGGAAATTTCGGAACTTTTGGGTGTCATCCGCACACAGGAACTACTAAAAGCCCGTCAGACGGATAACGGGCATCAACTGTTTTCAAGAGCCAATGATTTTGGATATTCCAAAAACGCCGAAGAAACGATTGAAATCTGGGATACTGAAAAAATTAAAGCCGATGTAGTCTGGGCTATCCGTAAAACACGTCCGGATATTATCGTCAACAGATTTGATCATCTAACTTCCGGCAAAACACACGGACATCATACTGCTTCGGCTATGCTTTCTTATGATTTGTTTGAAACCGCAGGAAGCAGCGATAGCTACACGGAACAGTTAAAATATGTAAAACCATGGCAATCGAGAAGATTGTTTTTTAATACAAGCTGGTGGTTTTTTGGTAGTGAAGAGGCATTCAACAAAGCTGATAAATCCAAACTCATCTCGGTTGATGTAGGTGTATATTTTCCAAGTTTGGGCAAATCCAATACCGAAATTGCTGCCGAATCCCGTAGTAATCATAAATGTCAAGGCTTTGGCGCAACTGGTACACGTGGGAAACAACTTGAATATCTCCAAATACTCAAAGGAGATATGCCCGCCACTAAATCTGATCTTTTTGAAGGCATCAATACTACCTGGACACGTGTAAAAGGCGGCAATAAAGTACTTCCATTGGTAGAAAAAGCGATTAAAGATTACGATTTTAAAAATCCGGCTCAATCTATAACTTTATTGCTACAAATCAGAAAAGCAATCCAAAGTACTGAAGATGATTTCTGGAAAACTATAAAGACAGCTGAAACGGATAAGCTCATAGCTGCATGTGCAGGATTGTTTATGGAAGCCATTTCATCCGTTCATAAAGTCACACCAGGAGACGACATCAAAGTATCACTTGAAGTTACACAACAATTGAATGCCGGTATAACACTTGAAAGCTTTCATGCACAAGGATTTGATATGGATACAACGTTCAATAGTCCGCTTCCATACAATGCTTCCCTGACCTGGTCCAAAGTCATTCGAGTACCTGAAAATACGACTTTTACAGCACCATATTGGTTATTGAAACCTCATGACCACGGAACTTATGACGTGGAAGATCAGGCAAAAATTGGTCAACCTGAAACCGATAGACCCTTAAAAGTTGATTTCGTCTTCAACATCATGGGCGAAAAAATTACATTCACAAAAGACGTTGTCTATAAATACAACAGCCCGGAAAACGGAGCCACTTATCGTCCATTGGAAATCGTACCATCACTGACTGTAAAACTGAAAGAACCGGTATATCTATTTCCGAATGGAGCAGCTGAAAATATAGAAGTCGTGGTGCATACATGGGCAAAAGACCAGAAAGGTATTGTCGAATTGCCATTACCAGAAGGTTGGACATCAACACCTATTCATTATGATTTCGAACTTAAAGTTCCGGGTGAAAACAAGGCTTTCAGCTTTACTGTGACACCACCGAAATATAGTGCTGAAGTTGCGATATCACCACGTGTCATAGCCAATGGTATTGCTTACAATATGAGTATGACCGACATCAATTATCAACATATACCCTATCAGACGGTTTTGATGCCATCATCGGCGAAGTTAGTAAGTTTGGATATAAAAACCAAAGCGAAAAAAATAGCTTACATCATGGGAGCAGGCGACGAAATACCGAAGTGTCTACATCAAATAGGTTGCATGGTTGACCTTATCAATCCAGAAGAAATAACGGTAGAAAGATTAACGTCCTACCATGCGTTGATCATGGGTGTACGTGCTTACAATACTGTTGAAGGTCTAAAATTTAAACAAAATGACATCTTCGAATACGTCAAAAACGGAGGTAATGTCATCGTTCAGTATAATGTTTCTAATGGACTTATTACCCAGCAATTAGCACCTTATCCACTGACGCTTTCAAGAAACCGGGTTACAGTTGAAGAAGCACCCATGCGCATTATCAATCCGAAACATCCTGTATTGAATCAACCAAACGCTATCACTGATAAAGATTTTGACGGTTGGGTTCAGGAGCGTGGATTATATTTTCCGTCAACTTGGGATGCGGCTTTTCAACCTGTTTTTTCATGTAACGATCCCGGAGAGCAACCGCAGGAAGGAAGTCTCTTAATAGCTCAATATGGGAAAGGAAACTATGTTTACACCGGCATTTCATTTTTTAGACAACTTGTAGCAGGTGTTCCAGGTGCTTATCGTTTATTTGCAAATTTAATATCACTTGACGACCATGAATAGCACGAAAACCGATAAAATCTGGCAAAAAATATATACTTGGGTCATTCTATTGAACATCTTGTATATCGTCATCTTCTATTTCATAATGAAAATCTGGTCATAAATCCTGAACAAATAGTATGAGCATATTAGACTGGTCAATCCTAATCGGGACATTAACGTTTATCGTTGTTTACGGAGCTTGGAAAATCAAGGGTGGTTCGAGCATACAGTCCTATATGCGTGGCGACAATGAATCATCGTGGTGGACGGTAGGATTAGGTGTCATGGCGACACAAGCCAGTGCGATAACATTTATGTCAACACCTGGACAAGCATTTCATGACGGCATGGGATTTGTGCAGTTTTATTTTGGGCTTCCCTTAGCTATGGTCATCATTTCTATAACCTTTATTCCTATTTATCACAAGCTAAAAGTATATACCGCCTACGAATTTTTAGAGAATCGCTTTGACCTGAAAACCAGAAGTCTGACAGCCCTTCTGTTTCTGATCCAACGAGGATTAGCGGCAGGAGTAACGATATATGCACCGTCAATCATATTAGCCACCATTTTAGGTTGGAATTTGAATTTGCTCAACTTCCTTATGGGATTTTTGGTCATCATCTATACGGTCAGCGGCGGTGTCAAAGCTGTCAGTGCCACTCAAAAGCAACAGATGTACATCATCATGGGCGGTATGTTTTTTGCATTCTTTTTCATAGTCAGCGCACTACCTGAAAACATATCATTTAGCAATGCTCTAAGTATCGCCGGTGCTGGAGACAAATTGGAGATTCTCGACTTTTCGTTCAATCCTGAAAGCCGATATACATTCTGGTCGGGCATCACGGGTGGACTATTTCTGGCGCTCTCCTACTTCGGAACGGATCAATCTCAGGTAGGTCGATATCTCAGCGGTCGCTCTATAAAAGAAAGCCAAATGGGTCTTATCATGAATGGTATTTTGAAAGTTCCCATGCAATTTTTCATTTTACTTGTCGGAGTCATGGTTTTCGTCTTTTACCAGTTTAATCAAACGCCGGTATTCTTTAATCAGGCAACATTGACAAAGCTTGAAAACACAGAAGCGAGACAGGAATTAGGCCAATTGAATACCAAAAGAGATTCTATTTTTACAATAAAATCCCAGCTTGCACATGCTGTTGCCAAAGACAATAATCCGGCGCAGGTTGAGGCATACAAACAAATACTTCAGGAAGAAAAAGCCCTGAGTACAGATGTCAAACAACTTATTTCGACACATCTACCGGGAGAGGAAACCAACGACAAAGACTATGTTTTTATCACGTTCATCCTTGAGCATTTACCAAAGGGATTGATAGGCTTGTTGCTGGCTGTCATATTTTGTGCAGCCATGTCTTCGACTTCATCAGAATTGAGTGCTTTGGCTACAACAACGACCATTGATATTTATAAAAGAAGTGTCAAGCCGGGAGAAAGTGATGAAAAATATGTTTGGATGACCAAGTTATTTACGGTTATGTGGGGTCTTGTAGCTATTGCTTTTGCATCATTTGGTACTTTATTTGAGAACCTGATACAGTTTGTAAACATTATTGGCTCTGTATTTTATGGAACCATTCTGGGTATTTTCCTGGTAGCATTTTACTTCAAACGCATTGGTGGAAATGCCGTATTTCTGGCTGCTATCATTTCAGAAATCATCGTTATTGCAATATTTTACGCTGATTCCGTTGGTTATCTATGGTTGAATGCTATTGGATGTATCAACACCATAGTCCTGAGTATGATTTTACATCAATTTTTCCAAGCTAAACAAGTACAGCGATCATGATACTTCCCACCGCATTTGCCGAAAGGCTGAAATCCAAAATCGGTCAGGAAGGTTTTGAAGCATATACTTCGAGCTTTAAGGACAAACCATTGGTATCGGTACGTATCAATCCACACAAAAGCCAATTACCCATAGATAAATCGGGTGTGCCTTGGTGTAACCTTGGGTATTATCTCGAAGAAAGACCTGTATTTACTTTGGATCCTGATTTTCATAGTGGTTCATACTACGTGCAGGAGGCTTCATCTATGTTTTTGTGGCACATCCTTGAAAGCATAAGCCCGGATAATAAATCATTAAAAATACTCGATCTAAGCGCTGCTCCCGGTGGTAAAAGTACGCTTATCGCCAATTGGCTTGACAATAATGGGCTGCTTTGTGCTAATGATCCTATCAAAAACAGGGCTTATACATTAAAATACAACATACTGAAAGAAGGATATCACAATGTCATCGTTACCAATAACGATCCGAAAGACTTTGGGCGCATGCAAAATATGTTTGATATCATTCTGATTGATGCGCCATGTTCGGGTGAAGGTATGTTTAGAAAAGACCCTGCGACCATACAGGAATGGTCAGAAGATAACGTGCAACTTTGTTCAGCTCGCCAAAAGCGTATCATAGCAGATGTGCTGCCGGCACTCAAAGAAGGCGGTCATCTCATATACTCAACATGTACCTTTAACGAATCTGAGAATATAGACAATGTACTGTGGATGCAGCAAGAATTTGGATTAAAATCACGACCTATTGACCTTAATCCTGCCTTGAATATCGCCATAGAGTCTAAGGAACAAGCCATTGGGTATCAATTCTATCCGCATATAGTACAGGGAGAAGGTTTTTTTATCTCTGTGTTACAAAAGCAATCGCCTGAAAATCATATTGGTAAACTCAAAGAAAACAGACAATCGCTGGCTGTAACGAACAAAAAGCAAGAACCATTACTTACGCCCTGGGTTAACACATCCAATCCGACATTGCTAACTTATAATGACCATGAGATACACCTGATTCCTGAGCATAGCGAGCCTTTTATTTTCACATGCAATCATTATCTCAAAATCATATATTTCGGAACAATACTTGGCAACTTAAATAAAAATGTGCTTATCCCGGATCATAGCTTAGCTTTATCGCTCGCTGTAAATCCTGATATTAATAAGATTGAATTAAGTAAAAAATCGGCACAATTGTATCTAAAAAAAGAATTGGCTTCCATAGATAATGATATAAGTGGCTGGATGCTTGCTACATATAATGGTAATGGACTCGGCTGGCTCAAAAATCTACAACACCGTATCAATAATTATCTACCTGTGGAATATAGGATATTAATGGATTTGCATTGATATATTGGTTGTTTGTTGATGGTCGGTTATTTGGTTTAAAGGGTTACCCTGTTGGATGTTTATTATCCCACAGGGTAAATTTGTTGGAGTTGTTTTAATTGGTTGTCGGTTGTAGGTTGAAAAAATGCCCGTTATTTGCCTCTTATCTGAAGGGATGAACGGGCATTTTTTCGGCTTCTTTATGGCTGGGCATAAAGTTGAAAAAACAACGGGTTCTAATAATGTCTGACCACAAGGTGGTTGCACACTCATTAGAGTCCTAAACGACATTTATAACTGAGTATTTAGAAAAAAGAAAATTAATACTCGCCTCCTAACACTTTGATTAAAGTACCTTTATCCAATTTCGTGGATAATTCCAAACCATTGAGGAGCGCCAATTCTTTATGTCTTGCAGTAGGCATCTTGTATTCATTCAAAATTTGTTGCAAAGTCATCGAACTATTAGCAGGAACTATTCGAATTGTTGTGGGCTTTTTATTAATTTTTGCTGCATCTGTTAGTGGCTTAAAGGTTTTCATTGTATTCTGAAATTGTCCGAAATAAGTATTAAAATCTGTATTTGCACTAACCCCATGAAACATATAAACCATCTGATTGTATTCTATCAGGTAGGTCAACACCTTAACGGCATCACTTGGTGTGCCTGATTCAGCATCTTGTACCACATCCGCTAAAATTGCTACTGCTGGTAAGCCATTTACGGTTACATTGGTAGATTCTATAACGTTCATATTGTATTGCTTGATGACTTCATTCTTGGCATTTTGGAGATTATTAGTCGGAGCGATTCCAAATATTATCAGCGCCTTACCATCACTTGTTGCCATCTGTACCTGAGTCGGCATATTGACCAATTTCCAGCTATTAGGTACGCCAAATTGAAATTTTAATTCTGGATGATAAAACACATTATTCTCGACATATCCTTGCTTAGGATCATCACCATAGATTATCCCATCTATTCTATTCAAATACTCGTTCCTATTAACTTTAAGCTTTGAAGCATCCATATCTTTTTGAATTTCAGCAGCCCACTGCCCAGTCTTTGTGTAACGGTCTCCCGGATCTGGATGCGTTGAAAGGAAAGTAGGAATAGCACCATCATCACCACTTAATTTCTTTAAAGTCTGAAAAAATCCTGACATTTGGTGGGCATCATAACCAATTTTAGTGCTGTATTCTACACCTAATTTATCCGATTCTGTTTCGTGATCCCTACTGTACTTCAACATCAACATACCTACACCTTGCTGCGCTACATCAGCAAATTGGCGAAACTTTTCAGAAAGAACAATACCACCCATCAACAAAACCTGACTCAAGATCTGGTCACGCTGCTGTCGGGCTCCGTGCTTAGCAGTGATATGTCCGATTTCATGCCCAAGTACACCAGCAAATTCGGCTTCATTGTTAAAATGTGCCATAATACCTCGTGTGAAATACACATATCCACCCGGAACTGCAAAAGCATTGACGATAGGCGAATCCAATATTTTAAATTCATAATTGAGGTTTGGGCGATGTGAAATCGCTCCCATTTGCTTTCCTTTCTCATTGATGAAAGTTTGTAATTTAGGATGCTCATACACGCCATATTGTGCTACTATTTGAGGGTCTGAACTCTGTCCTAATGACAATTCCTGATTTTCGGACATGAATGATAATTCCTTTTTTCCTGTGACAGGATTTCGAGAACAAGCACTCAACATCAAAACTATAGAAGCAAAAAACCATAAAAATCTACTATTCATCATACTATTCGATTTTAAAAAAATTCAAATTTATATTCTATTAAGACCGAAAATTACAATAAAGTTACGGAATAAGATGATTTTTTTTAAAAATTGATTGATTTTTTCGGATTAATGTTTCTAAGAATCTTTGTGTTCAGGATAAAATACAATGTCGAAAAATTGGAAATGGAGTTTATTGACAACATTATTTTTATTTACCCAAACATTCAAGTGATATTTAAAATAAAATAAGTTGTTTAGCCCACTTTGCAGCTGATCGTCGTCAAAATACCATAGATAAGTTGTTCCGCATTTTTTGAGTTCCGATTTGTGCACTACAGATTTTCTTTTACCGCATCTGCATACACTTGCAACGCTCTTTCCCGTGCTACACTATGTTCCACCATAGGTTTGGGATAGTTTTCTGTTCCAAATTCAGGAAGCCATTTTTTGATATACACTATATCTTTATCGAATTTTTCGGTTTGGGTTGTCGGATTAAACACCCTGAAATACGGTGCAGCATCACAACCGGAATCTGCCGCCCATTGCCAGTTTCCGTTGTTGGCGGATAAATCATAATCGTTGAGTTTTTGGGCAAAATAAACTTCGCCCCAACGCCAGTCAATCAGTAAATGTTTGCACAAAAAACTCGCTGTAATCATCCGCACACGATTGTGCATATATCCTGTTTCGTTGAGTTGTCGCATTCCTGCATCTACAATCGGAAAGCCAGTTTTCCCATCACACCATTTTTGAAATTCTCGCTCATCATTTCGCCATTGGATATTGTCATATTTAGCTTTGAAAGATTGGCTTTCCACTTTCGGAAAATGATATAGAATTTGCATAAAAAACTCTCGCCAAATCAGCTCATTGAGCCAAGTTTGGTTATGCTCCAAAGCAAAAGATACACATTTACGAATGTTGATTGTGCCAAAACGAAGAGCAATTCCCAATTGTGTGGTGCCTTGCAATGACGGATAATCTCTGTATTTGTCGTATTTTTCAATTATTGAAGCATCCAGTTTTGGCGTTTGAAAAGTCATATCCGTTTTTTCAAAACCAATTTCTTTGAGTGAATGAATTTCTTTAAAATCTTGCTTTAGAAATTGAGTGAAATATGTTTTGCAAGGCTTGTAATGGTCTTCGGTTAATCGTTCTTTCCATTTTTTAGAATAAGGTGTATAAACGGTATAAGGCGTTTCGTCATTTTTTATGACCTCATATTTATCAAAAATCACTTGGTCTTTATATGCCTTAAATGGGATATTTTTTTCTTTGAAAAAATGATAAATCTCCGTGTCCCTTTTTATCGCTTGCGGTTCATAATCCCGATTACAAAAAACGGCTTGAATTTCAAATTCCTCAAAAAGCATTTTGAAAATATCCAAGGGATTTCCGTAAAAGGTATTCAGCCTTGCATTGGACGATTTTAGTTGATGATTTAACGCTGAAAGTGCCTGATGAATATAATCCACTCTTCGGTCTTTTTTATCCTCAAAACACTTCAAAACATTCGTATCGAAAATAAAAATCGGCAAAACAGGATATTTCGAACATAATGCCTGACATAAGCCCGTATTGTCTTCTAAACGCAAATCTCTGCGAAACCAAAAAACAGAAATCTTACTTTTCATTCAAATACGGATTGTCGTTTCTATCGTGCTTCACCCAAATCAATTTTGAGGTATCATAGCCAATTTCTTCAGCAATTTTCAGGTAGTCGGCTTTGATATTTTCGGGAATAGATTTTGTCCTCGACAAAATCCACAAATAATCCAAACTCCTTCCCGCAATCAAGGCATATTGGTAATTTTCGTCCAATGCAATCACATTATAACCTGCATAAAAAGGACCGAAAAAGCTCACTTTCAGTTCTGCAACATCTTTATCGCCTCTGAATTTTGCCACACCTTCCGCTTTTTTCCATTCTTCTTTTTTATAGTTGTAACCGCTGTTTAGCACAATTACATTACCTTTTTTGTTCAGACTGTATTGAGCGGAAACATTGTCCAAATCTTTTTCAAAACGGAAATCAAAACGAGCGATTTCGTACCAAGTTCCCAGATATTTATCCACCTCAAAGTTTCTGACCGCCTTTGCATTTTTGGGAATAGATGCACAAGAATTGAAAAGAATAACCAAACCAACGGCAAAGCCAACTACTAAAATTTTATTTTTTGCTTTCATCATAACTATGTTTAAAACGTTTAAAAAAATACAAAACCAAAAGAAACTGCGTATAGCCATAAACGGCATCTTCTATGGGTATCGTGAGCATTCGTATGCCCAAAAAATCACCAGGATTGTAATTCACGATAGGCGATTCTAATCCTGTTCCTGTCAAAATACCATTTACTGGAAAGAAGCCCAACATCAAAATTGTAAATACAAGCGATGCTTTGCCAATCCAATCGACTCTAGCAATAAAATGCAGATAGATTAAGGCCATTATCGTAGCGATGGCTGTTACTAATGTATAGATTTTGTCGTGGTGCAATAGAGCCATCACAGCACACACGATTACACTCACAAAAACAATCAGGTTGTTAAACCCCGAAAGCCAGTCCAACTTAAAAAATTTGTCAAAACAGAAATAGGTAAACACACAGGAAAACGGAATGCAAATAAAAAACAGCCATTCTTCCAAAGGCAATCCTGCGATGACTATGCCAAGCGTGTAATCGGTATTGAACCACCAAACGCCTTGTGCCGTAAACCAAACATCCCAAGCGATGAAAGGAATAGCAACTAGAACAGCCGCTTTTAGAAATGCTCCGAAATGGCGGTTAAACTGTACCCGCTTGTCAAAAGAGGCGATGAAACAAATGATGACCGTGAAAAATAATATCAATGCGTAAGTATAAGCCATCATTTTTTGTCGGTTTTAAAAAACATCCTGAAATATTTGAATGGCACATACAGAAACCCAAAACATTCGCCGTCTTCCTTGCCCGTGTGCTTGTGATGTTGCTTATGAGCCCTGCGAAGTGCCAAAAAATAAGGGTTTTTGGTGTGTGTGAAAAATTTTATTCGTTGATGAATAAAAATATCGTGTACAAAAAAATACGCCATTCCGTACAGCATAATGCCCAAGCCGATAAAGAACAAATAATTGAAATCGTTTAACGAACCAAAGTACATCAAGGCTATGGTTGGCAAGGCGAAAATCACGAAGAAATAGTCGTTTTTCTCCAAAACACCCTCATTGCTATGGTCGTGGTGGTCCCTGTGCAACACCCACAGAAAACCGTGCATCACATATTTGTGAATAATCCAAGTCGCTCCTTCCATCAATATAAATGTGAGCAATGTGATTAAAATATTCATATCGAAATCGTTTTTTTAAATTGTTGTTCTAAAACTTGGTAGCGAAAATTAAAAATCGACTCCAATTTCTTTTTTACGAATGTACGATGTGCAATAGTTCCCAATACACCCAAAGGCAACTCATAATCTACTGTATCTTTCATCAGCACTCCGTCTGCGTTTGGAATAAATTCGTGAAAATGATTCCAATATTTGTAAGGACCTTTTTGCTGAAAATCGGTAAAACTTTTTAGTGCATCTACCTGAGTAATTCTCGTCTTCCATTTTAGCGGAATACCCAATATCGGCGAAACGGTGTAATCAATTAACATTCCTTCAAATATCGGTTCATTTTCAAAATCGGACTGTACCGTAAACCCCATGTCTTTTGGTGTTATTTTCGATAAATTCATAGGAGATGAGAAAAACGCCCAAGCCGTTTCTATGTCGCAATGCAATTGTTGTTCTCTGTATAATTGATGTTTCATTTTCTATTTTTTGAGTAGCGGTTCTATGTATTTATTCAGTACCTCCGATTTTATTTCACTACGATTATTTTCAATAAATTGCATATCTTCTTTGATATTCGATTGATACCCCAAAAAAGCTGGAGCATTTTTCTGAACAGAAAGCCGAATAAACCTCAACTCAACATTATTCGGTTCTTTTTTTATGGCTTGTTCTATGTTTTTCTTTCCTTTATTGAATGTATTGAGCTTACTTATCGGACTAAAAATATGGTTTGCCCAAATGGTTTGCAAGCCTCCCAAATATCCCAAATGCGTAGCCGAATTGTTTTTTGTTTCGTTCAAATTCGCAATCGAAGTTTTACACAAACCTTCGTTTGAAGCCATTTTACTGTAATTTTTTCGCACCTCGTCTATTATGTCTGCACGCACTTCAAATACTGCAAAAAGACAAAAAACAGACATCAGCAAAGGGAAGATTTTCATCATAAACAAGCCGTTTTAAATCTCACATAACTTGCAAATGCTACATAAGCTTTTTCAGAATTGGGAATACGAACTCTGCTATTCAGTATCTCTTTCGAAGATTTTCTTTTTATCTTTTTAAACAAAGACCAATAATATTTATAGGCCAAATACACCCCAAAACTTGATGAATTGGGAAGTTTTTTAATACCGATTAAGGCTTCTTTAAATTCTTCTTCAATTTCTGTTTCAATTTCTGATTTCACAGCATTGTCAAATACATTCATATCAATATTTGGAAAATAAGTACGTCCCAAAATCTGATAGTCATCTTTCAAATCCCTCAGGAAATTGATTTTCTGAAATGCCGAACCCAGCTTCATGGCATAAGGTTTTAGTTCTTCGTATTTCTCTTTATTTCCATTGACAAAAACCTGTAAACACATCAAGCCAACCACTTCTGCCGAACCGAAAATGTATTCTTTGTACAATTCAGAATCGTAATCCACTTGCTGCAAATCCATCTCCATACTGTGCAAAAACTGGTCAATCAAACTTTTGTCGATACCGTATTTATTTACCGTTTCCTGAAAAGATTGCAAAATAGGATTGAGTGAAATACCTTCCTGTATTGCATTGTCCGTTTCTTGCTTCAACCTATTTAGTAATTTCTCTTTATCGTATCCGTGAAAGCTGTCCACAATTTCATCTGCCAATCTCACGTATCCATAAATGGCATAAATAGCCTTACGAATAGAGGATTTTAGAGCCAAAATGCCCAAAGAAAAACTGGTACTGTATTTCTGTGTAGTTATCTTGCTTACCGAGTAAGAAAGTTCGTCAAATAGCTGTTTCATAGTACTCGGTTTTTAGTTTTGTTTATTTCGTTGGCTACAATTCTTCCCGATATGATTGACGGTGGAACGCCCGGCCCCGGAACCGTCAGTTGACCAGTGTAGAATAGGTTTTTCAGCTTTTTGTTACTGATTTTAGGTTTCAAAACCGCAGTCTGACCAAGCGTGTTTGCCAGTCCGTAGGCATTGCCGCCATACGCATTGTAGTCTGACACAAAATCACTGACACAATAACTTCTTTTGTACTCAATTTTAGACTGCAAATCGCTTATGCCTGTGTGTTTTTCAAGTCTTTTAAGCATTTCTGTTAAGTACTTTTCCCTAATAGCTTCTTCATCGTTTATCCCGATAGCCAACGGCATCAGCAAAAACAAGTTTTCTTTTCCTTCGGGAGCAACATTGTCATCAGTTTTTGATGGACAACAAGCATAAAACAAAGGTTTTTCTGGCCATTTTTTAGCTTCATAAATACAGTCAATATGTTCATCCAAATCATTCTCAAAGAAAAGCGTATGGTGTTTCAGATTGGGAATGGTTTCATTGATGCCCAAATAGAAAATCAGGCTCGATGGAGCAAATGTTTTTTTCTTCCAATACTCCTCATCATAATTTCTATACGCTGTGTCCAAAAGCGTTTCAGTATGATGATAATCCGAAGAAGCAATCACGGCATCAAACTCAAAGATTTCGCCATTGATAGTTAGAGATTTTACCTTGTCGTTTTGCGTATTGATGCGTTCAACGGTTTTATTAAAATGAAAAATTGCACCTTGTTTTTCGGCTACATTTTTCATCGCTAACACTAATTGATAAAAGCCGCCCAAAGGATAATGCGTGCCCAAAGCATAGCCTCCGTAGTTCATCAGGCTGTACAATGCCGGAATATTTTTGGGAGAAGCACCTAAAAATATCACGGGAAATTCCATTAAGGTTCTTAGCTTTTCGCTTTTAAAATATCGACCAACATAGCTTCTGAAATTAGTGAGCAAATCTAACTTCAATGCACTTTTGGCTATTTTGGGCGAAACAAATTCTAACCAATTATGGCAAGGTTTGTTTACAAAATTCTGCATTCCCACTTCGTATTTGAATTTTGCCGATTGCATAAATTTTTCCAATTGCAAGCCTGCACCTTTTTCAATTTTTTCAAACAAGATTTTTAAATCTTCCAGATTTTCAGGCACATCAATTTTTTCATCAGAAAAAATCATTTCAAACTGTGGATTTAAAGAAACCAACTCAAAGAAATCAGCCGTTTTGTGACCGAAATCAGCAAAGAAAGCCTCCATAATATCGGGCATCCAATACCAGCTTGGCCCCATATCAAAAAGGTAACCTTGCTCGGTCGTAAATTGTCTTGCTCTGCCGCCTGGTTGGTCGTGTTTCTCAAAAACGTGTACCTCATTTCCTGCCTTTGCCAGATATGCAGCAGCCGACAAACCCGAAAAACCAGAACCGATAAGGGCTATTTTCTTCTTCATTAGTTTTCATTTTTTAAGGCTTTTGCCAACAAATATTCAGGTTCTATATTTTTGTCATAAATAGGTTTATGAAAATCGTTGAGTTTGTTGAGCAAACGGATTAGTTCCATTTTTTCGCTTTGACTTAAATCTCCCGTTACAATTTCAGTTGCTTTTCTGATTTTATCCATTTGTGCTTCCAGAGCTTTTAGCCCTTTTGGCGTAATAGAAATTACCTTACTTCTTTTGTCCGTTTCTGAATCTTGCTGTGCCACCCATTTCTGAGCTATCAAGCGATTGATAATCTGCATACCTGCCGGTTTTTCCTGCACATTCTTTTTGATTAAGTCCATCTTGCTCATTTCGCCAAAAGCTTTCAGATTAATCAGAAATATAAAATCTTCCTGTGATGAAAAATTAGAGCCAAAAATCGCCGACTTTGAATAACTTTTGGCATAGCGATTCATGTGTACAATCAAGGTATTAATCACACTTTCTGGACTGCGGCCGTTTTCTTTTCCTTCCCAGTTGGGTTCATACACTTCACCGTCTGCTTCATAATTATCGACAATCCATTTTTTGAAGCCTTCAACAGAAGATTCCATGCCTTTATTTTGCTTGCTTTCGGTTTCATATTGTTCCACTAAACCGATGACCTCTTTAATCAGTTTATAATCCATGATTAGTGATTTAGAGTACAAAGATACTATTTAATACAATATTAAGTATTATTTTATACTTTATTTTAAATATTTAGTTTACTTTTGCACTATTAAAGATAAATTTCATGAAAAAATTAAGTTTTATCGGCGTTTTAATACTATGTACTTATAGTTTGAATGCTCAAATGTTAGGCAATGTGATTGGTACTGTTAAAGACAGAAACACACAAGAATTATTAATCGGAGTCGTCATACAGTTTTTAGGAAATGACACCATAGGCGTGGTTAGTGATGAAAATGGTGCATTTTCTATCAAGATGCCCATTGGAAAATACAATTTAAAAACATCGTATATTGGCTACGCTCCTTATGAGCAATACAATCTGAATGTGGGTTCAGGCAATGCTCAAATCCTTCAAATTGAATTAGATGTAAAAAGTCAGGAATTGCAAGAAGTCGTCATAAGTCTCGGTAAAACTGTCAGGGCAACAGATATGGTAACACCATTAGCTACTCAACGGCTGACCTCAGAAGAAATAAAATTAAATCCAGGAGGCAATTTTGATGTATCAAAAGTAATACAGGTTTTACCTGGTGTAGCCGGTGGTACAACGCCCAATAGAAACGACATCATCGTTCGTGGTGGTGGTCCGAGCGAAAACGTATATTACTTGGATGGAATAGAAATCCCTGTTTTAAATCATTTTCAAACGCAAGGTGCGAGTGGTGGTGCAACAGGCATTCTAAATATTTCCTTTATTCAGGATGTCCAATTGACATCATCTGCATTCAATGGAAAATATGACAATGCATTAGCATCTACAATCGTTATCAAGCAAAGAAGTGGAAATCCTGAAAAACTCAGTGGAAATATCCGACTTTCTGGAAGTGAATTTGCTGCCATGCTTGAAGGTCCATTCAATCATAAAACAACTTTTATGGTTTCTGCAAGACGTTCGTACCTTCAGTTTCTTTTTAAACTATTGGACTTACCTATCCGCCCTGATTACTATGATTTTCAATATAAAATTAACCACAAAATTAATAATAAGACAGAACTCAATTTTATTGGTTTAGGAGCCATCGACAATTTTAAACTGGCAGTACCTAAAAATAGCGATGCGAATAATGCGTATATCAATCGAGCAAATCCCTTGATAAAACAATGGAATTACACCGTTGGTGGAACTTTCAAAAGAATGGTAAATCACGGATATTATACGATAGCATTAAGTAGAAATATGTTTTTTAATGGCGCAGACAGATATCCAGACAACGCCTTAAAACAAGGAGACAAGCTATTTACGCTGTCAAGCCACGAAATAGAAAACAAATTGAGAATAGATATAAACAAATATGTCAATGGGTGGAAATACAGTTATGGTGCAGCGGCACAATATGTAAAATATGACGCTGATATTTTCAACACCATTCAAGATGCAGAAAAGGACTCGTTAGGATCGATCGTCACGCCCGCAATAAACGTTTCTAATAGTTCCGCAATTAGTTTTTTCAAATTTGGATTGTATGGACAAGTGTCAAAGTATTTCTTAGATGATAAGTTTTTAATTTCTGGAGGTTTGAGATCCGACATCAACACCTTTACAAATGATGGAACAAATCCTATGAAAACCTTTTCACCACGCATCTCATTTTCTTACCATCTCAATCCTTTATGGAGTGTTTCTGCTTCAGTAGGTACCTATTACAAACTTCCAGTATATACCATGTTAGGATTTGTAGATCGTGACGATACATATAGCAATAGAAATCTGAAATATATCAATGCTATTCACTATACGGTGGGAACCGAATTCGTACCAAAAAACGATTTGCGATTTACTTTAGAAGCCTTTTACAAAGATTATAACAACTATCCTGTATCCACTACAAATGGAATATCCTTTGCTAATATTGGAACAGATTATTCGGCTGTAGGCGGAGAATCTTATACCTCCACAGGTAAAGGTCGAGTATATGGCATAGAAGCTTATTTACAACAAAAATTGATAAAAAATCTATTTTACGTTGCCAGTGCTACCGTTTATAAATCAACATTCTCTGGCACAGATCAAGTATTAAAATCTTCTACATGGGATTATGGCTATATACTTTCAACAACTTTAGGATATAAATTTAATAAAAATTGGGATATAGGGCTAAAATACAGACTCGCAGGTGGACAACCTTATACGCCTTTTGACCTGTCAGCGTCAACAGCAATGTATCTTACGAATGGTACTGGCATTTATGATTATACTCAATTAAACAGCCAAAAGCTACCTCTATTTAGTCAATTGGATTTGAGAGTCGATAAGCAATATAATTTCAAAAAGGTTAGTCTCAAGGTTTTTGTAGATTTCCAAAACATATTATTTTATAAAACTCCGTATTTACCTAAATTCACTTTTGAAAGATTAGAGGATAATTCAGGATTTAAAACCACAGACAATCAAAGCGTAAAATCAGACGGAAGTAATGCAATTCCACTCATTTTAGAGCAAAGGACAGCAACCATTGTACCTTCTATTGGATTTATTTTTGAATTTTAGTCATTGTATATATAATAAATATCATTAGCGTCCGATAAAAATATTTTTCAACGAATTGAATTTAGTATTTAGCTGATAATCAACTAAATATTATTTTTCATTTTCAAAAATCAAAAATCAAGCTAACCAAAAAAGGATAATAGCATACCGTCGTCTTTGTCGATAATCCAATCTTTTTCGGATTTTCCAAAAACCTAATCAGATTGATGTGATTAAACAAATGTATTTTGCAAAAACTTACCAAATTTAAAAATGCCCATTGCCGTTTCAACAACTTTTTGATGACCGCCAGTAATAGATTGACTATTAACACACAGTATATCTGTATTTTGATTGCGTTTTCGTTATCGCCAAGAAAGTATTTCAATGGGAAATTTTGTTTCAATTGTTTGAACAATAACTCTATCTTCCACCTGATTTTGTATAGTGCCGCAATCAAATCGGCTCTAATATCAAACAAGTTGGTCAAAAACTCAAATTTCCTTTTGTTTGCCCGATCGTAAAAAACCACTTTGCGTAGCTTTAATTTCACGGTTTCTTTATCCTTTTTTACATCAACTTCTATGATATCATCTTGTAATACACCGCTATGTATATGCTCTCCGACGTCTAATTTTTCAATATTGATATAGGAAGCATTGTCATTTATACGAGTTACAAACCCTGTTTTATGATCACTAAAATGAGCAAATGCTTTGTAATCATTGTATCCTCTGTCGAAAACATACACGGTGTTTTTATCGCATTTTAGTTTATCTAAAAACTTATGGTCACTTGTTTTGCATCGCTGAACCAAACCACATTAGGAACAATTTCATCAGCATTCACTACGGTATGAACCTTAACACCTCCTTTAATTTTGCCCGTTTTTGCAATCCTACCAACGCCTTCCATAATGTCTTTAAACAAGCTGATAGTGGTGCTATCAAAGATTTTAACCTGTTTGTTTATCACATCTTTAATCCGGCTGTCCGACAAAACACGACCATATCGTTTGAGTAATGCATGATAAATATTTTCGAAAACCGAAACATCTCGTCTCTTATTGGCATCCGATAATGTACTTCTTTTGGGAATGTGGTTTAATTGAAACCCTGATGTTTTACCAGACAATCCAAGCATTGCACCCGATATTTCACGAAGTGAAGTACATTTTGAAAATGCACAAAATAGCATACTTATCAAATGGTCTTTCGTTTTGAACCGCTTGGTATAACGGTCAGAATCACATTTTTTACTTCTTTTGTTATAATTGAATCGTCAATTAATGAAATCAGCTGTCCGAAAACGGGTTTTGTCGAAAAATGATTACTTTTGCTCATCGTAATTTAGGTTTAGTAGCACAAAGTTACGATTATTACGGGAAGCCTTTAGCTTGGCTTCTCGTTTTTATCGGACAACAATGCTCAGAAATAGATATTTGCAATCTTATAAAAAAAATATTTGATTGCGGATTTTAGGTTTTTTAAAGATCAAGGCAAAAAAGACAGGCATAGTGGTAACTATGGCGAGTATTTTTAACGATGAGATTTGAAAAAAGAACGACATTTCATTAAGATCTTTTTGTTGACAGAGCACTTGTATAACATCATGATGTATATAAAAGCCATAAGTAAAAAAAGAAACTAATTTTACGTGAAAATTTTGTATATTTGCGTGTCTTTTCACGGTATATTATTCTTAACTTGTGTATTTAAATAATAATTTGTATTTTTAAAAGTGATAAATAAAACGACAAAAGACCGAATAGAAATACTGCAAAACAGTTACTTTACATTGGTAAAAGGAAACGAAACCTTGCTTAAAGAGATAGCCATTGCAGAAATAGCCGAAATGGTGTACAACTCAAACGCTATAGAAAATTCAACGCTTTCTTTAGATGATACTGAAAAGATATTGGCCGGCAACGATCTAAACCGCAAGGTAAACGTTCGTGAAATATACGAGGCAAAAAATCTTGCAAAAATCACTGAAGACCTCCTTAACAAAAAAAAACATATACTCAATATCAAACTCATTTTAAACTTACACAAATCCTTGCTTACACATATTGACGAAAGCGCAGCAGGACGTTTTCGCAGCGGTAAAGAATGGGTGCGTGTGGGCAATCACTTAGGAGCAAACCCACAATTTGTTCCTACTTTGATGCAAGAGTTGATAGATAAATACAATCAGAGTGAAAATCGCTATTTTTTAGATGCCATAGCGCACTTTCATGCGGAATTTGAAACGATTCATCCTTTTGTTGACGGAAATGGACGCATAGGCAGAGTGCTAATCAATCTGCAGTTAATGAACTTAGGTTTACCGCCTATCATCATTCAAAACAAAAGTAAAAACACAGAATATTATCCATTATTATCACAATACCAATCAACGTTGAAATTTGGTGGTTTCACATCTTTGTTCGCTTTGTTACTGATAGAAGCACTAAACAAACGAATAACAATGCTAACAGCAAAAAAAATAATACCGCTTTCGGTTTGGGCATCAAAAAACGGTGTAAAACCCAATGTGGCAGCCAACAAAGCCAAGCGGCAAACCATTCCTGCTTTTCGTATGCGTGAAAAATGGATGATTGCGGAAGAATATACTTTAATTACGGATTACGAATGAGTTAGTATCAAAGAAACTAAAACCTGTAATTCGTAAATAAAAATACGTGATTTAATGACATAACCCGAACAAATTTTCGAAAAAAAATTAAAGTTACTAAAAAAAAGATACTCATACCACACCATTCTAACAAAAAATCACACTCTAAATACTTCATATTACAAATAATTGTCATATATTTGCCTCTGTATTTAAAGATTAAAAATCTTCAACACACATTTATTTATATGAAGTCTTTACGAATTACAGCCTTACTGCTGATTATAACGCAATTTTCTATCGCTCAGGAAAATAAAACGGATAGAAATACGCTATTGCATTACCATACAGGAACATCATTTTTTGATTACAGTCTTTACGGACCTGCACGATATTCGTTGCGGCAGTTTTCCGAACAAAAACACCCGGCTACGGAAGATGATTTTTCCAATATCAAGGATGATGCGCTTTCCATGTCTGCGATCTCAGGATTGCGTGCCGATCTGATGAGTGGAGAGAACGAACTCGTCACATTTATCAATCATAAATATCCGGATCCTGTCGCTATCCCTGCTATACTTGAACTCGGCAGCTATTATTTCAACAAGAAATGGTATCAGCGATGTATCGAAACGTATGATTTGGTACAATTGGAGATGTTGTCAGAATATGACAAGGCAGAAGCATCACTCAAGAAAGGCTATTCGCTCTTTGTTATGAAATCATTTGTAGATGCTCGTCGTGTTTTGGACAAAACTAAGGATATCAAGGGCGACTACTACTACCCTACCTATTATTATTATGGTCTTACGGATTACTTCCTTGGAAACTATAATGATGCAATATTCAGTTTTGATAAAGTAAAGGATCATGCTACTTACAAATCTTTTGTTCCATACTATCTCGTACAGATATATGCGGCACAAGGGCAGGACGACAAAGCCATACAATATGGTGAAGCGGCATTGAAAGACAATCAGTTGCGCAATCGTAAGGAAATCAGACTTATCATCGGACAAGCGTATTTTCGCCAAGAAAAATACGAACTGGCACTTCCTCACTTAGCATACAATGAAGCCAATTCGGAAAAACTGACGATAGATGAATTTTATCAATTGGGTTTCACACAATATAAACTTGGAAAATACTCAGAGGCGATTCCTAACTTCAAGGAATTAAGTCAATTAGATTCAAGATTGGGTCAAGTGGTCAATCATTATCTTGCCGATTGTTACAACAAGACAGGCGACCAACTTTCTGCTCGCACCGCTTTCAAAAATGTCAGTCAAATGGATTACGAACCAGATCTGAGAGACGAAGCGACAATCAATTACGCCAAGCTTTCAGCTACATCGGGATACGAAAGAGAAGCGATCAACACGCTGTTGAAAGTAGATGCGAAAAACAAATATTACAATGAGGCTCAAAACATTCTTGGCGAATTACTTGAAAACACATCCGATTATGCCACAGGAATTCAGATCATTGAGAATATGACTTCGGTCAATGAAAAAATGAAAGTTATATACCAGTCATTGTCTTTGAAATATGGCATTCAACTTTATAATGATGATAATAAAGACGAAGCTTATACCAATTTTGCGAAAGCATCAAAATATCAATCCAGCCGTATTACAGCAGCACAGGGATTGTATTGGTCAGCACTGATCCAACATGAACAAGGTCATTATAACGAATCGAACACGTTACTCAAAAACTACTTTGAAGTGAGCATTGGTATCACTTGGATGCCCGACGAATCCACGCAAGCCATGGCTTATTATACGCAAGGTTATAACGACTTCAAGCTACTACAATACGTCGATGCGGAAAAAGCATTTGCACAAGCTGGCAACTTGATTCAAACCCACGCTGCGAAAATCAAAAACAAGCAGATCACAGATGTAGTTTGGCCAGATGCTATCGTCCGTAAAGGAGATTGCCAATTCAAACTTCGTCAATACAAAGAGGCGGTCAAGTCGTACAATCATGTCGTTCAGAAAAAACAAGGCCCTTATATCTATGCTTTGTATCAGCGTGGTATGATACAGGGATTATTGGATGAGCCTTTTGAAAAAATCGTTACGATGCGTACTTTAAAAATGCAACATCCCGAGTCAGAATACGCTGATGATGCTCTACTTCAACTTGGTGATACATATTCGGATGTTGAAAATTTCGAAAATGCATTCCAAACATACAAAGAGCTTACTTTACAATACAAAACAAGTCCTTATGTCAATGAAGCACACCTCAAATTGGGTCTAATAGCTTATAATAAAGGCGACTTAAATACTTCCATTTCTCACTATAAAGCGGTATTGACCAATAATCCCGCAGCTCGTGAGTCTCAAAGTGCACTGCTGCGATTACAGGAGATTTATATCAACGATTTAGGTAAATCTGACGAATATGTTGCTTATGTCAGTACGCTTCCCGGCTATAAAATCACTGAACGTACCGCTGATTCTCTCGCATATATGGTGGGCAATCTCCGTTACAATGACGGTGAATACGAAAAAGCCATTGCAGGATTTAGCAATTATCTCGATAAATATCCCAATGGTGCCAATCGACTTTCGGCTTTGTATTACAGAGCAGAATCGTTTACCATACTCAAAAAATATGAACAGGCCTTAGGCGATTACGAAACGGTACTACATGCAGGAACATCAGCATTTTACACTCAAGCATTGCGTAAAGCTGCATTAATTGCATATAATTCTACACAACAATTTGACAAAGCATACCAATATAATGATAGATATTATCAGCTGTTGACCGATGAGGAGGAGAAATACAAAGTCGGATTGGCAGCATTGAGAAGTGCATTCAGGATAAGTAATGGGGAAGCGGTAACAACGTATGGTAAGTTCGTCACAGAGCACAAATATGCCACTTCGGACGAAAAGGTAGCAGCCTGGTATTATCTTGCCAAAACCTATATGCGCGATAATGATATGTCCAATGCTAGTAGCGCATTTAATAAAGTGAGTACACTTTCGGACAATAATCAAGCCGCAGAATCGAGATATATGCTGGCGGAAATCCTTTACAAACAAGGTAAAATCAACGATGCGGAAGCGCAATGCAACCTTGCCAACGAACAAAATGCAGCATACCCTTATTGGATTGCGAAAAGTTTAATATTGCTTTCTGACATTTATGTTGATAAGAAAGACCTGTTCAATGCACGAGCGGCACTTGAAGCGATCATCGAAAATTTTAAAGACGATACAGCATTGCTCCATGAAGCCCAAAGCAGATTAGATCAAATCAGCCAATTAGAGCAAGGTAAATCCCGTATCAAACAAGGAAGCGAAGAAAGTAATATGCTTGAAATGCAACATCCTTAAAAACTATTTTCATTCAAAATTAGATATCAAAGATCATGAAATATACATTATTTATCACTATTTTATTTACGACATTTAGCTTATTGGGTCAATCCGATACGGCACATTTGGATATCAAGCAAGTAGAAGTAATCAAAGATTTTGAAGCTAAAATCCAAGATGCTTCTCTGTTGTTTGTCAAGCCTACTACTCCACCGGCTACCAATTTCACACCAGCATACAAGTATGATATATCGGAATTTCCTGTAAAATCAGAAGCGTCAAAGCCACAAATCCTACCATTATCTATGCAGCAAGACGCACCCTTTATCGTGAATAACGGCTATCTCTTTGGTGCTTACGGCATTAAGAACAATATAGACTTCATGGGTGGCTATCATTTGGCGCAAAAAGACCGATATAATGCAGGTATTCACGTTGGATATCAGGCGCTTGACAACAGTAATAATACACGATATCAAAAGTATAATCACACCAAAGTAGCATTGTACGGAGATTATCTGCTCAAAGAAAATCTAAAACTCTACGGAGAGCTCAATACTTCTTTCCAAAACAGAAATCTCTATCATACGGATCTGGGCATTGACACCTTATACGAAAGCCAGGAGCTCAGACGCAAACTCAACGCTAACAATTTCAAAATCGGTATTGCCAATCCCGAATCCACTAAATATCAGTTCAATTATGACGTGCAATTTAACATCCATAATCTATCCATTAACAGCAATAATGCTAAAGACAATGGACTGGGCATTCAAGCCATGGCAGAGAAGCAATTTGGTAAAAGCAGCGTAATCTATGTCCATGCGGGATATGACTATACAGCTTACAAAGATTCATTAGAACTTAGTTTGTCAACAGCGTATTTCAAACCACACTTCAAAACTCAAATCAGCAACTTGCTTTTAGACGGTGGTGTTAATTTGTTATACACTTCTGATGGGCGATCTTCTATATTTCCGGAAGCAGAGATAGGCTGGTCTGTTCCTGAAAAAAATCTTTTGATATTCGCGAAAATTCAACAGCATTACTACTCCAACACAACAACGAATGTTGTCGCATACAATCCATACCTAAACACTCGTATAGATTCTCTAAGTACAACCGTTTGGCAGGAATATAGCGCAGGGTTTAAAGGCAAATTTTCATTTTTGGCATATCAGGCAAAGGCAGGTTATAAAAACATCAAAAACCAGATGTATCTACTGAATAACACGAATGATTTGCGTGTATTCGACATGGTTTATGACAATATGGGTGCGACATTTATCAGTGGTAATCTGGATTTTACATTTTCTGATACATACAGATTTGGTGGTTGGCTTACGCAAAATTTCTTTAAAACGGACACATTAGAGCAAGCATGGCATACTCCGGCATTAGAAGCCAATGTCTATACGATAGCAAAGTTTATCAATGATAAGTTGAGCCTTCGTGGCGATGCATATTTGGGTAGTCCCGTTCATTATATCAACAAGTTGGGTGAACATTCCAAATCCGGATTGCTCTTGGATCTCAGCCTTGAAGCAGAATATGCTCTACTCGAAAACCTGCACTTTCATATAAAAGGTATCAATCTATTGAACAATCAATACGAAAGATATTACGGATATCCCAATGCAGGTATTCAGGCAAGAGTAGGTATAAAATGGGTGTTTTAGGGAGAAATTATGGCGTTGAAAATTTATTTGCAACATCAGCATGAATGGCATTGGCAAATTTATTTGCGATGAAAAAGAATATGTATTTTGGGTCAAAGCCCGCTTTTTACACGGATTTATAGCCAGCCGCTAAAGCAGCCGGCTATGAAATTGTTTTATTTTATGACTCAAAGCCAATCGTAATGCAATCACCAACTACAATGTTTGCCTTTATTGTAAAAAAAACAAAGCTGTCGTCTTTATTTTCGTTTTGCCCTGACTGAATGAAACCGAAAACAAATCATAAAGGACTGCATAAAAACCATTTTGCCCTTCAGGGCTGGGGCAATCAAAATGGTTTTATACCCTGTTTATCAAAATGATATAGTCTCCTAACCCTGAAGCAATCCAAAAGAAAAAACAATGTCAGAAATTTTGATGCCATAAAAATTTGATATAAATACCTGACAATCATATATCATGTCGTATATTTGTATATGAATACCACTATCTTAACTCAAAATAGTTAAAAATATGAACACATCAAGATTTTATCTCCCGCTTATACTGATAGTATCTATCTTGCTTACTTCCTGCGACAAAGAGCCATACAGCCGCTGTAAGGATGACCCTGACTGCGAGTATTTCCGCTGTAAGGTCAATGGCAAGTGGTGGACACCCGACTGTGAGCAAGGGTCGTTATTTGGGTGTACTCATACTGATTTGCAGTATTATTATAAAACTTCGGGAACTGTTGAATTTATAAGTAAAAGCGATAAAAGAAATGAAGGTATTAAAATGATTATTAGTTCCGTTTTTAATACCGATTCGATTTACAATCAATATTCTGGTCCAAACAACGTCACATCTGGTTTTAGAAAAACTAATAACATCAAAGGATGTGAGTTGTACTATTTAATTGAAAAAGAAACATCAAAGTTTTTACTTAGAAAAATAGATAGTTCATTTTTTTTAATAGAAGGAGAATTCTCATTTAAAGTAATGAATGAATGTGAAGAGATACTTAATATTTCAGATGGAGAATTCCACCAACATTACAGATTTTAGGCATTTATGTTCCAAATCCCATTCCCTCTACACTATCTTCCTTCATAGACAGCTCCCGATGTCGGTGTTTCGTACAATTCTACTTTTGACAAATTGGGTAGTTTTTCTTTTACTTTATCCCATATCCAGATAGCAATATGCTCACAAGTCGGATTTTCTAATCCTTTGATATCGTTGATCACTTTATGATCCAACACAGCTACTATAGGAGCGACTACAGATTTCAAATCACTAAAATCCATCACCCAGCCCAGGTTTTCATCCGGTTTTCCTTCAACATATACTACCAGTCTATATGTATGCCCATGCATTGTTTTACATTTATGTCCATCGTGAACATTAGGAAGAAAATGTGCGGCATCGAATGTAAATTGCTTAAATATCAGCATATAATATATATTGTAAAAACGCTTGTTTAATAAAGTTATTCAGTTATGAATGCGCAAAGATAAAACTTTTAGATCAATTTTAAAGATATTTCAAATCAATCCATGTTTCCTGTCAATATATATCCAAAATCATAACTTGTAGCTACAATTCGCAATCAAAATAGTCCAAAATGTAATTTAGAACCATTCTATACAGCGAAATTTGGGTAGATTTTAGACAATTTTATGACAAAACTTTATACTTCAAAGATATGTACAAATTAATAATATTCTTAAAGAAATATTAAATTTTCAGTATCTAAAGCAAAATAATCAAAAAATATGCACAACTATATTCTTTTATTAAAGATCATATCTAATATAGAAAAATTTGTTGCCACAAAAAAATAAAAAATTAAATGAGTTAATTCTTACAATGACTGATAAATATATTTCTTAATTTTGCCCAACTTATTGATGTTTTATCAATCTTTAAATGCTTATTTTTAATATGGAGGCAGCAAATATCAGTATTTCAAACCTTGATTATGTAGCTATTTTTATCCAGTTTTTGGTAGTGATGTCTTTTGTAGGCATTACGATTGTGGCGAGTCACTTTTTGGGTCCAAAGCGCAAAAGTGAGGTGAAACTGTCGAGTTTCGAATGTGGCATAGAATCCATTGGCGATGCAAGATTACCGTATTCGGTTAAATACTTTCTTGCTGCAATTTTATTCGTGCTTTTTGACATTGAGATTATTTTCTTCTATCCGTGGGCAGTCAACTTCAAAGAATTGGGCATGGGTGGTTTTATTAAGATGATCATCTTTGTAACTCCGTTTTTATTAGGATATTTTTATGTAATTAAAAAAGGTGTATTGAAATGGGAGTAAAACCAATAGTTGTCCCGGATGGACCGGAAATGTATTCTGGCGACGGTTTCGGGTTGATGCAATTAGATAAAGTAGTAGGATTAGCACGAGCTAACTCTCTATGGCCATTGCCATTTGCTACATCATGCTGTGGTATCGAATTTATGGCTACCATGGCTGCAACGTATGACTTGGGTCGATTTGGTGCAGAAAGATTGAGTTTCTCGCCTCGTCAAGCCGATATGCTTATGGTTATGGGTACGATAGCTAAGAAAATGGGACCCGTACTCAAGCACGTATATGCACAGATGGCTGAACCCAAATGGGTCATTGCTGTAGGAGCTTGTGCTAGTTCAGGTGGTATATTTGACACATATTCAGTACTACAAGGTATTGACAAAGTAATACCTGTAGATGTTTATGTTCCAGGTTGTCCACCACCACCGGAGGCCATCTTAGACGGAATATTGAAGTTGCAGGAATTGGTCAAAAATGAACCGATTAGAAGACGTAATTCTCCTGAATATTCGCATTTATTAGATCATTACCAAATCGAAAAATAGCTATGGTAGATAATAATGTATTGAGTGATGCTATTTCAGCGCAGTTTGGAGATGATATACTGAGTATAGAAGAAAGTTATGGCATGCTTGATTTTATCGTTAGTAAAGATATAATCATAGACTTGTTAACTTGGTTGAAACACCACGAAACACTCAAGTTCAACTTTCTAACTTCTCTTTGTGGTGTTCATTTTCCAGATAAAGAAAATCATGAATTGAGTGTCGTGTACCACTTATATAGCATGTACAACAATGTCCGTATCAGGATTCATGTCTTTTTACCCATTAGCAAACCGGAAATTCCAACAGTTACAGATCTGTATCTTACTGCCAATTGGATGGAAAGAGAAACATTCGAATTTTTCGGTATCAAATTTATCGGACACCCGAACCTAAAAATCATATTGAACGTCGAGGATATGGATTATCATCCGCTTTTGAAGCAATATCCTTTAGTAGATAATACCAGAACAGATAAAGATGACAAATATTTCGGAAGATAAAATCAAAAGTCAAATACTACCCGGTGAGACTGTACACCTTGAGGATGATTTAAAGATATATAATTATCTCAATCTCGGGCCGACACACCCTGCTACCCATGGTATTTTCCAGAATGTCTTGAAAATGGACGGAGAATTAATCTTGGAAGCGGAGCAAACAATTGGCTATATACATCGAGCTTTTGAGAAATTGGCTGAAAATCGTCCATTTTATCAGGTAACGCCGATTACGGATCGTTTAAATTACTGTTCTTCGCCTATAAACAATATCGGTTGGCAAATGACCGTAGAAAAATTATTGGGCGTAAAGACAACAAAGCGTATCGACTATATGCGAGTCATCATCATGGAACTCGCACGTATCAGTGACCATATCATCTGCAATAGTGTCATAGGTGTGGATACAGGAGCATTGACAGGATTTTTGTACATTTTCCAATTCAGAGAAAAGATATATGAAATCTACGAGCAAATATGCGGTGCTCGATTGACCACCAATATTGGACGTATTGGCGGATTTGAGCGGGATTTCACACCGTTAGTGATTGCTAAAATTGAAGAGTTTCTTAGAGAGTTTCCTAAAGCAATGGAGGAATTTGAAAAGTTGCTTATTCGCAATCGTATCTTCATGGAAAGGACGATCAATGTTGGTTCTATTTCGGCTGAGCGAGCGTTGGAATATGGTTTTACTGGTCCCAATCTTAGAGCCGCCGGTGTGGATTACGACGTGAGAGTGATGCATCCATATTGTTCTTACGAGGATTTTGATTTCATGATTCCGCTTGGAGATAATGGAGATACGTATGATAGATTTTGTGTAAGACAAGAGGAAATGAGGCAAAGTCTCAGTATCATTTCGCAAGCACTCAAAAATCTTCCGGAAGGTGACTATCATGCAGATGTACCTGAATTTTACCTTCCGCCAAAAGAAGATGTATATAATACTATGGAGGGTCTTATATGGCATTTCAAAGTCGTGTATGGAGAAATCAATACACCCAAAGGTCAGGTATATCATGCTGTGGAAGGAGGAAACGGAGAGTTAGGTTTTTATTTAATCAGTGATGGAGGTCGTCAGCCATACCGACTGCATTTCAGAAGACCGTGTTATATATATTATCAGGCATATCCTGAAATGATAAAGGGTGCCTTATTGAGTGATGCTATTATTACGATGAGTAGTATGAATGTGATAGCTGGAGAGCTTGACGCATAATAAATTTATTAATATAATTATAGAATAATCATTTATACAATGGATGTTCAGTTTTCGCAAGAAGCAATAAAAGAAATAGACAGGATTGTCGCCCAATACCCAAAAGAGCGTAAGAAATCAGCACTCTTACCGGTGTTGCACATCGCTCAGAAAGATACCCATGGCTGGCTAACAACAGAAACCATGGATAAAGTGGCTTCTATCCTTGAGATCAAACCGATAGAAGTGTACGAAGTCGCTACATTCTATACCATGTATTTCACTAAGCCTGTCGGCAAATACGTGATAGAAGTATGTCAAACGGGTCCTTGTATGATATGTGGTTCGGACAAAATCATCGCTTATCTTGAAAGCAAACTTGGGATAAAAGTCGGTCAAACAACTTCGGACAATATATTCACACTAAAAACGGTAGAATGTCTCGGAGCTTGTGGCTATGCGCCTATGTTTCAGATTGGCGAAGACTATTACGAAAACTTGACAGAAGAGGAAGTTGATAAAATCATTCATGAACTTGGAAGTAAACATTCCGATAAATATTAATAATAATGGGTGTACAACTATTATTGGAACATATAAATAAACCGGGCATCGAAAAGATTGATGAATACATCAAACACGGTGGATATCGGACATTAGATAAGGTTTTGGGCAAAATGTCGCCTGATGAAGTGACCGAAGAAGTCAAAACATCCGGGCTTCGTGGTCGTGGTGGTGCTGGATTCCCTACAGGTTTAAAGTGGTCATTTTTGGATAAGTCAACAGACAAGCCACGATATTTGCTTTGCAATGCGGACGAAAGTGAACCGGGAACGTTTAAGGATAGGCTCATCATGCAGAAATTACCACATTTGCTGATAGAAGGGATGATTTTATCCAGTTATGCGTTGGGTTGTCGTACAAGCTATATCTATATCCGTGGCGAATATATGTTTATCCTTAGGATACTCGAAAAAGCCATAAAAGAAGCTTATAGCAAAGGATTATTGGGCGAAAACATCAAAGGTTCTGGTTACAGCCTTGACTTGTATGTACATCCGGGAGCGGGAGCTTATATCTGTGGTGAAGAAACAGCATTGATAGAATCATTGGAAGGAAAACGTGGCAATCCACGGATCAAACCACCATTTCCGGCCGTTTCAGGACTTTGGAATAGCCCAACCATCGTCAACAACGTAGAGAGTATCTGTGCAGCCGTGCCTATCATCAATATGGGGGGCGAAGAATATGCAAAAATAGGCGTAGGTCGCTCTACAGGTACAAAACTCATCTCAGCTTCGGGCAATATTAATAATCCTGGTGTTTTTGAAATCGAACTTGGACTTCCTGTAGAAGAATTCATTTATTCCGACGAATACTGCGGTGGCATCAAAGGTGGACTTGAACTCAAAGCTTGTGTGCCGGGTGGTTCATCCGTACCAATCTTACCAAAACATTTACTGCTTAAAGAAAGCAATGGCAATCCACGATTGATGACGTATGAAAGTCTTAGTGAAGGTGGCTTCCAAACAGGTAGTATGCTCGGTTCGGGTGGCTTTATCGTTTACGATGAGAAGCAGTGTATCGTTAAAAACACATGGACATTCGCCAGATTTTATCATCACGAAAGTTGCGGACAATGTAGCCCATGCCGTGAAGGTACGATTTGGTTGGATAAATTATTGTACAATATAGAACATGGATTAGGTAAGGAATCAGATATAGATTTATTGTGGGATATACAAAATGGTATCGAAGGTAATACGATATGTCCACTTGGTGATGCAGCAGCATGGCCAGTAGCAGCAGCGATACGACATTTCAGACACGAATTTGAATACCATATCAAATATCCACACCGTGTGAAAGACGATGACCACGTTTATCAACCGGAAATGAATTATCAAACAGCATAGTGTTCTTTCAAGATAAAAAGTTAAATTAAAATGGAAGTTATTTTTTTTAAGATCAAGGCAAAAAACGTAGGCGAACCAGTTGGTCCGGCGAGGCTTTTTAACGCAGAGATTTGGAAAATGAACAACATTTTATTATTTCAGGACACTAACAATTCAATATAAATAGCTTTTAAAGAAGTAATAATGAAAGTTACCATAGATGATATAACCATAGAAGTACCACCAGGGACAACCATATTGGAAGCAGCGAGATTGATAGGTGAAAATGTACCTCCAACGATGTGCTACTACAGTAAGCTTGAAGGGTCAGGTGGTAAATGCCGATCTTGTCTGGTGCAGGTAACTAAGGGCTCGGAAAAAGATCCAAGACCTATGCCCAAGCTTGTAGCCAGTTGCCGTACTACCGTCATGGACGGTATGGAAGTACGAAATAGCACATCACCCGAAGTAGATAGCGCACGTAAAAGCGTTACTGAATTTCTGTTGATCAACCATCCATTGGATTGTCCAGTGTGTGACCAGGCTGGAGAATGTGATTTGCAAGATTTGTCTTATGAGCATGGATTGTGCAAAAGTCGCTTCGATTTTAAGAAAAGAGTTTTTGAAAAGATAGACATAGGTGAATATATCCAAATGCACATGACTCGATGTATTATGTGTTTTAGGTGTGTGATGGTGGCTGACCAGTTAACGCCTGAAAGGGTACATGGCATCATCAACCGTGGTGGAGCAGCGGAAATATCGACGTACATCCAAAAAGCCATTGACAATGAGTTTTCGGGTAATATGGTGGATGTGTGTCCAGTAGGTGCATTGACAGACAAAACATTTAGATTTAAGTCACGGGTTTGGTTTACTAAACCAGTTTATGCACATAGAAACTGCCCTACTTGTAGCGGAAAAGTGACATTATGGTACCAAGGATCAGAAGTATTGCGTGTCACAGGACGTAAAGATAGATGGCACGAAGTCGATGAATTCATCTGTAATGATTGTCGATTTCACAAAAAAGACACCAAAGATTGGGTAATCGATCAGAATGCTCCGGTAAATCGACATTCTGTCATTGCACAAAATCACAATATTTATGAAATCCCTGTAGTTCGTAAGAAGTTGCAGGAACAAAATAAGACTGTATAAAGAAAAATTAATATTTATCTGAATATTAACTAAAACAAAACATGGAGCTGATATTTTTTAAAGTAGGTTTGGTCACGGTACTGTTTCTGATATCCTTGTTGATAGCAGCCTACAGTACGTATGCAGAAAGAAAGGTAGCCGCCTTTATGCAAGACAGAATAGGCCCTAACAGAGCTGGACCGATAGGTATTTTACAGCCATTGGCTGACGGTCTCAAAATGTTTATGAAAGAAGATTTCATTCCGCAGGAAGCGAACAAATTACTATTTATACTTGGCCCTGCTATTAGTATGGCAACGGCTCTGATGACCAGTGCTGTCATTCCTTGGGGACCCAACATCAACATCTTCGGTACATCCGTACCACTACAAGTCGCAGACATCAATATTGGTATTTTATATGTCATGGGTGTGATCAGCCTTGGTGTTTATGGTATTATGATAGGCGGTTGGGCATCTAATAACAAGTATTCCATACTCGGTGCTATACGTGCTTCTACGCAAATGATTAGCTATGAGCTTGCCATGGGTATAAGTATCGTAGCGGTAATCATGACTACAGGATCATTAAGTATCGGTCAGATCGTCAGCAGTCAAGAAGGTAGTTTTGGTATGGGCTGGAATGTATTTTACCAACCGATTGGTTTCTTGATTTTCTTAGTATGTGCTTTCGCTGAAACCAACAGAACACCTTTTGATTTACCTGAGTGTGAAACAGAATTGGTCGGTGGATACCACACGGAATATTCAAGTATGAAACTTGGTTTTTACTTATTTTCCGAATATGTACACATGTTTATATCATCTGCTATAATAGCGTGTTTATTCTTTGGTGGATATAATTTTCCATTCATGCATGTAGTCCGTGAAAATGTAAGTGAAATCATGTTTGCGATCATCTGTGCAGGTATATTTTTCTCAAAGATATTATTCTTTATCTTCTTCTACATGTGGGTACGTTGGACGATACCGAGATTCCGTTTTGACCAATTGATGAATTTAGGTTGGAAGGTATTATTACCACTATCCATATTGAATATGTTAATAACAGGATTTATTATTTTATATAACAACTAATATTATGCAATCGCTCACAAACAGAAGTAAAGTCGTATCCAATAAGACCATGACCTGGTCGGAAAGAATTTATTTGCCAGCGATTCTTGCAGGATTGCGGATCACTTTGGCGCACTTTTTCAAAAAGAAAGTTACCATACAGTATCCTGAACAAACCAAAGATCATGGCCCATACTATCGTGGCAGACACGTCCTTAAAAGAGATGATCAAGGTCGTGAAAATTGTACGGCATGTGGATTATGCGCATTATCATGTCCTGCTGAAGCAATAACGATGATAGCGGGCGAAAGAAAACCAGGCGAAGAAAATTTGTTTAGGGAAGAAAAATATGCCGTCGAATATGAAATCAATATGTTGCGATGTATATTTTGCGGATTTTGTGAAGAAGCGTGTCCAAAAGATGCTATTTACTTGACAGAAGAGATTCCAACATCGGATTATTCCAGAAAGAAGTTTGTCTATACTAAAGAAATGCTTGTGGAAGGTATCGCTCCAGAAGATAGAATCGATGTTAGTAAGCGACGTAAAGGCATCAGAGAAGGCGCCATATAAATTCAATTAAAACAAAAATTCAACTTATGGAAGCAGCACTTTTTTATACACTTTCTTTAATTTGCATCGTCAGCAGTATCATTATGATATTTCACAAAAATACGATGTACAGTGTATTATTTTTGTTGGTAACGTTTTTTTCGTTGGCAGGGCTTTATGTTACGCTCAATGCTCAGTTTTTGGCTATCGTGCATATCATCGTCTATGCCGGAGCGATCATGGTTTTGGTGCTTTATGTCATCATGTTTTTGGATCTACGGCATATCGTCAGTTTCCAAAAGAGTAATGTTGTAAAAGTAGCAGCAACTGCAACAGGTTTAATGATGTTTTTGGTCATCATAGCGGCATTATCGTCTGCGACATACAATAGTAATGTAACAGCAAACCAAGAAATAGGATTAGCTTCGACATTGGGAAAGGTTATTTTTAATGAATTTCTGATCCCTTTTGAAGTATCAAGTATCTTATTTTTATCGGCTATGGTCGGTGTTGTAATATTTAACAAAAAAGATTTAATCGATGAGTGAACCATTAGAAATGGCGGTGCCTATAACGCATTATATTACGGTAAGTGCTATTTTATTTAGCATTGGCATTATAGGTGTTTTAATGAGACGCAACCTAATTGTGATGTTTTTAAGTATAGAACTTATGCTTAACTCTATCAATTTATTGGCCGTTGCTTTTTCAGTTTATCACAATGATTCGAATGCGCAGGCTTTTGTATTCTTTATCATGGTCGTAGCTGCCGCAGAGATAGCCGTCGGTTTGGCTATGCTTGTGATGATATATAGGAATATCCGCACGGTTGATATCGATGCCCTGAAACAATTGAAATGGTAATTCACAAATTTAAAAAACATTGAGTGTGAACTTTGATACTATACATTTAATCAGTCTTCTCGTACCATTACTGCCTTTGATTGGCTTTTTTGGCTACTTTATATATGGTGACAAGCTATCAGAAAGTAAAACCGGTGCTATCGCTTCGGGTTGGGTACTGACATCATTTGTACTATCGCTAATACTATTTAGCTATGTATCTTCCTATGGTGCTATTGAAGCCATCTATTTTGATTGGATAAAAGCTGGAAGTCTGCATATTCCTTTCGCATTTCAAATAGACCAACTTTCAGCTACTATGATGTTGCTTGTTACAGGTGTTGGTGGTTTGATACATATATATTCTATCGGTTATATGCACGGCGATCAGGGATTCAGCAGATTCTTTGCTTATCTCAATTTATTCATCTTCTTCATGCTGATACTGATTATGGCAAATAATTATGTATTGATGTTTGCTGGTTGGGAAGGTGTAGGATTATGCTCTTATTTGCTAATTGGATTCTGGTACAAAAATCCTGAATTCAGCGCAGCAGCCAACAAAGCATTTATCGTCAACAGAGTTGGTGATTTATTTATGCTTTTCGGTCTGTACATGATATTTAAGTACTTCGGTACATTCGTATATGCAGATGTCAACAGTATGGCACAGGGCGTTTTTGATGCAGATGCAGCTGTTATTGGCATCATCACTTTACTGTTATTTGCGGGTGCTACCGGTAAAAGTGCTCAAATTCCATTACATACATGGTTGCCTGACGCTATGGCAGGCCCTACGCCTGTGAGTGCATTGATTCACGCTGCTACCATGGTGACAGCCGGTATATATTTGATCATCCGGTCGAATGTATTATTTGTTTTAGCACCATTTACCAACGAAATCATCATCATTGTTGGATTAGCTACTACACTTATCGCAGGTTTGATAGCCTTAAAGCAGAGTGATATCAAAAAGGTACTCGCCTACTCTACTGTCAGCCAATTAGGTCTTATGTTTTTTGCATTGGGCGTTGGCGCTTATGCGGCTGCGTTTTTCCACTTACTAACGCACGCTTTTTTCAAGGCGCTATTGTTTCTTGGTGCCGGAAGCGTTATACACGGTATGCACGGCGAGCAGGATATCCGCAAAATGGGCGGATTGAGTGATAAAATGAAATATACACATCTCACTTTTCTGATAGCCGTCATTGCCATTATAGCATTACCACCATTAGCAGGATTTTTCTCAAAGGATTACATTCTTGCATCTGCTTTTGGAAAAAGTCCGGTATTGTGGGTCTTTGGTGCAGTATCAGGAATATTGACCGCATTTTATATGTTGCGTTTGTATTTCCTTGTATTCAAAGGTAAATCCAGAACACCGGAATCCGTTGCAGCAAAAATACACGAATCTCCAATGGTCATGTTGACACCGCTATTTATATTAGCCGGTTTATCCGCTATTGGTGGATTTATGAATATACCGACAGTTTTTGGTGGTGGACAATGGTTGGAAAACTTCCTTAGTCCAGTGGTAAAAATGTCAGAATTGCATTTAGATCATAGTACTGAATGGGTACTAATGGGTATTTCAACAGGATTGGTACTGGCTATGGTCATCTGGACGTATAGCAAATATATCAAAGGAAACGCAGTACCTGAAAGTGATGCAGAAACAGCTGCCATGCCGGTGGCGAATATCTTAGCCAAGAAATTCTATTTTGACGAAATATATGACGCCGTATTTGCTCAACCATTGATGAGATTTGCTAATGGTTTGAAAAATTGGATTGAAACGAATGTCGTGGATAGAGTGACAGACAGCTTTGGATCGGCAACCATGCTATTGTCTGGACAAATGAGAAAAGTGCAAAATGGCCATATCAGTTTTTATTTATTTGCAATGGTATTGGGTATTTTGGGTATTTTAACAATCTTTATTTTATTATAGAATCATGGGTGTACTACTTACGATATTAATACCTTTATTGTCGGCTATCCTAATCTTGGTGGCTGGAAGGAATGCAAGCCAGAAATTGTCTGTTTTATCAACTGCTGTTTCTGTGGTTCTTGCGGGCGTTTTGACTGCTTCCTATTTTGATAACCCGGTAGCTATCCATGGTGTTGACTGGAATTGGATTGAGTCTATGGGTATCCGATTTCATTTGGCTGCCGACGGTGTTAGTCTTTTATTATTATTGATTACCAATGTGGTAGCTTTGATCAGCGTATATGTTTCATTGGGCGATAAATATAAAAACCCACATCATTTCTACGCCTTGATATTAGCTATGCAAGCATTTTTGAATGGCGTTTTTGTAGCTCAGGATTTGATTTTGTACTATATATTCTGGGAATTAGTCCTTATACCTGCGTACTTTCTGTTATTGGGTTATGGTAAAAATGACCAGATTCGCAAAGTGACGCTAAAATTCTTTTTATATACTTTCTTGGGAAGTATCTTAATGCTCGTAGGTATCATCTGGCTCGGCAATTTTAACGGAACTCCTGATTTTAGCTTAGAAGCCGTAACTGGGTTGCCTATACCGGGAGATATACAACTGTACATTTTTGCAGCGTTTATGTTTGCATTTTTAATTAAAACACCTGTATTTCCATTTCATAGCTGGATGGCCGATACCTATACATCAGCGCCTGCACCTGTGACGATATTATTTTCTGGCGTTATGTCCAAAATGGCATTGTACAGTATATTCAGATTCGTATTACCAATCGTTCCTGAAGCTGTTGAAACCTATGGCATTTATATCATGCAATTGGCAGCTTTTAGTGTATTATACGCTACCTTGATGGCGATGGCTCAAAAAGATATCAAGCGTATGTTCGCTTATGTCTCTATGGCGCACGTGAGTCTGATCGTAGCTGCTTTGATGATCAATAATGTCGAAGGCGTACAAGGTGCGTTGATGTTTATGGCTGTCCATGCTATCGTGACATCTGGATTGCTTTTTACAGCACAAATCTTATACAGGTTAAAGGGAACCCACGACATGGATGCATTTGGAGGTATCCGTCAGTATATGCCGATGTTTGCCGGAATGTACATGGTCGTTATGTTTGCCAGTATCGGATTGCCGCTAACCAATGGTTTTATCGGAGAGTTTATGATATTGACCGCCTTGTTTAGTGCAGATGTTTTGTCACTTGTACTTGCAAGCTTGAGTATCATATTTGGTGCTGTGTATATGTTATTGACATATAGGAAAGTCATGTTAGGCCCGGATAATACAACCGGTACATTTACGGACTTACAGCACAACGATAAATTTTTATTCTTGAGCATTGCCTTCGTAATCATATTTATGGGTTTTTACTCAACGTGGATTACCCACCTTTGTGAAAATTCTGTATTTAATATCTTTCAACCTTAGTAACAGAGAAAATGAACGCTATTATTCTACTTGCCGCAGTCGGTGTATTTAGTATGTTTTGTGGTCTATTCCGATTGAAAATATTGGCCTTACCCATGATATTGCTGACATTAATATCATCACTTTTTATTTTCGAATATGGTTGGCAAGGTGATTTCAGTGCTTACCTGAATAATATGGTGCTTTTTGATAATTATTCAGCCGGTTTCAGTATCGTCATTGTATTTACGGCGATCTTTCTGATCATCATGAGTAGGTATTATTACAGTGAAAAGATAGAACACTTGACAGATATTTATGCACTGATTATATTTTCCGTTACTGGTGGTATCATATTGGTGTCATTCCATAATCTGATCATGTTGTTTTTAGGCACAGAAATTCTATCTATACCATTGTATATATTGGCAGCAAGCAACCGTAGAAATATCGAATCCAATGAAGCCGGACTGAAATATTTCCTTACGGGTGCATTTTTTACAGCTGTTTTGCTATTGGGAATTACCTTGATATATGGGGCTTATGGTAGTTTTGAGATGGGCGAGATTGTAAGTGCAGTACAGTCACAGGGAGATTCTCCATTATTTACGCTTGGAGCAGTTCTCATCTTGTGTGCTATGTTCTTTAAACTTTCAGCAGTGCCGTTCCATTATTGGGCACCTGATGTGTATCAAGGTTCGCCGACAGTATTGACAGCTTATGTTTCTACTGTGGTAAAAATTGCTGCAATTGGTGCTATGCTCAAATTTATGATATTCCTGAGCCACTATGATAGTCCGATATGGACAAATCTAATACTTTTTGTTTCCATTATTACCATGATATATGGGAATATCGTATCCGTACTTCAAACAAACTTTAAACGATTGCTTGCGTACTCGGGTATAGCCAATATCGGATTTGTATTCTTGGCAGTAGTCGTCATCAATGACAATAGTTCTTCTTATATCCTATACAATTTGATGGCGTATAGTATTGCGACTATCTTAGGATTTTCTATTTATTCCACCGTTAAAACACAAACAGGAATAGACAGTATAGAAGGTCTGGCGGGATTAATAACAAACAATAAGTTGCTTTCAGCAGGTTTTATAGTCGCCTTATTATCTTTTGCAGGGATTCCACCATTATCAGGATTTTTCGGAAAATATTTTATCATTGCCCATGCCATTATTGGAAATTATGTATGGTTAGCAGTTATTGCTGTTGTCTTCTCTGTAATAGGCGCTTACAATTATCTCCGAATAGCTGCTGCTATTGTCAAAAATAGTGATGATATACCTGCTTTACAACTCAGTACACCATACAAGTTATATATTGTTGTCAGTATGATAGTCATTGTCCTTACGGGAATATTCCCGGATCAGGTAATAGGCTTGCTTAGGTTTTAATTCATTATACATCTCAAGATGAATGCAGATCAAGTGAAGATTTCGCCCTTCTGGCGCGAAGCATTGAAAAATGAATTTGAATCTCCCTATTTTGATCAATTATCATCTACATTGAAGGATTGTATTATCAAAAAAAAAATAATCTATCCTCCTGGCAAACTTATTTTCAACGTTTATGACCTTGTCAAGCCTGAAGATGTTCGTGTTGTGATACTTGGACAGGATCCATACCACAATCCGGGTGAAGCGATGGGCTTGAGTTTTTCCGTACCTAAAGGTGTTAAAATTCCACCTTCTCTCAAAAATATTTATAAGGAGATAGCTGAAGATGTTGGATACACTGTTCCATCTCATGGGGATTTGACTGCATGGGTCAATCAAGGTGTTTTTTTATTGAATGCTTTTCTTACCGTCGAAAAGAATAGTGCGGCATCACATAGAAATATTGGCTGGCAGTACTTTACAGATGCTACTATAAAGTATCTTTCAGATCAATTTGAACATATCGTTTTTATGTTATGGGGTAACTTTGCAAAAGGTAAAAAGCATTTGATAAATCCTGACAATCATCTCATTCTGGAAGCAGCGCACCCTTCGCCACTTGCTGGTAATGCTTTCTCGGGTTGTAAGCATTTTTCTAAAACGAATGCATATCTGAGCTTACACGGGAAAACACCCATTGATTGGTCAATTTATTGAAACTTATTCTTTAGGTTTACTTCCTGATTTGTTATTCTTTTTCTTGAATCTTCGATTGTCCGAAGATTGATGTTGCTTATTATTCGTTGCATTGGGTTTAAACTTACCTGTATTCTTAGTTCTTCTAAAATCATTCTGCCTTTTAGGATTCCATTCTGGACTTATACCTATCGAACTTGGAATATTTATTTTTGGAATTTCGGCTTCAATGACGCGCTCAATGTCGGCTAATTTATACATTTCTTCGGCATTAACAAGCGTGATTGCTAATCCAGAAGCATCAGCTCGAGCTGTACGACCTATTCTATGTACGTAATCCTCTGCATCTCCGGGTACATTGTAATTGATTACCAAATCTACATCTTTTATGTCAATACCTCTTGCCAATACATCCGTCGCTACGATAACCCGAACCAAATTTGCCTTAAATTTATTTAAAACTTCTTCCCGAACCTGTTGCTCAAGATCAGATGAAATCCCTTCTACAGCGTATCCATGCCCAGATATGTCTCTTACGATATCCCGTACTGCCTTTTTGGTTGATGAAAAAACAATTATCTTTTCATAATTGGGCTTATCCTTAATTAAATGATGTATTAGTTTTGCTTTATGCGGATCATTAACCAAGTATGCTGCCTGAACAACTTTTTCTGATGGTTTTGATATTGCTATAGAAATTTCAAATGGCTTTTTCATGTCTTTTTTAACGATAGACCTTATTTTGTCAGGCATGGTAGCACTAAACATAAGGGTTTGCCTGTCTTTAGGTAGCTTCACGATGATCTTTTGAATATCTTCATAAAAACCCATGTCCATCATCCTATCCGCTTCGTCCAAAATCAAATATTGCAATTTATCAAAGTTTGCATTTTTAATATTGATGTGGCTTAATAATTTACCTGGAGTAGATATGATAATGTCTGCATTTTCTAACGCACGTTTTTCTTGCTCCCAATCATTTCCCGTTCCTCCACCATATATTGCTGCCGAAGATACAGGCACGAAATAAGAAAAACCTTGTATTTGTTGTTCTATTTGTATCGCCAATTCCCTTGTTGGTACTACTACTAATGCCTTTACTCCAGAAATCTTACTATCAACTAATTTATGCAATATAGGCAACATAAAGGCTGCCGTTTTACCTGTACCAGTCTGAGCGCAAGCTATCAAATCCGACCCTTTTAGTATTTCTGGTATTGCTTTTTCTTGTATAACCGTTGCATTATCAAAGCCCATATAAGTTAACGCTTCAAGAATACGACTATCCAATCCAAAACTTTCAAAATTCATATCAATTTTATTTTAATTGCTTAATCCCAATTGGTTACTAAAATCATTAAACCTATATAACCTTGGACATACGTATTAACAACCAATAATCTACCATAATGTTGCTATATATTCAATATAACAAAATAGACTTTCCTACGTCTTAAACAGATACTAATATCTTACATATCAATAAAATAGAGACTATTCAACCAAGAACAATAGAATAAAACGATTCCAAAGAAAACATATATAATTAAAAAAATGTTAGTATTTTTGTATTTTGGTAATATTTAGTAATTCACTAATATTCAGAAACAATTAAAACTTAACCGTTTTTTAAAAGCCTTTTATGTCTGTTAAACTTATAGAATGTCCAAGAGATGCTATGCAGGGATTACATCATTTCATCCCTACAGAAGTAAAGGCTAACTATATCAATCAGCTTTTGAAAGTAAGTTATGACACGATAGATTTCGGTAGTTTTGTTTCTCCAAAAGCTATACCACAGATGCGAGACACAGCAGAAGTTTTGTCTATGCTTGACCTTGACAATACGAGCACCAAGTTACTTGCCATAGTAGCAAATATACGTGGAGCAGAAGACGCAAGCCAGTTCAGTGAGATTGACTACTTAGGCTATCCATTTTCCATATCAGAGACCTTTCAATTGCGCAATACCAATGCTACTATAGCTGAGTCCATGATCCGGGTTGAAGAAATCCATAATATCGCACTTAAAAGTAATAAGGATACCGTCATCTACATTTCTATGGGTTTTGGCAATCCCTATGGAGATACCTGGAATGTGGAAATAGCACAATATTGGGTGGATAAGATCGCCAGTATGGGTATAAAGATCATTGCGCTATCTGATACGATCGGTATAGCATCTCCTGAAAGTATCACCTATCTTTTTAAAAACCTGATTCCACCCTATCCTGATGTGGAATTCGGAGCGCACTTACATGCCCAACCAAATAATTGGTTGCCAAAAATAGAAGCTGCATATAAAAGCGGATGCAGACGTTTTGATGCCGCCATTCGTGGATATGGTGGTTGCCCAATGGCAAAAGACGATCTGACAGGAAATATGGCCACTGAAAACTTAGTATTTTATTTCGAACAAGAAAAGATAGAAACGGGTCTAAACATAGAGCAATTTGAAAAAGCAATGAATATGGTGGATGCTGTTTTTAATTGAGAATGGACAATGGACAGTGGACAATTGAGAATGGAGAATTGAAAGTTGAAAATTTGAGAATGGGCAATGGGAAATGGGAAATGGGCAATGATTTTTTGATTGACGATTTTTTTTCAGACATCCGACAACCAATTAAACCCTTACACCCTTAAACATTTAAACTAACATCAACTCGACAAATCCGACAAATCGACAAATCAACAATAAAAATTACACCCTTAAACATTTAAACTAACATCAACTCCACAAATCTAACAACTCCACAAATCAACAATTAAAATTACACCCTTAAACATTTAAACTAACATCAACTCCACAAATTCACCTTGTGGGATAGTAAACATCCAACAGGGTAAACAAATCGACAAATCTACAATAAAAACCTAATTGCATTGCAAAATAAGGTCGGTTGTTCTGACGATATTGGAAATATTGCCCGCTCTATCGCTGATATACACTTCTAAAGGCAGTACATTTTCTGGAAAGATATCAGTTGGTTCACAGGGTGGAATACCGGTTGCAGGCTCATAGATACAGCATGTAGTATATATCTTAACGTTGATCGTGCCAGAAATACCGTTATTAGCGCCTTCCTCTGGTACTATAGGTGCTTTATATTCTCTGAATATCTGATTTGTACGTAAATCTTTGAGAAATATATTTGGTTCTGCACTATTGGCAGCTGATCCAAAATTGCCATCACCATCCGTAAAAAACAGCGTCATAATGACGGAATCCTGCTGGTTGCTTCCTTGTTTTATTCTATCCTTTGAAAAACCTCTGAACTCAAGGTGAGGGATTTCATCATAACTATTTGCGCGAATACATCCAGCCAAAGTAAATGCAATCAAAGACAAAAACAAAAATTTTATACAGGTGGATCTGCATTTATATATAAAATCGTTACTTTGCACTGAATTTGCACACATATTGAATGAATTTTCATTTTACCACCGAAAGAGACCAGGTTTTATCACAGTTGGAAAACTACCAAACCAGCCAATCCAAACAGGACAGAGATCAATATCTGTTATCACTCTTTCATTTTCAATACAAAAATAATGCAATTTATCGAGAATACTGCCAAAATCTTAAAATAAATGCCGCTCAAATCGTATCTGTTGAACAAATACCTTACCTGCCTATAAGTGCTTTTAAATATCACGAAGTCAAAAGCGGTCACTTTGAAGCAGAAGAAATGTTTACAAGCAGTGGCACGACCAATACTGTGCGTTCAAAGCATTTTGTGAAATCAGTGGATTTTTATACCAGCAACACAACAAAGATTTGGTCTCAGTATTTTAAGCTTGTACAGGAATATTGCTTCTTTGCATTACTGCCTGGGTATCTTGAACGTGACGGATCATCACTTATCAGTATGGTCAATCACTTCATCGACCTTTCTAAGTACAAGCAAAGCGGCTTCTTTTTGCGCAATCACGAGTCTTTAGCGGATCATCTCCAAAAAGCACAAGCTCAAAATATTCCGGTGGTTCTTTTTGGTGTGACTTATGCTTTACTTGATTTTGCCGCCGATTTTCCGATGCAATTTCCCGAGCTTATCGTTATGGAAACAGGCGGAATGAAAGGTCAAAGAGCCGAAATCACGAAACAAGCGCTGCACGACATGCTCAAACGACAGCTTGGAACTGAAAATATTTTTTCAGAATACGGTATGACGGAATTGCTTTCTCAGGCTTACACATCCGGCACGACCAGATTCAAACCTAATATGATGCTCCAAGTGCACACACGTCAAATTAATGATCCGCTGTCCCGTGAGAAGCAAGGCAAATCAGGGATAATCGCCGTTACGGATTTGGCCAATATAGACAGTTGTGCTTTTATACTCACGGAAGATCAAGGCATCTGCTATCAGGATGATTCCTTTGAAATAACGGGAAGACTGACAGCTGCCGATATTCGTGGCTGTAACCTGCTTTTGGAAGAAATCGGGAAGTGATAATTTTACATAGCAAATCTATCTAGAAATTCAAAAAGTCCAAATTATCGATCGGTAATATAACAAGCTTAGGTTTGATTTTCTTTTGAGTAATTTAAGATGCACACATTACGTCGTACTTATCCACGTTTTATCATTATATTACTGAAAGATTTATTCCTTATGCTATGGTCGTATCAACTTCAAACCCATCAATGATCTACATTGCTGCACAATCCCTGTATTTTGTGGAAAATGTCATGCAGATTAGTTAGGCTGCTATTGATTTTATCGTTTTTTGCTTTCTTTTTTACTAATTTATCTAAACTGGCTGCTCCTACTACTAATTCATTGACGGCAGCTTTGATGGATGCAGTTCTGAATGACTTTGGCATCTCTGAAGTACTTAGCAACCTGGCTTTTTCCAACATTTCTCCTGATCTTGCGCGGATAGGATCATAATTTCCGTCTTCCATTGGATGAAACGTTTGCGCCATGACCCTATGAAAATCTTTCAATGCTTGCCATGTGTTTTTCTCTATATTCAACAAGAAAGGATTCTTCAATGCTGCTTCGTAATTATCGTTTACTGAAGCCCAATCCACTACATTCCATATCGCATTCAAATAATCGCCTCGCTTATTCTGATATTTTAAGTAATATGCATGCTCCCAAACATCTATTCCCAATATCGGAATACCTCTATGATCTTTCATTGCATCCATTATTGGATTGTCTTGATTGGGCGACGAGCAAACGGCAAGTTTTTTATCTGTATTGACATACAACCATACCCATCCTGAGCCAAACCGTGTAGCTGCTTGGATATTCATCAACTTTTTAAGGCTATCTAATGAGGTAAATGTTGACATTATCTCATCTGACAGTTTACCAGTTGGCGATTTTTGAGCATTGGGTGACAGGATATCCCAAAAAAGACTGTGGTTATAATGTCCACCTGCATTATTGCGAATGGCAGGGCTTCTTCTTTCTGCATTTAACAGTAACTCTTCTAATGTCCAATCTGTCATTTTAGCGTCTGTAACTGCTTTATTGAGATTATTCAAATATGCTTGATGGTGTTTGGCATAATGAATTTCCATGGTTTCAGCATCTATAAAAGGCTCCAAACCGTCATAAGTATAATCAAGTTTTGGCATTGAAAATGGCTGAGCCACTAATGTAGTACCCGCATACATGAGGAACGCTAAGGTAAAAAGGATTATGTTTTTCATTTTTAATACTTATTTTTAATTGTAAATGGTTAATTGTAAATGGTTAATGGTTATTATTAGTTGTCGGTTGTCGGTTGTCGGTTGATAGCTAAATTGATTTAATTTTTAATTTTATTACCGATGTATTTATTATTTTATTCAACACATTTTAGAGCTATTTGTTTTAAATGCGGTCTTTAAAAAGGATAATTCACGGCTACTTGTACATTTCCGAGGCCTTGCTGTCGGACTTCCTTGAGTGTGTACCAGTTTCTACCTGTAAATTCGTCTTTAAAAGGGCTTCTCAATTTATATCCAAAATCAAAGCGGATAATAAAGAAATTAAAGTTGAAACGAATACCATAACCTGTACCAACGGCTATCTGATCCATAAATCGCTTAGAAATCTCAGCTCCCGGTCGTTCGACATCCTTACTTAACAGCCAGACATTGCCGGCATCTAAGAATAGCGATCCGTCTACAAAATAAAACATTTTAAACCTATACTCGAGGTTCATTTCGAGTTTGAGATCACCTTGATTGGCATAAATGGTTTGAGGCACTTCCAATTTACTCAGTTGTTCTCTATATCCTCCCGGACCAGGTTGTTTAATATTCCATGCCCTTAGACTATTAGGTCCACCGACACCGAACTGTCGTACAAATGGCGCTGCACGATTTTCTCCAAATGCGACAATACTACCGATATTTAATCGAGCCGCCAAGCTTTCATTTTTAGAATATTCTTTATTGTACCTTGCATCTAATTCGTATCTAACATACTTGGCAAACCGCTTATCGCCAAGATTCCAAGTCGATGTTTTGTTAAGTACTTTATTATATACCTGATTGGCCAAATGTACTTCCCAACCTGAGACCTCAAAATTATTGATTAACAAAAATGAGTGACCACCTGGCAGTTTGTTGCTATTATAAATATACGTCAAATCCCTAAATAAAAATCCTGTACCCAGATTGTCTTGAAATGACAATAGAACTAAAGGATTTCTTGCAAATCTTGAAGCATCATGTATCGTATATAAATCAAGATTAAATGCCAATGGACGGAATATGTATCGATTGTTTGTCGGCGATGTATAGTCAAAGCCATAGGTCATATTGAAAGAACTAAGTGAGTATAAATTGATGATATTGTTGGAACTAAAACCCAATGTAATATTCGTGCTACAACTCTCTTGAAAATCTAGAAAAAAATTATCTTTGATAATACCGATCTTGTTTACAATCTTTCCAAATCCTAAGAAATCTTGAAACGAAGGAATCGTCAGATTGTTTTGTAGTATCAAGTTATTCGTTCGTTGTACAAATCCCTTACCTCGATCATATCCCAATTCTGTTCCTATTTCTGCTCTTAATGTATATTTTTCCGAGCCACCAAGTAAGTTTCTGTTGACAAATTGTGATGACAACGACAATCCAAACAGCCGTGCAGCACCCAAAGTGCTAAAGTAGCCTTGTAAACCACCGTCCCAAATCCACTTTTTGGGAAAAGGCGCAAGCTGTATATCATAATGCATCAAGGTATCTATATCTTTGTCAGGAATGGCATTGATCGTGACGAAACGATATGTACCAAGTCCGTTTAACTTTCGGAATGTCTTCTGTCTGTCTTCACGGCTGATCAGTTTCCCTGACCTTAGATATATGGCATTATCAAGAATCTCTTTACGAACGATATACTCTTTGGATTGTTTGTAATAAATGGATTGGTTAACAGTGTCTTGTGTCAAACGATCCGGTTGCTGGTCTTTATAGTAGTCTGTATAAACCCTGATATCTCCCGCCCGAAACCTGCGATGCAGCGTATCTGGCAATGGCTCACGAACTTCTATATATATATCAACCTCTTTATTGATCTTAGAGCTGTCTCCTGATATTTCGAAGTAATTATTAGAAAAATTGACAAAACCATTATTTTGTAAATCAACGACTAAGCGGCTTTTCTCTATTTCAAAAGTGTTGTAATCAATGTAGTCACCAGGTTTAATCAATGCGTCCTGTTGCCTTTCATTGATAAATGCTAGCACATTTGCGTCTCGGGATTCGTAAGTGATATTTTTAACTTTGTATCTTTGACCTGGCGAAATGACAAAATTAAGCACCGTTTCGCTCCATACATCATTGTCAGAGGAAGATACCCATCCATATTGCTTTTCCTCTGTAAAAAAATCGACTATAGCATCATAGTATCCCTTTTTATACTTGAGATAGTTCTCCATGTTGCGTGCTATTTCTTTAGCTTCCGTTTCATCGAACAAAGCCGGTGGTTCTCCTATACTACGTATCGCTTTATGATGCCATTTATCCTTATTGGTCCCTGTATTTTTAACGTACAAATATTCCTTTGGAATTAAAAACATGAGTTTATGATTGGGTTGGAGCGTGATAAAAGGCTGTAACTCATCCTTTAGCTTCGGATCACTTTTTTCATTGCTTTTAGTTTTAAATATTATCTTTGTATTTTTTAACAGTGCTTGATCAGGTGCAAGATACTTTGGCGTGTTGCATGAACTTAATAGGACTAAAAGCCCGACAATGCTTGCCAAGTAATGAACCTTGATTTTAAATCTGTCTGTCATTAACATTTAATAGAGATTAGTGTGATATCTAAAGCAAAAATAAAAGAGATAAGATCGCTTCATTTGCAAAAATTCAGGCAAATTTATAATAAATTCGTGGTTGAAAGCGGGAAAGTGTGCATAGAATTCATAAAAAAGGATAATTTTAATATTGAATCGCTCTTTCTTACGGAAAATGGTTTTAATAAGTATCAGCATATTCATGGTTTTGCACGTTATCATCCTGAAATAATAACCGAAAAAGAAATGGCACAGATATCTGCTTTAAAAACACCGTCAGATATCTTCATGGTCGTTGAAAAGAAAGAGGAAAGCCACGATATCCTTGCCGATGAAAATATATCTGCTATCTATCTTGACGATGTCCAAGACCCAGGCAATATGGGTACGATCATCCGGATAGCGGATTGGTTTGGCATACAAGCTGTCATCAGGTCGCCAGAGTCGGCCGATTTTTTCAATCCCAAAGTTGTGCAATCTAATATGGGTAGTATGACAAATGTACGGCTAATCACAGCAAAACTACCAGAATTGATCGGCTATAATAGAACTTTTGTAGGCACTTACATGGACGAAACCGCCCTTCAACAGGTGTCCATCCCTCAAAATGCCATACTCGTCATGGGCAACGAAGGTAAAGGCATCCGTCCCGAACACGAACCATACATTTCCCAGAAGATCAGCATACCGGGATCTGCAAATAGAGCAGCTGATTCTCTCAATGTCGCCATTGCAACAGGGATAGTATGTGCTTGGTGGAAGAAGACGGTTGATAGATGATAGTTGACAGTTTGGTTGTTGGTTGTTGGTTGTTGGTTGTTGGTTGTCGGTTGTCGGTTGATGTTGTTGGTGTTGGTTGTTGGTTGTCGGTTGTCGGTTGATGGTTGATGTTTTTTTTTCTATTAGCCTTCATTCGCATTTCATCATTCACATTTCATCATTCATAACTCATAATTTCACTGTCATCTGTCATCTTTCAACTAACTAAAGTCATCTGTCAATTTTCCACTTTCACCTTTCAACTAACTAAAGTCCCATTTCCAAATTTGTTCTAGCGCTATTTAGCTCAGACAAGGCATGAAAATCTTTCAGTTTTTTGGCTACTTCGATACCTTGATTATAGATAACCATAGCTTCTGACTCATTGTCCATGACCTCATACAACTTGGCAAGATGATAGTACAGACCTACATAGTCAGGATCATGATGCTTGAGATCATTATAATATTTTAAAGCTTCAGATATATTTTCTGCATTTTCATATTCCTTAGCGATGGCGAACTTGATAAAGCTATCATTCGGTTGCTGCTCATACATTTGAAGTAAAGAATTTAATCTATCAGTACTCATTTTTTAACTCAGAGTTTAATTTTTATATAAAAAGAACTTATCTTTGTGACAATTTTAATAATATTGACCACTTTTTGGTCGTATTCATTAAACAAGTATAAGTACATATTGTTAAAATACGAAAAATAATTCTTAGCTTATGAATATTTTAGTTTGTATAAGTAAAACACCCGATACTACAGCAAAGATATCATTTACTTCAAATGATACAGAGTATAACGCTGACGGTGTGACCTTTATTATGAATCCTTATGATGAATGGTATGCCTTAGTAAGGGCATTAGAATTAACTGAACAAAATGGTGGTTCTGTTACGGTAATCAATGTTGGTCCTGCTGCAAATGACATCATTATAAGAAAAGCGCTTGCTATAGGCGCAACAGATGCAGTACGTGTAGATATCGATGCTCAAGATTCCTATGTTGTTGCAGCCAATATTGCAGCTCATGCCAAAACCAAAACGTATGACATGATTTTTTTAGGAAAAGAAACGATTGACTATAACGGATCTGAAGTTGGCGCTATGGTTGCCGAATTGCTTGATTTACCTTATGCTTCTTATGTTAGTAAGATTGAGGTTAGTGGCAATACATCTACTATTACAAGAGAGTTGGAAGGCGGAGAGGAGGTTAACCAGATTGAGGGATCATTGGTGCTTTCAGCTGCTAAAGGGCTTGCAGAACAACGTATCCCAAACATGAAAGGAATCATGATGGCCAAAAGTAAACCATTGAACGTTGTGTCACCTGTAAGTGCTGATGCAAGAGTTCACACTATAAAATATACAGTTCCACCAGCAAAAGCAGGCGTTAAGTTAATTGACCCTGAAAATATGGACGAACTTGTAAGATTATTACATGAAGAAGCTAAAGTAATTTAATAGATCATTCAACTAAAAAAGATAGAAAATGTCAATATTAGCATATATAGAATCTCCAGGTGGACAATTTAAAAAATCTGGATACGAAGTGGCATCTTATGCTGCGAAAGTTGCAGAATCGATGCAAACTTCTGCCATAGCAGTGGTCATAGGTAAAGCAGATAATGCTGGAAGCCTTGGACAATATGGCATCTCAAAAGTCATCCACGTTAATAGTAATGATAATGTAAGTTTTGATTCGCAGGTTAACACCAAAATACTTGCAGATCTCTACAAATCCAATGGTTCAAACACCTTGATTTTGTCACATACGGCCAATGGAAAATCCATAGCAGGTCGTTTGGCTATTAGATTGAATGCTGGATGTATCTCTGGAGTCAATGCACTTCCAGATACGAGCAATGGATTGGCTTTAACAAAATCAGTTTATTCTGGAAAGGCGACAGCGACTTTTGGCATCAACACAACCGATAAGGTCATAACCGTTATGGGCAATAGTATTCAGCCGATCAAATCCGGAAGCGATATAGCTGTTGATAACTTGACTATAGACTTAGGTCAACCAAAGGTCAAAGTGATTGAGGTAAAAGCCGAAGAAGGCGGTGTTCCACTTCCAGAAGCGGAATTGGTCGTATCAGCAGGTCGTGGTATGAAAGGCCCCGAAAACTGGGCTATAATCGAAGATTTGGCTTCAGCTTTGGGTGCTGCTACAGCATGTTCAAGACCAGTAGCCGATGCAGACTGGAGACCACATCACGAGCACGTAGGACAAACGGGGGTTGCGATCCGACCAAACTTGTATATCGCAGCAGGTATATCTGGAGCTATACAACACCTTGCAGGTGTAAATAACAGTAAAGTGATCGTAGTCATTAATAAAGACCCTGAAGCACCTTTCTTCAAAGCAGCCGATTATGGTGTAGTTGGAGATTTATTTGATATCGTACCAAAACTAACGGAAGCAGTTAAGCGGTACAAGCAACAGTAAGGTAGGAAATTTGAAAATTGTTAGATAATTGATTTAGGGTAGAATGGAAAAACATTCCATTCTACCTTTTTTTAAATATTAAGATAGCAATAATTATTTACCAGCAAAATTTCAAATGACAAAACGATGGACTTGAATACAAAATATTTACAAAAACTAAAAAGCGAAAACATTTTAGCACACATCTATACTGACCATTATGACGAATCTGACTATGGTTTTATCTTGGATTTTAATGACGAATTTTTACTAATCGAAAAATTTGATGATGACTGTAATTATGACGGCTTATCAATTTTCCAACGGCATAACATTACAAGAGTCAGGTGGTCTGGAAATGACATTGAAAGTGTATCAAAACTTATTGACCCGACAAAAAGACCAAAAATCATGATAAATATCGACTTAACTTCTATTAATACAATTTTAGAAAATGTAGACAAACTTTATAATCATCTAACGGTTCATATTCAGGATATTGACAAAAGCGTTTGTTTCATAGGACAAATTCACGAAATAGACGAAAATTCAATTGTTATTAACGAATTTGGAACAAAATCTTCTTTGGACAGAAGGTTTATACTTTTATCTCTCAACGACATTACAAGAATAGATGTGAATGGTCAATATGAGAATAACTTAAAAAGACTATTTAATGAAAAATAACTTTCGCTAAACATAAAATTTTAAACATAGTCTTAACAAACTAATTCTCATACAATGAAAACGAAAAGTTTATTTATGTTTATTATACTTATTTCAAATTGATAATAGTTTCTTATTTCCGACTGCGATTTTACGCTTTAATGATGTCTTAGATTAAAATTACCATAAAATTAACAACAATCCATGCTGTATTTTGGTCTTTAAATAAAACACAGTAAGATATGAAAGCAGGGATTCCCACCATTAGCATTATATTCTGGTTTGTAATTGGAATATCACACTTATACGCTGGACCCATTGAGGTTTGGCACAATACTCATACAGGTATTACCATTTATACAGAATATTTCAACAATGGCATGGAAGTAAAGGGCTTGTACCAAAAGAATAACATTGCTTGGTTCAAAAGACAGAGAAACAATGTATTTAAAGATAATAAAGGGAATTCTATACGCCTGATCAACGACCAGTTAGTATTTAGTGATAGAAGGAATAGGGCTAAACTCACATTTTTATCAATACCGCAACAACATACAAGTACCGTCCAAAATCCTGATTTAAACAGCGATTCTAATAAACAACATTCATCTACCATTCAGGACAATAAAACCACCATCAAACCTTCATCTGTATCAAAAAAATCTGATAAAGAAATAATTCCTATCAAAGATATAAATCACGACAAAATGGAGGGAACTTGGGCTGTGAAAGGCATGGACAAAAAAGTATTCATAACGGAAACTCGAGAAGGTATCAAAGCAAGGTTTACCGATGAACTCAATTGGTTTACTTACACTCAAGTAGAAGGTTCTTTCACATTTATCAATGAAAATGAAGCGTACTATATTAAGGAAAATGATGCACTTATCTGGAAAGACAAGACAGGAAAAACATTTTCCTTATATAAAACATCAGACACCCTTGAAGATTAATCATCCTATCTAAAAGTAAATTATGGATTTAAAATTAAAAATAGCGATAATTACAGGCGCGAGCAGTGGACTTGGCAGAGCATTGTCCAAAGCGATCATACGTGAAGAAGGAATCGTGTACGGTATAGCAAGGAATAAAGAGAAACTTATAGAATTGCAACATGAATTAGGAGGGAATTTCATTCCAGTTGTTCTTGATGTTACAGACAGTCAGTATATTCAAGAATGGATTAAAGATACTTTTCAGCAGCAAATTCCTGATATACTTATCAATAATGCGGGCATGGGTGGTTTCGGTAAAATCGATGATATGTCAATGGAACTTTGGACGAGTATGATAGACACGAATCTAAAAGGTATGTACTATATTACAGCGGCTCTTGTTCCTCTATTGAAAATCAAAAATAGCAGCTGCCATATTGTCAATATTGGATCCATCATGGGTACGACGACTAATGGAGAAGCCACTGCATATTCAGCATCAAAATTTGCCGTAAATGGTTTTAGTCAAGCTTTATTTAAGGAACTTAGAGGTGACAATATAAAAGTTACTTGTGTCAATCCCGGCTCAATAGCAACGGACTTTTTTGTTAATTCCGGCATTAAAAGCAATTCAAACATGTTGAAACCGGTAGAAGTCGCAGATACCATAATTCATATACTCAAAACACCAGACAATGTACTAATCGACCAAATTACTTTGCGACCGTTAATGCCATGATTTGTTGAATCCGAAAGTATAAAATATACATTGAACTACCCTCGCCTATTTGACAATGATAGTTCAATGAACAACACAATATTACTTTATTATTGCTTCGTAATTAGCTTCGACTACATTCCAGTTCAATACGCTCCAGAATGCTGATATATAGTCTGCTCTTCTATTTTGATAATGTAGATAATAAGCGTGTTCCCATACATCAAGACCCATGATCGGTGTTCCACATTGTCCACCTGGCATCAATGGATTATCTTGATTGGGTGTACTGTTTATTTCAACCTTACCGTCTGGATGTGCGCAAACCCACGCCCAACCAGATCCAAAACGAGACATGGCTGCAGCCGCAAATTTCTCTTCGAATGCTTCCTTGCTACCAAATGCCGCCTGGATTGCATCGGCCAATGGTCCCGAAAGTCTGCCTTTATTTTCAGGGTTGATTATCTTCCAAAACATAGCGTGATTCCAATGCCCACCAGCATTGTTTCGTAAAGCCATGTTATTCATATCTAAGTTGGTAAGAATAGATTCTAAAGTACTATTCTCTAAATCTGTTCCTTTAATTGCATTATTAAGGTTGTTGATATATGCTTGATGATGTTTTGTATGGTGGATTTCCATGGTACGAGCATCAAAATGTGGCTCTAAGGCATCATATTCATACCCTAATGATGGGAGTTCAAATGACATAAAATTTATATTTTTAAACGTAAAATTAATAATTAGTTTATCGTATTTTAAAACATTAAAACGAATAGAAAGTTCATTGCATGATTACATAATTTCATCTTACATCCATTTAATATTCTATTTGGAACCACTTATCATCAGTTGCAAAGTATCACAGATTGTACCTCTATAAGTAAAAATTTATTGTAACTTTGCATCCTATTGCGCTGTCTATATAAAAAGTTAAATTATAATGAAAGTTATTTTTTTAAAGATCAAGGCAAAAAACACAGGCGAACCAGGTGGCTCGGCGAGGCTTTTTAACGTAGAGATTTGGAAAAAGAACAACATTTTATTAAGTTCTTTATCTTGACAGAGCACTATAATACCGAATGAACACTTTTCAAAATCCATCTTACTCATACCCTATTTATGACAGCAATAAGGACGGGAATTTAACGACTAATGGAAGCTGTATATTTTCAAAATATAATCTAAATAACGAATAAAAATAGAATATGCCCACACAGCCATTTAACTTAGACAGAGATATCGTTTTTTTTGATATAGAATCTACTGGACTTAATATTATACAAGATAGAATTATTCAGATAGCACTTATTAAATATTCAAAATCTTCCGAAGAACCACAGGAATTGACGATGATGCTTAACCCTGGAATACCCATATCGGAGGAAGCATACAAGATACATGGCATTAGTAATGAGGATGTTAGAAACAAACCTACATTTCAACAAGTTGGTCAAAAGATTTTTGACTTTATTGGTCAAGCAGATTTGGGCGGTTACAATTCTGATAGATTTGATATACCTATGCTCATCGAAGAATTAGACAGAATCGGTATTCAATTGGTTATCAGTCATCGTCGGTTGATCGATGTGCAGAAGATATTTTACAAAATGGAGCCACGTACATTGAAGGCCGCTTATAAATATTATTGTGATCAGGAACTCGAAGATGCCCATGATGCACTTGCGGACGTACGTGCTACAGTGGAAGTATTCAAAGGTCAAATAAGCAGATACAAAGAGGTAGATTATATAGACGGCGACGGAAATGTAACAAAAGCTCCAATTCAAAATAACATGAAAGCGATAGCTGATTTCATCAAAGATGATGCTTCGATTGATATTACTCAGCGGTTGAAACTCAATGCCAAATCGGAAATCGTCTTCAATTTTGGAAAATACAGTGGTCGTCCAGTTGCTGAAGTTTTCAAGTTAGAACCCAGCTATTTTCATTGGATGATAGAAAAGGATTTTTCGGCTCAAGTAAAGCAAATCATCACCAAAATTCATAATCAACTTCATGGTAAATAATTGGTCTCGAATTGCTTTGGTCGTTTTTGTCAACATTTTGATATACAGTTGCTATACCAGAAAAGATGGCTGTTTAGATACTTATGCTGCCAACTATGATGCCGGTGCTGATGACCATTGTGTTCAATGTTGCACATATCCAGAGTTAAGGCTCAATTCAAGCAATTTTTATGGAGATAGCATCTATCGCCGTGGAGATACATTGACCAATCAGTTGGGACAACAATTTATCCTTCTCGGTCTGAGATATTATGTTTCTCAATTTAGATTGTTTCAGGATGGAACAGAACAAACCGTGACAGAAGCCATACAAATCGTAGAAACCGGCGAAATCATTCCAGACGACATCAAAATAACAGCTGACAATGAGTCTTTGGTCAAAGCAGGTACAATAAGAACGTTTGGCAAATTTGATAGTCTTCAATTTACCATGGGTATTTCTGAAGATTTCGCCAATAATAGCTTCGTAAACTTGCCTGTAGGACATGCGTTATTAAATAATTACAGACTCAATGATGCTTCTGGAGAACAAGCTTCTGCGATATTGAGGGTCAAAGTGCTTCAACCTGTTGATACAACACTCAGTATTTACATTGCACCAGATTTTAGAATGGATTATACGATTCGGGATTCTATCTTAACTTCTATACCTGGACGACCTATAAACGCAAAGATTACTGCGAATTACAAAGTTTTATTAGATGATGTGGATTTGATGGGATCTTATGACCAAATAAGGATACTTGTTACGGATAATTTAAGGTTTTTGTTGAATGTGAGATAAGGAAACTGGTTTTATCTATTGAAGTTTTGATTTAGCAACTAACTTTATTAGACCCAATACACTTATATTCCCATTTCCACCTGAAAACGGAAGTACCACTGATTTTTTAACGACCCACTGTAATAGCTCAACTCATCATACGTAATCTCCGCTTGCATTTTGAATGCGTGTTCCCAGATGTATTTAGTTAGACCAAAACTGTATTGCTTTTGATTTGGGACGTAGGATGCTACATGCTCATCCATATTTTGCCATGAATATCTTCCCAATAGCTCAAAATTATTAGTAAATAGGTAGCTCAATTGGTAATCCATACCACTTCCAGCATATACGAAAGCTATATCTTCGATATTATTGGGATTAATGGTTATTGGATTATCCGATTTCCTATTCATATATGCTGACATCAATGACCAGCCATTGTATTTGAACATAGCATCTAATAATAAAGCACGTAAATCCCGTTTTTCGAATAGTCTTTCTCCCAACTGACCCTGTGATTTCGACGCTCTATCATTATAGGAATATGCTCCAGAAAGCATCAATTTTGGAGTAGTCTCTCTGGCTAAATCTCCCTCAAAATAGGTTCCATTATTCTTAAATGATCCGAAAGGGAAAAGCTCAACTTTTCCTGTATAAGCCAAACCTGTATCGGCGTTTTGGGTGTCATTACGACCTTCACCTGTCGTGATCGCTGCTTTAAAATTATAGGAAAAATGATGTTTAAATTCATTGAGATTATGTATTTGAAGTCCAAAATCCCTATCTATAGTAAACCGTGCATTATTGATAGAACGGTCTGTAAATTGCAATGCACCCGAAGAATTCACACGTTGCCTATTGCCAGGAAGTTTGGTTTGTCCAAAACTAAATGTCCAACTGTCATCTGGTTGATAATACACAACTGCATCTCGGATGACATTCAAATTTTCTCCTGCTTCTATGCCTCCGCCCGTATCTCCTGGTGCAAACGATAGTTGTATCGTATATTTGAAATCGGGACTACCTACATATCCGTCAAATCTCAATCGCAATCTTCGTATCTCTGCATTGATTTTATCATCATCGCCAAGTATATAAGTAGCCCTGTTTTGCATTCTGAAACGGATATTCAATTGAAAAATACTATCCGGAGATGTAAGTCCCAAGCCTTTCCCAAAATTATAATAAGGTAAAACGGACATTCTCAAATCCTCGTCCGGTTCCACATGATTTTCCTTTTGAGCAAAAACAACTAAGCTTAAGACTACAAAAAAACTGGTAAATATTCGCTTCATCAAAAGTATATACTTATTAAGTGCAAATGTATTAAAAAAAGGGAAATAATAACGAAAACTGGTCAATAGATAATGATTAATGGCTTTGATTAATGCAAGAAGCGAAGACGGCGATTCCTAACTTAAATATTTGCTTTGAAAATAAGATGATCAATTTGAAGGCAAATCCATGACAAAATGTAATCTTTATTCCTTAAAATGCGTTTATACTAAAGAGCTTTGTTCATGATTTCTTGATTTGTTAATATCTGGAATATGAAATTAAAAATAACTGCCTTAACTTTATTATCTTTTTTTGTATTGTTGTTCGCATGTGAACGTGATGACAATAATAAGGGAGATTTGTCACAATTTCCTTATCAACCGATAAGCTATGTACTTGATATACCTAAGCATTTCCCACAGATGTACATACCAGCAGACAATCCACTCACTCAACAAGGTATTGAATTAGGCAGACATTTATTTTATGACCCGATCCTCTCAGCTGATAGTACCATGTCTTGTGGTTCGTGTCATATCCAGGAGTTTAACTTCACAGACGGAAAAGCTTTTAGTACAGGAATCGATGGTTTCGAAGGACGACGTAGCAGTATGAGTCTGATAAATATTGGCTTTGTGAAGTCAGGCATGTTTTGGGACGGTCGAGCGAAAACATTGGAAGAACAGGCGCTATTACCGGTTGAAGATCCTGTAGAACTACACGACACATGGACAAATGTTATTACTAAGCTTCAAAAACACCCTAAATATCCAGCTATGTTTCGCGAGGCGTTTGGTATCAATGACCGAAAAGAAATCACCAAAGAGCTCGCTGCAAAAGCTATGGCACAATTTCAACGAACGCTCATTTCAAAAGATTCCAAATACGATCGTATCCAAGACGGCAAGGATTTTTTTACGGATATAGAGTTGATAGGTCAAGGACTATATTTTGATGATGACCCGGATTTGCCAGATATGGAATGTGGACATTGCCACAATACACCGCTGATGACTTCGGACGATTTCTTTAATAATGGCTTGGATTTTTCAAGTACATTTTATGATTTTAAAGATTTTGGTCGTGGTGAGGCGACCTTGCGACCGATAGACAATGGAAAATTTAAAGCTACTTCGCTGCGCAATATCAAGTATTCTGCACCATATATGCACGACGGAAGATTTAAAACGCTCGATGAAGTCTTTGACCACTATGGCGGCGGTGTAAAAAACGCTCCAAATCGGGACAGAAATCTACAAAATGAACCAATCACGCCTTTCTATAGGAACGCCCTTTTAGCTTTTATAGAGACCTTTGAAGACACGACTTTTCTTAATAATCCAGCGTTTAAAAATCCGTTTGAGTAGGGGTATTTTACGAATTTAGATTTAGGAATTTAGATTCAATGTCGTTTTGTCAGTGGATTCTAAAGAGATTTATGACTTATATGAAACAGGATTATCAAGGTGATAACATTTATTTAAACATTCAGTTTATATCCTTGTTTTTTTTGAACGGGTTTCAATTTTGGGTTGTTTATTTTACTTTATTGTTTCATTGCTTTTTATCCATGGCATAAAATATTGTATATAAGCCACATGTACCTGAACTAAACGTCATTGTTATTCAAAATATAAAATATTTTGAATAACATCTATTTTTGAAAGTAATTCCAGAAAAAACCACTTTAACCCAACTGTATGATGAAACGAAGATTTTTCACAGACTAAAATCGGATGGTTTAAAAATGATAATCATAGTATATAAAAATGCATTTATTTCATATCTAAAACTTCCTTTACAACAATGACATGACCGCCACTTTCATTATTATTTGCTGTTTTACCGATAATTTCGGCGATAGCCTCCGGTTTTTCCCATTTGCTAAAATCAGCCTTTGGCATAGAAGCTCTATTTTGCGGTGTATCGATGGTAGAAGGAACGATCACAAAGGCATTGACTCCCGTTTGCTTAGCATCCGCATTGATGATATGGGCCAACTGAAAAAGTTGAGACTTAGATAGTGCATAAGCTACAACGCTTTTGCCTGTACTCGTATCCATACCTGCGCCTGAGCCTATAAAAAATACGCTGCCACTTCCTTGTGCTTTCATCTTTGCATAAAGCGGACGGGCGATATTATATGCCGTAGCAAAATTCAGGTCGTATTGCTGTCGCAAATCGCTTAGCGTTGATTGCTCAAAATTGCCCATGGTAAAACCACCTGCCGTCATCACGCCAACATCTATAGTTGGGTAAGTTTTCAATATCTCCTCTATAGCATTTGTAGTAGTGGATTCGCTCATGAGGTCGATGACGACTTCTTTGTAATTTGGATGTGGATGGTGAATATCACGTATTCGATGAACGACACCAATCACGATATCTCCTTCATCCAGAAAATAATCGACTACAGCCGTTCCCAAATTGCCGGAAGCACCCGTGACGATTACTGTTTTATTGGCCATTATATTTAGAAAATTAGAGGTTTAGTTCAACTAACACTATATTACAACAATATTATAAAATGATCGGTTCAAGGTCTAAAATCGGCATTTAGGGCTTTAGCTGTTCATTCATAGGATTATAACATACCCTAATCAAACTCAATAATACTATAAAGGGCGTAATGCAACTTCAAAACGGGCTGCATTACGCTCTATTAATTTTGAATGAAACTTCAATAATTATTGGTTATCATCTGCACTTGGACCGTACATGCCAGGTATTGGAATATTCAACAATCGGAGATATACACCCAATTGAGCCCTATGGTGGATCATGTGATTCATTCCCATAAAACGGATAAAACTATCTCTCGGCATTTCCATGATTACAAGATCACCATATTTTAGTGTCCACATCGCATCCAAATCAGCATCACTGACATTTTCCAATTTTGAAAGTGTGTCTTTTATGGCTCCATCAAATGCAGCGACCAACTCCTCGTTATTATTTACAGTTGGTTGTGGTACATCTTTACTTGCCAAATCAAATTCTGATGTAGTAGCAATTAAACCAGGCCAGCCATTGAGGACAGCGATATGTGTCGCCAATGATTTCATGCTCATTGATTTTTCATGTGGTTTAAAATCAAAATGTTCTTCCGTCACCAATGACAACATTTTCTTAGTACTTTCTGCTTCGTGTTTGATTTCTGAAATCAAAGCTTTAACTATCGACATATTATTAATTTTAGATTGGAACAACGATTTAAACCGAATGTTTCATAGGGTATAAGATTTTGATAAAATTTACCGAACGCTAAGTGTTCTATGCCAGATATCAGAATTGAAAGCAATTGTAATTTTAATTCGCTCCGGTTATACAACTTCAAAAATGGTATTTTATCATTGTCACGGACACCAAATGTTTATTTTTAGGATAATAAATGTGGGATTTTAAGTCATATATATGATAAAATGACCCAAAATTCTTACTACATGAAAAAAAGTCAAAAAAATAACAATATTTTAAGGAAAAATTCTTAACTTTGTACCTGATTTGAAACAGCTAACGACCATATTATTAGTCTTATTAATTTTCTTGCAATTATTTAGCAAGGCATGGATTGTCGTTTCATTCAAAATCAACCAAGATACCCTTGCTAAAACGCATTGTGTTAAAAAGGAAATAAAAGGAAATACTTGTCAAGGTAAATGTCTCCTTAAAAAACGGATAGACAAAGCTGAAGATCAAGAGAAGAAACAAGCTCCAAAAACCCAACAAGAATACGTTGAAATTTTGTATTGTTACAACATACAGTCATTTGAGTTTCGCAATAATATTATAGACTTATGCGAGATAAAATTACCGTATGCTTATAAGAATAACTTTTTTATCTCCTCTTTACCTAAAGATATTTTTCACCCGCCTGAGTTTACATTTGTTTAATACATGATTTTAGACTAAGTCAGAAATCATATTTATGTGCTTGTATTGTAGTAATGCAAGTGCATCAAGGATATAGGATATAGGATATAGGATATTGAATATAGCATATCTTATCCTATAATTTATTAAACAAATAAAATATATCAAAATGAGCATTAATATATGGTTCAAAGCAATAACTATTGTTGCTTTAAGTATGGCTCTATCCGTAAACACCGCTTCGGCTTGTGATGTATGCGGTTGTGGTGTCGGAGGAAATTACTTTGGAATTTTACCGCAGTTTCAGCAAAATTTTGTCGGTTTGCGTTATCAGCACCGAAGTTTTATTTCTGAACACTTGACACTTTTTCCAGGCGAAACACCACTAAAAACACAGGAAACTTTTCATACCACCGAGCTTTGGGGTAGATATGTACCACACCCAAATGTACATTTGTTTGCTTTCGTACCGTACAATTATTACACGAAAGATGAAGATCAGATTCATTCGGTAGTATCCGGGATTGGAGATATCAGCTTAATGGCACATTACATCGTGTTCAATACAGGAGATATTATGGAGCAAAAATGGAAACATGCTTTGCAAATTGGCACTGGTATCAAGTTGCCCACTGGAAAAAGCAACGACATACAGGAACACAGCGGATTATTAATACCGAGTTTGCAAGCTGGAACTGGCGCATTTGACATACCGTTCAGTCTCATATACACCATACGCAAGGACAAGTGGGGCGCTAATGCAGAAGCCAACTATAGGTTGAATATGTATAATAAAAGAGATTACAAATTTGGTGACAGAATATCCACATCTGTAAGGACATTTTATTGGTTAGGCAAAGGTGACTTTACTATACTGCCACATCTGAGCGTGGGATATGAACACGGGTTTAGAGATACGGACAACGGTGCAGATGCTGAATATACAGGTAGTCAGAGCGTATTGGGCGGTGCAGGATTCGATTTGTATTACAAAAGGTTTATCCTCAATGCCAACACGCAAATACCGCTTTATCAGCACATCGCACAAGGTCAGATTACAGGCAACTCACGGTTTAACATCGGCATTGCCTATCAACTTTAATTATTTTTTTAAACATTTCAAAATCAAAATATTATGTTAAGTTATAAATTAAAATCAATCGCATTAGGATTCATGGTAGCAGCAACATTGTTCGCTACATCGTGTGACAAAGACGAGAAAACTCAAGAACCAGAATTAGAAAAGGCTACAATTACAATTACCACTCCAACAGAATCGCAGACATTTGAAAGCGATGAAACGGTAAGTATTACGGGAAAAATCGAATATTCCAAAGGTTTACATGGATTTCAGATTGTCATTCGTCAGAAGTCGGACAATACCGTAAAGTATGAAAAAGATGTACATGCACACGGAGCATCTATCAATATTGACGAAAGTTGGATAAACAATTTACACGGACACAATGATATGGAATTGGAGGTAATCGCAATTTTAGATCACGACGGCAAAACCAGTTCTAAAAAAGTGAATTTCCATTGCCACGGACATTAATTGTCCATATTGAAATAATCGTATCTACTCATTCAATCAAAAAAACATGAATTGAAACATTTATCTGAGTAGTTACAAATAATCAAGGGCAGGTATTTTTAAAAAGTATCTGCCCTATTTTATTACACAAGTTGTTCGGCAAGAAATCTCAACCTCTATCGAACTGTCGTACTTACTTGAATACTGATTTCAAATAATACAATCACCTTATAATCTGCCTGATCGCTTCGGAAGCCATTGTAAGCCCGAATAAGGCTGGCATATAGGAAATAGTGCCGTAATAAGATTTTTTATAATTGCGTCCGTCCGTAAATTCGAGCGCACTTCTTGGCTGTACTTCTTCAGAATATACAGCTATAAAGTTCTGCCGTATATCTTCTCTTTTCAATCTTTTGCGAAGCATTCTGGCAAATTTACATGAATTTGTTTCCCATATATCTCCTACCCTGATCTTTGAAGGATCTGTTTTGCCTCCGGCACCCATGGCACTGATTAAATGGGTATCAACAGATAAGGCTGTTTTAATCAAAGATAGTTTAGGCGAAACAGAATCAATACAATCTAAGATAAAATCAAAATCATACGCTCGTATTAAAGTTTCCATTTTATCTGGCTCAAGGAAAGTCTCATGAAAGGTAAGGTTAATTTCTGGATTTATATCTTCAAATCGCTCTTTTAACAACTGTGCTTTGGACATCCCTATGGTACTATGAACAGCCTGCATTTGTCGATTGATATTGGTTATATCAACTGTATCTCCGTCTATTATATGGATAGTACCGATGCCGCCTCGTACAAGAAATTCGCCAGCATAGCTCCCTACTCCACCGAGCCCTACGACCAATATTCGTGCTTGTCTTAATTTCTCAATAGCCTCCGGGCCAATCAATAATGCTGTTCTTTCGAGCCATCGTGGTATTTCCATTTATCAGAATAGAATTTTTTAAAATTATTGAATACGATTTCTTTGATAAGATCTACAGGTTGCTGTCTTAATTCCGCAAAAATACGATATCTGTCCTGAATATCTACATCATAAGCACTATCAGTTTCAATAAAAATACGGTCTAAGGGTACATATCTCAACATCTCCTCAAAAACTGATGTCATCCTATGATGTGGAGCCAAGGAAAGATAAATACCAGCATCCAACACCTGTTTAGCAAGTACCTTATTCCTGACAAATCCATGATTGACCCAAGGAAAATGATTGAATGCTTTTCTAAATGCTAATGCTAGATCATAGGCACGCACACAGTGCAACACTATAGGCGCATGATATCGTGCGGCAATCTCCAACTGTTGCTCCATAATAATTGACTGCATTTCAAGATTGGCACCTTTGAGCTTGTCAAGACCAAATTCTCCTATGCCAAGACAATACGGATCGTTAGAATATGCATCTTTAATAAGCTTTATCTGCTCTGCTGTAAGCGGTTGGTCTGTCCACCAAGGATGAAAACCAATAGTGTAATATTTTTTATTCTTTTGCTGAGTTCCATGAATAGATACCACTTCTACGACATCAGGCTGATGCCAAATCGAATGGTTGTGAAAATCAATGTATGGAATTGAGTTTGGCAAAAAATATAATTAAAAATTTAACTTTCTAAGATAAAAAATGATCACTGATTAACCAAATCATACCTGAGTAGTTACACCATATTTAATTAACCAGATAACATTCAAAACAGACAAAATGACTAAAAGTTGTTTTTCTTGATATCTTATATAAATCCCTATTCCCAACTTATATTCTCCAACTCAACGACAAAAAATAATTTCTTCCCTGGCTGATTCTGCTTGCTCCATAAGAAGTCGAATGTGCTCCTCCTGTGCCTCCACCGCCTGATGATACATTGGCCGAGCGGACATCCAATAGGTTTTTAGCTCCGAGCACAACTGAGAATTTATCGATAAAAAAAGATTTTTGAAGTGATAAGTTAAGCATATTGTAAGCCTCTATTTTGTCGATTGATATCGTATCATTTGCCTGACGGAATATCGGCTGAGCTCCTACATATCTATAATTCAAGGAGATATTAATATCCGGCTTTTCGAAATGGTACCTAAGTGTTTGCATCAAATCCAATACGGTTCCATACACAGCAGGACCTTCATAGTCGATATTGGATGACCAATAACCAACACTTGACTCTGTTCTTGACTCTAAATTCTTAAAATTCCAAACTATACTGGGCTGAAAACCATGTACCGAATATGAGGAAATATTTTCATAAGAATACTTCAGCGTTTCATATTCAGTAAGTGTGATTCTGTCTTTTATCCAGGTTTTGTACAAATTTAGGTTTAATTGTAAAGTTCTATGCGGATTATATCCAAATGTAAGTTGTGCATCTTGTGACCGTTCCGGAGTTAAATTGGTATTACCAAGTATATAGTGATTTACATCAATAAACTCTAAGTACAACTCTTTCAAGGACGGACTTCGGTATCCTTGTGCATAGCCTGCCCGAATACTCAGCTTTTTGGTAGGATTGTATTTCGTCTGGAATGATGCAGACCACTGGTTATTATAAATATTATGTGTAGTCAGGCGTATCGTTCCGTTTAACGTAATTTTTTGTATAGGTGTATATTTGATATCTGTAAAAACGCCCAATTCTTCAGTAAATACTTTCGTGTTAAGCTCCTGATTAACTGCTTTGATACGGTCGCCGCTTCCAAATTCTTTTTGATAATTACCACCTGCCATTAAACTCACTTTCGAAGATAATGGAAAAGCTATCGTTCCTCTTGTAAAATAGGAATAGAAATGGCTCGTATCCCTCGATTGGCGTAAGCTATCAAACAATCCCGTTTCTATGTAATATACTTTATTGTCCACCAACCTGTTAAAGTCATTATAAGCACTCGTTAGCTCAATATTATATTTGTCTTTGATCTTATTTTCATAAACTACTGTATAATCATTGCGCAACGTTGTAAAAAACACATCTTCACCATAAGGTCTGAATATAGGTCTTCTGACTGGACTATAATCTGAAACATACTCATAGTTTCTTTCATATTTGAAGATTATCCGTTGCTGGTCGGAATGTCGGTAAGCGATTTGTCCACCTATATTGTATTGATTTTTGGGATTCCATGGATATTTAGTTTCTGACACCGTATTTCCATTTGGATATTGTACAGATTGAACTAATCGTAGGCTGTCAATGGGATATTGATGGTAAATAAAAATCCTTCCAGAAGTCGATAAAGTAAATTTACCAAATTTAAATCCCATATTCAATTGGTTATTTAATGACTTTATGGATTCCGCCTGGTGATGACCCGCCAATTCAATCTTTTCTAACTGGGATTTTTTGGTAATGATATTGATAACGCCACCGGCTGCGTTATTGCCCATAATTGCAGAAAGCGCACCGTCAATGATTTCTATTCGCTGTACGTTTTTCAAAGATATCTGTGATAAATCCAAGGCGCCATTCAATCTTCCAATGACAGGCACTCCATCTATCATAATGGCTACATTGCTTGCTCCCACTCCACGCATGATGATCTGACTGCCCAAAACACCATCATTTACTACACGGATAAACGGTACGAGTTCTAAGGCTTGATCTAACTGATAGATGCCTCTTTCCTTGATAATTTGCTCTTTGATGATGGTAACTCTATGCATCGCCTGTGTATAATGTGTAGGACTATGCTGTGCCGTGACCATGACTTCTTCCAATGCCTTTGAAGAAAATATACTGTCCTCTGCCATGTCCTGCGCTTGCAGTTGAAGCATTAATAATAAACTGAAAATGATAAAAATTATTTTAGGCATATTCTTTTGTTTTGATTATGGTAGATTCTACTAAGTAATGTAACTGCTTGATCTCTAATGGAGAAAAGTACAACTTTAAATCTGCCGTTTGTGTAGCGAATACAATGCTTTTGCTCATAAGATCATGATCGGATCTAACATGGTTATAACAATCACTTAATGTACCAAAAAGCGCATCCAATTCATGTATTGAATTAACAATCAAAATATTATTAAATCTCAATCTAAAAAATCGCCCGCATGATGATAATCGTATTTCACCATCGTTCGATTGACATGATATTTCTCTAAAACACATATTGATTACGTCTGTTTGTTTAGAAAAACAGGAGCAGTACTATAAATACTGCTCCTTAAAGGATTATCTTTAATTCAGATTAGGCTATTGGACAATCCCTCTAAAAATAATTACTGGTACAAAAAATCTGAAATAAGGTGACATTCAATTTTACTGTAGAAGTCACATCATAAAGACCAAAAAAATATTTAATTAACAGTTAATTGCTTAACAACCACTTTATTGTCCATAACAATTCTCAATGAAACTAAACCTTTATAATTAAGATTACTGATGTCAATAGGTTGATTGGTCTGAGCTTCTGCACTTTTGATAAGTTGACCTGTAACCGCAAACATATCAATTTTGATATCTTTTACTGCATCCGCCTCTATAGTTATAGACGAATGAGCTGGATTAGGAAAGACAGATACCGAAATAGGCGCTTCTACATCCTTACTACTTGTAGTATTTTTTAGAAATGTTGATACAAAAAAAGCGCTACCTGTTGAAGATCCTTCAAAATCAATAAAAACAATTTTATAGATATCATTATCTTTTGTTTTTACAAAATTCACTTGGTCGTCTCTTATAACCCAACTAAATGTTGATAAATTAATGTCTTTCCAATCATGTCCGATATTTTTTGGAAAACTTGTATATTCGTCCTTATAATCATTTTCATCAATATTTTCAGGGTCAACTCCAACTACTTTGACAGACTCTACTCCCGGAGCAGTTAAGATACCCGTTACTATATAATCCAATGGATCACCATCATCATCTAATACCGTATAATATCTCCAAAACATCAAATCGTAATCCTTAGGCGTAGGTACGACTTCTCCCGATTTGAGGGAGAAAAATATGGTAGCACCTTTATCTGTTCCTTTAGCAACTGATTTTGTCTGTTCGTCACTTCCGTCAAGGTTGGCATATTTGAAGTTATATGTGCCACCTTGTAGATTTTCAATGAAAATCTTCTTGAAACTACCGTCACGTCCTTTAATGACAAAAACTTTATTACCTTCTATGACGTGTGTCTGTACATTGTAAGCACCCCAACCCAAATCCAAGCCGCCACCTGTAGCTACATGGTTGAAAGCACCTTGAGTCCAGTTTGCCTCCTGATTATAAAGTATCAGGCTATCGACAAAAACACTTACATCAGTTATAGGTTCATTCCAGTCCGTCGTTGGTGCAAGAAACAATGCTAACGCCGGAACAGAATTTGAGGAAGACTCATTAATGAATATTCCAGCATCCGTTTGTCCTACATTAGAAAATGCGATATCCCAAGCATCATTATTGAGTTGGAATTCCTCTCCCGTCTTTAAGTTTAAAAATGACTGCTTACCATATCCTTCACCCAAAGACATAATATGGATTTGTGATTCCTGCGCTATCAAGGCAAAAGCAAATAAAAAACTAAAAATTGTAAAATAAACTCTCATGTAAAATTTGTTTAAAATATGACTAATTTAAAATTTCACTGCAAAGCTATTTAACTTTATATAGAAATAATCTAAATAAGAATAATAATAAATTTAAGACTTCACTTTTTGACAATTCCATGACTTCACAAAAGATAAAGAGTAACTACTCAGGTCAAAAAATCGCCTTTCCCTTTTAATTGGGCTTGCTGTTAAAGTCATTACAACAGTTTTATACGAGTTTTATGGGTTGCTCCTACGGAGCAATAGCTCACTATAATTCTGTCTTTTTACAAACGTGTTGTCCCGATGGGACAAAATCTACTGCTCTATCAACAAAAAGATCTTTATGAAATGTCGTTCTTTTTTCAAATCTCATCGTTAAAAATACTCGCCATTGTTTTTATGGCCAAGCCGCAAGCGGTATCTATACTTGAATGCCGTTCAGGCATTCATTAAACTTCGCTTAAATCGTATAGATATGTTTTTTGCCTTGATCTTTAAAAAAATAACTTCCATTATAATTTAAGTCTTTTTATAGACAGAGCAGTATTGAAAATCAATCTGATAATCAAATGCTCCGTAGGAGCAACATATTTGTAACCAAGATATGTCATCATGAAATATGCTCCGTAGGAGCTACCCGATAGAGTCTGGATTTGCCAATACGGGAAGCCGAAAAAAATTCAGAGCGAGGTTTTCCTGCGATTCTGTTGGATTAGTGTTTTTTACCTTGCAATTATATTTGAAATTCATCCACAAAAATCATTGAGAAACAATTCTTTGCAAGTTATTCAGCAAACCCTAAATAGATATATATTATGTGAAATTCCTTAATATAGTCATAGTCAATGGTTAGAACATATAGTTTATATAGACAATAATACATTATATAAAACAACTGATAGCCATGGGAATGACTTCAATTGATTTAAGACATTTTATAATGTATCGATAGTATGATTAACTACCAGCTGATGTCTTCATCTCGGTTACGGGATTGCTCTTCGTTTTGTTGAGCTTCCCATTCAGATTGTCTCCTTTCTACTTGTTCATAATCATAATCAGGCATCAATTCATTCTTCACCATGTCAATGGTTTCCTGAAGTTGAGACAAAAAGCGATTAAAATCCTCTTTATAAACAAAGATTTTATGCCTTTCAAAGCCATCGGAGTGCATTTTTTTTGTACTTTCAGTTAGACTGATATAGTAATCATTGTTTTTTGTTTTTCGTACATCAAAAAAATAAGTTCGCCTTTTTCCGGCTTTAACCTTACTTGAATGAACGATGTCATATTTGTTTCTGTCTTCGAAATCCACCTCAATTTATTTTTAAAAGAATTAAAAGATAGGACAAATTTATATATAAATTTTAAAAAACAAAATTTATTCGATAGTTTATTTTTATACCTCTACTTGTTGAAGTTGTTGTTGGTTGTAAATCTGGGCATAAAACCCTTTATTAAGTAATAATTGATCATGTGTTCCAGATTCGGTCAATCGACCGTCTTCTAAAATAAGTATGCGGTCAAAATTGAGCTGATTTCCTGCTCTGTGTGTCACTACAACGGCTGTTTTACCGGATAATTCTTCATCAAGGAAAGAAAGTATATTTTGTTCTGTGGTCGTATCTACAGCCGATAATGCATCATCCATAAGTACGATGTCTGGTTCTTTGATCAATGCTCGTGCTATGGATACTCGCTGTTTTTGTCCACCTGACAAAGTAACACCTCTTTCTCCAACTACCGTATCAAATCGGTTGGGCAAACCTTCTATTTCATGGAGTATAGAGGCATAATCTGCATATTTTTTGATTTTGTCCATGCTGGAGTCCGGCCTTCCAAACGATATATTCCCAGAAATGGTATCAGAAAACAAAAACACATCCTGTGGCACATAGCCTATCCTATCTCGTAGATTATTGATATTGTGCTCACGGATATCACGACCGTCGATAAGTATTTCACCTTCAGTCGTATCGAACATTCTTGTCAGCAATTCTGCTATCGTTGACTTTCCAGAACCTGTTTTACCCATGATGGCAATCCGCTCTCCTTTCTTGATTTTAAAACTAACATTGTCTAAAGCTTTAATACCTGTATTTGGATACACAAATGTAACATTTCTAAACTCTATATCTCCATCCAAATGGTACATATCGTGGTTGTGATTTACAATTCCAGGTTGTTCTAAGAGTAAGTGATTGATCCGAGACTGAGATGCTTCGGCGGTCTGAATGATAGACGCTATCCAGCCTATAGCAGTAACCGGCCAAGTCAACATGTTGACATATAAGATAAATTCGGCTATATTTCCTGCTGTAAGATGACCATTGTAATACTGAAATCCACCGACAAGTACGACCAACAATGTACTCATCGAAATGAGCAGCGCCATTAAGGGCTGAAAATAAGCCTCTATCTTAGCAAGTGATAATGACCTTTTTTTGAACTCTTCACTTTCATCACTAAAAAAATCTGAAAATGCTTCTTCTTTGACATAAGATTTGACTACGCGAATACCCGAATATGTTTCTTGAGCCGTACTATTCAAAACGGAAAGTTGCTGCTTGATCAACAAACTTTTCTTATTGATTATCTTAGATATGTAATAGATTGAAATGGACAATACGGGCAATGGTAGTAAGGCAAAAATCGTCAGCGTCACATCCACACGCAACATCGCATATATCGTCATCGCAAAAAGCGTTATCAAGTTGATACCATACAACAACCCTGGTCCGAGATATTCCCTTACTTTGGATACATCTTCGGATATCCGTGCCATGATATCTCCTGTCTGATGCCCACGCATGAATGCCTGATCGAGCTTATTGATATGTTCGAATATTTCGTTTCTCATGTCGTACTCGATGTATCTGGACATGACTATTATCGTCTGACGCATAAAAAACATCATCAATCCTTTGACGACCGCAAGCGCCGCGATAATCAAAGCGAATTGCACTAAAACGCTCCCTAATTCTTCATAAAACCCACTTTGCTCAGATACTGACAAATCTTTGTATTCCAATATCTTAGTCTGTGCAAGATCCAATGCCTGTTGAATCTGTTTTGGTATCAGAATGGCAAAATAATTGGATAGCGTGACAAATACGATACCGAGTATAAGGTACCATTTATACTTGACAAAAAACCGGTTGAGTGTTAGCAGGTGCTTCAAAAGCAAAATTTATTTCTATCTGTTTGCAATATAATTAGTGGCAGCAAAAACTGCGCATTACGGGCTGACAACGATTACTTATTGACCAAAAATGATCCTATTCTTATATTTATATGCTCGATATCTGTAAGACCGTAAAGATAATAAATCATTTAGTCCTTCTTTTTGTTCTTGAAAGGATTAAAATATTTCAATTTATCTTGGATCTTATCTATTTCATTTTTGCCTCCTTTTTCGATCATGTCTTTTGCTTTTTGCTTCAGCGAATCAGGAATCACACCTTTTGCAATTGGGTCTATTATCGTTCCAACTTCTTTCTGAACCCTGTTTTTCAATGAGTCAATCGCCTTTTGACTCGTTTCTTCAATCTTAGTTTTTACTTTATCGACCTCCTGATTGACTTTTTTCGTGATCGTATCTTTCAATATTTCTGTTTGATTTTTTATCTCTTTCTGAAGATTGTCTTTCAGCTCTTCTACTGTTTCTTGGGCTTTATCTTTTACTGTATTTCCCGTAGAATTTCCCTTACCAGTCTTCGGCGTGATTTTGAATTTTGGATTTTTCAAATTGCCCGTCATCTTTACATTCAAATACACATGAGAGCCTTGATCTATATTAATACCAATTTTTGAAGCTTCTTTTTCTATCAGACTTAATCCAGATTCAACTGTACCGGTTATTTTATTGCCTTTGAGCATTTCTCTTGGTATAGCTAAGTCAACATTGTAATCCATATCTTGATTGATGCCGTGTTTACCACCCACAGTCATATCTATCCCTTTGATATGTTTGGAAAATTCCTTGATTTCCACAAATCCATTTGCGATTTCAAACCAGTTTCGAGTGTTGACCAAATCTATATTACTCAATTCTTTGATACCAAGCAGTGAGGACAATTTCCCTAAAGGATCAACGCCTTTGATGGTTCCGTTAAGCGTTTCTATCAAACCAGAGGCATCAATCGTATTTAATATCGGCATCATATTTTGACCGAGATTTCCTTTCATAACCAATGATGTATTGAAAAAGCCATCAAGATATTCCGCTATTGGTGCCACTTTTCGCATCATATCAAATGTTTTGAACGCATCGGCATATTTGATTTTATTTAAGTCCAACTTTACCGAATATACGGGCTTCGACATATCAGCTGTACTATAAAAACCTTGCAAACCAAAACTACCACCCATTATTTTGGTATTAAAATCTTGTAGCACCAATTCACTATTTTGTACTTCGAGGATACCTTTGGCATCTTTTAATATCATATTCGTATAGGTCAATTCATTGACATCGGCCTGCATTTTGAGTCTTACTTTTTCTGGAACAGGAATCACCGTCAGCGGTTCGTCACTGCCATTGGCTGGTGCTTCTGTCATAAATGCATTCAAATCCAATTTATTAGATTGGAGCGTGAGAAATCCGTCCAATACGCCATCATGCATCAGATAGTCATAAGCATTGACCACCGTGCCATTGAGCTTGATGTCGCTACCCTTAACTGTCGTGTAAAATTTGCGAACTTCCATAACATTTGCTGATAAGCTTGCGTCTAAATTCAAGGGTTTGAGATCAAAACCATTCATTTTGACCGCTTTCGCCTGAAGATTGAGGTTAATATTGGCATTTTTTATCAATTCTTCATTGGCGGGAACAGCAGATAATTCGGTACTGGGTGGTGCTTGCTTGTCGTCAGCAGTCATCCATTCGTCCATGTCAAAATAGTTAGACTTCGCTGTGATATCCATTTTCATTTGCTTTTCTGTTGAGAAAAAAGCGAGTGGATTTCGGATTTCGGCATTGACATCAAGATCACTTTTGCCCAATATCATATTTTTAGCATCGAAAGCGATCATCTTTGGAGAAGCTGTTGCCGTAGCCTGTTCTAACCTGATCGTTGGCATATCTTTCATTTTTATGTTGATATCTTTACCATTTGCTGATCCGTTAAATGCTATAGCTTCATAGCGTTCGGCATTGACATCGGACATTTTTGCGTCAAAAGTCACATCACATTGCAACATGCCTTTGAGTACTTCCATATCCGGTATAGGAAATGCTTGTGCCAAATTGCTGAGATTGAGCGTTCCTTTAAGATTACCTGCAACTTGTTGATTTCCTGTGAGATTATTAGCCACGAGTTTTCCAGAGATAGCGTCATTACCTATATGCAAACGGAATGTCGGTATATTGGCGGACATATCTTTATAATCTGGTCTGGTCGTTTTGATGTTTGCATTTGCAAATAAATTTTTAATATCTTGTGGCAATGACGGATATTTGAATGCGCCATTTTCTATTATAATATTAATATCAAACGTCGGTAAACTTTGCTTTATATCACTGTAAATGCCCGATATTTTACCGTTTATAGACGCTTTTCCACTTGTTTTTACTTGAGCAAAATCTTTTGTATAAGCATTTGGAACGATAGAAAGAAATGATTTAAAATCTTCGGATTCTGTCTTAAATTCAAAATCAGTAATAATATCTTCATCATCCATCTGAACAAATCCTTGCCCTGAAATATCCAGCTCATTGAATTTCAAAACATTATCTTTCAAAGTAAATATTTTATCCAAAAGATTGATATGAATACCCGCATCAAGTTTGATTGCAACATTGTTGACATAAGTAGTTCCGTCATATTTCACAAAAAGCTTTTCTGCTTTGCTCTTCGTTTTCAAGTCGAAAATATCTTGCGTAAAATCACCAGAACCACTGTGATCCAAGCTGTCTAAAACCAGAAATATAGGCATGGAATTATCTTGGTATGTGATTTTTGCATTGTTTAACTCATAGTGTTTGAGTTGGAGGACAAATTTCGATTCTTCACTTGCAGACGTATCTCTTGAAATCAAGTAATTGGCACGTGTAGAATCTAATACGATAATATTTATTTCAGGGTGATCCAGCTTGATCGCATTGATCTTTGGCGTGATATTTTCACCAAATAACGACGAAAGATTGAGATCTAACGATGTCCTATCCGCTTTATACAACACAATACCCTCAAAATCTTCCACTCCCGAAATCGAAAGGCTGTCAATACTTAGTCTAAGATCGGGAAAAGACTTAAATACTGAGATATCTATGTCTCCAAATGCCACTTCAGCATATAGACTTTTATTGATGTCATCCTTCAAAAATTGGATGATTTTATCTTTAAATACAAAAGGTACCAAAGCTAATGCCATGACCAACCCGATTATAGTAAAAGATATTATTTTCAGTGCGGACTTCATATATTTCATCTTCATTATTTGGAATGATTCAACTCATATTAAGACGTAAATTGTCGGATAATAGTATTTAAAGTGACCAAAAAAATTATCAGACAAAAAAATTGAAGTGCAAAATTACAAAAATAAACATACACGTTGGAAGATATTATCTCAACAGGCGGTCAAACGCATTTTTGACAGGTAATTACACAGGAATATGCTTTCAAATCATTAAAATGTCTGATTTTATTGAACAAAACAATCCCTATTTCACTAAGAAGAGCGCCGTCACAAACTAAAATTAACATTCAGGTGGATATTTATTGAATATTTATGGTTGTATTATTTTGGTATATCACTATATTTGCACTCCTTAAGCCAATGGGCATACTTCATATCTGTTGAAAGCGTGGGATTATGGTTAGTTATCTAAAAAAAATAAACGGAGAAATAAAGGAAACGGACAGCATCGACGACTGCTGCTGGGTAAACATTTATCCACCTTACGAACACGGTACTTTGGATGCGATAACCAAAGAATTGGATATACCATTGGATTTCCTTACAGATTCACTCGACGTTGACGAAAGATCAAGGTTTGAACGGGACGAATCCTCAACATTGATTTTAGTCAATAGCCCTGTATTGAACGATGAAGGGAAAGAAAGTGAAGCTATATATATCACTATACCAGTCGGTATCGTGCTGACACCTACACACATCGTGACGATTTGCTCTTATGAAAACCCTGTGATTGATAAATTTCTTGAAAATAAAGTTAAGAATTTTGACCCGTCAGATAAACAAATGTTTGTCTTACAGATATTTGAGCAAAACGTATTCAGATTTTTGGAATGTCTGAAAAAACTCAACTTAAAACGGAATCTCATCGAGCAGGAACTGTATCATTCGAGCAGAAGCTCAGAACTCCAACAATTGTTGAGAATAGAAAAATCATTAGTTTACTTCGTAAGTTCACTCAGCACCAACGAACTACTCAAAATGAAAATCAAACGTACCGATTTATTGAAGATAGGCATAGACAATGATTATTCTGAGTTGTTTGAAGATGTTATTATTGACAATTCGCAGGCTCTTGAAATGTCAAATGTATATACGCATATCCTAAGTGGGACTATGGAAGCATACGCATCTATCATATCCAACAATCTGAATATCATTATTCATCGACTTACGATCGTTACCATTATTTTATTGGTACCGTCGATGATAGCAGGATTTTACGGTATGAACTTAGATTTTCTACCATTCACACAATACAGATTTTCATTTTTCTTTATCATCATTATATCTGTATTACTTGGATTTGCATTGGTATATTACTTTGCGAGGAATAGGAAGTGATTTTTTGTTGGAGGAATTGGTTTGATTGAATACATTTGGACAATTAATTGTAAAAAAATATCAAATTTTCTTTATGTTCTTTTCTTTAATGTTAATTGTCACTAAACAGAATGTCATACGGGCAAGATATCGACGACCATTTCGACACAGTGCTACATGTACATATTTGTCATCCTTGATCCAGCAGGAGTCGTCATTTATAGAACCTAAATCATCAAGCCATGAAAACATTATTTTATCACTATATCAATTTTATACAAATGAATAATTCACTAATCTCTTTTTTTACCGTTGCTTTTGTCGTGACAATAGCTTGTGGTTGTACATCACAGGAAGATGAAGATCATACACCAAACATTATCTCCGAAAAATATGAGCCTTGCTGCTCCAACACATCAGAAGTCAATTTTGAACTTACAGATGGCTTTAATGTTTACATTCCCAATGTTTTTACACCGAATGGCGACGGCATTAATGATTATTTTTACCCGATTTACGATACCAAATGGATCGGAGGCGTTGATATCACGTATTTTGTGCTTTATGATTCAGACGATCACAGCAAGCGAAGGGTTATTTTTCACAGAGACTGGTTCAATCCTAATAATATAAAAGACTATGCCTTTGACGGATATTCTCAAAAGGAAGGCAATCGTAAGCTATGGGAAGGTCAGTTTTGGTATGAAATCTGGATATCCATCCCAGAGACTGGACAGATAAAGCTGAAAGGATCGGCCTGTAGCGTGGTATGCGATGAAGAGTCAGCAATATTTAAAGGTAAAAAGGGCTGCTTTTATCCTGCACAAGTGACAGATACTTTTAAGGGAGATAATAAAAAGAGCCACTTAGAGAAAGATTGTTTTAAGTAAAGATTAAAAAAAAGTAACTACTCAGGTATGATCAATTTCAATCAAAAAATGATAATTTTCCGTGATACTTCAGCTCATTTTTCGTCAATAGCACTGCTATTAACTCAAAAAGTAGCTTCGTCTGACGAAAAATACTCTTATTTTTGTGATTTGAAAGCATATACCTGAGTAGTTACAAAAAAAAAATCAATCATGAACGACATAGAAAACACACCTCAAAATCAACAATATCATCTGCATATAACGCATTCCGCGAAGGAATATCTTAGGTCAACAGCCAAATGGTCGTATTGGTTATCCATAGTAGGAATGATACTTATGAGCATATTTATGATCGTTTCAGTGAGCGGTTTGATTTTACTATCGCGATTTGATGAGATGAGTTACTTTGACAGTTTAACCATAGCTCGGTTGATGCCTATGGCTATAGTCATGCTGTTTTTCTCATTTTTTTATATTTATCCGCTCATCAAGCTCTATAGATTTGCCGTGAAAGCCAAAGCCGCTTGTCTCTTGGATGATGCGTTTCTTTTGGAGCAGGCTTTGAAAGCGCAAAAAACGCTTTATGCTTTTATCGGAATCGTCACTTTTGTGGTTATTGCAATGTACATGCTGGCTTTCGGATTGGTCATGATGTTTGATATTTTTATGCTTTTTTAGAATATGGGATTTTACGAAGTCGTCTATTTATCATATCTTTGCAGTATTATAACTGATTATCCAAGTAAGTGTATTCTAAACTTTTAATAGCTTTTTGCTTCGTTTTTTTTGGTGTTTTTGTCCAGTCAGATGAATTGTCTGCTCAAAGCAAGGTCAATTTATTTGAAGGTAGTCTTTCTTATATGATCCCGTCAGGCGCTTTTAGTGACAATGGCATTTCCAATAAAGTAGGGTTTGAATTGGCATTTCTTCGACAGATTGGTTATGAAAAACCGTTTTTTTGGGGCGTTTCAGCTGGATTTTTTAATATTGGACATTACAATGCTGTCACGCATGAGATAGTCGATTTTTCGGTTTACGAATTTAATAGCACCACCAATAGCAATATGTGGATATTTGACGGAAAAGTACGTTACTATCCCAACCTCAATTTGGGACCTGTGGAACTTTATGTAGAGGCTACCATTGGCTTCAAATGGCTTTATACCTTTACACGAAAAACATTGGCTTATGACGATGATAATAGCAGCGGTGCATTTAATGAAGGTCAATTAGCGTTAAGCTACGGATTCAATACTGGTTTACAGACTAAATTAGCACAAAATATTTATCTAAATTTCAAAGGCGGTTTTTATCCTGGACTAAGTGTTCCTTACTATGCCTTAGTCAATAATAACCGTGCAATATACACGACATTAGATGCATTTGAGCTTAGGCGAAGCACTACGGATATTTTACGTTTTGATTTAGGTGTTACCTATAGATTTTGAGTAATGGCAGCAATAAAAACAACAGATTTGGAGATCTCAGACGAGATGTATGAGCACCAGCATATTACGTGCGAAAAAAACCAATCCTCCGTTCGAATAGATAAATTTCTAATGGACAAGTTGGAGCGTGTTTCACGTACAAGGGTTCAAAACGCTATCAGCATCGGTTGTGTTTTGGTCAATGACAAGCCAGTAAAAGCCAGCTATAAGATACGTCCGGGCGATGAAATTTCGCTCGTCCTTCCATCCGATCCTAATGAAGCTATATCCGTTCAAGCCGAAAATATCCCTTTGGATATCGTGTATGAAGATGAGCATCTAATGGTCATCAACAAGCCAGCTGGTCTCGTCGTTCATCCAGGTGTAGGCAATACTTCTGGGACTTTGGTCAATGGACTTTTATACCATTTTCAGCATCATCAACTACCGATCATGAAAGGAAATTCGGCTGATCGTCCAGGTCTTGTGCATAGAATAGACAAAGATACATCCGGATTGCTTTTGATAGCGAAAAATGATTATGCCATGACACACTTATCCAAACAATTTTATGATCATAGCATTGAACGTGAGTATGTAGCTTTGGTCTGGGGTAATATAGAAGAAGATAAAGGAACGATAACTGGACATATAGGCAGACATGAACGCGATAGGATGCAAATGGCTGTATTTACGGATGAAAGTCAGGGAAAACACGCTGTCACGCATTTCGACGTATTAGAGCGCCTATACTATGTAACGTACATCAAATGCCGCTTAGAAACTGGACGAACGCACCAGATTCGGGTTCACATGAAGCATATTGGTCATACGCTTTTTAACGACGCTCGATATCATGGAGATCGAATATTGAAAGGTACTATTTATACCAAATACAAGCAGTTTGTCGATAATTGTTTTAAAATACTTCCTCGACAAGCACTCCATGCGCGTAGCCTTGGATTTATACATCCTGCAACTGGAAAGCCCATGTATTTTGAAAATCAGCTTCCTGAAGATTTTGAAGAAGTATTGAAAAAATGGAGAGCATATACTGCATCGAGAAAAGAAATTTTGGACAAAGAGGAAGATTAGTTGAAAATTGATAATTGAAAATTGATAATTGAAAAGGGTTAATTGATAATTGATAATTATGTATTGTTAATTGCTTATTGTGTATTGCTTATTGCTTATTGCATATTGCTTATTGTGTATTGTAAATTGATGATGGATAGCTAAAATTAAATTGATAAAAATGACGCTAAATAATAGAATAGATAGTCTTATCGCCTTAGGCACATATTTAAAAGAAACGAATAGCCAAGAAACTGAAGCGATTATCCAGAAAGCTTCTTTAGAAATTGCTTGGTTTACACCTCAAAATATTCGATTATCTCTCCATGCTATTGCTCAATATTTCCTTAGTTCTGAAGCTATTCTGTCATTAGTGCACCGCTATCACTTAGATGACAACACCAGCACCAAAAATGTTGGACTTGTACTTGCCGGCAATATTCCGTTAGTCGGTTTCCATGACGTGATATGTTGCTATCTTGTTGGGCACAAAACCAAAATCAAGCTCAGTGATAAAGATAAGGTACTACTACCCTATTTAGTAAGTATCATGACTGATGCAAATCCCGAAACTGCTGAATATTTTGAATTTGTCGATAAGCTTAGTGGATTTGATGCTGTGATTGCTACGGGAAGTGACAATACAGCCAAGGTTTTTGAAGATTATTTTAAAGCGTATCCACATATCATCCGAAAAAACAGGAATGCAGTCGCTGTGCTATCAGGAGAAGAAAATGACATTACGTTGCGATTGCTGGCAGATGATATTTTCGCATATTTTGGTCTTGGGTGCAGGAATGTGAGTAAACTTTATATTCCTGAAAATTATCCGATAGAAAACCTTTTTCCTGCTTTAGATGCTTATAAAGATATCGTCTTCCACAATAAATATAAAAACAATTACGATTACAATGTCGCATTGTATTTGCTCAATAAGGAGCCATTCCTACAAAATGAGTTTGTGGTATTAAGGGCTTCGGAAGATATTCCGTCAAGAATAGGAACGCTACATTATGAATACTACCAAAATCATGATAAGTTAGCAGAAAAGCTCACATCCGAACTCGACAAAATACAGTGTATCGTATCCAACAAGCCGATAAAATCCTTTGAAACCGTACCGTTTGGTCAGGCTCAGCATCCGCATATAGATACTTATGCTGACGGGATAGACACTGTACAGTTTTTGTTGTCGATATAAAGCGTTGAGTTGCGAAAGTAGCCTGGTTTTACTGATTATTTGAGCTAAATTCTAAATGGCATGATGATGTTAGGTAGAGCAATTTTCAGTCGCTTCAGTTTCTGTCGCTTTGTCGTGCATTGGCTAATTATTTTTCTTAAAATTCTCTGCTTGTTCAAATATTTCAACATACACTTCATCTCGTTCTACAGGTGGATAACCATATTCGTCAAGTAAGAGAATTAAGCCGACTTTCAATGCTGATTTTATGTCATCTCGTTTGTTCCAATCGGGGAATTTTGCCTGGCTGTTCACCAAGTTTTTTACAGCTTTGGCAAGGATTATCAATTTATCTTCGGGATAGTTGAAATCATATTTTACACACAGTTCTTTCAAAATATCGTAAAATGCTTTTTCTTCAAAATCAATACCGAGTTCGTCGCCTGCTGAAAATTCTTTGTGTACTTCCCAAATCATTTCCGTCAGGGCTTCTGCCATTTCTTCAAATACTTCGCTTCGCAATACATCGTTTTCATCTCGTTGATTGTAACGCTCCACCAATACTTGCATTTTCTTTGTGAAATCAACACCTTTTACTTTGTTGACTTTTTTTAGTTCTCCAATTACTTTTGCCAATAACAGTTGCAAGAGTTTGATTTTAGTATTTGGCAGTTTGATTTTGGCTATTTTGTCCAAATAATCTTCGTCAAAGATATCTTGTTCCGTTTCGTTTTCATCACCTAATTTGAAAATTTCTTCTACACCATCACTCTGCAAAGCATCTTTTATCATTTCTCGAACTTTTGCGTTCATCTGTGCCGTATCGGGTGCATTGCCTTTGGTCAATTTGAAAACAATGGAACGAACAGCCAAATAAAAATGCGTATAATCTCGCTCGATTTGTGTGAGTTGTTCGCTTCCTGCACAAATATCGTAAGCAGCTTTTAGTCGTTTTATCAATCCCATAAATCGGGTTTCGGTTTCTTTGGTTTTTTGTGCGAATTCCGCTGCTAAATTCAGGGTGTTGAGTTGCTGCAAAGTTGTTCCTTTGAAATACAAACTGTTGTCAAACGTGTGAAACAATTTTGCCAAAAGGTCTAAATGATTTCGTACAACGATAATGGATTCAGCTATATCTTCAAAGTTGTCGCTATCTCCGTCATTGTATTTTGCCAATGCCAAATTCATTTGCTTTTTGATGCCGATATAATCCACCACTAAACCTTTGTTTTTGCTTTCAAATTTTCGGTTTACACGTGAAATGGTTTGAATTAAATTATGTTGCTGAATAGGTTTATCGATATAAATACTATCCAAAAATGGTACGTCAAAACCTGTGAGCCACATATCTACCACAATTGCAATTTTGAAATTCGATTTCTCATTTTTGAATTGTCGGTCTAATTCTTTGCGGTATTCTTTTGTGCCGAGTAAATCATACATTTCTTTCGGGTCATCTTGTCCTCTGGTAGCAATTAGTTTTATTCGTTCAATTGGTTTGAGTTCTCGTTTGTCTTTTTCGGAAAGTTCTGCACCTTCTTCGGCTTCACGCACTTCGTTCCATTCGGGTTTTAGTTCGATGATATTCTTATACAACTCGTAAGCAATCTCTCTGCTACTACATACAAACATTGCTTTGCCTTTTACGGTTGCACCTTCGGCAATGCGATTGTCGTAGTGCTTTACAAAATCTTCGGCAATGGTTTTTAGGCGTTTTGGGTCGCCCAAAATGGCGTTCATTTTTGCTGTTTCTTCCTTGCTTTGTTCTATTTGGTGTTCATTTGCTCCTTGTTCAGCAGCTTCTTGGTAATATTGTTCAATTTTTTCAAGTTCGCTATTGTTCAACATCACTTTAGCAGCTCTGCCCTCATAGACAATACGCACGGTGATTTCGTCTTTTACCGATTCTGTCATCGTGTAAGCATCAACCACTTTTCCAAACACATCAAGCGTAGCATCTACAGGTGTTCCTGTGAAACCTACGAAAGTAGCATTGGGTAAACTATCGTGTAGATATTTGGCAAAACCATAACGTTTTTCTACACCTTTGGTAGTGATTTTTACTTTTTGGTCAAGGTTGGTTTGACTACGATGTGCTTCGTCCGAAATGCAAATAATGTTGTTTCTATCCGATAGCAATTCGGTGTCTTCGGTAAACTTGTGAATGGTAGTGAGGAATACGCCTCCACTTTTTCTACCTTGTATTTTCTCACGCAAATCGGCACGGCTTTCTACACTTTCTACGGTATTGTCGCCTATAAAATCTTTAGCATTGGTAAACTGAGAAGAAAGTTGGTCGTCCAAATCGGTTCTATCCGTTATCAAAACAATGGTCGGACTTTCAAAATATTCGCTTTTCATCAGCAAACGAGTGAGGTAAAGCATCGTGAAACTTTTGCCACAACCTGTTGCTCCAAAGTATGTTCCGCCTTTTCCGTCTCCTTGCGGTTTTTGGGCTTTTTTGATGCTGTCGAGCAATACACGAGCCGCATAATATTGCGGATAGCGACACACAATTTTTTCGTTTTTCTTACTAGTATCAGGTATGAAAATGAAATTGCGAATAATATCTCGCAAGTGCTTTTGGTGCAACATTCCTTGTATAAGCGTGTGCATACTGTCTATGCCGTCAACCTCTTTTGCCAAACCTGCAATTCTTCTCCACGCATAGAAAAACTCATACGGTGCAAAGAATGAACCTGCTTTGTTGTTCACTCCATCGCTGATGACGCAAAAAGCGTTATACACAAACAGTTGCGGAATATCGCGTTTGTAGCGTGTAGTTAGCTGCACAAAAGCATCGTGTATGGTGGCTTCTTCACGTATAGCACTTTTGAATTCAAACACCACTACAGGCAAACCATTGATGTAGATAATGCCGTCCAGTATGCGTTTTTCGTTGCCTGTAATTTCGAGTTGAGTTACAAAACGGTAAATATTATTGTCGCTGAGTGCTGATCCTGTCGAAGTACCGTATTTCACTTCATCTTCGGCAGCGATGAGTGGCAAATTTTCTTCATTAACCCGATGTTTTTCCAAGCCCGAAAAATCTATCAGGTTGATGTAAATGTCTTTTTGGCTGCGGTCTTCACGTTTGAGAATAAAACCGTCCGACAGCATTTTGATAAACTTCTTATTGCTTTCGTACAAGTCCGATGCTGGCAAACTTTTTAGGTGCAAAATGATTGATTTTGCCTCGGTTTTAGTCAGCTTTTCGGCTTGATATTGTTTCAGCAAAAAGCGTTGCAAATCTTCTTCTATCAACACATCATCAGCCGAACGCACTAAGGTTTCTCCCAAAGTATGCGGATAGTTTTCTTGTGCCAAGAGTTCGGCAAAGGCTTTTTCTAATTGTGCTTCGGTAAATTTCATATCTACTTATTCTTTGCTAAATTGGTTTTCCCTTTTTCTGTTAAATAATATCTTTGATTTCGGCTTGTAGGTTTATCGGGAATAGTCAAAGCTACTAAGCCTGCTTCAATTGCTGGTTGTAAGTAAGTTTTTCTAAAATGATCTCTATTTGCCAAACCTAACATTTTTTGTAATTCCTCTCTATTATGTACTCCTTTAAAAACCTTCAAAAGTTCTCTAACTTGCATGGTATCTTGCATGGTATCTTGCATGGTATCTTGCATGGTATCTTGTTCGGTAACTTGTTCGGCATCTTGTTCGATATCTTGTTCGGTATCTTGTTCGGTATCTTGCGGGGTAACTTGTTCGGAACGAGTTACAGATTCTGTTGAAGGCAAGGTAATCCTCAAAAAGTTTTCTGAAAACTGGAAACAATCTTTAGAATAAGCTTGTAAAATTCTTGGAATACCCGAACCTAATTGCTCTACCAAATCTAAATCTTTGAAAATCCGCATCAATTCTTTATTACGGATAATAGAGTACCCTTCAAAAAACTCGGCTTTTGAAAGTCCTTCAGGTAAACTGCCGTAAGATGTAATTTCCAAACGATTGTCGAAAATTTCAAATTTTGGTGCGATTTCTTTTGTGTAATCATTGTGTACAAAGGCATTGATAATGGCTTCACGCAAAGCAATAGCATTCCATAACCGTTGCTCTTTGCGTTCTTTCGGTGTGATTTTGGTTAAAGTTCGGTTTTCTAAATTCAATTTGTCTAAAACCAGATGGGTGGCTTTAATTAATGATTCATATCCATACTCGTTGCTTTCTGCCAAATCGACCCGATTTAAGCCTTGATAACGAGCTACTTTTACAGAAATATTGTTGATGTCATTCATCAAATACGCTACATAATTGTAATGTTCTTCCTCTGTAAGCAATTCCAAATTTCGAGCAAACTGTTCGTTTAAAACTTTTCCAATGGATTGATAATAAATATGCAATTGCTGAAACTGTAAAGCTTGTTTGGGTGACTTCATATTTCCGATGGAATTTCGGATTCGCTTGCTAAAAAGTTGTTCTATTTGTCGGGTTGGCATTGGTTCTGCCGAACTTCCTATACGAATAAAAGTACCTTTTTCAGAAAGTCCGTATTTCTTTACATAATACGGTTTTTCGTAACCTCCGGCAACAATGATTTTAATAATGTCTTTAGCTTCTTTCTGTTCGATGACCAAATCAAACAAACCCATACAAGAAGGTAAAATATTGTTTTTTAAACGGTCTTTGATAAGCAATTGCTCTTGGTCGGTATTATTTACACCAACAGGAATTCCGTTTTTATCGATACCGATATAAATCACACCTCCCTCATTGGAATTTAAAAAAGCGACTACTTCTTTTTCCAATTCTGGCGTTACTTTTTGTTTGAATTCTATGTGTTTGTTTTCGCTTATCATTTTTTAATCTAATTTGCTTTTCAATTGATAAAGGCTTTTTCTAATTGTGCATCTGTGAATTTCATTTTTTTAATTGTTATTCATATCTATCATAAACCGACTTTATTTTTCTTGTACATTCGTTATTGAGTTTGGTAGCATCAACAAAAAAGGAACGGATTTCTCGTAATTCAAGTCATCATAAAACAACCCTACTCGTGCGAGGTTGTGATAATACGCTTGTAAATTTTTATAGTAATAATGTTCGCTTCCTATATACCATGCTTTTTCGCCCAATAATGCCGCTAAAAACCACTTTTCTAATAATCGCGCTGTTCTTCCGTTTCCGTCATTGAATGGGTGAATTTTTACAAATACCAAATGAATGAGCGATGCATAATAAAAAATCTGCTGTGTGTTTAAATTTTGTTCAAGCAACATCTCTAATTCATTCCAAAACGCCTCAAACTCTTTTCTCACAATAGAACTAAGTGCGGCTTCATATTGTATTTGCTGTGTTTCTTGTTCCATAATGAGCATATTCCCTGTTCTAATAACTCCTCGTTGGTTTTCGGGCAATAAATGTTGAGTGGCAATGTTATGAACTTCAAAAAAGTTGCTCCGGGTTAATGTATTATCTCTTGCAAATTCATACGCTTCAAACAAATCGTTGGGTTTGTCTGTCAGATTGGGCAAATATGCTATGTTTTGCAATTTATGTTTCAGATAGCTGTCTATTTCCAATGTTTCACCTTCTATTCGTGAAGATGACATAACGGAAACAGCAGTATAAAACCGAAAACTTTCGACTGTCCATTCACGTTGCTTCACTTGCTCTAATGCTCTTTCAATGTCCACATCGAGCATAGAAAGGTAAGTATCAAAATATTTATCGGTGAATTTTTTCATTCAATTTATTTTTCAATTGATAATGGTTTGTTTTGATTGGGATTGGAAGCACATTATTTCTGATAATTTTTTACTTTTCCAAAAGACTCTAATTCCAGAAACTTAGACTCAAAAAGCTCAGAGGGCATTTTTTTCTTCAATAAATTATGGAAATTCTCATCGTGTGTGGACAAAACAATCTGCTTCTTTTCATTTAGAACTATACTCCTAAGTAAATCAATAGTTGACAGCACATTCACACTATCCATGGACTGAATCGGATCATCAATGAAAATGCAATTATAGACTCTTGAATTTAATGCAGTTGCCAAGAAGATGCTTAAACTCAATATATTAATCTGAGCAGTACTGAAATATAGATTTGGTATTAGGACATTTTCATTCTTGGTATTCTCAACAAAAACATCCAATCTTGGATGATCGGAATCAAAGTTTGCCTTAAATTTTACTGACTTAAAATCAGGGTGTGGATCTATTTTCCTGTATAATTTATTGATCAATTCTTCGTGGAAAAAATTTTTGATTCGATTTTCAAGATAAGTTCTGGCATTATCACATTCTGTTTTTATAACTGGCTCAACTTTCTGTTCTAAAAAGTCAAGTTCTTTTATTGCATTAGCAAGTTTCATTTTAGCATTTTCGGATTGGAGAAACGGCCAAACATTCTCACTATATTTTTCCAGTTTTTGATATTCCAATTGTATAGATCGTGTATGTTCTAAATCAGCCTTGTATTTTGTCTGCTTTTCTTCAATTATATTTGATAGGATCGTTTCGTTCATTTGGGACGAATCAATATCCAAATTGTCTTTTAGGAAGTAACGGTAAGCAGTAAGTTTGGCATCATTTTCATGAGTCAATTTTCCCAAATCTAATTTCTCTTGCAACAAATTCTCTTTTTTAAACGATGTTAGTTCTTGATTAAGAGCGCCCTTTTTTTCATCCGTTTCTTTCAGATGAATAGCCAATTGACTAATACTTTGTGTTAATGAAGAGTCTCTTTGGAGCAACAATTCTTTATTTATTTCTTTGTCCGGAAAATATTCATTAAACCATCCTGTTACAGACACATATTTTTCATTGTTAATTAGACTTTCATTTTCTTTTTTAAGTAAATCTATCTGGTTTTTCAAGGAAACTAACTGCTCCTTGGTCTTATCGATGGCTTCTTTATTAGTAGAGAGTTTAGGGTTAACAATATCTCTTACTTTATTAGCTTCTATTATATTTTCATCAATTTGCTTTTCAAAAATTTCAAGCGACAATCCTTTTAAGTCCAGTTTTGGGATTTCGTTCTTCTCTTTTAGAATATTCAGTTCAACCTCAATATCTTTAATATTCTGTCTTAGACTTTCCAATAACTGTCTCTCTTCTTGACTTTTAGTAGACAGTCTGTCTAGTTGCTGGCTATAAATACTTAGAAGTCGTTCTCTTCTTTGTTTTACATTTGTAGTTAAGTCAGAAATGCGTAGTTCACTCTTACTTTTTTGAGCAAGAAGTGTTTTCAGTGTTTCATCTAATGCCTTGTTGTTAGTGATTTTTTCAACTAACGCGTTGTATGAGCCATATACCTGTTCACACAAAGGACAGGAGGAAGATTGACGTTCATCAACAATAGACAAACCTGTTTTTATAAAATCTGATATTGTTTGATTTAATGTTTCTTGCTGTTTAATAGTTGTGTTGAGAGATTTTAATGTTGTATTTTCATTAGAAAGCAAGTGTTCACCTCCTTCTAATTTTTGCACTAATTCACTTATCTCTATATTTTCGTCTTTAGAAATTTGAGGATATAATCCATCATTTATTTCCTTGATTATTCGTTGTAAATTCGTAATAGCACTTTCTAACTCACGCTGTTCCTTTTCTTTTTTATCAGCTTTTCCCTTTTTATCGTTTAGTTTCTTATCTGTTTTTTGAATTAAATTATTTAGATGTTCTAATTCTGCTTTCATTTCAGGAATCTTAGCTTTTTTAGTTGCCAATTCCTTCAATTGTCTCAATACCGTTTCAAGTTGGCTTCGCAATTCTATTTCTGTACGATTTAGCTCACCCAATTGCTTATTAATAGCCTCACTACTAATTTCCGTTTGCGATATTGTTCTAATTTTTTCCTGTGTTTCTTTTAATATCCGCTCATATTTCGGAAAATCTGAAATCACCTTGGTTACTCGATTTTTGTCATCTATATGGTTTTGTTGTGATTTCTTTATGTTATCTATTTCGATTCCTGTTTTTTCAAGACTTTCAAATTTTTCTAAGAGTGGTTGTATTTCTGATAACCTCTTGCGATCTTTTTGATTAGTATCTTGAATAGAGAAGTAGGTTTTAAGTCCGATGGTCGAATCGTTACCCAATTTTGCTATATCCACATATTCCAACAATTGAATCAATGAAAGTTCACGATTACTGGAAATAGTCTTGTTTGCAATGATGTCTTTGAGTCTCTTTATATCTTCCTGTGTACTGGCAAGTGACAAAAGTATTAAAGACTGTTCTCCAAACTTTTCTGTCAATAATTGCATTTGATAATTGACAGTTTCAAGAATATTTTCAGAACTTATATTTTGAATACTCTTCTCAAAGTCTTCAATAGCCTCTTTAAGTTTATTCTTTTTAGTGTCATGAACTGAACAGGTTTGCTTAAGCTTGTTATAGTATTCGTTGATATTTGATAATTCAGGTATTTCCATGAATTTCTCATAACGATACTCACCATTCTGTTCAGTAAGAAATGCGGTTATCCATTCTTGGGATAATATTACCTTTTGAAATTCATGGACTTCGGGTTTTGTTTTGAAGTTTAAATCATGAATTTGATTACCATGTTTTTTAAATTTCTTACTGATAATGGGCTCTTTGTCCGAATCTGTAGTAATATTTATAAATGTCTCTCTTTCTGGTGGAGATTTTATATTTCTAATAAAAGACAATTCGTTTTGTTGATTCTGAAAATTGGCTAATTTATCAAGTTCTCTATCACCTACGAAAAATCTATTTATAGAACCTGTTATGCCATATTCAACCGCATCATAAAAGGATGTTTTTCCAAAACCATTTGGTGCATATAACGACACAAAACCAGCGGCGTCGCCAGATTCTGTAGTTAGATCAAATGTTGCATCTTTTGGATCATCATATATCCTGAAGGCAGAAATTTCTACTTTTTTAAACTTCATGGTTCTTGTGCTTTAATTTTATCAATGATCTGGTTAAGCCCCTGCTTAATATCATCGGTAATTTTCTTTTTATAGCTAACTCCATTTAATATTTCCCAAACATCAGAGTTTGATTGAAATGGTGTTTCTTCAGAATCAATAACCGACTGTATTTCTGTATCATCATTCTTTATATGTTCTTGAATAATTGATTCTATATCTTGTTTAGGATATATTATAATTTTTCTACTTGAAAATGTGTCGTTTTCAATGATATATTTAAGATCATCTTTTATTTCTTGTTCCAGAATGAAGAATAGATAAATATTCCAAACGCTAAATTCATTTCTGAGCGATGATTGAAAATATACCGCAATAAATTCAGTAATAGATTTCCATTGATTTGTTAGAGTTTTTTCGTCTTTAATATTTATAAAGAAAGCTGGAATGATGCCACCAAAATTTATCTCCCTATATTCGAATGGAATATCAGAGAGCTTATTCTTTATTACGGTTTGCAGTTCATCAGTTAAATAACTCATTGTATTCTTTTTTTAGCAGCGTTAAAAACTCTTGTTCACTTAAATTTTGGTATGATGCCATTTTATCTATGATGCATTTCTTTTTAAAATAGTCTAAGTGTACAAAATTGAAGGAAGTAAAGGGGTCTATTCCTTTATCTGTTCTGAAACCACTTTTATCATATACTCTGGCTATATCAACTATTTTTCCTTTTGGAATTATAAATGGTCTTTCTGGTGGCATCCTAGTACTGACAATTACTGTTGAATCTGGTTGCAAGCCTAAATAATCCGATTTGGATAATTTGTTAGGAATTAAATCCGTCCAGTCATTAGTGTCCAAATACTTAAATCTGATGCTATCAAATATTTCATTTAATTGTTGAAAGGTAAGGCTGTCTTCCTTTACTATATTCATTATTGTGAGAAATTCAAGCCATGCTATCCATATATTTTTAGTATCTAAACAATGGTCTTCTGTTTCATCTATCAATAACCTGTTTTTGAATAATTCTTTTATACCAATAGGGGTGACATCAGACTGAATTACACTCAAAGCTTTATTCCTTAAGTGTATTCTAGTTGATGAAATTGTATTTTCATCCCATGCATCAACTTTTAATGAGAAGGCTTCATCTTTAAGAAAATCAAACTTTCCAACGTATGGAGGGTGCAGTTTTGTTAATAACGCGTTGTACTCTTCATAATTGATTATTTCAGAAAAGTATTTCATTGGAACAAAACATATTTTTCCGTTAGCCCATTTCGGATGTTTCACTCTACTTTGAATTCCTATAATAGAAATGTGATCATCTTGAACTGCTATAATCCCACCACCAGACATTCCTTCAATTTGCTCTTTATTTAACACATTATTTGTAAGTTGAGCATTTCGAGAATAATTACCTGATGCTTCTATCTCTCTAATACTATATGTCGTATATTCTTCCCCAAATTGTCCTCCAAACTGATTGGGAAATCCATTTAAATAGTACCCATTATTTATTTTCGGAATATCAATAGAAACAATTTTGTCAAACTCGGGCTGCAAATGATTAATTTTTAATATAGCAGCATCAGCATCTTTATGAGGAAAGTATGTTTCTCCTCGTGTAAGAGTATATGGGATTAAAATTTTTTGCCACTGATCACCAACGTTCACTTGCCTAACAATAGAAATTTTTGTTCCGTCCGAAATTGGAGGTATGATTTCATCATTTTCGTCTCTTCCTCCGTTTTCAAATAGGTGCTTAGCCGTAAGGATATATGTAAATCCACCGCCTTTTAATATGGGTTGAAATAAACATCCGCTACCATTATTTACCCGAACAGTATAAAGTTTCAATTCATCTAATGTCATTACTTAAAAGTTTAATTTTTTAGTTATTCGGGCTTTTATTTGATAATCTTGCCTGTCTTGATCAGAAAACATATCATTCCGAACATGCTCATAGTTGAAGTGAAAAATGGCATTAGGGTTTACATTTAGTATTCGGGCTAATGTCCTTTTATTAGGATGATTATGTCCAGAACTATCGGTACTAATAATATAATTTTCTGTTTTTATAATTTCTAACAGTTCCTTGTTAGTATTTGCTTTACTACCATGATGAGACACCTTCATTACTTCAACTTCTAAAGGTTTATCCTTACTAAAACCGAGAGTTTTTAATTGCGTTACTATACCCTTGGGATGAGAATCAGCCAAAAACAAAAAACGCTTATCATTCAAAGTCAGGAAAAATGAGATAGAACTTCCATTTTTGACACTACTGTCCTGATTAAATTTGAAATCAGATCTCATTTCTTCTTCAATAAAATCCTTGATATTTTTATTCCAGTCTTTTTCCCTTCCGGCGGTATATGCGGAATCACCTGTTTTTTCTTTATATTCCTTTAGAAGCCTTTTTAATTGAGCTTCATTAGGAGATAGGATTTGGATTTTTACACCGCATTCCTCAAACTCCTGTCCCTCTATTATCACTTTTTGATCCCATATCTCTTTTTTAATCAAGTAGTCTTCATATTCTATTGCCTCTTTAATTCCCGTTTGAGGATCAGAAAAGATTTTTAATCCAACCCTCAAACCTTCATTTTCCGGCTCATTAAGGTAAGTAGCAATTAATTTTCCAGAGTTGAACCAAACATTTTTTATCAGTTCATGGGCCTTATCATCTAATTCAAACCACTTTAATAGTCCACAAATATGATCGTTGTCTATATGAGTCAGTATAAGTAGATCAATAAATTCATTCTGTTTTCTAATAGAATTAATTTCTGAATACAACTCTCCAAACGTGTTTGTTGATTTTGAATAATATGTTTGCTCAACACCTCCATCAATTATAATATTTTTAGTGATTTCGCCTATATTAAATGATAAATGAATACAATCACCATTTCCAGCTTCTAAGAATTTAATTTTCACCATTTAATTGTTTTGCAATTTTAATTTCACCATTCTTAAATTGTCTTTATTCCATCCACACAACCCCTCTCATTAACACAGGGCAAAGTGGTTTTATACTGTTTTTCAACTGCTCATTGATACGCTTACGAGTTTCCAAGGTGTGATAAATGGTTACAATAGCTTGCTGTACTTCTATGCTTGGAATAGGCAGTTTTACATTGCACATATCTTCCCAATTGAATGTTTCTCTTGCACTTCCCCAAGAATGAAACCTTGCGTATCTATCTATTTCCTTACGTTTGAAAAACATTTGCAAAAACTCAGGCATCAATTGTTTCTCATCTTTTATTTTAAAAACAACGTGTATTGAAGAAATAATTATTGGGTGTTTAAATTTTGAAAGACAAACAATTAATACTTTTTCATTATTAGTCGTTTGTACATAACCAAATTCATTATAGTTTACAATTCGATAACTAGATAAGTTGTTCATATTAACCTTTACACTTGGTGTTCTAAACTCTTTTAAAACACTCATTCCCATTACATCCTTTATTGAACTATTTTCATTTCTGTTATCGACTTTCTCAATATACTCCCCAAGCGTTTTTGGTTCTTCTGTTTTAATGAGATTTTCAATATAAGTATCACATATCAACTGCAAATCAGCCAAACTGTTTTCATACACTTTTTGATTTTCCAAAAGTGCTTTGTAGAGTGCTACATATTTGCGTTGCTCGTCTATGTGCGGAATGGGAATTTGGATGTCGCAAAGGCGTTCCCATTCTAAACCACCACGCACACTGCTATCACAATAAGTCCAAGCTCTTCTATCAAATTCAGGACGTTGAAATTGCATCATCAAATATTCGGGCAACAATTCGTTCTCATTATTTACTTCAAAAGTAATATATGCCGGTGAAACAATTGCTGGTTCTTCATTTACAAATAATGCAACAGGCAAAACTTCATCACGATTAACGTGCATTAAGTTGGTTGCAAACTGTCCTTTCTGAATGAGTTTATATTTTGATAAATCAAGCCCAGATGTATTGGCAACAGAAGGCATAAAATTTTTATAAATATTCACTCCCATAAGGTTTGTTGTTACCAAACCCTTATTTCTATTATTCACAATCTGTATATAATCTCCAATCCGCTTATAACTCATACCCCAAAGTTTTAAAAGCGTTTATCAATTCTTGTTGGCTTTGTTTTTCTTCTTGCAAAAGGGTTTTGAAGCCGGCTTGTATGCGTTTCATTTCGGTGTCAAAATCAATACCGCTATCACGGTCAATAAATTCGATGTATTTGCTCGGCACTAAAGAGAAATCGTTTTTAGCAATTTCTTCAAATGTAGCGGAGTAGCAAAATTCGGGTACGTTTTGGTAGTGTGGGTTGGGCAATCCTGGGTTAGGTAAAGCTCCCGCTTTACCTGATAAAGCTGGATCTTCATCACACCCGGAAGTTTGCCAATTGTGATAATTCTCGGCTACTTTGGCTATGTCGTCGTCAGAAAGTTCTATAAATTGTTTTTCAAATTCTTGTCCCCAACGACGTAAATCCATAAAGAGGATTTCTTGCTCACGGTTGCGGTAGTTTTTCTGCTTACTGTTTATTTCTACGGTTCTTGCTTTTTTGTTTTTGTTCAAAATCCAAAGCGTAACGCTGATGTCGGTGGTATAAAATGTATCTCTCGGAATAATTACAATGGCTTCTACTAAATTATTTTCAATCAGTTGTTTGCGAATTTTGTATTCTTCTCCACCACCACTCAATGCACCATTTGCCAAGATAAAACCTGCCACACCGTTTTCAGAAAGTTTGCTTACCATATTCAAAATCCAACCGTAGTTGGCATTACTTTTCGGTGGCACATTGTATCCACGCCAACGTGGATCGTCTGTGAGTTCGTTTTCGGCTCGCCAATCTTTTTGGTTAAAAGGCGGATTTGCCATTATGTAATCGGCTTTGAGGTCTTTGTGTTGGTCATTGGCAAAAGTATCAGCGTGTTTGTCGCCAAGGTTGGCAGCGATACCCCGAATAGCCAAATTCATTTTGGCAAGTTTAAAGGTGGTAGGCGAAGATTCTTGTCCGTAAATGGAAATTTCTTTTTGATTGCCGTGATGATTTTCGATAAACTTGATGGATTGCACAAACATTCCACCCGAACCACAAGCAGGGTCATAAATAATGCCTTTGTAGGGTTCAATCATTTCGGCAATGAGTTTTACAATGGTTTTGGGCGTATAAAATTCGCCTTTCCCCTTTCCTTCGGCAATGGCAAATTTGCCAAGGAAATATTCATAAACTCGACCAATGATGTCTTGCTCTTTGTCTTTTAGGGTGTTTATTTTGTTTATCTCGTCGATGAGTGAAGCAAGTTTAGACACTTCTAATCCCAATCGAGAATAATAATTGTCGGGCAAAGCTCCTTTGAGGGCTTTGTTGTCCTTTTCGATAAGATGTAAAGCGGTATCAATCATCAAAGGCAAGCCTGCTCCGGCTTGATTTTTCTTTTTGATAATATTTGTCCATCGTGATTCTTCTTCGAGATAAAACACATTCGCCATATTGTAGAAATCGGGCATTTCGATATATTTCTGTTTGCCCTCATCAATGAGTTTTTGTCTGTGCTCTTCAAACTTGTCACTCGCAAATTTTAGAAATATTAGTCCAAGTACCACGTGTTTGTATTCCGCAGAGTCCACACCGCCACGCAGTTTGTTGGCAGTTTCCCATAGGGTCAGTTCAATGGGTTTTTCTTTTACTTCTTTTATTTTTTTAGCCATTATGCTTTATTCAATTCAAATTACTGTTCTTATCCGTAAAGTTAAGATTATAAAATCTGTTTTTGTAGAAAATGTCGTCAAAAATGCAATTACTCGCTATTCGTTGAGCGTTGTGGCAAAATAAATGCCGTGCAAAGCGATGGTTTATGCATTTGGTTGCACCTCTTTTGATTTTAAAAGTGCATCGGGCTTTTGCATTACCTATTACACACATATATACAAAGTTCCAATACCCTACAAAAAGCAAAGTCAGCCTATGGTCTAAAATATAGTCCGTAACAAACCACAATAAAAACAAATGGCATATTACGCAAAAAACTACCTTTCATCTATATCTTCACAAACCTAATTCTAACTACCTGCGTATCATTACTCAACTCTAATATGTACATACCTGCCTGCAAATGGATAACATCCAAAGTCGCTACTCCGTCTGAAACATTGGGTTGCGAAACTTGCATCTGTTTTCCACTGATGTCTAAAACTTTTACAACGAAATCATTGACAACTGGCAATCCTGACACGAACAATTCATGACTTACTGGATTTGGAATGACCTTTATCGCATCTTGTACAAAATCTTTGGAAGATGTCAAAACAGCTGTACCTGATACCGAACAACCGCTATTGTCTTTTACGATGATTTGATATGTAGCCGGCTCCAATTCGTAAAATAGATTGTTATTAAAGAAAATCTCACCATTATCAATACTGTAAATATAAGGTGGTGTTCCGCCCGAAACCAACATTTCAAGTGTGTCTTTATTCGTAATAACATCTAAAACGAGCGCATCCGGATTGTTGATTTCTACCGTTCCTGTCAGTGTATCTCCTCTACTATCTCTGGCTGTGTATTGGTATGTTCCACCGCTAAGATCGTTCCATTCTCTTGTAGCACTATATTCGCCATTATTGAGTTTGTATTGGATGGGCGCTTCTCCACCACTATTGGTTAATCTCAAATAACCGTCATTTAGATCATGACAAGTAACATCACGTTTGGTAACGTTAACATTTTTAAGCGCATTTATCCTGACATTAAATGATCTTGAACAAAGTACCGAATCTCTGACATATACTCGATATGCTCCATTATCGTTAAATTCCAGTATGTTTTCACTGATATAATCAACATTATTCCTACTGTAAGACAAATGACCTGTACCTCCAAACGCATGTATAATCACCGAAAACCGATCATATTCAAATGTTGCGTCAATTAGTGCTGGTATATTTAGCGATATCGAATCCGTTGACACTATTTTTCCTCCTGCATCCTGTATCGAGAATATAGATATAGGCACTTGTGTATTAAATAGATTGGAGGAGATGAATCCTTGATTATTAATTCTAAACGAATATGGCTCAAAGCCGCCGGATCCTTGTACTTCCACTTCTACGGATTGACCATTACAAATCGCTTCTTTCAAAACTTGGTGTGATATGGATAATGCTGGAATATCGACCGTGATCGTATCTGTTGCCTCACACCCAAAAACATCCCTAACTGTAAGCGTATAATGTCCATTTCCTGGATCAGCTAACGTAGGATTGGATGAAAAATGATCGCCATCTAAGCTATAACTTAAAAATCCTGTACCGCCAATCGCAGTTGCTTTTACATTGTAAAATTCCTGAATTGCACTCACTGTAAGTCGTGCTGGACTTTCTATGACTACATCTGTCTGTACCGTAGTGTCATCAGCATCTTTTATATAAAATGTATATTGTCCTGCTGATAAGTTATTAAAAACGGTATTTTCGTCGTAATTGACACCGTCGAATGAATAGCTATAAGGCGGAACACCACCTACTCCATTCAATGAAACCTGTGCGTCTTTATCGCCAAAACATGTGAGATATTTGTCACGAACAACCACTAAATCCAATGCATCAGTTTTAATTCTGATCGGCAAAAATGTATTTGGATTCCATCTACCATAATCGTCAGCAACACTAAAAAATAAGGTATCATGCACAACATATCCACCTGCATGTTGGTAGGTGATGCTATTATTTATGATGTCCTTCATCAGGAATCGACTACCTTCATTCAGTATAAATCCGTCTTTATACAATGATCCCTCAACGGGTAATGCCGTTATGGTGAATACGATGTAATCTGGATGATCACCCATGACATGTAGCTCGTTGTCTGTTAGAACTGCGGACGCAGATTGGTCAACAAGTAAAGTTTCCTGCCTAAGAATGATCGGACTTCCTTCTATTTCTCCAGTTGTTTTAAAGCTGAATACCTGCGTATAAGGCAATTCTGCACAGAAACTTTCAGGTTTTACTCTCCAGTAGTATATTGTTGATGCTTCCAAATTTAACTTAACCGCATTACTTAAAATTCGCTGTTCATAAAACGGCTCATCAAATGTTGGTGTATGACTGACTTCAACAAGATGATTTGAAACTCCATCTTGTCTCGACCAAACCAATTCTGTATTGATAGGATTTACATTTGGGTCTCCATTTTCAGGAAATTGTAAGACTATGTTTGTTTCTTTTGCTCCCTTATTTATATTAAGGTTTGCTCTAAATGTCTCAGCATCAGCTTTTGCCTGAATATAAAATGAATGGTTTCCTATATTTAACCCTTTCAAACCCGATATTTTCAAATGTACCATTTTGGGTGTTTCGATAAAATCATTATCAGAGAATTCATACCTGACACTATCTGGAAGTCCTAATACAGATAGACGAACAGGATTATCAAGTATAAAATCATCTTCTAAATGCGTATTTTTAGTAATATTAATGGTAAATATAAGTTCATCTTCGTCACAAATTTGCTTACTAAACCAATTTGGAGATATAGTAAAACTCGAAGTGATTGTAAAATCAGAATCTGAAACATCAAAGAAGATATTGTTTGAAGACCTAATCATAATCCGCGCTTTATTAGTTGGTGCCGACGGTACAACAACATCATATTTCCCTGTATTCGGTACTTGTGAAGCTAATAAAAAAGGGTATGTAAGACCACCATTGTCAGAAAGTAGGATATCCACGAATTGACAATTGACAGGTTCCTGGTCTGTATTGGCTACATTCCACGTAACAATAGTTTTTATTCCTATGGCCCAACGAACGTGTGGAACATTTGGGTGGGTCACTTCAAAAGGACCTGCATTGGCTGAAGTTGTGACTTTTACATTTACGTCTTCTGTACAACCATTACCAGGGTGATTATCACGAACAGTACATTTAAAATCCATGGTTCGACTTACTGAAGGAAGGACTTCCCAAGTATTATATCTTTTCTCAAGATCAGGGAAATATCTTGTTGGACTTGATTGAGGTAATAGTGAACGAAACATTGGACCATTTACATTTCTCGATGTCGGTGGCATAGTTGCTGTTCTATTATCGGTTTGTTCCCAACAATACGTAAGTTCCGATTCTTCAAAATCGTCCGCCTCTGCTGTTAGGAAAAATGGCGTTGATATCGGAATTGTATATTCAGTAGCTGCCACATTTACGATGGGCTTCGAATTGGGCTTATCTATAAAAGTAGCACATGTATTTCCCGAGCCTAAGACTGTATGATTGTGTATTTCGATGATACTGATACCATGAAAATATCCATCACTAACCGATTGAACATTGGGAGCACAGATTCCTGCATAACCCATGATCGTACTTGCACTACCTGGCTCTACAGCTGTTTGTCCAGATCTATTACAATTATTATTTTGTGTATGGCTTCCGCCAAATTGATGCCCCATTTCATGACTGACGTAGTCTATATCAAAAGGATCACCAACTGGTTTGTCCGATCCTGTAACGCCTTTTCCCTTATTAAATCGACTACAAGTAGATCCGTAAAAGGCGATACCCCCACCTCCTGTACTGAACACATGCCCAATATCGTAATTATTATTTCCGATCATATCGTCAAGAGTTCTTTGGTTTTGGTTGAGCATCGCTTCTCCATCAGAATTGGAATATGGATCGGTATTACCATTCAGAAAAATAACCTTATCTGTATCGCCTATTAGCACCATTGTCACGCCCAAATCTCGCTCATAAACACCATTAACACGAGTCATCGTCGCATTAAAAGCTGCCAATACATTCGGTATCGTGCCGCCATGAAAAGCTGCATATTCTCCTGTACAAGCCAATGCCAATCTATAAGAACGAAATTGGCAATCTCCATTACTTCTTGGACTAAAAGCACCTTCCTGTTTGTGTTGTTGCTTGATGATCATAGGATCCACATGTGCTTCATTTGTACCACAAGAAAACGTATTGTGCTGCTGTTGTCTATAATCTTTACGATAATATACTTGATATATTTGGTCCGCATGATCCAATGTTATCGGGTCAATAAAGACAGATTTAGTATTGTCTGTTGCTAAAATCATGGCATGTATCCCAAATGGAGAAACACTCATCTTCAAAACAGAACCCGGCGCATCAGCACTTCGTCCGGTAAATGACGTAAATCCAGGATATTTTCTTGATAGTTCAGCATCAAAAATAGACGTTTCCGTTAGTTCGTATCGATGAAATGTACCATCAGGCATCGGTAAATCAAAATTTTGTGATTGACGTACATTATTCGTTTGCTTCAGGTGTGAATTAAAAGCACTCCAATCTAATTTAAAAAGCAAATAAGCATCAGGAGCTTCAATCTGATGACTACGAATGTCGGTCTTTCTGATCTCTTTCCATAAATTTTGCTGAGCCTGAGTTGAAAACCCAAATATCAAGATTAAAGCCGTAAAATAATACTGTTTCATTGTGTACTTTTTTGATTTTTGATGAAGTAAAAATGTGAGTGATGAAAACTATTTTGAAATTAAACTATATCAAGAGCAAGTTGAATCATTTGACGCAATGACGTTTCTCTATCTTCGTGTCCCATACTTTCTCCTGTGATCATAGAGTCAGAAATCGTACAGATAGCCAGTGCTTTAGCTTTCAGCACTGTAGCTGTCAGAAACAATGCATAAGCTTCCATTTCCATGCCTAAAACACCCATTTCAGCCCATTTTTTCCAACTTTCCTCATCGTGATCATAAAAGGTGTCCGAAGACAATATATTACCTACATGGTATGGGATATTCAGTACTTCTGCTTGTAATGCTGCTGAAAACAGTAGCTCATAATCAGATAACGCAGCTATCTCACCGCGAAGATTATATTGTTTGCTAAAATTAGAATTTGTCGAAGCACCTTGCGCTATAATCACATCCTTAATCTTAACGTCATCTTGTATTGAACCTGCCGAGCCAACACGTATCAATCGTTTTACGCCATAAAACTTAATCAGTTCATAAGCATATATGCCGATTGAGGGCATGCCCATACCAGTACCCATGACCGATACACGTTTCCCTTTATAGTATCCTGTATATCCAAACATATTGCGAACCTTGTTAAATTGCACAAAATCATCTAAATAATTTTCTGCAATAAATTTTGCTCTCAATGGGTCTCCAGGAAGTAATATCGACTCTGCTATTTCTCCCTCCTTTGCTTCTATATGTGGTGTTGCCATAAGCGTATTATTCATATTACTTAATAATTATTTACAAAAGTTTTCAAAGGTATAAATATTTATAATACCTAACTATATTAAAGTAGGAAATTCATTCATTTTTGTCAAATATCATACAAATCTTGAAAAATATAACAGTAAAAGCTATTAAGTATAAAAATATAACTATATTTGTTTGCAAATTAAATTTTAAGGTGACAAACCTAAATAGATTCTTCTTCTTTTTAGCCCTTACTTCAGTTGTATTCTTTATATCTGAAAGCGTTTGTCATGCACAATATTCAAAGAAAAAACGAGAAAGAGAAGCTACTCGCATAGGTGTAAAAATGTCCAGTGGTATCGTCATGGCAAGAGAGGAAACGGTCTATATCGGTAGCGGAAAGGATCAGATCGTTCACGAAATACAACTCTCCCATGGATTGCCACAATACAACGCCGGATTTTGGGCTCAAAAGCGGTTTGGTTGGTTGTATTCAGAAGTAAATATCCTTTATACATATTACGGAATGGCATTTGACGTAACTACTTATAAGGAAGAAGGTAGACCAAAAAAGCGAATGAATGAACGATTTGGCTATTTAGATTTACAAGCCATGGGTGGACTTTATTCTAATAATTTTAGATTAGGCGTAGGACCAGTGATGCACATCCTGACCAACCAAAAATCTCAACTACTCGGCCTTGAAAACTACAATCAAAAGCTCCGCTACGTAAGCTATGGATTTAGCTTTGCTATCGGTTATGACCTTGGACCCATTAGCCTTGATTTGAAGTTTGACAAAGCATTCAGAACAATCGGCGACCATATTTACTACAGATTTTCTAAAAGTCAATTTTTTGAAACACCAGACGGGCTTACCTTATCAGTTGCCTATTCTTTCACACCGGAACCGTAAAATATTGTTGATTTGTGGAGTTGTTTGATTTGTGGAGTTGATGTTAGTTTAAATGTTTAAGAGTGTAATTTTAATTGTTGATTTGTCGATTTGTCGGATTTGTCGAGTTGGTTTAGGTCATTAGCACTTTGGCATTTCTGGTAGTCAGGAATTAGAAACCTAACACGCTATTACGCCAAAAAACTAACTTCTATAATCGTCAATCAAAAATCGTCAATCAAAAAATCATTGCCCATTGCCCATTCTCAAATCCTCAACTTTCAACTGTCCATTGTCCACTATCCACTGTCATCTGTCATCTGTCATCTGTCCATTTTTAATTAACAATTAAGGTACAGGATTACTCCAAATTCATTTACCTTACCTACTTTTGTGACACTAAAAAAACAATCATGTCAACGCTTAAAACTTATCAGGAAACTTTAGATTATTTATATCAAAAGCTCCCTATGTACCAACGTGTTGGAGCAGCAGCCTACAAAAAGGATCTGACCAATACGCTCGCATTATGTGATATGGCAGGTAATCCACAACACCAGCTCAAATGTATCCATATCGCAGGTACGAATGGCAAGGGAACTACAAGTCATATTATCGCTGCTGGATTACAAGCTCAAGGCTATAAAACCGGTGTATATACTTCTCCACATTACAAAGATTTTCGTGAGCGGATAAAAATGAATGGCGTATATATTGAGAACAAATATATTACAAATTTTATCAATACGTACAAATCAGATATTGAACGAATTAATCCTTCATTTTTCGAATTAACCGTTGTACTTGCATTTGCATGGTTTGCCGAAAAAAAAGTGGATTATGCTATTATCGAAACAGGGCTTGGCGGTAGATTAGATTCGACCAATATCATCACGCCACTATTGAGTGTCATCACGAATATAAGTTACGATCATCAGCAAATGCTTGGAGATACATTACCAGCAATTGCAGCAGAAAAAGCGGGCATTATCAAACCCGGAATACCGGTCATCATCGGGGAAACACAAAAGGAAGTCCAACAAATATTTATAGAAAATGCTGAGCAAAACAATGCTCCCATTTATTTCGCAGATCAACAGATGTCGGCAGAAACCATCGGCGACACTCCATATCTAACATTTCAAATGTATCTGAATCGCAAGTCCTGGAATAGTCCGTTGGAAACAACACTTGCCGGACCATTTCAAAGCAAAAATGTCGTTACCGGTCTGTATGCATTGCATTTCCTGAGTCAATCCATACCCATCAATATGGATAAAGCATGGCAATTCATGCCAGAAATGTCAAATAAAACTAAATATATGGGTCGCTGGCAAACTTTGAATACAAAGCCATTAATCATAACCGACTCAGCTCACAATGAAGCTGGACTTCAACTCGTCACACAACAGATATCCAACATCTCATGCAGACAAAAACACATCGTACTGGGCTTTGTCAATGACAAGTCATTGGATGATATTTTGAAATTATTCCCAAAAGATGCCAAATATTACTGGGCAAAAGCAAATGTACCTCGTGGCTTAGATGCTGGAGAACTCCGTGAAAAAGGCGCATCATCGGGGCTAAATGGCAAATGCTATACCAGCGTAAGAAAGGCTTTTGCTGCAGCCAGATCCATATCTAAAGAAGACGATTTGATTTATATCGGTGGTAGTATCTTCGTTGTCGCGGAAGTGATATAGCTTTTTTAAATTGAAAGTTGAGAATTAATTCAAGTTTACTATTGCTTAAAAATAATCAAGCATACAATTTTCTTAGGATTCTTTTTTTAACAACTTCAATATCTTCATTCGCATTGATTTTATGGTTTGCTTTACTATAAAATGGCGTTCTCTCTTTGAGTGTTGACCTAATTTGGTTCATCAAGTTATTAGCATTACTTAAAAGTGGACGTACATTCTCAACATTCATAATACGTTCAACCAGAATAGGAATCGGTATTTTAAGCCAAATAGTAGTTCCAATTTCATTTAATCTATCAATCAAGTTATCATGGCAAGGAAGTCCACCACCAGTAGCAATTACAGCATTGTGTAATTTCCATGTTTTAAAAAGATCATATTCAAGTTCTCTAAAATAGGTTTCTCCTTTGGACTCAAATATTTCCGATACTGACATACCTTCCATTGAGCTTATGATAGAATCGGTATCAAAAAAAGAAAGTGTAAGATGCTCTGCAAGCAGCTTTCCAATAGTAGATTTTCCACTACCAGGCATACCAATTAAAAAAACGGTCATAAAAAATTCATTTTAACTTATTGCAACTACTCAGTTTTTAGTTTTCATATCATAAAAAGTTACAACATAATAAAAAAAATCAGGGACAACTTTTGTTGCCCCTGAAACTATCTTAAATAAATATACAATTACAACAAGTGTTATCTAATAACGACTATTCTTCTCGCAATTTTAAATTCATTTCCAGTCAACACAAGTTGATACACGCCACCAGGAAGGTTTGAAATATCAATTATATCGCTGATATTATTTTCATATTTATTAAGAATAACGCTATGTCCAAGAGTGTTATAGATCTCTAACGAAACATGCTCTTTGTTAATAAACTCAACATTCAAATAAATAGCGTTTGATGCTGGATTTGGAAATACATTAAAAGAAGTAAGATACTTCGCTTCATTTGTAGAAGTGGTATTCTCTACAATGAATGGCCCCACAACTTTTTCGCATCCATTTCTATCCGTGATTGTACAAGTGTAACTTCCTTCAACTAATGAATTAATATTAGAAGTTGTTTCACCATTTGACCATAAATATGTCAATGAACCTGAACCACCTTTAACTTCAATTGATATTGAACCTTCACCCTGATTTCCTTTATCATTAACGATATTAACTAAAGAAACGACAATTGCTTCCGGCTCCGTGATAGTAAATGTCTCTTCGACTGAGTTACCATTAGCATCAGCTACCACAACAGAATATACTCCCGCAGCAAGTCCCGAAAGCGATGATTCTGTAGATGAAAACCCATCTGGTCCAGTCCAACTATATGTATAAGGCGCTTTGCCACCTACCACATCTAAAGAAATCGTACCGTTATTTTCTCCAAAACATACTATATTAGTTGAAGAGCTACTTCCAATAGTTAATATGGAAAGATTAGAAACTACTCTACATTTCATATCACTACCGCACTCGTTGCTTACTGTAAGACATATTTCAAATGTACCTTCTCCCAACTCAACTATTGGATTTTCATCAGTACTTGTATTTCCATTACCAAAATCCCAAAGATATGTATTGTTAGATGAATTAGTCTGAGGATCTCCTTCAAAAGTTCCTTCTTCAAATGAATAATCGTAGCTACCCGAAGGTATATTTAAAAATGCTACTACTTCAACACCTTTATCCGCAGTACATCCATTTAATATTGACTCTAATGTAAGGACATAATAACCAGCACCATCAACAGTTGGTGTAAGTGTATTTCCACCTGTTACGATATTTCCATTGGAAGTGGCCCATGAAATAATGAAGTCTTCTGCATCTCCATTTATCTGTGCATCCAATTGGATTTCAGATACAAGACAAGTTAACTGTTCAGGAACTTCAATACTTGCCTGAGGTACATCTACTGACTGTTCTACCTCAACAGTTGCAGAAGATATACATCCATTTGAATTGTCTGTTACTTCAAGTACATACGTACCACCAGCACTAACAACTGCAATGATACTATCTTGCCCCGAAACAATAACACCATCATCAGTTTTCCAAAGATAAATATAATCGTCTCCTGTTGATGATCCTTCTCCACTCAATTCTACTTCTGATATCTCACAAGTGATGCCGCCATTAACCGAAGCAACTGCTTCAGGTCCTTCAATAGCTAACAACGTAACTATTCCATTAAAAGTACAGTTATTAAAATCCTTCACTAAGTAATTATAAGTACCTGGATCAACATCGTTAAATTGTCCAGACGACTGTGGTCCGTTACCAATATCATAAGTATAAGGATATATTCCACCTTCAGCACTAATAGTTATTGTACCTTTAGATGATCCGCAAGGTATAGTTGGTGCAGAACTACTTGCTGAAATTTGCTCTGGTTCTTCCAATACTACAAAATTATCAATAGTACAACCGTTAGCATCTGTTACCGTCACATGATGCTCACCTGCACCACAATTAATTTTTGTTTGGTTTGTAGTACCGTCATCCCATAGATAGCTGTATCCTGGCGTACCTCCAGAAGCTGTAAAAGTTGCAAGTCCATTAGTTCCGCCAAAACATGAAGGATTGATTTCTTCAATAGGAAAAGAAGTAAGCTGAATAAATGTACCTCCAACATTAAATGGTCCAACTTCAATATCATAATTATTAGCATCTGTTATTGTAACAGTATATACACCCGGATCCAAATTGTAAATATTTTTAGAAGTAGCACCGTTGCTCCAGGCATATCTTAAAGCACCATGCCCATACACTACATCTAACTCTATTGAACCATCTTTACCACAAGAAGCATCAGCAACCGTTGGGTAAGCATCCAATTTGAATGACTCTAACAAGAAAGATTCAATATATGATTGAGATGGCCCTCCACCTCCATTAGTATATGACTTCTTATTTCGTGCAGAAATAATAAAAATTGTAGGATAAGCATTAACTGCATAAGCTGCTCTTACTGAGGGACCTTGTTCATGTACAATTGGGTATGGCGTTCCTGCTACCCAATTGCCTTGTGTACCTCCTACACATCCCGAAGGACCATACAAACAGGCAAGGTTGGTACTCGCATCCCCTTCCATAAAAAATACCATCGCATTTCCTGAATTATGAATATTTGATAAAATGCCACTATGGTGATAATTCCAGCATGGACCACACCATGTTGCTGACACATCCATGACCACATCAACTCCACTATTTAATAAGGAGTACAAATTGTGAGAGTTGCCGTCTAAATCAGTAACTGTCCAGTCTGGAGCCGTAGTTCCACTGGATAATTGGCTGTTCCCTATATTAAAACAGGAAATAAAAACAAATAAAAATAGTAAAATACGTTTCATAAAAAATAATTTAAAGTGATTATTAATTAAATAAAGGCGAAAGTTAAACATATATTAAATATTACAAAACAAAATCTTAAAAAAATATTAAAATTTCCATTTCCCCAAAATTCACACATCACTCCTTTTCACTTATTACCTTGGCAATTTAGGCATTCCTTGCATAAATTTATCCATGCCTTTTCCCTTACTCATCATCTGCATCATTTTTCGCATTTGGTCAAATTGTTTGATAAACATATTAATTTCGTGGATATCATTCCCACTTCCTGCTGCGATTCTTTTCTTTCTTGACATATTAAGAATATCAGGATTTGTTCTTTCCGCTATTGTCATAGAATAGATAATAGCTTCTACCTTTGTGAATGCTTTATCATCTATATTTATATCTTTGGTAAGTTTAGACATACCTGGTATCATATTCATGAGTGACTTTATATCTCCCATTTTTTTGATTTGGTTGAGCTGACCCAAAAAGTCATTAAAATCAAATTTGTTCTTTTTGATTTTCTTTTCGAGTCTGGCTGCTTCCTTTTCATCAAACTGTTCTTGAGCTTTTTCGACAAAAGAGACAATATCACCCATACCCAAGATCCTTTGTGACATCCTTTCTGGGTGGAAAACATCTAACGTCTCCATCTTCTCTCCTGTACTGACAAATTTTATGGGCTTGCCGACCGAATATTTAATAGATAAAGCCGCTCCTCCACGAGTATCTCCATCCAATTTCGTCAGTACGACACCATCAAAATTTAGTCGCTCATTAAAGACTGCTGCGGTATTTACGGCATCTTGACCTGTCATAGAGTCCACGACAAATAAAGTTTCCGTTGGTTGGATTGTATTCTTTATCTGTTCTATTTCTCGCATCATTTCTTCATCCACAGATAGGCGACCAGCCGTGTCTATGATTACAACATCATGATGATTACTTTTAGCATATTGAATAGCGTTACTTGATATCTGTACTGGATTTTTACTTTCTGGTTCTTTATAGATAGGAACGCCTATCTGCTCAGCCAATACGCTCAATTGATCTACCGCAGCAGGTCTGTAAACGTCACACGCTACAAGCAATGGCTTTTTAGCTTTTTTATCTTTCAGGTATTTCGCCAATTTTCCCGAAAATGTGGTTTTTCCTGAACCCTGCAACCCAGATATCAAAACAATACCTGGATTACCTTTTATATTGATACCGGCTGACTGACCGCCCATGAGTTCTGTCATCTCATCATGGACAATTTTGACCATCAATTCTCCAGGTTTTACAGCATCAAGTACATTTTCTGATCCTAAGGCTTTATCTTTAATCTTATCTGTAAATTCTTTTGCTATCTTATAGTTAACATCAGCCGCTACCAAAGCTCTCCTGATCTCTTTAATGGAGTTCGCAATGTTTAGTTCTGTTAATTTACCATCTCCTTTGAGTGTTTTGAGCGCTGATTCTAACTTTTCACTTAAATTTTCAAACATTTTTAATATTTTTTGCAAATATACGTCTGTAATATTTATTTATCGAAATAGCTTACTAAAATTTATTGTAATACACGTGTTTATGCTTTTAGAACATAAAATTGGATAATTTGTCGTCAGATGAAGATACTATTTGAGGTAGTATGAATGTGATATTTGAATTAGTCTAAAAATTTATATTAAAAATTGTCGTTCAAGGTAGAAAAACATATCTATAGGGTTTAAGCTTTACATATTGAATACTTACAAATGGCATTCAAGTATTATATACTACTTGCGGCTTGGTCATAAATACTATGGAAAGTAATTCTTACTGAAGAATTCAGATACTTTTATTGAAGATTGGACATATTTGACATGAATGTGTTTGACGACTAATTATACATACGCTGCCGTCTGCTTATGACAAATCATTGACATTAAAAGCTATGTTTTAAACTATAAGCTAAAAAATCATCAAGGTATCACCTAGTGCTCATTCAACAAAAAGATCTTAATAAAATGTCGTTCTTTTTTCAAATATCATCGTTAAAAATACTCGCCATAGTTACCACTATGCCTGCGTTTTTTGCCTTGATCTTTATCCATTATAATTTAAGGCTTTTTATAGACAGAGCACTATAACCAGTATTGTATAAGCCGTAAATAGATTAACTAATATAACTTTGTTTTCTGAATAATTATTTATGCCATAACATAAACAATAAACTATTAAAAAGCATTGAAACCGGTTACATCCATACCCGTTATCAATAAATGGATATCATGTGTTCCCTCGTAAGTTACTACAGATTCGAGATTCATCATGTGTCTCATGATTGGGTATTCGGAAGTGATGCCCATACCGCCGTGCATCTGTCGAGCTTCGCGGGCGATTTCCAATGCCATAGCGACATTATTTCTTTTCGCCATAGATATCTGTGCAGGTGTCGCTTTGCCTTGATTGGCTAATACACCCAATCTCCATGATAATAATTGTGCTTTCGTGATTTCAGTGATCATCTCAGCAAGCTTCTTTTGTGTCAATTGGAATTCACCGAGTTTCTTGCCAAATTGCTCTCTTTCCTTACTATATCTTAATGCTGAATCATAACAGTCTAAAGCAGCTCCGACCGCACCCCAGGCGATGCCATATCGTGCTTTGGAAAGACAAGTTAAAGGTCCTTTTAATCCTCTTATCTCAGGAAAAACATTGGCTTTAGGAACCCGTACATCTTCAAATACCAATTCGCCCGTTATCGAAGCGCGAAGTGACCACTTTCCATGAATCTCGGGAGCTGAAAAGCCTTTCATATCTTTCTCAACGATCATACCTCTGATGATACCTGCTTCGTCTTTTGCCCATACCACAGCTATATCTGCAACCGGAGAGTTGGTAATCCACATTTTCGCACCATTGAGGATATACGCATCACCGTCATCTTTGATATTAGTGATCATACCGGAAGGATTAGAACCATGATCGGGCTCTGTCAAACCAAAGCATCCGATAAATTCTCCACTACCCAATTTGGGGAGATATTTGCGTCTTTGCTCTTCACTGCCAAACTTATATATTGGATACATAACGAGTGATCCCTGAACAGAAGCCATAGATCTGATACCCGAATCGCCTCGTTCCAACTCTTGCATGATGACTCCATAAGCGATCTCATCCATGCCGCCACCGCCATACTCTACCGGAAGGCTTGGTCCGAAAGCACCAACTTCTGCCAATCCTTTAAAAAGGTGAACCGGGCACGCTGCCCTATTGGCATAATCTTCAATGATTGGGCTGACTTCCTGCTTTACCCATTGTCTGACAGCATCTCTGGCCAGCAAATGGTCTTCACTCAGCAATTCGTCTATATTGTAGTAATCGTGATATTCGTACTGATCCGTTTTGGATGATTTTTTGATTTCTTGACTCATTATTGAAAAGATTTGATATATTTATGATTTATGGTTATTCTATGATTTTTAAGAATAAACGGTGCAAAGATACTGCCTATGATTCAATAAACCTTAATAATATCAATCATTAATTTTAGACATCTTGCTGATATCAATCACGATTATAAAATAATGATTTGCCATTCATGGAAATTCCACAGCTGCGAATGAAATATTTCGGTATATTTGCACAATAAATTGGTGTTATGAAAACAAAAGTCGCTATCCAAGGTGCTGAATTTTTCGCTTATCATGGATTTTATGATGAGGAGCAAAAAGCAGGTAATTGGTTTATCGTTGGCCTTGAAGTAGAGCTTGCTGAAAAAGATATGAGCACAGATGATATCAGCCTTACAGTCAATTATGAGCAATTGTATCAAATCTGCCAATCGGAAATGCGACAAACCCAGCGCCTGATCGAAACAGTAGCGCATCGTATATTACAAACGGTCAGACAGACTTTTTCTGATATAACGGGAGCACGAGTCATCATTGAGAAAATCGCTCCACAATTGGGTGGCAAAGTAGCGAAATCGGTGATAGAGATGCAACTTTAGCTTGATTGTCATTAAATTTATGTGTATTATGAAAACTTCAATTTTGTCAGGCTTAACATTGATTTGTTTTATAAAATATTCAGGTGCACAGACCTGCTTTACATTTAATAATCAAAGGAAATAATAGATCATGGACAGGATTTTTATTTTGGTAATTATATATTTTAATGTGATGCCGTTATATGCACAGAACCTTCTATTGAATGGAGATTTTGAAGAGGTAATTCCACCAAATTATATTAAACAGTGGAATACATTCAATCATCCTGATTATTTTATCAATTGGTATTCTCCTACGGATGGCACACCTGATATTTATAGAAGTATTTACAATTGTGATTCTAATCATTTAAGTAATATTGAAAATGGCATGGATAAATGTGTTACTGTTGTCTCAGGTGCATATTGTGCAGGGATGCAAGTAATAAACGAATATGGGTACATGGAACATTTAACCAGCAAACTTATTGAGAAGATGCAAATGGACAGTGTTTATAAAATTCATTTCCATATAAAGAATATGAACGATCAGTTTTTATCAAATGGATTTGGCTATAAACTAAGTACTGATTCTATTTTATTTCAATCAGATGTTTTATTTAACTATAAACTGTCTCCTTTTTATCAATATCTTTTTAAATACAACCCTATCTACGCAGATTTTGAAATTGAAAATCACTTTAATGCGACGGAATGGACAGAAATCACTTCATATTATACTGCAAAGGAAGATGAAAAGTATATAACATTTGGAAAGTTCGCTTATCCCAATAATGCAGAAATAATTAAGTTTATGAAACTAATACAAAAAAAGCCCAAAGATGAAATTTTAAATATTTTAAAAACAAAAAACTTACCTTATTTGAAATGGAATAAGGATTCTTTTACAAATTCCATAACTAATGGCTACTATATGTTTATTGATAATATCTCAATTACCAAAGTAACTGATAGATATGAATATGAAATGTATAGATCATGCACCAATTGTATTGATAATCTCGACCACACAATAAATATACCGAATCGTCTCGAATTCTTTGTAGATAAGGGCTACTTTGGAGATTTGGAACTTTCGGTAAATGCTGTTCTTAATCCACACGAAACACTAAAGATTGAATTGGGCAAAAAAGACGAAATACTATTGAATAATGAATCAGACCACGTCCAATCTTTTGAGTACAGATTCAAATATCCGGCTAATAAAGTAAGAAATAAGTCGATTGTTTATTCTATAATCAATACTCCTGAAACTACGAAAATGCAAAATATCTATAAATATATTTTCCCGATGCATGGCCATCAAGAGATTCGTATTTTTACAAACATTAAGAATATTAAACAATGAGACTGTAACAGCTCATTTAAAAAGGGATTTTTTTTCCAAGCAACAGTATTTTTTTTAGGAAATCAACTATATGGATTCACTATTGTCCGTTAAAAAAGGTATTATAACAAATCGATGAGATCGCTCACGATGTTCGAAATGACCGCCAGTTAGTTTAGTGTTTTGCGGTGGTTAAATACAATGTAGAAAAATGATTGTATAAACGATTCTCAAAAGCTCATCACTTATAACCGATTTTTTTCATACCTTTGCGTCTCAGTATAAATCGTATTATGTCTCAGATTGTAGCCATTGTAGGCCGTCCAAACGTAGGAAAATCAACTTTATTTAATAGACTCATCGGCGAAAGAAAAGCCATTATTGATGATGAAAGCGGCGTAACCCGAGACCGTATCTATGGCTTTTCCAACTGGAATGGCAAAGACTTTACTGTTGTGGATACCGGTGGATTTGTCAAAGGCTCATCCGATATATTTGAGGCCGAAATCCGTAAACAGGTAGAAATAGCTATAGAAGAAGCTTCTATTATCGTGTTTTTGACGGATGTAGCGACGGGTATCACAGACTTAGATGAGGAGATCGCTCGTATGCTGCGCAAAAGCCCTAAAAGGGTTTTGTTAGCGGTCAATAAGGTGGATAATGCTACAAGACAGTTGACCGCCAACGAATTCTGGAGTTTGGGTTTTGACGATACTTTTTTCTTGTCTTCAATATCAGGCAGCGGTACCGGAGAGTTATTGGACATCATAGCCGAATTACTGCCTGATGAATCCGCCGAAGGTAGTAATCAATTGATTCCTGACATCCCTAAATTAGCCATCGTTGGACAACCCAATGTCGGAAAATCATCTATGGTCAATGCGCTCATAGGTGAAGAAAGGAATATTGTAACAGATATAGCAGGTACTACACGAGATTCGATATACACGCTATACAACAAATTTGATAAGCAATTCTATCTGATTGATACTGCCGGTATTCGTAAGAAAGGTAAGGTGCATGAAGACTTGGAATTTTACTCCGTGCTTAGAGCCATCAGAGCCATAGAAGAAGCCGATATCTGTATCCTCATGCTTGATGCACAGGCTGGTTTGGAAGCTCAGGACATGAATATCGTCGGCCTCATACAGAAAAGGCACAAAGGCTTAGTCATCGTCGTAAATAAATGGGATATAATGGAGAAAGAAACCAATACAGCCCGTGATTTTGAAAACAGGCTCAAAGAAAAATTGGCTCCATTCAATGATATTCCAATATTATTTACTTCTGTACTCGAAAAGCAACGTATATTCAAAACGGTTGAAACTGCGCTTGAAGTACATGCGAACAGAACGCAAAAGATAAAAACTTCGGCATTAAATGATTTGATGTTGGACATTATCGAGCGAAATCCGCCGCCAACATTCAGAGGGAAAAGTATCAAAATCAAATACGTTACTCAATTGCCATTGTACTACCCGGCATTTGTATTTTATTGCAATCATCCGGATCAAATCAAGCAGAGTTACCGTAATTTCATAGAGAATCAGCTTAGAAAACACTTCAATCTGACAGGCGTTTCTATCAGCGTATATTTCAGAGATAAATAAAAAAACGTAACGACATGCCTTGGACTAAAGGAACCATCGAAGGAGTTTGGCTTTATCAACCGACCGTTTGGCGTGATGAAAGAGGCTATTTTATGGAATCCTTCAACTCGGCTCAACTTCCTGAATCGTTACAAAACATCACCTTTGTCCAGGACAATGAAGCTCAATCCACAAAAGGCGTATTAAGAGGATTGCATTATCAGCTTCCTCCTTATGCGCAATGCAAACTCGTACGATGTGTACAAGGAAAAATATTGGATGTGATCGTTGATATCAGACCAACATCATCTACTTATGGTCAAAACATGGCTGTGATATTAGACGATGTAGATAAAAACCAACTTTTTGTACCTCAAGGTTTTGCACATGGCTATGTCGTCCTATCTGATACCGCTATCGTTGCTTACAAATGTGACAATTATTATCATCCGGCAGCCGAAGGAAGTCTATTGTATAATGATCCAAATTTATTTATTGATTGGTTGCTACCTGAAAGTCAATTGATGGTATCAGAGAAAGATAAAAAAGCACCAAATTTAGCCAATCATATTCCTTTCAAATAATTCATGAATACAAACGAAAAAATTAAAATTGCTGTTTTAGGCGCAAGCGGTCAATTAGGGCAAACGTTCATGCAAATTGCGGAACAATACAATACGATACTTTGTACTTTTTACACTAAAGAGCAACTCGACATTCTTGATAGAAATGCGTTAATTAACACTTTTCAAAATTCAGATTATCAATATATTATTAATTGTGCGGCCTATACACAGGTTGATAAAGCAGAATCTGAACCAGAACTTTGTATGGCTGTGAATGCTACCGCTTGTGGGTACATCACTGAAGCCATAAAGGATACAGGCATTCGGCTTGTGCATTTTTCTACGGATTATTTGTATCATCAATACTATGGATTTCCGCTCAAAGAAACCGACACACCCAACCCTCAAGGAGTTTATGCAATATCCAAGCTAAAAGGAGAAGAAATAATACGGGCATCAGGCGTGCCAACACTCATATTGCGGGCATCATGGATTATATCTCCTTATGGACATAATTTTGTTAAAACCATGTTGCGACTTGGCTCCGAGAGAGAAAAAATCCAAGTAGTAAACGACCAATATGGCGCACCGACTTATGCAAAAGACCTTGCTGAAGCTGTGATATCCATTATATTGCAAGTAGAAAAACAACCTGATCTCATTGATTCATTCAACGATACGTATAATTATGCCAACGAAGGCTTGATCACATGGTATGATTTGGCGTATTACATCATGCAAGTGCGGCAATTGGCGTGTACAGTTGAGCCCATTTCGACTGATGCCTACCCTACTGCTGCCAAGCGTCCAAGATGGAGTTTATTGGCAAAAAACAAATTCAAGGGAGAATTCAATATCGCTATACCACATTGGTACACAAGTCTCAAGTCTTGTTTAGAAGAGCTGAAAACTGTTACCTATAATGAAAACTATAAAAACTAAAATTAGCTTTGAATCTAAAAGGTTTCCCACTTCGACCAGTATGATTGCAGGACAAGAACTCTGACATCACAAGAAACGCAACTAAACAGCTATCTTTTTACAAATTTCTTCGTGCTGATTTGACCGTCTGCATGTATGAGTGAAACATTGTACATTCCAGGTACAAACTGCTGAATGGGTATTGACAGTTCATTTTGTCCAGCTGTATCAACTGAATGCAGGATTCTACCTTGCATGTCCGATATTTGTATATTACTCACAATAACATTTTCTGAAAAACGGACGTTCAAATCTCTTTGCACTGGATTGGGAGATATTGTAATATCAATAGGTGAACTGGTATTTTCAACCGAAGATATAAAAGCATCTGGCAATGCCCAAACAAACCCTACGGTTTCATCATTATCCAAAAAGCTTACACCACTTACAATCATATCTCCTTTAGAATCAATGACAAAATTTGTGCAAAAAAATTCGTCATCTGTAAATTCGTACTTTTTATCCGATAGAATATTAAGATTTTTATCAAGAATTCTTAAAGCAACAAAATATTCCTCATCATAACTCAACTCGTGATTTGCTATCAATATATTCCCATTATCATCCAGTCTCAATGAATTATTCACGAAATTCTGATACGCCAAAGCCTGTCCAAAATCAATTGTTTCAATTATCTCAAAATTTTCATCAACAGTTATCAAAACCCATTCTGCTTTTCCAATGTCATCACCAAAGTTTTGGACAGCTGCCACATATTTGTCGCCAAGACTGACCACATTTATACCAAAGTCATCTTCTATATTATAAAAATCCTGTTCCACGCTCGTCTCGATATTAAATTCATGATCCAAAATCAATATATCATAAGTAGAAAATCCGGCATAACCCGACCCATCTATATTTTCAACAACACTATATAATAAAAAACCTTCGTATTCCTTATTAGTAATGATTTTCCCTTTTTCGTCAAAAACGACCAACACAGCAATTTCTCTTATTTCATCTGATTCCAAATTTAACGTTATTAAACCCTTGCCGTCTGACAATTGTGTGTATTTACTCGTTATAATATCAATAAAAGCTTCATTATATGATCCCACAACTTCGCTTGATATGAGGTTCAAATCATAATCATATAGGTTTGAATACCAAAGATTATCAAAAACTGAATGGCCAATAGTGAAAAACTGTTTGTCAGCGGGTATATCCTGAACATACATCATCCAATAATCATCATCCATATCAAATTCGTGATTTCCTATCAATTTTCCGTCAGATGATAGTAACGATATTTGTGGGAAATAAAACTCATAATCATAGTCTTCGTCGTAGAAAATAACGCCACCAACCGAAATAAAATTCCCATTAGACAATTCTTTGGTATCAAGATAAAACGTAGAAGTCAAATCTTCCTCTGTGTCATGATAAGACCACTTCGTTTGAGCAGTGATAGCAAAACTTCCCAACAAAACGAAGAGTGCAATAAAAATAGTAGATAACCTTTGCATAAAATTATTTTTTTAGTCCGAATGATTAAGAAATAATTATCAACAGCAAAGTTACTTAATTGTTACAATTTAGAAAAAAATGAGTCTATTTTAAAAGTCCATCTTTTGCTCTGCTATCATTCTATATTGTGCTTATATGAATGTTTTTTAAACTAAATTTTATTTAATTGCGTTATATGTGCAACATTAATTCATGTATGACCATGTTTAAAAATATATTATTTATCATTCTGACCTTTAGTTCCTTACAGCTAAGCGCACAATTTGGCTATGGGTTTACAGCTTCTACTGACCTTTATCAGAGATACGTCAATCCGAAGGACGACATTCTTTCTCCCTCTTCAGGCAGTGCCATTCTAAATTTAGGTGGTGGTCCTAAGATCTGGATTGGCGGAAAGAAATTTTCATTTTCGGTTGAAGGTCAGGCAGTTTTAGGTTTTCTAAGCTTATCCACTGGCGACTATAAAGGATTAGGTTCACTTGCTATTCCTGTTTTGGGCAAATTCAATTTTAACGGACTTAGCGGCTTAAACAGTGAAGGTACTACAGGTTTCAGCATTGGAGGTGGTATCCAGTGGAGCAAAACAGAGTTTTGGGCGCTTAACGATGATGCGAAAAGTAAAGGCGTGACAAGAGACTTCTTCCCAACTTATGTGATGCAGGCCGGTTATGGATTTGGTGTAAGTGGATTTGGAATACAGGGGTTCTTACGATACGGTATTAATCCAAATGACAAAAAAAGCAATACGCTCAATGTCGGGTTTCAATACGATTTTAATGTACCAATGATGAAAAAAATAGACAATCCAGATAGTGCCCTATAATATGTGCAATAAAATTAGAGAAACAAACCTAAAACCGTACAATACGTTTGGATTTGATGTTACTTGTGCAGGAATTATAGAAATATATTCTGTAACTCAATTAAAAAATGCTTTAAAAGAAAGTATCAGACCATTCAGGATTTTAGGTGGCGGATCAAATATCCTCCTAACTGAAAATTTAAATGAACATATTCTTAAAAACAATATTAAAGGTATCGACATTATCCAAGACAATGATGAAGATATATTAGTAAGTGTAGGAGCAGGCGAAACATGGCATAACTTCGTAATGTGGTCACTTTCACACAAGTTGTACGGTCTTGAAAATATGGCATTAATTCCTGGAAGCGTTGGTGCAGCTCCTATGCAAAATATCGGCGCTTATGGTGTTGAACAAGATACTGTATTTCACAGTTTACAAGCTTTTCAAATAAACACTGGTGAGCTACACAGTTTCTCTAAAGAAGATTGTCATTTTGGTTATCGTGAGAGTGTATTTAAAAATGAATTAAAAGGTCAATATTTCATCACAAGCGTTACCTATCGACTTCATAAAACAAAGAAAGAACTCAATACATCCTATGGTGCGATAAGTGATCTCCTTAGAGAAAGAAATATCACTGAACCGACTAGTATAGATATAGCGGAAATCGTCATGGATATAAGAAAATCAAAGCTTCCAGACCCAAAAGAAATCGGCAATGCCGGTAGTTTTTTCAAAAATCCCGTAATATCTTTAGAAAAATTTAAGCAGATACTCGAAAAACATCCCAATATACCACACTATTCGGATACTAATAACTCAATAAAGATACCTGCTGCATGGTTGATCGACCAACTCGGATACAAAGGTTTGATAAAAAACAAAATTGGTGTTCACAAAAACCAAGCGTTAGTATTAGTTCATTATGGAGGTGGAAAAGGCAAGGATGTGTGGGAATTAGCCCAAGAAATACAACATAAAGTTAAAGAAACCTACGGATTGGATATATTTCCGGAAGTGAATATATGGTAGTTTTTTATTGTTGATTGGTTTATTTGGTTGATGGCTGTCGGCATGAAATTGGTTTAAAAGTGTAAGGGTGTAACTTTAATTGTTGATTTGTGGAGTTGTTTGATTTGTGGAGTTGATAAATTGGTTTATGGGTGTAATGGTGTAAAGGCCAATAGCTAACAGCTACCAACATTTTCAACTTTCAACTTTCAACTTTCAACTTTCAATTTTCAATTGTCATCTGTCCATTGTCCACTGTCATCTGTCAACTTCCCTATCCTCTTCCACATAAACAAATGATCTATGCCAACTTCCTTAAATATTTGCCCTTCTGTGATATATCCTAATTTTTGATAAAAGGCGGTTGCTGTCATTCTCGCATGTAGTACCATTTTTTGATATCCTTTGCTGGCAGCATACGATTCTGAATATTTGATCATGATCTTGCCGATGCCTTTTCCTTGCATATCATCTCGAACTGCTACCTGTCGCATTTTGATCTGACCTTCTTCTAAGGGTTTTAGTACCAAGCATCCTAATAAATCCATTGTTGGTGTATGGTAACAAGCAATATGAATGGAATCGTACTCAAGTGCTAAGTCTTGCTCGTCAAAAACCATATTCAGAGGCTTACGAAGGATGTCGAACCTTAATTTTACAGTTTCATCGTATTCTGGTGTTGCGAAGTCAATTGGGTAGCAGCAGACTTGAAAATCCATACGGATGCTTACTCTATTTCGGTATATTGTTCGGTATAACCAGCAAAAACGCCGATGCCATTTTCGATATTGGTATATATCTCCGGACTATTGGAAAAGCTACTATTGTGGTTTCCGGCACTCAAAAACCGCTCAACCGATTTGTAATAATTGTACAAATCACTACTTGCTGTTACAACTCTTAGGTAATTTTTGAATTCGTCTGTGTCATTTACATTAGGAGCGTCTGTTTCATTTGGATTTTCATCAGATGTGTCATCCTCTTTTCCATCTACGACACTTGAAGAAAAAGTACCGTCACTCGTATAAACATCACTACCATTCAAAGTAAATGATGCTAACGATCTATTATAATCCATAAAACTATAGATAAAAGACTTTGGTATGCCTGTAAATTCGGATTCGGGATTACCCGTTTTGCCTTTCACCGTAATAAAATTCCATATCAAATATTGCTTAGTCACATCTTTGACTTGGAAATTTACTGTTGAAACTCTTTCACTTACTACGTCTTTCATGATGTTGACGATATTGGCATTTTTCGGTACTTTACTTGCGGCTTTAACCGTTTTGTAACCTGGCACTTCGATGACCAATTCGTAAGTTTTATCAATCTGTGGTGGATAATAATCTGTAGAATAGATACCATCGCCTTTGTGTTCAAGATAGATTTTGTATCCACTTTTCTTCTCTATAATGACGACATCGGCATTTTCTATATTCTTGATTTGACTGTTTGGATCTAAAATATTTCTACTGGTTGATACATGAACGATCCATTTCTGATCTGGCTTAAATATCGAATTGACAACTAACTGTGACGTAAAGTCTTTCTTTACCAGCACAAAATCTTCTTCGCATGATGTAAACATCAATACGAAAGAGAAAAAGCAAATTAGTCTAAAAAACTTCATACCCAAAAATAATCTTAAAAAAACACACATTAACTTGTTATCAAAAAACGAATTAATATGATCCAATTTTCAATTCTCAAACTTCGATTATAAAATCAAAACTCAAAATTAAACATAATTTTCGATAATATAGGAAACTTAATTAAATATTTATTTTCATCATACATCATTAAAAACGCATCACATTTTGCAATACACAAATCTACAAATTAAAATTTTGCAAAAGCCACATAAATGGTATTTCTACAAAATTTTATTTTAAAAAGTAAGGCAAACACTTAAAGATGGTGTAAATGGCAAAATACTCACTTTTTTAAATAATGGTGTGTCCGGAGATAAATTTGACTTATAAATATAGATATAGTAGGCATTCAAACGGTTATAAACATTGTACAATTTGAATGACACATCTGTACTGACTTTCTTTCCTTGATGCCGATAAAGTGCACTTAAACTCAATTGGTGGAAATCAGGAAGTCTGTAATTGTTTTTTCCGTCACTGTTCAAAAGTTTGATCCCGAGATAAGAGTCGTACTCTTCTGTTGATAAGGAAAACGCATTGCCTGTATTGTAAACAAAATTAGCACCTACATTCCAACTTCTCGACAATTTAACATCCAATCCCAAATTCACATCCCAAAGTTTGTCATTGCTAGCTGGAAATGCTTTGCCTTGATTGATGTCTGGAATGACACGAAGTGTTTTAGACTTGGTCACAGCTGCCCAACCATTCCATATTCCTGTATTTTTATGTAATAGGAATTCAAATCCTTTTGAGGTTCCCGATCCGGAATATACATGTCTTTCCCAATCTTTCGCAGTATTGAAAATCGTTGTAATATTCTGGTCATTGATCAAAAAATAAAACATATCTACAGGTGTCGAATATTCTAAAACATTGTTCATCTTCCGTGAATATGTACCCAATTGCACATAAAACCCTTTGGCAATGTCATAGGTATATCCAAGACTTACCTGATCCGAATATTGTGGATTTATATTTTCAGTTGATGGAACCCAAAGATTGGATGGCAATCCCAATCCCGAATTGGATAGTAAATGCGTGAATTGTACCATTCTGCTATAAGATATCGACAACATGTGCTTTGGTGTTATCGACCAGATCGATTTAAACCGTGGTTGGAGCGAAAAATACGTTTTGTTCTTCACATCAAATATTCCTGAATGAAAACCTGCGTAGATGAATAACTTATCATTCCATTTGAAATTATCTTCGATATATATTTGAACCTGAGTGGATTGAATGGAAGAATCCCGATCAACGAACTTTTCGGCATCATCTTCAAGCATAATGGTACTCTGTTTTATAGTTGGATTGAACGTTTGTTTTAAAACCTTGGCTCCAGAGCGCAATACATGGTTGTCATTCAGATAATAATCAACATCCACACCTACATTAAAGTCCCGTATATTTGTAAAGGATAAGATATCCAACTGGTCAACTCGGCTGGTATCGGGCAAGATATTATTGAAAATATAGCTCGAACGCGCATTATTGGTATAGTCGATATATCCAATTTGCGTTTTAATATTGAGCCTATCACCTGCCAAATAATTCCATTTCAATGAAGCGATATTGTTACTCCAACTGATACCGTTTTTGTCAAAAACATTCAACGTATATCCCTCATTGTCAGTCATCAATGTACTTGACTTGGTTAAGGAAAATTTATCGCCACCATTATACAATGTAAGACTAAGGCTATTATACGGTGTAAAATGATAAGTAAACTTACCCAACATATCGTGATATCTTAGGTCTATATTATCGTACTTGGTGTACATTTTCAGCAGACTATTTACATATAAGTTAAGCCAAGAAGCTCGACCACTTATAGAATAGGTCAGTTTGTTTTTTATTATCGGTCCATTGGTATGCACTTTAAGTCCAGAAAATCCAGCCGTGATCTTCGTATTGTTTTTTTCTTTATCTCCTTCTTTCAGAGTGATATCCAACACACTTGATATTCGACCTCCATATCTTGCCGGAAATCCATTTTTGATAAAGGATGCTTCTTTGATCGCCTCATCCATAAATACGGATGTGATACCCAACAGATGTCCTGTTTCGTACATGGCTACACCGTCTATCATGGTCAGGTTTTGGTCTGGTGTGCCACCTCTGACATACAATCCACTTAATCCCTCGCCACCAGAAATCACACCAGGCAGTATTCTTGCATTGTTAACGATATCCGTTTCGCCGCTTACCGATTGGAAGGTGCGCATTTTGAATATTTCCATAAGATTGCCGCCGTCTGTCAGTTGCAGCTTTGAAGCAGGATCATGTATGTGGATCGTATCCAAAAAATAGCTACCTGACATCCCTAACTGGATAAAGGTATTTTTATCTAAAACAACCTCCATGGCCGTAGGTTCATATCCTAAATAACTGGCTTCGATACGATGTTTGCCTGCTGGAATTTGCATGATAAAATACCCTTTTTCATTTGTTAGAGCTGAAATCCCGGATTCTTTATCTCGAACTACCGCGCCGTAGATGGCTTCACTTGTCTCTGCATCTTTGATGATCCCAGAAAGCCTGAAATCATTTGATCTTGACTTTCCAGAATGCTGAATGATGATTTTATTGGGTAAAATAAAGGTCAACTGTATCTGATCTGGATAAAAGACATTTTCCAACAAAGTATAAATCAATCCTGATCTTTCCTTTAATTGAACTTCTTCGTCCACTTGAACCTTGCTTGCATTATAGCTAAATATCCAACCGTAAGTATCGGTGATATAATTTAAATAATCTTTCCGATAGGTCAATTTAGTATGTTCAGCAATAGAAATATGCATCTGAAGCGTATCTTGCTGACCGTTGATGATTGGTATCACGCCCAGGACTAACATCATTGTAATTAATAGCCTGAAATGCGTCATGGTATTTAGCACTTAAATCCGTGAATAGAAATTTTTCCAGGTTTTATTTCATATTGCAAATCCGCCAAGATCTTCATTTCTTTCAGAATATCTTCTAATCTCTGCTTTTGAAACACTGTGTTTATCCTACATGCGTCTTCAGATTGCATCGAAGTATTCCACTCTAAACGGACATTGTAGTAGGTCGCTAAAGTTTCCATAACCTGATGGATGGATTGATTTACAAATTTAATTTCCTGATCTCGCCATATATCGGGATTAACTTTCGGATGCTTGGATACTACTGCCTGTCCATTACTACATACGATATAATCATCTGTATGAAGTATATACTCACTACCCTCATACGCTATCTTAACTTTGCCACTTCTTACAAGAACTTGGGTTTCAGATGAAGATGTCAACACATTAAATTCCGTTCCCAACACTTCGATATCGCCATGTTTTGTATGGATTTTAAAGGAGTGTTCTGTATCTTTTGCTACTGAAAAATAAGCTCTACCAGACAATTCAAATTGTCGATATCCTACTTCCTGCAAATTGGATTGATCATCTAAATCAATCTTAGATCCGTCCTTATAGTCTATTTTCAAATACCCTTCTGATTGATAGGTCATCAGAGGTTCTATATTATTGACTTGGGTTTTATTAAGCGTAGAAATGCCCCATACTGCGCCTAACACGAGTACGAATACTGCTGCGATATTACGCATAGTTTTGAATGTCATTATCTTACGTGAAGGCATGTTATTTTCTACACGTTGCCAAGCTTGATCTTGATTCACATCTTGATAATCCTTGAGCATTTGAAGATCATTACCAGAGTCATTCAAAGATTTTAAGCCTTCGATATTAGCATGAGCCTCATCTTTCCATGATTCCAACTTTGCTTTTTCATCAAGAGCATCATTACCGATAAGATGTTTCAAAATATTATTTTTCAAGGGCATAATTATATAATTGTTAATTGCAAATTGCACAATTGATCATGAAAAAACATCATCAATATCAAAAGTATGGGCATCCTACCAACTAATTTGGAACGCAAAATACGCAATGCTTTCCCTATTTGGTTTTCAACAGTATTGACAGATATACCCAAGACCTCTGCAATTTGGGTGTAAGTTAAACCATTTATCTTGCTCAATGTGAATATTTCTCCACATTTTGTGGGTAATTGTCGTATAGACGTATAAATTTCATCAATCAATAGGTATTTTTCTATTTCTTCTTCCTCAATATCCTGAGGAATATAATGACTATTTCCTTCGGGTAAATCCTTATAAAATCGTTGTCCTGAATCGGCTTTTCTGATCATGCCAAGCGTATGATTTCGCACCATAGTATATAAATAACTTTGTGTACTTTTTTGGAAGTGAATTTCATCTCTTTTATGCCAAAGTTTCATAAAAACATCCTGAACGATATCTTCCGCCGTATCCAAATCATGTATCATCCTGTATGCATAGTTACACAAAGGTCTGTAATGTAGGTCAAACAGATTTTTAAAACTGGCTTTGTTCACTTAGCATGACTATGATTAATTACACAAATATATAAACTTTTGAAAAGTGTCACAGTTATATGTGTAAAACTTCTGTCAAATTGTTTACAACTGTCTTCATCGTGTCAAAATAAATCACTATTGTCCGATAAAAAAGATTTTACAACAAATCGATGAGATCTATCACGATGTTGCCAATGACAGTCATTTGCCATACAGAGCAAAGTAATGAATCTATTAAATTTTAACGGACAACATTGAAAATAAAAATAGATTAGGTCGTAATTGCATAAACATTATAAAATAATTTTCAATATGTCATAGGAGTTTATTTCTCTGAATCCAGGAATATGATATTTGAAATATCGAAGCCAAATCTCAGTTAGCTCATTTCTCTGATGTCGTGTAGTCTGTATATGCTTTGGTCTTCCTTGAGCTCCTTGACATATATCATTGAAGAGGTTACTCATCTCTCTATCGAGAATATTGGGAAGCGAGTCATCTGGATTTTCATAGATACCTTCTTGCAAATTAAAGCATGGTGTATTTTCGGAATGGTTATTCATGGGTGCAAACCCGAGAAATGACGACAATTGTGCCAAAAAAAGCAGATGCAGATTCGGGTTTAGCGTTGCCGCTTCGTCCAATTGCTTGAAAAAGGATTCTATAAATTCGTAAAGTGGATAGTTTGCTTCTTTCTCTTTGATAGCATTCCTACACACTTCCAATATAAAAATAGCCACTGATGAATGCAACACATCCATATTGATCCGCTGATAATGATGAGACAGCGAAATCTCCTTAATCCTATTCAATTTATCCTGGCTATGATCATAAGCAATGAGCTGCACGATATTGATCGTCTTATAAATCGCTGCTTTTTGTCCCGTCTTTCCCGAACGAACACCTGAAACGATACAAGACATTAAACCTCTTTCTCGAGTATAAATATCGCAAATAATACTGGTCTCCGAGTATTTCACTACTTTAAATATAATGCCTGATGTCTCTATGAAGTTCATTTATTATTAGTTGAAAATTGATAATTGAAAGTTGAAAATTTGAGAATGAGCAATGGGCAATGATTTTTTTGATTGACGATTATAGGTTGTTGGCGAATTAGCGTGTTATGTTTGTAATTCCTGACTTCCTGAAATGCCAAAGTGCTAATGACCTAAACCAACTCGACAAATCCGACAAATCGACAAATCAACAATTAAAATTACACCTTTAAACCAATTTCAAACCGACAACCAACAACCATCAACCGACAACCAATATAACAACTCCACAAATAAACAGAAAAATCAATATTCCCACCCTTCTATTGGTGTTACTTTATATCGCTCCTTGGTCAACATCCTTTGTTTTTGGCGGTCGAGAATCAATCTCGCTAATGCCAACTGAGGATCTTCAGTACTTTTTAGTGAAAGTGCTTTGTTGATATAGCGTTCTTCAACGTCGAGCCGATAGAGATAACTCATCAGCATATCTATATCGTGCTGCATAAACCAAGCTACTCTATCCGCAATTGCATAGAGCAACTCATTTTCAGTGGCATCATTGGGATATTCTATACCCATACTCGTATCTATCAAATCAAAATTCATGTAATCGAACTTTTCTTATCAATTATTATTCAAAAAATCAATAATCGCTACTGAGGAATTTCTATCATTGATTAATCTCGGTATTTTCGATTGACCGCCAAGTTTTCCTTTCTGTTTGAGCCACGCTGCAAATGTACCACGTTTTACGACATTTAGCTTCAAGGATACTAACGCTAAGTCTTTTTGCCTTTTTGCATCATAATCAGAGTTGATAGACCTTAGATTTTTGTCTAATTCTTGTGCAAAAGCCGACCTTTCCGTTGGATTGTCCACAAATTCTATCCACCATTCATGACCACCTTTAGAGGCATTTTCCATATAAACCGGTGCCACCATATAGTCCACGACTTTGACATTGAATGTCTCGCATGTCTGCTTCAATGCGCTGTCAGTGTTGTGTACCATAACTTCCTCACCAAATACATTGATATAATGTTTTGTTCTACCCGTTACCATAATCCTATACGGATCCAAGGACACAAATCTGATCACATCTCCGGGTATATAGCGCCATAAACCCGAAGCTGTAGTGATAACAATACAATAATTTTGATCCAGTTCTACCTCTTCTAACGACAAAACATCCGGATTCGGTGCATCTGTTTGGTCTGCTGGGATAAATTCATAGTAAATGGCATTGTCTAACAACAATAACATACCTTTTTCTTCTATCCTATCTTGTACAGCAAAGTATCCTTCAGAGGCATTATACACTTCATAGTACTGAATATCATTATCTGGAAAAAAGTCATCGAAATGACTTCTGTATGGATCAAAACCCACACCACCATATAGGTAAGTTTTGGCATCTGGCCATACTTCACGCATGTTATTTTTGCCGGTCATCTCCAAAATCCTCTTAAAAAGCACGATCGTCCAAGTTGGCACACCCGCAAACATGACAACATTTTCTTTTGTCGTGATCCTTGCCATACTTTCTATTTTGCTTTCCCAATCGGCAAGTAATGCGGTTTCAAAATCGGGTGTATAAAAAGGTCTTCCAACCATGGGCATCCTATTGAGCAATATAGCAGATACATCTCCAACGACGACATTATTTTCTAATGTTGTCAACGAGCCACCCATGATTAGATTTTTTCCTTCAAAATTTCGGGAATCAGGGCGATTTTTGTACAAAATAGACATCGCATCCCAACTGGCAGCCACATGATTTTCAAAAAGATTTTCATCCGTGATTGGTATATACTTGCTTCTATCATTGGTAGTACCCGAAGATTTTGCAAACCAAGAAACCGTACCTGGGTACAGTTGATCTGCCCTTCCTTGCATCATCTTATCGATATAAGGATACAAATCTTCATACTGATTTATAGGCACAATTTTTCTAAAATCACGGATATTCCCAACGCTTCCTGCTCCGATATCCTTACCATATTGAGTAAGTTTTAATTTCGGAATAAAGTTCTCTAGAATACTATTTTGTAACTCGTAAGGAGAAGTACGCATAGCATGAATACGTGTACTCCTGTACTTCAGATATCCTTTAATCAATGTATTGAAAAAAGAGTATAGCATAATTGAATTTGTTAACCTTGTAAAGGTAAATAATTTTCAAAATACACCATACAAAATGCTAAAAATTAACAAAATTATTTTGTTTCTACGTGGAGTAATATGGGTTTATTATAAAGATATTTGTCCATTTCTTTATCAAGAAAACGCACACCAACAATACAAAAATAAGAAATCCAATGCATTCCAGCATTTAGTTTCAAATATTAAACAGAACCAATAATCTAAAAAACCTACTATTCCTTGATAGGGACATCAATAGTTTACATATAGTAGTTGAAGGTATTTAGGTTGCAATTATACTTTGCTTTTTTGAAGTACCCGGAGCCGGAATCGAACCGGCACGACCGCAATGGTCACAGGATTTTAAGTCCTGCGTGTCTACCAGTTTCACCACCCGGGCATTGACCTAAATTATTATAAATAAATAAAGTGGAGCGAAAGACGGGATTCGAACCCGCGACCCCGACCTTGGCAAGGTCGTGCTCTACCAGCTGAGCTACTTTCGCTTAAAATCATTTGAACTTCTTCAAAAGCGATGCAAATGTACAACGATATCTTTAACTCAGCCAAATTTTTTGACTAATATTTTTAAGTTTTTTTATCCTTTTTTACAATTTCCTAATAATCAATTCTTAACAAACCGTCTTTTTGTTTTTTATTTAGAACCTTTTTATTTGAGTGACTACTTACTTCGTTGCACCACTACTTTTCTACAGGTGTGAAATACAAATCTTGAAAGTCATAGCTGAAATCTGTCAAGGGCGAAATCGGTTTCATCGTTAAATCTACGATTTTATCATTTTGAACATTGATTTTGATGAATGCATCGGCATGTAGATATTCGTTGTCCCACTTCACAACATATTCACTATCCTTATAGTAAAAAACATCGCCTACAAGCTGTGATGACCTTTTGGATACAAAACGCCACGCTTGCTCTCCTTGCTTTTTGGATATCATTATCTCGCCAAACCACGGATCTTTATAGCTACCTTCTATATCTTTAAGAGCATAAATCTTTTTTGCTTTGTTCTGATCTACCGTTTCCCACACTTCATCCACTTTTTTGCCGGCATCTTCATTGCGCAGCGATATCAATCTTTTGTACTCTCCTACCCAATCGGAATAAGGCAAACCGAGATAAAAATCTTTTATCGTATTGGAAACAGCCATGAATGCTGCACCTTCTTGCTGATTGGTCAGCACTATTATACCCAAATCCAATTGAGGATACATAATAACCTGCGTGACGATGCCTTCCAAGCCGCCTGTATGAGAAACTTCTAATTTTCCTGCTACATCTTGTAGTTGAAATCCCAAACCATACGCTTTGAATAGCGAATGGTAAGGCGGTCGAGTGAATTGATTCATGATCGTTTGCGGTTTGCTTAGTTGATCCATGAAATTTTTCCTAACGATTTGCTCACCCGATGGTGTTTTACCGTGATTTAATTGAAATCTCACCCATTTGATTAGGTCATCTACATTGGAATACAGTCCTGCTGCCGCATCAAAAACAGGGTTTGTGTATCGATCTATCACTTTGAGTTTACCGTCAACGGGTACATGTGGGGCGATCACATCTGATTTATCTTTCAACGTATTCCAACTCGCACCTGTCCGGCTCATATCTAAAGGCTCTATAAATCGTTCTCGAATGAAATCTGTCCAAGTCATGCCCGATACTCGTTCGATCACCACACCAGCTATGATGTACAATAGATTATCATAATCATATTTGGACCGAAAATCGGATACAGGCTTCAGATGATGTATATTCGCTACAATATCTTCGGGTGTAAAATCATGTCCATCCGGCCACACCATCAGATCTCCTGCTCCCAATCCAAGCCCACTACGATGAGTCAGCAAATCACGTATGGTAAATTCTTCTGTAACATAGTCGTTGTACATCTTAAACTCCGGGATGTACTTTTTAACCTTATCATCTAACTTCAACATTTTTTCTTGCTCTAAGAGTAGTAATGCCGTTGCGGTAAAGGCTTTCGAATTGGAAGCTATGCCAAAATTGGTGCTTGATCGTACTGGTTCGCCCGTATTGATATTGCTTATGCCATACCCTTTTGCTAAAATGACCGAATCTTTGTGGATAATACCCACTGCTATTCCTGGTACATTAAAGGTTTGCAAAACGCTTTCAACACAGGAATCCACTCGGGATATAGGTATCTCTTGGCTATAACCAATAGATAAGAAAGTAATGACAAAAAGTGATAATAACGGATATCTTACGAACTTCATACAGACAAAATTTTATTACAATTATTCAATTTAGTGTGTAAAATTACAAAAATATTCGACAAATAGAAGTGATTGCTATGTCAAATATGTATTTTGTGGAGTTTGATAAAAACACACAAATAAAAAAGGCCGTTGCAAAAATCAATTGCAACGGCCCTACTCTATTTCAATCCAATCTATAAACTTCAGATTATTCCAAAATAATCATCTTTTTAGTATCCGTAAAGCTTCCGCTATCTATCTTGTACATGAATACACCGGTAGTTCCGATATCCTCAGAACTGATCATGACCGCATTGACACCTTTATTGTAGAATCCTTGAATAGATTTCACAACTTTACCTGTTATGTCTGTAATGGTGATCACAGCATCCGCAGCTTGTGGCAACACAAATTCTATCTGTGTAGATGCTTGGAATGGGTTCGGTCTGTTTTGCATCAACACATACGAATCCGTAGCAACCGATCTTTGTATTAATCTAATATCCTTAGCTTTAAGTTCTTGATCAAAAGCTACAGCAGGCGTTACTTTAGAAGATATTTTCACGATATCGCTGCTTGTACTTGGTGTTTTCGACTTAAATTTCAATGTAAATAACACAGCATCTTTAGCTAACGCAATTGGGTTTTCCTTGTGCCAGCTTGTTGTGATAATACCTGCATCCATTCTATTCATACCAAAATTGCTTTCACTCATACCAGGTAGTGCATATACGATATCCGCCAATTCATAAGCTTCCGCATTAAATTCCATAGTAAACTGGTATCCAGCTAATTCGGTAAATTCACTTGCCAATACATCAACTGATATGATACCATTATCACTTCGCTGTACATCGCTCGTAAGCATCAGTGCGTTATTTGCTCTGGTTTCAGTTGACGAATTTGTCAAGTCTATATCAACGGTATTGTTGACATCTCCGATTTTGATACCTACGAAATTCTGCTCTACTTTGCTTTCTGTCAGGCTATTGTAGGTATAAGTTTCTTTGAATGGGAATGGATCTTTCTTATCAGCAAATGTCTGTCCTGCTGTGATAAATCTCCATGATTGTTGTCCATTCGGAAACTGTGTGGTAACACCTAATATCAATTTTCTAATTACGGTTAAGTCAGAAGCAGAAATCCTTCCAGAATTATCAGCATCAGCGGCGATCACTTGTTCTGCTGTTTGAAGCAATTCTAATTCCAAAATATGTCGCTGTATCATCACAAGATCCAACGTTGACACACCATTCAATACCTGGCTGTTGTCCGATAACGAAACTGTATAATCAAAACCTTTATTCAACTTATCAAGGACAAACTGACCTTTATTGTCCGTATAAATTGTTTTGTTCATTTCTGGTTTTGTACTTTTCAAAACAACTTCTACTTGCTTCATACCTGAACCATTAAGCGTTGCTTTACCACTCACTACTACTTGCTGAGTAGCATTGTCCGGACAAACATTGGCATTGTCCTGAAGTACAATAACTACTGTACAATAATCCTGATTGCCTGCAAGGTCAGTGACGGTCATATCTAATGATATTTGTTGAGAAATACCATTTGGAATATCTGCACAACTAAACATTCTACCTGATGAATTCATCGTTGGCAACCATCTTTGTGCTACACCAGCTCTGTATTCCGCTTCTGTAGCAAGGATACCGTTACCTTTGAAATAATGTTCACTATCAATCAAGTCTCTTACTGGTGTCGCTCCGAAGAACGTAAACCAAAGCGCTGACTGAGGCGTACAGTTATCATACGAATCTTTATCAAAGTCCTTTGCCCAAATCAAGGCAGTACCATCCGAATTCATCGTAGTCGTAGTCAGATACGTTATACAATATGGTGTCGGCTTCTTACTTTCTACCACATTTACTTTTTGAGTGCAATAAGATTTGTTACCACATTTATCTTCAACAACCCATTTGATGACATACTTTCCTATTGGCATGACTCTCTTAAATGTGCTTGTCGCACCTGCATACAATTGCGTTAAGCCGTCTTCTGCATACACTGTATAATGCCAGATCAAATCTTCAGCATTGTTGTTACAATCATCTTTTGCGTACATTTTGATTTCTACCTCTCCGTCACAATTACCATAAGCAGGTATTGTCCTATCTGTACATCCATCAAATGCTGAACCACTCGAACCTATAAACACAGGTGCTGTCTTATTGACGATTTTGATATTTTGAGTATATACATACCAGCCTTGTCCTAATGTTGGGTTACTCTCGTTGTATGTACACCAATCCAATACCGTCCATGTTCTGATGACTTTTTCACAAGCACCGTCAATCAACTTAAACACTTGATCTTTGTAGCTCGCTGCTACTAATCCACAATTTACAGTATTGAATGTCGGTCTATTGTATCCCGCAGGCAATGATTCAGGTGTCAACTGCGAATAACATTTTTCTGTCTCGTAATGTGCCGGCCAGTTAATGTCACTTGCTCTGAATGGATTTAGATTGACAAGGCTGATGATCTGTACACATGAATTTTGATATCCTTGCTTGTCAAATACAGTCCAAGTCCTTGTTACCGTTCCTTCACCACAATTATTTAACTCTTCTTTGTCTTCATGAATGACCCTTTCTACACCACAATTGTCCACATACTCTGGTCTTCCTGTGATATCCAAATCCTTATAGTCAACGATACAATCCAACGTAATATTAGCAGGACATTTGGTGATATATGGCGGCAATTTATCTTCAACTTTTACTTCTACCATACAAATATTAGTATTGCCATGAACATCCGTCACTCTAAACTCTACCATAACTGTCGTACCGACTTCTTCACAACAAAACTCTACCTCAGGTGTAAATACAGTAGTTCCAAATCTACATCTGTCTGTCATTTTTCTTGCAGCAAATCCAAGAATACCGCAATTATCATGGCTGCCGTCATCAAAAGATTCTGCTTTAACCAAGGCTTTGCCATTTCCTGATATTGAAACGACAGTATGCTGATCACATACTACAGCCGGTTTTACATCATCAATAACAGTCACTTTATAAACACACTCAGATGAATTACCACAAGCATCGGTTACAGTCCATTTTACCCAGTTATCACCAAGATTTAGAGATCTGATCAATCCTCTACTCTGGTCAACACCCGTAGTGATGAACTCATCATCATCCTCATTATAGCTATTATATGATAATGCATACGTTAGATTTGCTGAACACTCACGCAATATTTCAGGTCTTACCGCAACATAAACTGCATCACAAGAATTTGCATCTGTTGATATGCTTACATCCGTAGGACATTGCAATTCCGGACCTTCATTGTCCATAACTTTAATGATCTGATTGTGGATGATGACACTTCCTGTACACCACTCCAACACTTTATGCGTTCTAATGACTTTATAAGAATTTTCACAAATATCAATTATTGCATCTACAGGATCCGTGATCTGAACATTGTCACAGAAATGACCTGTAGGCATACCCGTTACAGAAACTGGTGGGATAATCGAACCATAATCAAAACATGACAATGCCTCCGGATTATCTCCAAGTCCGTCATAGTTTGGTGGGAAAGTCATCGTTGACAAGCTATTGCGATATACATATATCAATTGACAGCACGGTGCAGCAAAATTTCCTGCTTGATCACTTCCTGTCCAACATCTTCTGATAACTTTAGAATAAATTGAAGCACAATTTTCTTCTATCACTTCATCCTTAAATATCATTGTAGCGTCTGTACAGTTGTCAATACCTTTTACTAAATAGGTATCATCATCTACTTTTACACTACTTACTTCACGGTTTGTTGGGAATGGAATATACGCTCCACTTTGTTTGAATATCAAGTGAATGTTATTGATCGTTCCACCGATTCCGGTTACATTATCAAAAATCGAAACTCTCCAAATACCTGAAAGTGGAAGACCATTAAATACAGACAATGCATTTATAGGAACAAACCTTCCTGCAACAGCCGGAATCACTGTAGATTGGCAGTTAATCGTAGTACCAGCATCATCAAAAGTAGCTATAATATTGCTTCCATTACATGATAAACCTAAAAATAAAGGCACTGTTGTACCATCTGGCGATGTAATTTGCGCCGACAAATGGGAAACATCACTATGTGTAATATCTATAAATATATCTAAATCTTCAATCGTTGTTCCAGCTGGGAAGTTACCAACCTGAATGTCTATATCCTTTCTTTCAGATGCAGATGTACCGATCACTCTATCAGCAGGTAAGATATCTGCAAGGATAGGAATCAATTCCGGTAAATAAGAACCCGGAGCGAGATCAGACTCACAATTTGCATATACATTACCACAAACCAACTGAGGGCCTATTTTGTCTTCAATCAATATCTCTCCCCAGCAGCTATTACCATCTGGAGCAATAACCTTAGTAGTTAATTGCTGACCGATATTGGCTCTGGTAACTGTATTTCCAAGATTTGCACCATTTTTGGCAGTGATTTCAACTTTATACTTGCTGAAACAGCCATAGTGATTGCCTTCAAGCAACATGTCAGGAGTTACGACTACCTCACAATCATCATCCATAGATATCTGCACTAAGTCATTACAAGCAAGCGCACTATTTCCGCTTACGTGCTCATTGACCACGATGTTGAATGCGCAAGTAGCTGTGATACCATTTGCATCAATGATATTGACAGCCATAGGTGTAATCCCTATAGGAAAGAAATCCCCTTCTTTATAATCGTTCAATACATTGACAAACTTGTATGTATCCGGTACGCCTGTGATATAAAATACGGCAGTAGTCGGTGATGCTCCTGGAGCACCTGACCATATTTCTTGATTGAATGATGATGGACAATTGGGTGCTGTTAAAGACAACGCTCCAGATCCTGGTACATATCCTGCATCATTCATACCCATTTTAAAACTACTGATATATGGCGCATTAGCTACAACTTCCATGATATATGATGAACCGGCAGGTATGATGATATCCACGCCAGCAGGCACATTGAAAGTATGCAATGCTCTTGTATAATCAGGTATTGAAGCCACATAACTTCCCAATAAATCTCCTCCAAGCGTATAGAAATTATAGCTTACTAATGGATTATTGGCCGATTCGTAGATACCCGTAGTTATAGATGCAACGCGCATATCTGTCGGACCTAAATGCTGGAATGCCCTTCGATACAACGTCTGACCAGACGAACAATACCTTGTACTATTGATTACAGTAGATACAATCGTCGTATTGGTACTCAATGGCGTCGTCACAAATGGTGGAAAAGTATATCCAAAATCATCTATGACTACTCCACACTCTCCAGGAGCAAGGTTAAAAACCAATGGGTCTGGACATGGTGGCATAAAATGAACGCCTGCCCAAGGAACAAGTTTTTTAAAAGATAATGTGTGCTTGGCTGATTTTTCAAGTACACCAGCAGTTGCAGAAGATGCAGTTTGATTGGTGTTTGATGAGTATGCATTTGTTGTCAGCGAGATACTCAAAAATGCAAGCGTAAAAATTGTGAAAAATTTTCTCATTTTTTTGACTTTAATTGTGATTATCGATTGAAATATTTTATCCATTTAAATAATAAAAAATAACATTAAAAAATATAGTTTATATAATTCGTTGCTTTACAGCATATTAAAACAAATTTAGAATCCATATTTATTTAAAAATTTATACTCTATTAAATAGGCAAACATTATACCAATTAATAATGTGTGTTATAATCCTAATTGGTTAAAATGGTAAAAAATCGAATGATGATAAACTTTAATGCGAAAATGCGCTAACAGATTATATCTTTGAGCCATGAAATGGTATCAGGTTAAATCTTTTTTTACATTCTATCGAAAAGCGAATACATTGTACAATGTACAATCTGACTTTTTGTACCAACTTTTGGAATGCGGACTTGATTTAAAAAAGGAATATTATATTTATAATAAGCTTGAAGATATCAGAGCACAATTATTAAAAAATAACCATATCATCAAGGTTAAGGATCATGGAGCAGGCAGCCACACGCTTAAAATGACTGAGCGGAAAATATCCGATATTGCATCCACTTCCCTATCTGATACGACGACTTGCCGGATTCTATTCCTTTTAGTTGAATATTTCAAATGTAAAAACATTCTTGAACTTGGCACTTCTCTTGGGCTTTCGTCCTTGTATCTTTCGGCATCGGCAAGTGACATTCAAGTTACAACGATAGAGGGTGATAAGGAAATAAGTACCCTTGCTCAAAATATTCATGCACAAGTAGGTGCAAAAAACATTCAGGTCATCCATGGCACATTTCATGAAGCACTGCCGAATATCCTTACCCATTTAGAATCTATAGATCTTGCCTTTATAGATGGACATCATGCTTCAACACCGACGAAAACCTATTTTGAATCCATACTTAAAAATTGTCATGAACAGAGTATCATCGTATTTGATGATATTTATTGGTCTGAAGACATGACCAAAGCATGGCACGAGATAGCCAATCATCCTGAGGTCACGCTTGCCTTAGATATATATAAACTTGGGATCGTATTTTTGAATAAAAATCTGAGTAAGCAGTATTTTAGATACATACCACATCGATACAAGCCTTGGAAAATTGGTTTGTTTGGTTGAAATTTTCTTTAGTGGTTTTTCGTTTCTTTGCAAATAAATTTGCAACGCTATTATTTAACAATTGTCTCACTGCTCCATACGTTTCGCCTTTTCCAAAACTGCATCTTTAAGGCTCGTTTTATAAGCTACTAACTTTTCTGATAATTCACTATCATGCGTTGCTAAAATTGACGCGGCTAAGATTCCGGCGTTTTTCGCACCATTCAATGCTACAGTTGCAACAGGAATCCCACCAGGCATCTGCAATATAGACAATACAGAATCCCAACCATCTATCGAATTGGATGACTTAATAGGCACGCCAATGACGGGAAGTACCGTGATAGACGCAACCATACCCGGCAAATGCGCTGCTCCACCAGCACCAGCAATGATCGTTTTGATACCACGACCAGCAGCCTGACTTGCAAATTCAAACATTCGTTCTGGTGTCCTATGCGCTGAAACAATCGTCATTTCATAAGGGATTTCAAAATAATCCAACATATCAGCCGCTTGCTGCATTACCGGCAAATCCGAATCAGAACCCATGATTATACTTACTAAAGGTTGTCTTTCCATATTTTATTTAATTATTAATTATGAGTTATGAATTATGAATTATGAGTTACGAATTCTCAACTTTCAATTCTCAATTCTCAATTCTCAATTCTCAATTCTCAACTGTCATCTGTCAATTGTCATCTATCATCTATCATCTGTCAACCATCAACCGACAACTTTCAACTTCCCACGTACCTTCAATGCCTTTTCTATCGCCTTTTCTATAGAACTGTCCACAATGGTAACATGTCCCATTTTTCGGAAAGGTCGGGTTTCTTTCTTTCCATATATGTGAACATTTACACCAGTCATAGACAAAACCTCTTCGATATTCGTATAAACCGCATTGCCACTATGTCCCTCTTCTCCTAAAAGGTTTATCATCACAGCTGGCAAAAACTGTTCCGTTCCAGTCAATGGCAAATCCAATAACGCACGCAGGTGCATTTCAAACTGAGAAACATAACAAGCCTCTATCGTATGATGACCAGAATTATGCGGTCTTGGAGCTACTTCATTGACTAAGATACGACCTTGTTTATCCACAAACATTTCAACAGCCAACAAACCAATCACATCCAATTTTTCTGCAACACTAATAGCCAATGATGATGCCTCTTGTTGCTGAGCTGCACTGATATTCGACGGACTAAATAGATACTCGACGAGATTAGCCTCTGGATGAAAGTGCATTTCCACGACAGGATAAGCAACACATTGTCCTGATGGATTTCTGGCAACAATGACCGCTATTTCCTTTTCTATATCAACAAGACTCTCGACGATACTTTCACTGTCAAACAATTCGTCATCAACACTGCGAACGACTTGTACACCTTTCCCGTCATATCCTTCGGTTCTCAGCTTTTGTACAAACGGATAAGACAAAATGCCCTGTTGGATATCATGCTGTATATCGTCTATATGCTTATAAACTGTAAATTCGGAAGCAGGAAAACCCATACCCTCGTAGAATATCTTTTGCTTTCCTTTATCCTTGATAATATTGAGTGCTGCCGGAGATGGATATACTTTTTTGCCCATTTTTCGCAAAGCCTCCAATGCTTCTAAATTCACATTTTCAATTTCGATAGTTATGATATCCATTTCTTTACCAAAAGCCATGACATCGTCATAAGAAGTAATATTGCCTTTCGTGAAATTTGGGCATACACTCCAAGCCGGAAAAGTCTCATCTTTCTCCATGATATGTATATTCAAGCCCATCTTACTTCCTGCCTGACACAACATCTTTCCCAACTGTCCACCACCAAGAACACCTATCTTCTGATTGATTTTTTGCTCCACAACACATTATTGATTCGAATGCAAAGGTACGATTTTTTGTGAAATTATTGAATGGCTGATTGGTGTAAGGGTAATGAATACCAGATTCCATTCTTTTGCCTGTCTATTCAGTTGTGAAAATAAAGGATAATGCCAACGAATATTTCAACAAATAACAAAATCATCAAAATATAAATTTAAAAAAAATTAGGACAACACACATTTGTGCATTGTCCCAACAGCATTCTTATTACATCTTCACAAATTTAGTAACATATACCATTTTGTCCTGCTGTCTGACCTGCACCGTATAGATACCCGGCGCATAGCTACTAACATCGACTGTTGCTGACTGATCCGTAATCTCAAAATCAGATACAGTCTTACCGTCTGCCCCCGTCACTTTCGCCTGATATCCTACCGTATGCTCAGCACCTGCTATTTGGATATACAGCAAATCCGTAACCGGATTCGGGTAGATCTCCACTGATGATCCTTGACCGAACTCAATATGTGTATCCTGCACAGAAGTAGTCGTATCAATAGGTAATACATTACCGTCATCATCGATTTTGACCAACCATGGAAAACCTCCTCCCCAGTTGACCCAGCCTACTATCAGATAGTTTCCATCAGAAGTGGGTATTATACCACCAAAATCATTTATCAATGCCCACTTTGAGTTATTGTAGAAGTAGGTCTTTTGCCAAATCCTTTGTCCTTCGTCCGTAAACCGTACCACTTTACCCGTAGAATAATCCTCTGTATCTGTACTTACTTCATCATTGCACGCCAATAGATATTCACCAGATTCTTTTGTAGGTACAATTTTAGCGTATCCAATAAACAGTTTCCTTGGTTCATCCCAATAGGTTGACCAAATTTCTTTATTCAACTCTAAATCATATCGGGTTATCGTCCATCGAGACAACACTCTACGATCGGAATAAGTAAATCTACTATCATAAGAAGCCAATAAGACTTCACGCTCATTGAGTGGATATACATCTTTAACACTGTAAATAGGACTCATACTTGGAGTGACATGTTTCCAAAGCTCATTTCCCTCAAGATCGAGACAATAAATCACTTGCTTCGCTTCTGCTATATAGTTTTCATTTGCTTCAGAAGCAAATACATATATATTACCGTTCAATCCTATCATTCTGTGCAAGCCATATCTATCATTACCTTCTCCCAATAAAATCACCTTGTGTTCCTTAGTAATTGGACTGTACTTGATAATTAATGGATAAACTTCATTATCAGAAACTCCAAAATCGCCTATTATACAAAGCCCCAAAATATAATAATGGCCCTCAATTTTTTTAAAATCATAAATACGCATACTATGCATACTTCTATCATCCGGTACGGGTATCTCAACTGTTTTTTCAATCTCCAACGTGTGAACATTTACACTAAATAGGTTGATATATGCAGGTAATCTCCATGTTACTTGTGGAAATAAAAGATTATTTCCATCTAAATACCATTCACTACTATAATCTGAATCCATATTTACATCCTTTTCCTCGTAATGAGCGGAAGTTAGTGTCGAACCATTACGCTTATCAACCTTGATTACAGAAAAACCATAGTTCTTAATCCCTGCCCTACCAGTAATAAAATAAAATGAATCAGTCTCTATCACTTTAGTTGCAAAATACGTATTTGTTTCATTCTCTACTATCAGATTCCAATCTTTATTTTGACTACTAAGTTGTAAAGCAAAATAAAACATGAATATATATACTAAATTTAATGTTAAATATTTCATAATACATCTTTTTAGAAGTAAGGACTTTGCATACTTTTTGCAAAGTCCTTACTAAATAATTTATTTATTATATTTTGACAAATTTAGATACGTATATCATCTTGCCTTGTTGTTTTATCTGCACCGTATAGATACCCGGAACATAACTACTGACATCGAATGTTGCTGACTGTCCCGTAATCTCGTACTCCGACAGAATCTTACCATCAGCCCCTGTTACAATCGCCTGATATCCTGCCGTATGCTCAGCACCTGCTATATGGATATTTAGTACATCCGTAGCTGGGCTTGGATAGACCTCCACGCTTGCTCCTTGTCCAGGCTCACCCTGTATATCCTGCACAGAGGTAGTCGTATCAATAGGTAATACATTACCGTCATCATCGATTTTGACCAACCATGGAAAACCTCCTCCCCAGTTGACCCAGCCTACTATCAGATAGTTTCCATCAGAAGTGGGTATTATACCACCAAAATCATTTATCAATGCCCACTTTGAGTTATTGTAGAAGTAGGTCTTTTGCCAAATCCTTTGTCCTTCGTCCGTAAACCGTACCACTTTACCCGTAGAATAATCCTCTGTATCTGTACTTACTTCATCATTGCACGCCAATAGATATTCACCAGATTCTTTTGTAGGTACAATTTTAGCGTATCCAATAAACAGTTTCCTTGGTTCATCCCAATAGGTTGACCAAATTTCTTTATTCAACTCTAAATCATATCGGGTTATCGTCCATCGAGACAACACTCTACGATCGGAATAAGTAAATCTACTATCATAAGAAGCCAATAAGACTTCACGCTCATTGAGTGGATATACATCTTTAACACTGTAAATAGGACTCATACTTGGAGTGACATGTTTCCAAAGCTCATTTCCCTCAAGATCGAGACAATAAATCACTTGCTTCGCTTCTGCTATATAGTTTTCATTTGCTTCAGAAGCAAATACATATATATTACCGTTCAATCCTATCATTCTGTGCAAGCCATATCTATCATTACCTTCTCCCAATAAAATCACCTTGTGTTCCTTAGTAATTGGACTGTACTTGATAATTAATGGATAAACTTCATTATCAGAAACTCCAAAATCGCCTATTATACAAAGCCCCAAAATATAATAATGGCCCTCAATTTTTTTAAAATCATAAATACGCATACTATGCATACTTCTATCATCCGGTACGGGTATCTCAACTGTTTTTTCAATCTCCAACGTGTGAACATTTACACTAAATAGGTTGATATATGCAGGTAATCTCCATGTTACTTGTGGAAATAAAAGATTATTTCCATCTAAATACCATTCACTACTATAATCTGAATCCATATTTACATCCTTTTCCTCGTAATGAGCGGAAGTTAGTGTCGAACCATTACGCTTATCAACCTTGATTACAGAAAAACCATAGTTCTTAATCCCTGCCCTACCAGTAATAAAATAAAATGAATCAGTCTCTATCACTTTAGTTGCAAAATACGTATTTGTTTCATTCTCTACTATCAGATTCCAATCTTTATTTTGACTACTAAGTTGTAAAGCAAAATAAAACATGAATATATATACTAAATTTAATGTTAAATATTTCATAATACATCTTTTTAGAAGTAAGGACTTTGCATACTTTTTGCAAAGTCCTTACTAAATAATTTATTTATTATATTTTGACAAATTTAGATACGTATATCATCTTGCCTTGTTGTTTCCTTTTAACAAAAAAGGGATTTCTTTGAAACATATCAAAAAAATTGAGGATAATTTAGTGAAATTAAGCTAAACATTCATTATTGTAAAACAACCAACCGCCATGGTTCGGCAAGTTATCAAACTATAATAAACTCCATTAATTTCTGGATCTTTTTATCCCTTTTACACTTCACTTACAGCAATATTCTTCTATCAAGGGATACCTCTACCCAGTTCGTTTCATCATATTACCCGATTATAAAATAAAGATATCACAACAAAGATAAAGCATCAACTAATATGTTGTCAACTTTTATTCAATATTTTTTCACATATTAATTTTCATTATTTATTATTCAACAAAAAAACACATACATAAAAACATTAATTCCTGTTAAATAACATACAATAAAATGAAACAATGATTTGAAATTTATTTAAACCCGAAGATATTATAAGCGTTAAAACCTAAGTTGTTAGCTATATGGCGCTTTAGGTAGTCAGAGGTAATGAAGCATATAAGCCAACAACCCAACCGCCAAAAACAAAAATTCGTTAATCGTAATTTAAAAAAATCCCTTATCTTTACCCTTAAATTAAGTTTTTATGCCTCAATCCGAATTTTCAGTAAAGCTCGTCGAGGGAATCCCAACTACCCTGCCGGCAATCAAAAAACCAAACAAACTTTTTCCTCATGCGCCTAAGAGGAACATACAAGGTGTATTGAACAAAGATGAAATGAAGTTGGCGGTACAAAATGCGCTTAGGTACTTCGATCCACAACTTCATGATGTCCTGGCTAAAGAATTTTATGACGAGCTCAAAAAATATGGACGGATTTATATGTATAGATACCTACCCGACTACGACATGTACGCGCGTCCTGTAGATCAATATACCGCCAAATGCAGTCAGGCTGCGGCTATCATGTTGATGATCCAGAATAATCTCGATCCGAAAGTAGCCAAATATCCCGAAGAACTGATCACTTATGGTGGAAATGGAGCCGTATTCCAAAACTGGGCTCAATATAGACTCACGATGAAGTACCTTGCCGAGATGACGGATAAACAAACATTGGTGTTGTACTCAGGACATCCGCTTGGTCTATTTCCTTCCAATAAAAACGCTCCAAGAGTCGTCGTTACCAACGGAATGATGATACCTAATTATTCTAAAAAAGAAGACTGGAACAAATACAATGCTTTGGGAGTGACGCAATATGGTCAAATGACCGCAGGTTCGTTTATGTATATCGGCCCACAAGGTATCGTTCATGGTACGACTATCACCTTGCTCAATGCTGGAAGAAGAATGGGCTTAGGTCAGGACAATTTAGCGGGTATTGTATATGTTACATCCGGGCTTGGCGGCATGTCCGGAGCGCAGTCTATTGCTGCAACGATCACGGGTTGTGTTGGTGTCATAGCTGAGGTTGATAAAAACGCTATTCAGCAGCGTATCACAGACGGGTACATACTCGAAGAAAATGTTTTTACAGATTTAAGCCTATTACTCAATAAAATTAAAGCGTCTAAGGCCGATAAAAGTGCCATCGCATTGGTTTATCACGGTAATATCATTGACCTTTGGGAAGCTTTGGCTCAAAGTGATATTCATATTGAGTTGGGCTCAGATCAAACATCTCTACATAATATTGACGATTTGGGATATTGCCCTGTTGGATATACATTTGAAGAAGCACAAGTTTTGATGTCCACAGATAAGGCAAAATTTATGGATGAAGTAAAAAAATCATTGATACGCCATGTAAAAGCCCTTAACACCATGAGTAGTAAAGGCATGTACTTCTGGGATTATGGCAACGCATTCTTAAAAGAAGCCGGAGACGCTGGTGCTGATATCTGGATCAACAACAAAAAAGAAAAATATAAGTATCCTTCTTATGTTCAGGATATTTTAGGGCCACTTTGCTTCGACTATGGATTTGGTCCATTCCGTTGGGTATGCTTGTCCGGCAAAAAGAAAGATCTCTACAAGTCCGATAAAATAGCTGCTAAAATCCTTAAGAAAATACATAAAACCGCACCGGAAGAAATACGCGGTCAGCTCAATGACAACATCCTTTGGATAAAAAATGCCAAGACCAACCTTCCTGTCGTTGGCTCCAAATCGAGGATATTGTATGCCGATGCAGAAGGAAGGGTCAAAATAGCGCTTGCATTCAACAATGCCATAAAAAAAGGAATTATTTCCGGTCCAATCGTTTTAGGGCGTGACCATCACGATGTATCAGGTACGGACTCACCTTACCGAGAAACATCCAATATATATGACGGATCACAGTTTACCGCAGATATGGCCGTACATAATTTTGTTGGCGACGCATTTAGAGGAGCAACGTGGGTATCACTGCACAATGGTGGTGGTGTCGGTTGGGGAGAAGTGATCAACGGTGGATTTGGGATGGTCATTGACGGCACAAAACAAGCTGCAAAAAAAATCAAAAGTATGTTGTATTGGGATGTAAATAACGGTATTGCAAGAAGAAGTTGGGCAAGAAACAAAGAAGCTTTATTCGCTATACAAAGAGCCATGAGTGAAAATCAGGCATTAAAAGTCACGTTACCAAATCTCGTGGAACATGGTATCATTGATCAAATCATCAAATAGAAATTATCGTGTTAGAAAAATGTAAGGTCATCTACAAAGGAGATATCGTAACTGCTAAATTTTACATTTTAGTTGGTGTGATCCTACTATTTTTCGCATTGTTTTTAACGTTTTTTGTGACCAACACAGGCTATAAAGCATTGAGTACAGGTCTTTACGTTTTAATGGCATACTGTATTGGTAAAGGTCTATTTACGTGGATATCATATAGCCAAAGACTCAAATTTTACAATACACTGACCGAATTAGACCTAACTTTCCGGCAAGGAGAAATCGAATACACAGAATATAGAATCACTAAAAAACAAAAAAACCGACGTAGTTATATTTACATCGTCATTTTAAGTTCAGCATTTGCTTTTGCAGGTGTTTTTTCTACTCACAAAGTATTAATCATGGCAACAGCAATCCCCATCGCCCTTATTTCTGGATTGGAAACAGGATTAGGCATGCTTACAGAATTCAGGCTAAGTATCTTTTTAAGAGCGCTGAAGAAATAGTTTATATTGTTGATTTGTCGATTTGTTAGATTTGTGGAGTTGTAATATTAGTTGTCGGTTGATGGAATCGTCAATCGTAATTTGCAA
>CAYNSF010000001.1:155957-239301 GCA_964399855.1 uncultured Aureispira sp. | reverse complement strand
TGGGAACAGCCCACACAAAAAGTATGACAGTTTAAAAATGGCGGCAGTACCATAGTATGCACTGAAGCGGTGGCATTGTGCGGTGGGAGTGCATAAGCCGTGTTTTGTGCGGTGGCTGGGTGGGACTTAATAAATTCGTGGCTCTGCCACACCTATTAATTATAACGTTTCTGGGGTAGGAATTATTTCCTTTGTTTCATTATCAACTAAAGGGCTACTATGAATACCTATTAAAATTTGCTCATAATGGCTATCTGAAACTTTACCTGAATATGAAACTGTTTCAGCATCATACATTGTCCTAAATTCTTCAATAGTGTAAGTAAAACAACTATTACAATTCACATATGTGTCTTTTGAAAATGGATTATCTACTGAGGATTCGTCTGGGCTTATCCAAACCAATGACTCCATAGGTAAACTCCTTGTTTCTACAAAACGCCTAACGGTCTCAAACTGTGAGGTACAACAAGACATAATTAAAATATCCTGTGAAGTACGTTTAATGCAGATAAAATAATGGGGTTCAGTAGTAGCTATCTTATTCGTTGAAAAATAATATATCTTCCTATCATCAATTGAATTTAAAAATAAATCAGTAGGAAGTTTCATTATAAAGCAGATACAACACGAGAATTTTCCTCAAATATGGATTTAGAAATATCTAAGTTGTCCTCCGTATCTATAAATAAACCGCTCTTTTCATCAATATTTAAGAAAAAATCAGTGGGTTCAATAGGAAAACGTGATGACAATTTTTTATTCAATGCGGATTCGTGTTTTTTCCATTCAGGGAAAAAATGAGATAAATCGGAAAGGGCAAAATGATCTAAATGACCAAATGCCGAAAAAACTGTATTTAAAATATCAAGGTCGGATTGTGAGAAAACTTTATAATTACCTTCAATGATAGCTTTATAATTGTATTTGTCAATTTCTGAAATATATTCAGAAGCATAATCTGTAGCCGTGTCTTCTATAAAGTTGCTATTTTCGAGTACATCACGAGTGGCTGAAGGTACTGGACCGTTGGGTAGTGCATAATATTCATCACCTGTAATGGTTCTGCCAAATTTTCTAAGATGCAATCTATCCGCAAGCCATATTAACTTTATAGCTTTCATTTTGTTGATAGTGCCGCCATTTTTATTCGCCAGCAAATTCAACCCTTGAACAGATTTTTTATAATTGAATCCTCTCATTTGGATATTTAACACATTCGTGTATTTGCAAAGGTACAAAATTAATGCGATATTGATAACATAAACATTGAAAAGGCTAAAAAGGCCATAATGCCAATTATAGCCCACCAACTGAATGGCCTTGTGTGGTTGGGTGAAAACATTAAAGACAGCATACAGCTGAACGAAAACCGAAGGTTACGTTCTATTCTTTGTAGAGGTGTATATCTGCTTTTTCTTGCCATATTATTACAAAACTTGTTTTATTAAACTCATTATATATTCTAAATCCTTGTCGTTTTCTATTTGGACTTGATAATCACCATTTCCTCTATGCCCAATATTTGAAACATCTTTCACTAACCCTTTTGGGTCATCAAGAGTGCCTATTTTGGCATTAATGAATATTTTCAATGACTTCTTTTGAATTTCAATATCTGAAATGTTTGAACCTTTCTTAAAAGCTATATAATACTTCTGTGGTAATATTTCTATGCCATCTGTAAGGTTGAGTATTGAAGATTTAAACTTCTCGTATAATTCAATAGTGTAATCCGAACCATTATTATAATGGTCTTCCTCTGTATAAACCTTGATGTTTTCTTTTACTTCTTTTAGATTGTCGCTGTTCTCTAACAAAGGTTTGATACTTGGAGCACCACTACTCTTTTTAATTGTATTGATGCTTATTGTATTATTTTCAAATTGCTTAATCTCCCATAATTCAATACCAAAGTCTTTGAAATCACTTGCGGATATTTGGTTATCAGTAAAACTTGGAGAAACAAAAGCGACTCTTGATTGAGACCAGTCAACATCTTTACTATGTAATATGTCTTTTAAGGTTTCATTGTATGTTAGAATAAACTCTGCCTTATTCTGTAGCATTAGATTTAAGTAGGTTAAACCTTGGTCAACTACACTATAATTTTTATCTCTCTTGTATTCAATAATAATAAAGGCATTGGTTTGCTTATCATAAGCAAGTGTATCAATACGCTTGTTTTTGATTGTAAATTCAGATTTGACAAACAACAAACCCATAATGTTTTGAAGGTTACTTTCAAAAATTGATTGTATTTCACGTTCAAGTTTAAAGGGCTTTTCTTTAACTTGTACTAACTTATTTCCTGTGGTGTTATATATTATCATAGGTTATTTACTTGCTCGAAACGTGATTTAAAAAATTCAAATACTCTGTTGTATCTATCAATTTGTCAATTAATAAATCATCAGATAGCAATTGAGACACAATGTAAATTGGTTTTTCTTCTTTACCTTTTATGCCTTTACAAAATTGCTGACAATCTTCAGTGAAATAATTTTCAAGTTCATTTTCGAAAATGAATAAATTGATTTTTTCTAATCTTTTCAAATATGGCCTTATTAGATCTTGTTTTTCATCTGTGAGGTGGCACATACGTTTAGCCATTACATTTTCTTTAATTGCTCGCTTAATGTCTTTGGCTTCTACTTTTAATCCTGTTTCACTAAAGTTTTCAATAAAGAGGTTGATTTGTCCAATTATTTTTTCAGATAAGGAGAATGTATTTAGCTGCAATTTGCTTTTTATAGCATTTAAGTCATCTAACACCTCTTTTTTATAACCTAAATCAGAAAAGTAACCTGTAAGACCTCTTAGAAAAAAGTCAAAATCAGCTAAAACAAAAACTGGGATGTTAAGGTCATTTAGTTTTTTTACATATTTAGAAAACTCACCTTTACCACCTACTGCAATTACAGATATGTTTTGTTCATTTAACCAATTTTCGCCTAACTCAGGATTAAGATACTTGCCAAGGTAATGAGCTACAGCTTCGACAATATATTTATCGCCACCTTCAACTAATATCACCTTATCCGCAAAGAACATTTCAGCATTTTGAGATTTGACTAACATTTGTTTTTCTTTAGATGTATCAAACTTTGTGTTTGTGGCTTTAGAACCTACTTGTGGTTCTTTTCGAACAGATATTATATTTAGATTTTCGTGAGCAGACGTAATAAATTCTGTTGAGTGTGTTGTGATAATTACCTGGTTTTTATTTCCTTGTAAAAAATCATCAATTCTATGAGATATAACTCTTCTTGCTTGTGGATGTAAATAAATTTCTGGTTCTTCTACCGCAAGTAATGAGGATGAAGAGTGTGCAATATTGTTTGTGTAGTAATTGTATAATCCAATTATAACTGCACTTTGGATGCCCGAGCCTTTATCCTGCAATAAGCTATTGAAACCATCATTTACATAAATCAAGGCACTTTTATAAATATCAATTTTAGTGTCAGGGTTAAACTGAAAAGAAATTGATGTGTCAGGAAATGCAATTTTTACTTTTGAGTTATTTATTTCTTCCTGTAAATCCTTAAAAACCCCATTTGATGCTGTTTTCAACATATCAAAGGCACTTATTAAATCTGGGTCATCTGCTTTTATATACTCTTTAAGAAGTTTGCCAAACCAAGACCATTGATTAATTCTTAACTCATTAGCTGGATCTCTAAATGAATGTATAATTGCACTCTGCAATAATTCATTTCTTACAGGTGCAGAAAAGGCCATAATCCAGTCGGAGTTTTCATCTTCTCTAAAAAAGAATCTTATCTCTTTATGGAATCTGCCGTTTTCTAATCTGTATGCTCTGAAACCAAAAGCAAAGCAGAACTTATCCTCAAAAGCAGCTTCAAAAGTACCTTGATGCTTTAGTTTTGGATTTACATATTGATTATCTATTCCTTCATCATCTTCCCCTATATTCATTACCGCATCTAACGAGCTTATGAAATTATCGTAACTGCTTTGATCTAATGAATGTAAAACAGGCTCTTTTTTGGGAAAAGCTTTCCCTTTATCATTCTTTATCCACTCTGTAATAAAAGCGTGATACTTAAACCCATAGCATTTGTAGATTTCTTGATAATTTAATGCTTCTTCAAACTCTCTTGTAAGTTCACAAAATATATAAATAGGCTTAGATGTATCACCGTTAAAAAAATCATTAGATGTGATATTTTCTGATTTATGCCAAGTAGGACTACCTTCTCCAAGTATTAAATCAATTGCTTTGATGATATTGCTTTTCCCAGCATTATTCTTACCAACAATAATGTTCTTACCCTTCTCAAAAGAGATTGAAAGCTCTTTTATAGACCTGTAATTACTGATGATGAGTTTTGATAAATACATAAACTGTTTATGATGGAGGATTTATTTTCGGTGATTTGAGTATTTCTAATAAATTTTGTAATGGTTTTAAATCTTTGTATAAAATTGTATAATCAAGCACAGGATTTATTTTGTCCCATTTACCTACTGAGGCGTTTTTTATATCTTCTTTGTTAGCATATCCGTAAATTATAGCTACATTACCTTTTTCGTAAAAATTCAAGCCAACATAATAATCTGACTGATGCCCATTGTCGAAATATTGTTTAACAACTAAGAGCCTTTTATGAAAATCTTTAGTGCCTACCTTTAAGTCTATTGTAATATCGTTTATAACAAAATCTGTGCTGTCAATATTTTCAGTGCCTGGATAAATATTGTAATCTATATCCACTGCAATGCCGTTGTTGTTTAAATAAACTTTAAAAACTTCTTCGCCCAATTTACCCCAAGCAATTTTTTCCAATCTCGCTTTTCTATTATAATTAAACCTATCGTAGGTTTCATCAACAACCTTTAGAGCAAAATCTCTTGCTCTTGATTTGAGTGATTCATCTACATCTAATTTAACTGAATCTGACATATAACTATTTTACATTTTGATAGTAATACTGCCATTATTTAGCCCATCAACAATAGTTTTAACACAGGTGTTGTACGTTGTTAATGCATCACCTTTTGATGGTAAATCCTTTATCTTTATTAAACTCCTTTTAACTTCATCTGAAACACCAATAACATTATCAATAGGTACTATTGTGACATTTGGTTCATTCCTTAATAGATACCACTCTTTGTCATTTCCTTTATTTTTATCCAAATAATCAATATCAGCTTGTGTCATTTTAGGAAAAAGGTAGTAGAATGTTTTATTGGGAAAAAAGTACTTAGTTAAATACATTTCACCTACCGCAATATGACCAGCACGTTGAGAACCATCCGTAAAATTTCTTATCATACGAGCAGCGTATTTTATTATATAATTGGATTTTATTATTGTAGAACGCTTCAAAGCAAATGTATTCCAACTGCCTTTATATTTTTGGTTAAAAGAAACATCATAAATCTTTTTCATTTTTAATAAATAAGCATCAATATATTTATCTAATTCGTTAGGCTTTAGCCTTAAATCAAGAAGATCATTAATAACTTGCAAATCATCAACAATAAGATAAATCCCCTTTTCAGTTACACTTGCATTATATGCCATACCATATAAATCAGGTTGAATTATAGAGTCGCCTTTTCTTAAATAATAAACTCCTATATAACCTTCCTTAACTGCACCTAATGCGTGATGAAATCTTTGATATTGTGCATTGCCTGAAGAACCTCTGTTTAAAGCATCAGTTCCTTCTAAACCAATAAAAGGAATCCATTTATCATTTTCTTTATAAAACCAACCTGCATCACAGGATCCATATGAAACAGAATTTGATTGAAATGTTAGACCACCATCCATTACTAACTTTTGGTCATCATTACTACCCTCAGGGAAAATCCTTAACCTACAGCCATTTCTTACAGAACCTACTGCTTGAATTATTTCTCTCTTTATTAGTTCATCACTCGATTGTGCCATATTATATAATATTTAGTTCTTTAAGTTTATCTAAAATCATCTCAAATGATAAGTATCTGACAAAATTTGAAATGTCAGAGTTTGTTGAAATTGCATTACCTATAACTTCCTTGTAGAAAGATTGAAATTCATTATTTGAAAGATTAGCAATTAGATAAAGTTTAACGTAAGTCTTTAACCAATCTTTGTATTCAGATTGTTGCTTAACATCAATTATTACACTTTTTAATTTAGGTTTGGTATATTGTAAATAAGATTTACTATCAATATTCAATAAACCGAATGTATCGTTTGAGGCATTAGGTTTTGATGGATGCATTTCAATCCCATAATTAAATAGTTTGGACGCTAAATACTTGTTTAGCTGTTTTTCCATAATAGTTGTACTCGTTTTAGCTTCACCAACAATCAAATCGTCAGAAAATATATCATTGGCTACATTCTTATTTTTGTTGAATCTCAACATTGATAATTCAATAATATTTAAACCAGTAAAATGAACACCATATTTAGATAACACCATTAGAACTTCAGGAATACCATAACCACCAAAATCTGGAGAGCCTAAGGTGTGAGAAAGTGGTATTTGATTTTCACAAATAAAACCTTTATTGACAAAATAAGTATTAGCCAAATATTCCATAAATGGCTCTAATCCATTGCCTTTTTTAGATGTTTCAACACGCATTATTATATATTGAGTTGGATTTGAAACAGTACTAATCTTTTCAAATAGAAAATCTTGTAATTCAATATCAGAATTGAACTCTATAGGAATTATTACTTTATAATCATCCCTAAATAAAAAAGGATATACTTGATTTAAACTATATGGTGTGTGTTTTAAATTTGTATTGTCAAAAAGTCCTGTAACGAAATTATAATGCATTGCATTATAAAAAACTTTTAGTAAGCCTTTGGGGGTAAAAGGCATTATGGGGTTGTCTAAATAACCTGAGCCAGTGATGGAACAAAAAATAAATGCCTGATAAGGGCTTAACTTGAAGCCTTTGCCTAATTCAGTGGTTATAACCTCACATTTGAAATTATTTTTAAAAATATTAATGATATTTTCTTTAGTCAATTCCATACTTTAAACTACTTCAAATTTTTCAACAAGTTTTTTTAAGGTTAATCCTTTAAGACCCTTGATATTATAGCCATTGAAGAGTTTATCTATAACAGTACAAACGAAAACATCAAATATTACAGCTGTAGAAACATTTTTTAATTCTTTGAGATTTGTTTTTACCTCACTTATAAGTTCTAAATAATCGATTGGAAAATCATTTTGATTTACAATATTATTTGACTTGATGAATGTAACATAAAGGTCGTTTTTAGGTGAGAATTTTGCCCAGTTTTGGTTATAAGTACTACCAACTGTTTCATATACCTTAATGTCAAACAGAGAAAAACCAGCTTCTTTAATTAATACTAAAATTGAATACCAAATGTCAATATTTTTATTTTGGAAACATAAAGTGAATTTGCTTTCTTTTTTCAGAACTCTATAACTGTTTTCTATAAATACCTTTATTGAATCAAGAAAATCTGACGAATCCTTTTCTTGTTTAGGATTTATAATAACCTCATTTTTATTTTCATAGACTAAATCCAGCCAACTATTCCAAATAAAGGATAACTCTGAATATTGAATAACATCACCATAAGGCGGGTCGGTTATTATGTAATCCACTGTATCATCTTTAAATTCATTTAGATTTAAAGAAGATTTATTTAAGATTTCAGGTTTAAGGATTTTGGGTTTATTTTTTTCTGTCCATCTTTCTTTTATCGTGGTTTTTGCGATAGCGACATTTTTAGCTCTATCCAAATACCTCCAAACAACATTTTCTTGTATGTTATCATCTGGAATCCAATAATTGTTAACACCTAAAGGTCTTACATTAGTACCCTTCAAAACGCTTACGTGTAAAACAGTGTTAGTAAAAGCTATTAGAAATAAATTTTTGTAATTGTATTTTGATTCTTTAAGGTGGTTATGTAAAGAAGACAGAGCTGACAGATTACGAGATGAATAAAAATCACTTACTTTAGAATAACCTTTGTAGCTAAACCGATCTTTATAGAACTCTTTTGGAAATTCATTTGATGGCACATTCCCTTTTAAACCAAACTCTTTGGTTAAAATATCATTGTCAATTGTGCTTTTAATTCTTTCTTTAAAGTTTACATCTGTTAAAATACAATTATGATCTTTTGGGTATTTTGTTCCTGAATACCAGTATAGTATATAGTGATTTTCGTTAAATAGTAAATTGTTGCTTTTGTTAACAGCATATAAGGGTAAAACAATTTCCTTCAGAAACTGCTCAATACAAAGTAATTCTTCATTGAATAAGTTAATGTCAAAATCAATATTGCTAACTAATTCATTTGATAAAAAACAAGCAAATGGATTTAAATCATATCCTACAGCCTTACGATTATTAAGTAATGATTCTAATGCCACTGTACCTGAGCCAATAAAAGGGTCTAATACTAAATCACCTTTTTTACTGTAATCAAGTATAGATTTTTCTATAAGATACCAAGGTTTACGTGACCAATACTTATGCAATTTCGAAACCCTGTCATATTTTTTATTTCTTTTGATAGAATCGACAAAAACTATGTCATCTATAAAATTTGTTAGTTTTTCTGTTTCCATATACATTACGCTTTTTTAAGTATTAAACAATAATGGTGTAAAATATTGCTTGTCCAAGAAAAAGGGTAACCATATGGTGCTAATCCTATCTTATCTTGTATCCATATCTTTTCGTCTTTTAATTCATATAAAGTGCTTAGTTCTTTTGCTAAATCCCAAGCTAAAGGATAAAATTTCCCATCTTTTTTAACATTTTTGATAATTATTACTATATGAGCACCCTTTCGTAAAATATTATACATTTTCACATAAACCTCCGCACAAGACTTTATAAATTCGTCATAATCATCAATATTGCCTAAATCAAGGTTATGTTCAGAATACTTTGTATCTAATTGCTTTTTATCTCTAACTTTTTTAAAATCTCCTGTGCTTCTATTTAATATATCCCAATAAGGAGGTGAGCTGATTGAAAAGTCAATTTGAGGAAAACCATACGTGTCTATTAATTTTGCATCTCCATTGATTATATTTTTTTCAAATTTTTCATCTCTTCTAATTGCTATGCTATGGTATTTGGGGTTTAACTCTGTGCCATATGCAATTCTCCCAGTTCTTTTACAAGCCTCAGCTGTACTACCTATACCCATAAATGGATCTAAAACATTATCTCCTTCTTTTGTGAAAAAAGAAATAAAATCTGAAATCATTGTAGGCGAGTATGTCGCTGGATGTGTTTCTGAATTAGGGTCAAGAGCTTTCTCTTGCTTTATATCTTCTTTTATAGCATTAAAAATAAACCAACTACAAGTGAATTTTATCCATTCTTTCCCTGTAAGGTCATTAATTTTATTCTTTAGTGTATATGCACCATTTTCAGGTTCTATCAATATAGAATTAGCCTTTTCTAAATCACCTTTAGGATGATATAATGCAACTTTTTCCCAATTTTCAATAAACTGTGATGGAATATTAAGTTTTACTCTATTTTGATAGAAATCATCTAAAATATCTTTAGCTTTTTTATTAGCTGTTTTGTCAGTAACTGGTTCTACTGACCTATTAGGTTTATGATAAAAAAATATTTGCATTAGATAGATTTACTTTTAGTATTTATTATTTCTTTTTCCGCAATTTTCAAGGCTTGCAATGCCTGTTCTTCATTTTCTACCAATTCACTTACTTGGTCTGCTAACCATAAGGCAATCAATTCCTCCGGGTCAATGCTGAATAGCTGAGCAAGAGCTAAAACGTGTTCACGTTTTGCGGTTTTTTCTCCTCTTTCAATTTTACTTACAAGAGCTGTATCAACATCTAATTCAGCCGCAATATGCCGAAGTAAAAGTTCTTTTTCTTCTCTCGTGTTTCTAATTAAATCCCCGAATTTGTTCATTACTTCTGTTTGTTATAAATCAATTTGTTGATTATTGACAAATGTACAACAAACAAAAGAAAAACGAACAAAAAACTATGAGGGACTTTTCAACATTAATTAACCTTTCGATAATGCCCTGTCTTTGGCTTTTCTAAAAGCATTGGTACAGAGTTGTTTAGAAAATCATCTACCGACCTCTCGGATAAGCCTAACTTTTTACCAATAGCAACTGCTTCTTTTCGTTGAAACTCTTGCGGTAACTGGTCTAAAAGCTGTTTTTTGTTATTTGGCATCTTGTAAAGAATAGGGTCTTTGTTTTCTTCCAGATTGTTGAACATTAAAAGACTATGTTGCAAATAGACTTCTGAAAGCATCAAAGATGCTTCAAAGTCATCATCTGTACAGGTTACATCTTTTGAGCAATCGCCATTTTCAAACTTCCGTAAGGAAGTGAAAATCATACAGAAGCGGTACAGAATTAAGCCTAAACGAAATACCACACTTGCAGCATCTTCGCCTGTAAAAATTACTACGTTTTTGAGCTGGTCGAAAAAAACTTGATTGAGTTTATTCCATTGGTTCTGTGTTAAAAATACTTCGGTTGGGTACTGGTTTAGAAAATCAACAATCTTGAGTACTTCGTTTGATAATGCTTCAAAGTGGTCGTTGTAAACTATTCCGCCTGGTCTTGGTGATGGGTCTTGCCAAACGATTTCATTTTTAAACGCATAGAAAAAAAACCGACTAAATAAACCATCTTCTGCCGAAGCGATTAGCTTAGGCACTTGGGCAGGTGTGCCTGACAAGGCCACCGCCAGTTGTGGGTGTTTTATTTCTAAAAGTTCACGGTTGGTTTTTCTTGCTGCTGATATTTTTTCGTGATGAAAAGCGGCTCTCATTATGTGTGAATAATTGCCCCAATCTTGCTTGTTTGCTCCACTCATTGCATCTGCTTCTGTTTCGCAAATAATACCTTTGCCATCATTGTCTTGTAGAATTTGCATCATCATTGCCTGACTGCAATCGGCTGGAATGAAAAGCAATTTAAAGGCAGGTTCTTGTGGTTTTTCGGGTATTGGGTCATCTTTCTTACGTTTGCTTAATTGGGCTTTGTATTCTACCATTTCGTTTTCGTGTTGGTCTTTGGCTTGCTTACTGCTTTCCACCATTCTTTCGTGGATTTTATCGCCTAATCTTTTTGCGTTTTTCAATACACCCTTTCCGCTTGCAGCTGGAGCAATGATGAAAGAAAACAAATGCGGATACACTCTTTCTTGATGATAAACGCCTTGCACATCAGGCAAACAACCACTTATAATACATAAGGCACTGGTTAAGAAAACATCTCTTTTGCGTGGGTCGTTATCAAAAGCTCTTGCACCTTCACGAAATAAATCGGGCATTAAATTGATTGCTTCTATTGGAATGGTAGGCGTTGTTTTGAGGTAATCTTCTGTTTGGTCGTTTGTGATTTCCTTTTTTTGCGAACCTGCAAGGTTTGCAAACTTGCCAAACTCTGCTACATTATTTTGATAGGCACTTTCAATTGATTTGCGTATTTCGCTTTGGTTTTCGTGGTAGAAATTTGATGTAATCAAATTTTCTGCCTCTGGGTGTGGAATACCTCTACGATTGCAATTACAAGCTAACTGATATAAATAATTGTTGCGGTTTCCATTATTGTATGTCAGAATGTTGTTAGTGAAACTAACACATTCATCAAAAACGGTGTTAACCGAATTTTGAGCTTGCTCAAAAAGAGGTTCGCTTAAAGGAGCTTGATCCTGTAAAGTAATTTTAAAAGTGCTTGCACTTTCATTTAAAAAGGCGTTTGTGTCGTCAGACACAAAACAAAGCCTTGTAATGTCTTTACATTTTGGGTCGGCTTCAATACTTATTTCCTTTTCATAATAGGCTTGGACTTGCTTGTAGGCTTGCTCGTGGGTGTCGTGGTCTGTATTTACTTTGATAAACACTTTTAAGCCATCACCACTTGGGCTTGTGAAACAAGCATAAGTAAAAGGTATTTTGACCGCAAGGTCAAAAGCCTGTTGTAATTCCTCTGGTGTAAGTTTGTCAAAATCAAGATGAACGCAACCGCTGTAAGCGGTGAGTAATTCTTTTTTTCTGCCGTCTTTAAAAGTAGCTGAAGGCGTGAACGCCAAAAGCTCTTTTTTGAGTTGGTCGGCTCTTTCGGGTTTACCCATACCTTTAGCCATACGAATAGCATTTATGCTATCGTGGTAAATGCCTGTTTTGATATTAGAAATTATTGAGGAAAGTGAAACGTCCTCAATAGGTATATTGAAATTTTTATAAGTCGTTATTGTTGTCATCAGTAGAAAAATTAAGGTTGGTAAATTTTGCAGGTACAATACTCTTTTCGAGTAGATCCATAATGTCGGATAGACGGTAGTAGATTTTATTACCTACCTGACAGTACGCTATTACATTTTCAGTACGCCAATAAGCTGCGGTACGCTTGCTTATATTCATAATCTGGAGGAACTCCTGATTATCATACCAAACTTGGTCGGGTTCTGTTCTTTGCTTGTTGCGTACTTCTGTGGTCAAGGCATCTAAACGCTGTTTGATTTCTTGAACCTCTTCTTCGGAAAATCTATAAAAGCTCATAATTATTTACGTTTGTTTCTGATTAAATAATTAGCTGCTGCCGTTTCGATGTCCTCTGAAGTTTCCTGCTTATTACGCATTAACCATTCGTCTATTTCTTGTCGGTTGAAATAGAGCTTTTTTCCCTGTGGGCAAAAGTGTGGGATTTGCTTTTGAGAGGTTAGCTTGTAGAGATGTGATGCACTGATGTCAAGATACTTGCAGGCATCATTAAAATTGAGTACTTCTTTTTGAAGTAGGTTTTGCTCGTCAATTTTTAGTTCTAATTGACTTAGCTTTTCGAGAATTTGATTTACTTCCATCATTGTATATTTTTATGATTACGGAAGCAAAACAAGGCACTATATGGGTGCTATGGTAGTTGCATAGGGTTGTGCAACCCTATGTTATTGTGTTTATTATCAGTTATTTAGGTTGTTTATTTTTCTTTATCTTTTTTTGCTTTTTGCATTAAATGAATGAATTTTCCCTGCCAAAAATCAACTGCATTAAAGTCTGGAACATCAAAAGCGTTCTTGATAGAGTTGGCACTCACATCTTCTTTTTGCTTGGATGAAAAGCTCTCAGCTATGAAGTTGAAAATATCGGTTTTGTGTTTTGCTTCAATGATACCTTCATCATACAAGGCTCTGAATAAATAGGCTATTTCTTTGACAGTAAGATTGGTTTTTAGTTTGTCTTTAGGCTCTTGTTGGGCTTGAATAGAGAAGTCAGCAAATGAACCCATATAGCCTTTTTTAAAGTCTTGCAGGGCTTGTTCTGTGGCTTCTTGGAATAGGTGGAAATGTTTCTCATACCATTTGAATACGTGACCGAAATACTTTTCGTAAAAATCGCCCATTGTGGTATATGGTTTTGGTTCTACGTTGGGATACCAGTATTGCTTCCAAAACAATTCTTTCATTGTTTCCTTGCGAAGCTGTGGTGTATGGGTTTTAAATTGGCTCAAAGAAATGGTTAGCCATTTGTTGATTTCATTATTATTCAAGGGTTTTGAACGAGTGTAAATGGTTTGCATAAACTCACTCATTAATGGTCCGACCATAAAGCGGTTGAAATAGTCAGGGTCAAATTTGTATTGCTCCCAGAGATCATCACAATTACGTTTATAACTGTCTGCCTCCATAATTACTCGAAGTTCTAATTCTTCAACTAAATAAACTTCTCTTTCGTGTTCGATTACTTGCTCCATATCCGAATGTTTTTATAATTTGATTTTGATTTTGTTGGCAGCTTCCACCTTTTTCTCGTTGATAACCTTTGCGTATATCTCGGTAGTAGAGAGGTTTTTATGCCCTAATAATTTTGAAACGGTGTAAATGTCTGTGCCTAAAGTCAACTGAAGCGTAGCGTAAGTATGACGGGCACAGTGGAAAGTGATGTGCTTATTGATGCCTGCATCAATTAACCAATCCTTTAAATAGGTTTTGTTCCAGTTGCCATATTTAAGCCCTGTAAATACCTTTTCTTTTGGTTCTTTTTGTTCGCCTAATAATTCTCTTGCTTCTTCGGCAATAGGTAAGGTTTCTGCTCCGTTGGTTTTTTGTTGACGAAAACGAATGAAGTAGCCTAAATTATCAGAGTGCTGAATTTCTGACCATTTTAGCTTCTCAATATCCGACCATCTTAAACCAGTCAAACAAGAAAAAATGAACATACGCTTTAACGTTTCATTTCGGCAATGGGTGTTGGCTAACTTCTGTAATTCTTCAAGGGTTAAAAATTCACGTTCTACATCATCCTGTGGGAATGGTTCTACTTGCTCCGCAGGATTGAATTTGATTAAGCCCTCTTTTAATGCCTGTTTGAGAGCAGCTCTCAATTTGTTGAAATAGCTGTATTTTGTATTGAGTGAAATTCCGTCACCAGTTTTGGTTTTAGCTTCATAGTCCAGGTAATCTTTAAACCCTTCAACCCATTCTTTATCTAATCGCTCAAAGGTTACATCTTTAGGATTGTATGCTTTTATCAGAATACGAACAGCATTCCAATTGCCATAATTACCCAAACTGGCTTTTTTCTTTTCGGTTAGTGCATCAAAAAACTCAAAGAAACTGCCTTTCAATTTCTCTTTATCTCGGAAACCGTAGATACTGTTTTGAACTTCTAAATGTCTTTTGCTTCGGATGCTCTCTGCCAATTCAAGGATTTTTTTGTTCTCGTCCTTTTGGGCTTTGGTTAGACTTCCTTTGTCGGGTTCGGGTGTGAGATATAAACCTAAATGCTCATACTCTCGTTTGCCTTGGTCGTAGTAGTCAAGGTAGAGGGTAATCTTGTTACCCTTTTTGCGTTGTCTTAATGTTATTTTCATTGCTCATCAGTTAAAAAGATTATCAATTTCGGAACGTGGTATAATGGTTCTTCTGCCCAGCTTACCTGCTTTTATGTCTTCTCTTTGAATCATTCGTTGAATTGTCCATCTGCTTGCACCTAATAAAATGGCAGCTTCTTGAACGCTCAAAAACTCTTTATCTCTAAGATTGATAAAATTGCCTGTTTGAATTGGCAGACTTTGCAGACTTTGCAAGTTTTCGGAATTTGCAGAAGTAACGGATTTGATTTGCTCCTTTAGAGTAGCTTGAACTTTTTCCTCTCTCTTAATTTGCTTGTAGTGTCGAGAATTACAAGTTTTTGAGCAATACCGTGTTGTTGTGGTTTGGGCAACAAATGCCTGACCACAATATTGACAGAATTTCGGAATTTTAATATTACTACTCATTTGGTGCTTATTAGTGCCTGATGTTGCTCGGTGGTGCTGATTGGTGCATCATTTCACCAGTACCTTTCAATTTGTGCCTTTGGGCAACAAATTTGTTGTTTGAGCAACAACTGGGCAACAAAAATAAGCAATAAAGTGCAATTGGGCAACAAATAAGAGAAGAAAGTGAACCTATAAACCTAACAATAGTAGGTAGTTAGCAAATAAAAGAAGGATAACTACTTTCCGATGCAAAACTTTCCAAATATCGCTCCCAAAATATCTGTATCCACATCTATCTTTCCTGTGATGGATCCCAGATGATATAACGCATCTTTCAGGTGTAGAGACAGCAAATCGCCACTTAATCCCATTTGCATGCCTTGTTCCACTTCTTGTAGTGCTGACAAAGATTTTTCCAAAGCTTCTTTGTGACGGATATTAGTGATGATTACTGACTGAGCTGCATCTTCATTGTTGAAATGTGCTACTAATTCATTGGTAAGTTTGTCGAGGTTGTGACCCGTTTTTACTGAAATAGGAAATGAATAGTTAATGGGAAATGGATAGTTTACAATCGGTAATTCATTCCCTGTATTAATAGTATCATATTTGCTCCGTAGATTAAATACAATTTTATCCTCCAGACTTTCGGCCAATTCCTCCAACAAGTCATCGCTTTCTTCGTATAGATGAATGACAACTTTGGCTTGTTGCACCTTTTCTTTGGCACGTTCCACGCCTATCGCTTCTATGGTGTCTTCCGTATTGCGGATACCGGCGGTGTCTATAAATCTAAACGTAATCCCTTCGATAGTTATCGCCTCTTCGATAACGTCTCTTGTCGTGCCTGCAATGTCTGAAACGATAGCTCTTTCTTCTTTTAGTAGCGCATTCAGTAACGTCGATTTTCCGGCATTGGGCTTGCCGATTATGGCTACTGGTACGCCATTTTTGATAGCATTTCCATATTCAAAACTCGCTACTAAGCTTTGAATTTTTACTTTTAGATTTTGGATTAAATCATTCAGTTGTGTACGGTCGGCAAATTCTACATCTTCCTCCGAAAAATCCAATTCTAATTCCATTAACGCGGTAAAATTGACCAAATCTTCACGTAGTTCTGCCAATTCGGAACTGATACCTCCACGCATTTGGTTGAGAGCGATATCGTGGGAGGCTTTGTTTTCGGCAGCGATTAAGTCGCCAACGGCTTCGGCTTGCGCCAAATCTATCCTTCCGTTTAGGAAAGCACGTTGGGTGAATTCTCCTGGATATGCAAGGCGAGCGCCCTTTTTGACGGCAACATTGAGGATCTCTTTGACGATATGGGTAGAACCGTGGCACGATATTTCGATACTGTCTTCTGTGGTAAATGTTTTTGGTGCTCGGAATACAGACACCATTACTTCATCTATCACATTGTCTTCATCTGTTATCCAGCCATAATGGACGGTATGAGACGGCGCATTAGCCAGTTTCGCTCCAGTAAAGATTGAATCGGCTATTTCGATGGATTTTTCTCCAGACAAACGAATGATAGCCAGAGCGCTTTGTCCCTGTGGTGTTGCCGGAGCAATAATCGTATCTGCAAATCCATTCATCATAGGCCAAGTTCACTCTAATATGAAAAACTGTATTTAAGATTGAAACCGGTTACATACGTTTCCTTTATGATAATCATCTATTACATGGAAACGCACATTTCCAATACTTATCAGCTTTGCTTAATTAAGACTTGGAAGTATCTACTTTGGCTTCGTAACCTCGGTCTTTGATAACGTCAATGATTTGATTGATGTTTATTTTAGATTCATCATAAGTAACCTTACAGATACCTGTTTCGAGCAATGTCTTGCTTGATATGATTCCTGCTACTTTCTTCAGTTTTCTGTCGATTCCGTCAGCACAACCCATTTGACAAGTCATCCCACTTACGGCTAATTCAACTGATTTAACGATTTCTTTAGTAGAAGTAGTTACTGATTTTTTTGGTGCAGTTTGCCCATACAAAGGTGTACCAACTATTCCCACAAAAAATACTAAGAGTACGATTGAGATTTTGATTAAATGCATAACGTTATTTTCTTTTTTAAATTTGTAATAAGCCAATGATGTAACACATTGCACTACTATACAACTGATAATCAGTACAAAAAGTTATCAAAACATCAAAATAGTTTAGATGATATTCATCATACTAATGATCTATTGCTCTGTCTAATAAAAAGAACGACATTTCATTAAGATCTTTATGTTGACAGAGCAATAGTTTATTTCAGTTTCATACCTAACGCATTTTCAAGCACTTCAGACATGTGATTCACATACGTGAATTTCATGTTTTTAATATACGCTTTAGGTATTTGTTCGATGTGCCGTTTGTTGTCCTCACACAACATGACTTCTTTGATACCGGACCTCTTCGCAGCCAATATTTTTTCTTTGATACCGCCTACAGGCAATACTTTTCCACGAAGCGTTATCTCTCCCGTCATAGCAAGATGCGATTTGACTGGTTTTTGCTTCAATACAGAAGTTATCGCTGTCAACATCGTAATACCTGCACTTGGACCGTCTTTCGGTATTGCTCCTTCTGGTACATGAACATGAATATCCGTCGTATCAAAGCTTTCAGGGTTAATACCCAAAGTCTTTGCATTGGCCTTGATATAGCTCAACGCTGTGGAAGCGGATTCTTTCATTACATCTCCAAGATTACCCGTGAGTGTGAGTTTGCCTTTACCTGGAGCACCACTTGCTTCGATAAAAAGTATGTCGCCACCTACCTGTGTCCAAGCAAGTCCAACAGCTACTCCTGGCAAGTCCACCTTTGTATATTGGTCATTGTCGTATTTGACAGGACCTAATGCTTTGGTTATATCATCTTCTACGAGTTTTTGCTCATATTTTTCTTCCATAGCCACTTTTTTAGCTACAGATCGCATGATACCTGCCAGATTTCTATTGAGCGAACGCACACCCGATTCTCGTGTATATTTTTGAATAACAAACTCAATCCAATCCGGTGTGAGTGTCACGTCTTTTGCCTCAATACCATGTTGCTTTATTTGTTCGGGAATCAAGTGTTTTTTGGCTATTTCTACCTTTTCTTCGGTTGAATATCCGCTTATTTCGATGATTTCCATTCTATCTAACAAAGCAGGTTGGATCGTCGATAGTGAATTTGCAGTAGCTATGAAAAGCACCTTGGACAGATCATAGTCTATATCTAAATAATTGTCATGGAATGTCGTATTTTGTTCGGGATCGAGTACTTCCAACAATGCCGAAGACGGGTCTCCACGAAAGTCTTTACCGATTTTATCTATTTCGTCTAATATAAAGACGGGATTAGATGTTTTTGATTTTTTGATGGACTGTAGTATCCTTCCCGGCATGGCACCGATATAGGTACGGCGATGTCCACGGATTTCGCTTTCGTCGTGCAGTCCACCGAGCGACATTCGTATAAACTGTCGGTTGAGTGCTGTAGCAACTGATTTACCAAGACTTGTTTTTCCTACACCTGGCGGGCCAACAAGACAGATGATTGGCGCTTTCATATCGCCTTTCAACTTTAGCACAGCAAGATGCTCTAAGATTCTGTTTTTGACATCATCCAAACCAAAATGGTCTTTATCTAATACAGTACGGACTTTTTTAAGATTGAAGTTGTCTTTTGTCGTTTCGTCCCACGGAAGATCGAGCATGAACTCAAGGTAATTGAGCGTCACCGAGTATTCAGCTATCTGTGGATTGATACGTCGTGCCTTAGCTATTTCGGTATCGAAAGTATTTTTTGCAAAATCAGGCCATTTTTTAGCATCAGCTCTTTCTTGGAGCTTATTTAGTTCTTCTTCCTGTGGATTGCCTCCAAGCTCTTCCTGAATCGTTTTGAGTTGTTGATTAAGGAAATACTCCTTTTGTTGTTTTTCTAACTCTGATCTGACTTTTGACTCAATCTGGCTTTTTACCTGCAATAATTGCAATTCGCTATTCATAGCATCCAATACCATACGCGCCTTAGTCAAATAATCATTTTGGGCTAATAATTCCTGTTTTTTATCTATGTCAAGGTTGATATTGGAAGCAATAAAATTGATAAGGAAACCCTTATTTTTGATGTTATTGAGCATCATCTTTGCATCCGACGGGATATTGGGAGACAACTCGATTATCTTATAAGCATAGTCTTTTATCGTCGATGCCATAGCATCAAATTCCATGTCATTTTCAGGAATAATATCTGTTAGAATTTGAACCGTTGCCTCTAACATTTTTGCATTATCAACAAATGTTTCCGGTGCAAATCGGCTTCTTCCTTGTAAAATCGCTGTGGTGCTGCCGTCAGGCATTTTCAGGATTTTCATGATTCGGGCGACCGTACCAATTTCGTAAAGTGCGTCTCCTTCAGGATCTTCATTGTCCATGTCCTTTTGTGTTAACACACCCAATAATTTATCGCCTTTATCAGCTTTTTGAAGTGCTTTTATGGATTTATCCCTGCCAACTGTGATCGGAATAACCACGCCTGGGAATAAAACGGTATTTTTCAATGCCAATATCGGCATCATCTGATTATACTGATCATCAAACTTCAATTCATCATCTCCAAGGCTGAAAACTGGGATGAAGTCTCCCTCTTCTTGTATATCACTCATTCTATATGGTTGCTTATCAAACATTAATTGTATATTGTGTGGTTATAACATTTAATCAATTTATATACCAATGCGAAAAAACGATCTTTTACACACCATGTTGTCACAAATTATTGTTTAAAATGAGACAATTTGTCAGTAAAATTAGCATATCGGGTATAAACAATTATTTTTGCATTATGTTAGCATGGTTGAAAAATATTTTTATTCCTAAAAAGGAACCAGAGAATCCAATGAAATACTTGATAGCAGGATTAGGCAATATGGGTGCCGATTATGAAAACACCCGACACAATATAGGTTTTGATGTGGTTGACTATATGGCTCAGGAATCCTCAGCACCGTGGGTACAAAACACGTATGGAGACCTTGCCGAAGTCAAACACAAAGGTCGTACCTTAATCCTATTGAAGCCGACCACATATATGAATCTAAGCGGAAAATCCGTAAAATATTGGTTAGAAAAGCACAAGATAAAACCTGAAAATTTGCTTGTAATAGTTGATGATTTGCATCTCGATCTCGGCAAAATGCGACTTCGCAACAAAGGTAGTGATGGTGGTCATAATGGTCTCAAAGACATTGAAGCCAAATTGGGAAATAGCGAGTATTTGCGGCTTCGCATGGGCATTGGCAAAGATTTTCATCCCGGACAGCAAGTAAACTTTGTCTTAGGTAAGTGGAAACCACATGAAAAAGAAGCCGTAGAAATCATGATAGAAAAGGCAGCCAAAGCCGTTAAAAACTTTACAACGATAGGTATGAAACTGACTATGGATGAGTTGAATAGATAAAACGAAGCATACTAACAAAATTTGGTAAAAAATCATGAAGTTGTTCTTGTGAAAAATTCAAAATGTAACATAAACTTTTTAGTGAACGAACTGTTCCGATAATGAATGGATGTTTTTAAATTATTAATTGAAGTAAATTAGTAACAAATAAAAGTGAAAATCATGAAGAGGGTATTCAATGTAATTTTAATAGGTATATCATTTAGTATATTATCTTATGGGCAAAATCCCCCATCAACAAAAGAGGGTAGTAATCCATTTGATTCGTATCACAAAAACATTTATCTTGAGTTTTTAGGTAGCCACTTATTGTTTGGAGCCAACTTTGATATGAGATTAAACAAAGGCAGAATGGACGGTATCGGCATCAGAGCAGGTGTTGGTGGACTATCTGCTTCAGGCTATGATCAAAACACAAAAGTTGATTTAGGTATTGTTACATTTCCATTAGAGTTTAATCATTTAATAGGCAAGAAAAGAAGCTATTTTTTAACCGGTGTCGGTTTACTTCCCGTGTATGCTTCTATAAGTGCTGACGGCCAGTTGTCAGATTATGAGTATATTAAAGATGAGGGATTTGGATTAGTTGGTGGATTCCTTACTATGGGATATAGATTTCAACCGTTAAAAACAGGTGTTATGTTTCAGGTTAATTGGAATCCTATGATATTGAGAGGAAGCGGATTTAATGTAGGTTGGTTCGGAATAGGTTTGGGAGTTGGGTTTAAGTAGTATAGTGGTAGTTGTAAAGTTTCACAAGTACTATTAAAAAACCACTTAAAAACACGTTATATCTTACTGAATTTTCTTAACCATTGGCATGAAACTGACAATGGATGCGTTGAATAGATGAGACTTATCAACAACGTATTAGTTCGTGTTGTCGGGAAGACAAACACTAATTGCAAGCTTAGCAAGGACGCTAAGCTTATCGGATATACCCCAATTACATCTTTACAGTCTTAAACCTCCTAAACCAAATTCACAAATTCAACAATTCAGCAAATCAACAGTTACCTAACCACCGTAACATCCCCAGAAAATGTTTCCTCCCTATCGTCGTTCCTATGCATAATTTGTGCCGTCCAGATATACACGCCTGGTGCTACATCCTTGCCGTCAAACTTTCCGTTCCAACCCGCTTCTGGCTCATTCGCAGCGAAGTGCTCCCTGTGGAATACACGATTGCCCCATCTGTCAAAAACCGATAACGACCTGATTTGTGTGTCTTCTCCCGTGCTGTATCCCGTAAAATAGCCGTTCCTGCCTTCTCCTGTGATAATATTCGGGAAGTAGATGTCTGTACTGTAATTTACCCTCAAATGCAGAACGTGCAACGAATCACACGATGCTTCCGAACGGTACAACTCCGTATAAATACCCGATTTATCATACGTCTGTCCGTTGAGCTCCCAATAATATGGCGAGGTTGTTCTGACTGTGTCATGAAACTCAAATTCCGGGTGTATCGTTAAATCAAGTGTGATAAGTGAGTCGCAGCCCTGTGTTGTTTTCAGCAGTTGGCTATATATGCCGGTTGTTGTGTATCGCTCTTTGGTAACTTGCCATGTGTAATTGCCGCAAGCTTCTTCCTGCTTTTGTATGTCGTATTCGAGTGCGATGTTGAGTGATAGAGTAATTGTCGAGTCGCAACCGTATTGGTTGAGATATCGTGCCGTGTATGTACCGCTTGATGTGATGGTCGTGTCGCCTGCTACCCAATGGTAGCTGCCACAGGCTGATACTGTCGCTTGTGTCGCTTCGGCTGCGATGCGCAGGTCGAGCGTGATGAGCGAGTCACAACCTTGTTGGTTGGCCAGCGTGTGGCGATATATACCGCTTTCCGTTATCGTGCTGCCGAAGAAATTATATTGTTCACAAACAGTTATTGTCTGACTGCTTTGTGTCGATGTATGTATCGTCAGCCGCAGGATATGTGTAGAGTCACAGCCAGTATTCGTCATGTAGCTTTCCGAGTAGTCGCCGCTTGTATCCAAAGTAATGCCGTTGATGATGATTTGGTCACATGCGGTCTTTTCTTCAGTTACCGTCAGTGATGTGGCTACGACAAGCTCTAAAATTGCGGTGCTGTCACAACCTTGCTTCGTATGTCCATTATAAGTATATGTACCGCTTTGGTCATACTTTTGGCCATTCCACTCGTAGCTGTCGCATACAGATATTTGTTGTATGGTTGCTGCTTTGGGATGTATAGTAAGGTTTAGGGTGACTGTACTATCACAACCCTGACTTGTCAAACCTTTATAGGAATAGATACCGCTTGAGGTGTAGGTTTGACCGTTCCACTCGTAACTCTCACAGGTTGTTTGTGCGTCTGTTTGTTGGATTGACTGATTTATCGTAAGTCGCAGGATGTGTATTGAGTCACAGCCAGTGCTTGTCAGATAGCTTTCCGGAAAGTCGCCGCTTGTATCCAAGGTGATGCCGTTGATGATGATTTGGTCACAAGCGGTTTTCTCTTCTGTTACCGTCAGTGACGTGACCACTACAAGCTCCAATATTGCGGTGCTGTCACAACCTTGCTTCGTATGTCCATTGTAGGTGTATGTGCCACTTTGGTCGTATCTTTGACCGTTCCATTCGTAGTTATCACAAACAGAAATTTGTTGTATCGTCTCTGCCTTAGGATGTATCGTCAGGTTTAGCATGACTGTACTATCACAGCCCTGACTTGTCAAACCTTTATAGGAATAGATACCGCTTGATGTGTAGGTTTGACCGTTCCACTCGTAACTTTCACACGTGGTTTGCTCTTCTGTTAGCTGGATAGACGGATTTATTGACAGGTTTAGCGTTATGATGCTGTCACAACCTGATACACTTTTAGTCGTATAATGATACGTTCCACTACTATCATAAGTTTGTCCATTCCAGATATAACTGTCACAGGTACTTTGCGTAATTTCAATAGTTTTAAGTGTAGAAACCTCAAGTTCCAAAAACTCTATCAATGAGTCACAGCCATTGGAGGATAAAATCCTCGCATTATACAATCCAGGAATAGAAAGTGTTTGTCCATGAAATTGATAAGTTTCTCCACTGCAAATAGTCCTGTTTATGTTGTTTGACTTAATCGCCGGAACTATAAAAACATTATCAGTATAATCACATTCTTCAATAGAGTAGTAGGTGGAATCAGATACAACAACAGGGAATCTGTCCGTATTCACAATCATCCATAAAGGAATATTTTCAATTCCTGAAAAATTTATTTCTATTACACCCGTATTTGCACCTGGTAAAATACTGTTTATGGTGCGATATGTGGTAAGCAGAACGCCGGAGGAAGCAGGATCACCAGAATAAAATGAAACCGGAATATTATCACTTGCCGGTAATGTCGCATCAGATCGATTGAAAACAGTGAATTGTATTGTATAATTTTTATTCTCCGGGTCATAAGTTACACATGATATTTCACCGTAAATGGAAGCAGCTGGAGACGGATAGTTACCTTTTTCGTCTAAGTATGACTCCTGCACATTGAAGTTGTTATATTTTCCATTTTTATACGTTACAGGATTTAGAATCTGTTTTGGCGCAGTACCATCATCATTGATAAAAATAGGATTGTAAGCATATTGATTCCAAATATTGCGTGCCGGTGCCCACTTTTGGTCATTAGCGGGACCAAAAACCGTAATTCTAGCATTTCTATCATGAAAACCAGATGCACAAGTAAGGCAAATAATCGGATCATGATTAGAATTAGAGCCAAAAATAATTGGTTTTTCCTCCTGAGTACTCGACTCGCAAGCTACACTACTTACTATTTGTGCATTTCTGCCTCTATCTTTTACAACTCTTAAAATCTTTTCATCCCGAATCAATATTTCATCTAAACCATTTCCATCAATGTCAAATAACGTACAACCGACAAACCCTGAACGATCCGAATTTACAAACTCCCAATTAATCTTAAAACATTTATCTTCGTCGTACTCAAAGTTAACAAGTTTTTCGCTACTTGTCCCTATAAATGATATTTTACCTGAATTATTCGTTTTACCAATAGAAATATTATTTACTTCTATCTCGTCTGAAAAACAGATGAGATTAGGTGCATTGTTTCTGAAATCATAAGCATATAAAAAAGTTGGTTGCCCAATTAAAAATGGACGTGTCCGTGACTGTACGACAACATCAAGAAATCCATCTCCGTTAATATCTACTATGGCTGTTGGTCCGTCTAAATTTATCCCGTTTACCTGAATATTATGACTTATCATCTGATTGCCATTCATTCCATTGGTATTATTAATGACTACTTTGTAAACAGAATATCCTCCAACCAACTCCAAATCATTTGGATCGTCATCTATATTCACAGCCAATGTATAAGAAACTATACCATAACCATATCCATTTCTTCCGCCATCTCCCAACTTAACACCTGTTGTAGCATTGAATATTTCATTATATAGAAATACTTCCGGAATACCATCCTGATTGAAATCAGCTAACGAAATGTGTGGACTATCATATTTCTGACCATCATCATTATATTTATGATCGGATATCCAGTGAATGCTTCCATTCAAATTATAACAGACTAATTTACCCCTTACTGCAACCGGAATATCATTTTCATTAGTTACAGCGACGATAAATCGAATTCTGTCATTGTAATTTAATACACAGATCCCGTAATATTTATAGTGAAACCTATATGTATTAACTCTGCGATTGATAGTACCATCAATGTTGTAAATGATAATCCCTCCATCCGATTTTAATGCAGCTGTTAAAATCTCAGGAATACCATCTCCGGTAATATCGACTGCAATAGGTGTGGTTAAAGCGGGAACTTCAGATTCTCCCTGCCACTTTTTTTGAATTTTTATCTGTGTATCAAATTCAAATTTTTTAACAGTATAACAAAGTGAGTCATAGGTATCCGGGTAAGGTTGTGCTGCAACATCAAAATGCAAAACAGTAACTAAAAAGATATTTAGTAAAATGATGATTTTAGCATATAGATTCATTATTCCTTACTTACTGTTACATTTAAAAATTCTTGTTCTTCACCAAATGAAAACCCTACTGCTTCACAACTTTCGTACTAAAATATCCATTATTATTCTGTACTTGCAGGATATATGTTCCCGGTACAAGCTGAGATATATCCGTTTTCAATACGTCACCAGCCGATGTTACCCTTTGCTCTGTAATCATTCTTTTCGCTCCGTCATATATCGTTATCGTGGACTCTCCATCCGATTCTGGTAGTGCTATATACAAGATATTAGATGCCGGATTCGGGTAAACATGTACCTGTAATGTTGATACCTGTTCTTTCGTCGATACCGTAAAATCTGCTTCTACTACTATTATACAGCCCTTGCTGTCCGATATTGTTACTGTGTATGTTCCTGCTGATTCTGGTTCTATCGTTTCGGTATCCTCGCCTGTGGACCAGAGATAAGTATAGGGTGCTGTGCCGCCATTGACAACCAAAGTAAATTTACCGTCCTCTTCTTCGATAGTTGTTCCAAGTTCCTCATTTACCGTTGTTGTTACCGTTGTTGTTCCTGTACAACCCTGGTTATCTGTTACAGTTACCGTATAATCTCCCGATTCTGTCCACGTTATAGTTTGGGTTGTTTCACCGCCTGACCATTCATATTGAGCAAATTCTTCGGCAACTTCAAGACTTCCTTCCGCTCCGAAACAAACAAAAGTATCTCCATTAACTGGTACATTGATTGACTCTGCCGCTCTTACTTCTACAGTTATTGTCGTGGTACAGCCGTTCGTATCTGTTATCGTCGCCGTATAATCATCAGGAGCAAGTCCTGTCAGTGTATTTTCTGTTGCTCCATGACTCCAGTCATAAGTATATGGCGGAAAATCTCCGGATACTTCTACTTCTATCGTTCCGTTTTCGTCTCCATAACACACTTCGTCTGTTACATTGGTTTGCGCAATGATCGCTTCCGGTTGGTCAATGTCAATAGCGGTATAGGCGATACATTCGAGACTATCCGTTACGATTACATAATAAAATCCTGCCGGTACTTCTACTTCCGATGTGTTTTCTCCTGTTGACCAATCATAACTATACGGTGCTGCTCCTCCTGATACATTAACTGTTACTATACCGTTTTCTCCGTGACATGGCGCATCGGTTGCTTTACTTTCTAATGTCGGTACTTCACAGCCCAATCTGTTGATGACAGCAACTTCTGTTTTTGAACACCCAATATCATCTGTAACTGTTACAAAATAAACACCGGGTTCGAGTTCGTCTATTGACTGTGTGGTGGCTCCATTGCTCCATTCATAAGTATATGGTGCGTTGCCGTTTGCAAGTGCTGTCAATGATGCATCATTACAGCCATCGCATGTCTCTTCAAATGTCAACACTGTCAACGTAAGTTGTTTACTCGACAATACTATTGATGTTGCCATTGCTGTACAGCCTTCATCATTCGTTACTATTACTGTATATTCGCCAGGTTCAAGTTCCGTTATCATTTGCGTTGTATCGCCATTCGACCAATTGTAAGTAAACGTATTGCCATGGTTTGGTTCTGCAAGGATTGATCCCGTTGTTTCCGAACATTGTGGATGTGTTACCTCATTAGTTACGATTAGCTTATTCGAAGTATGTATTGTTGTTGAAAATTCATTGGAACATCCACCATTTGCCGAAACGGTAACAGTATAATTACCTGGAGCAAGGGCTGTTATCAATTGGGTCGTATCACCTGTTGACCAGCTATAAGTAAATTCCAAATTTTCTATTGGATTTGCTGTAATTGTACCGTCATTGAGTCCACATGAAGTATGGATTACATCAAACTCTACTTCAATTTCAGTTGAAGATTCATTGACAGTAATGGTCTGTACTTTGGTACAACCTCCTACTGCAGTAACGGTAATTGTATAATTTCCAGCTTCGAGATTTATTAAAGCTTGTGTAGTGTCGCCAGTGGACCAAAGGTAATTGAATCCGTGGCTATTTGTAGGATTAACTATTATCGAGCCATTATCCAATCCACAACTCGTATGGATGATATCAGTATTAATCACGATTTGACCGGATGAATCAATGGTACTTGTAGCTATTACCTCACAACCGGCATCGGAAGTAACTGTTAACGTGTAATCACCGGGAGATAAATTGGATATCGTTTGGGTTGTTGCTCCGTTCGACCATTCATAATAGAACGTACCATTCCCCTCAGGATTGGTTGTTATTGAACCGTTGTTTAGCCCACAACTAGTATCTGTATGGGTGTTGGTTACGCTCAAACTGTTGTAATTGTTAATTGTGACACTTTCAATAGCTACACAACCTGATTCATTAGTTACCGTTACAGTATAGGTTCCATCATAAATATCTGCAATAAGTTGAGAATATGCTCCATTCGACCATTCATAACTATAAGTCCCTTCTACTTCAGGAGTTACAAGGATACTCCCATTATTCAGACTGCAAAAAGTATTTTCTATTTCAAAGTTCAATATTATAGGGTCGGACGCTTCAACTTCAATACTTGCTGTTGATGAACATCCATCTGAAGAAGTCACGGTAACAGTATATGTTCCCGGCGAAAGATAAGATATTTTTTTAGTAGTTCCGCCATTATTCCAAAGGTATTGATAAGTTTTACCAAAACGCATATTTAATACACTGACAGTGGCTGTACCGTCATTATTCCCACATGTAGTATGTTCTACACTTACAGACAAATATAATGCTGCTATTTCCATACAAAATGATCCAGAACATCCCTGACTGTCGGTTACTGTAACACAATACGTTCCTGGTTCTGTACATATAAATGATTGACTTGTTTCTCCGGTATTCCATAGATAAGTGAACGGTGCTACTCCATCCAAAACGTAAGCACCCAGTTCAACATACCCTTGAGAACAAAAGTCTCCCTGGAAATCAACAGTAACGAACAGACAATCATCCATAATATCAGATAAAGAATGACTAGAATTATAACTATGAATACACTTACCAATTTCCGGATATTCTCCAATATGTAGTCCACTAATTGCATGTGTCGATAACAAAACATCAGAACGTGTTTCAGGCGAATGGTTTGATAATCCCGATAGGACACCTGTAAACATCAGGATTATTGTCATCATGTTTGAAAAGTAATTTTTGATTTGCATACTATTAATTTTTATTTGGTTGATAAAGATATTCTAACTTGATTTGACCCTACTGCTTCACAACTTTCGTACTAAAATATCCATTTTTATTCTGTACTTGCAGGATATATGTTCCCGGTACAAACTGGGATATATCCACTTTCAATACGTCAGAAGCCGATGTTACCCTTTTCTCTGAAATTATTCTTTTCGCTCCGTCATATATCGTTATCGTGGACTCTCCTTCCGTTTCCGGTAGCACAATATACAGGTTATCAGATGCCGGATTTGGGTAAACCTGCACAGATATCGTTGATGTCTGATCCTTTGTTGATACCGTAAAATCTGCTTCTGCAACTATTGTACAGCCATTGCTGTCCGTTACCGTAACTGAATATGTTCCTGCTGATTCCGGTTCTATCGTTCCGGTTTCCTCGCCTGTGGACCATAGATAAGTATAGGGTGCTGTGCCGCCATTGACAACCAAAGTAAATTTACCGTCCTCTTCTTCGATAGTTGTTCCAAGTTCCTCATTTACCGTTGTTGTTACCGTTGTTGTTCCTGTACAACCCTGGTTATCTGTTACAGTTACCGTATAATCTCCCGATTCTGTCCACGTTATAGTTTGGGTTGTTTCACCGCCTGACCATTCATATTGAGCAAATTCTTCGGCAACTTCAAGACTTCCTTCCGCTCCATAACATACAAAAAAATCTCCATTAACCGGTACATTGATTGGCTCTGCTCCTTGTACTTTTACTGATACTGTCGTGGTACAGCCGTTCGCATCCGTTATCGTTACCGTATATGCATCGGGCGCAAGTTCTTTTAATGTGCCGTCTGTTGCTCCATGACTCCATTCGTATGTATATGGTGGAAAATCTCCTGTGACTTCTACTTCTATCGCTCCGTTTTCATCTCCATAACACACTTCGTCTGTTACATTGGTTTGCGCAATGATCGCTTCCGGTTGGTCAATGTCAACAGCAGTATAGGCGATACATTCGAGGCTATCTGTCACTATTACGTAGTATGTTCCTGCGGGTACTTCAATGTCTGAGTTGTTTTCTCCTGATGACCAATCATAATTATATGGTGCTATTCCACCAGTTACTTCAACTGATACCGTGCCGTTTTCTCCGTGACATGAAGCATCTGTTACTTTAGATTCTATTGTTGGTACTTCACAGCCCAATCTGTTGATAACAGCAACTTCTGTTTTTAAACACCCAATATCATCTGTAACTGTTACAAAATAAACACCAGGTTCGAGTTCGTCTATTGACTGTGTGGTGGCTCCATTGCTCCATTCGTAAGTATATGGCGCGTTGCCGTCTGCAAGTGCTGTCAATGATGCATCGTTACAGCCATCACATGTCTCTTCAAAGGTCAACACTGATAAGGTTAACGTCTTACTCTTTACTATTGTAGAAGTCGCTGATGCTGTACAACCTTCTTCATTCGTTACTATTACTGTATATTCGCCTGGTTCAAGATCCGTTATCGTTTGCGTTGTATCACCGGTTGACCAAATATAGGTAAACGATGTACCATTGTCCGGTTCTGCAACGATTGAGCCCGTAGTTTCCGAACATTGTGGTTGTGTGACCTCATTGGTTACGATTAGTTGATTTGAGCTATTGATCTCTATTGAAAAAGTATCTGCGCATCCGCCAACAGCCGATATCGTCACTGTATATCCGCCCGGTTCAAGCTCTGTTATCGTTTGGGTTGAATCGCCGTTTGACCATAAATAGGTGAAGTCTGTCCCTGCTAATGGATTGGCGGTAATAGTTCCGTCATTGAGTCCACAGGAAGTATGTGCTACATCAAACTCCGCTTCTATTTCTGAGGATGATTCATTGACTGTAATCGTCTGTTCTTCTGAACATCCTCCTGCTGCTGATACTGTTACTGTATATTCGCCTGCTTCAAGATTGGATATTGTTTGTATCGTGTCGCCTGTTGACCAAAGGAAACTGTACCCTTGTCCATTGATTGGATTGGCAGTAATCGAGCCATTATTCAAGCCACAACTCGTGTGCTTAATATCAGTTAGTATTTCGATTTGTCCCGATGAATCAATTGTGTTTGTGACTATTGCCTCACAACCGGCATCAGATGTAACTGTTACTGTGTAATCACCTGGTGGTAAATTGGATATTGTATGGGTTGTATCACCATTCGACCATTGATAAATGTAAAAATCACTTTCTGAAACAGTAATACTTCCATTATCCAATCCGCAGGATGTATGTGTCACACTACTTGTTACATTAAAATCATTCAGACTGTTTACGGTAATTGTTCTCACAGCTTCACATAAATTATCATCAATAATGGTAACGGTATATGTTCCTGCCGCTAAGTCGGTAATAACCTGTGACTCTTCTCCATTCGACCAACGGTAGGCAAAGTATGGATTGCTTCCTGTTGGAGTTAAAGATATTGAGCCGTTATTTTGACCGCAACTTTCATCGACAACATCTATGGATACGGATATACTGTCAGAACTATTTATTATAATATTCTCAATTATTTCTGTACAATTAAGATAGGTAGCTGTAACAGAGTATATACCACTTGATAATCCAGTAATCGTACTGGTTGTGGCTCCATTATTCCATAAAAATGAAACACCTGGTGTATATGCATTTAATGCGGTTACAACAATAGACCCATTATCCAATCCACAGGTTGCATGGTTTTTTTCAAATTCCAAACTAAGCCAATCATATTGGTGGCAAACTGTCCCTGAACATCCCTGACTATCTGTAACTGTCACACAATATAAACCCGCCTCAGATGGATAAATTTTCTGATTTGTAGCTCCTGTGGACCAAATATATGTAAAAGGTTCAACTCCACCATTACGTGTTAATGCAGCAAGTACATAAGAACATAACTCTCCTTCACCTATATATACTTGTAAACAATCATCGGCAGCACTTAAATTACTTTGCCAACTTTTAGAGTTCATCCTTATTAACTTAATGTCATCATTATACGACGTTAATCCCAAGCATCCGTATAAATAAGAAAATTTAGTTTCTCCGGAAATTTCAATAAAATTCTCATTAATGTTTGAAAATCCCGATACGACAAATGTAAATGTCAGGATTATTGTCATCATGTTTGAAATGTATTTCTTAATTTGCATGCTATTAATATTATATGATTGATAAAATGTTTTTTACTTTGAATTTCGTCTTACTGCTTCACTACTTTCGTCCTAAAATATCCGTTTTTATTCTGTACTTGTAGGATATATGTTCCTGGTACAAACTGAGATATATCGACTTTCAATACGTCAGATGCCGATGTTACCTTTTGCTCTGAAATCATTCTTTTCGATCCGTCATATATCGTTATCATGGACTCTCCTTCCGATTCTGGTAGTGCAATATACAAGATATCAGATGCAGGATTTGGATAAACCTGCACTGATAACGTTGATACCTGTTCTTTCGTTGATACCGTAAAATCTGCTTCTGCAACTATTGTACAGCCATTGCTGTCCGTTACCGTTACCGTATATGTTCCTGCTGATTCTGGTTCTATCGTTTCGGTATCCTCGCCTGTTGACCATAGATAAGTATAGGGTTCAGTTCCGCCATTGACAACCAAAGTAAATTTACCGTCCTCTTTATTAATAGTAGCTTCAAGCTCTTCATTTACCGTTGTTGTTACCGTTGTTGTTCCTGCACAACCCTGGTCATTTGTCACTGTAACTGTATAATCTCCCGATGTCGTCCATGTTATCGTCCGGGTTGTTTCGCCGTTTGACCATGCATATTGCGTAAATTCTTCGCTAACTTCTATACTGCCTTCTTCTCCGAAACAAACAAAAGTATCTCCATTAACCGGTACGTTGATTGACTCTGCTGCCTGTACTTTTACTGATACTGTCGTGGTACAGCCGTTCGCATCCGTTATCGTTGCCGTATATGCATCGGGCGCAAGCTCTTTTAATGTGCCGTCTGTAGCTCCATGACTCCAGTCGTATGTATATGGTGGAAAATCTCCTGATACTTCTACTTCTATCGTTCCGTTTTCGTCTCCATAACACACTTCGTCTGTTACATTGGTTTGCGCAATGATCGCTTCCGGTTGGTCAATGTCAATAGCGGTATAGGCGATACATTCGAGACTATCCGTTACGATTACATAATAAAATCCTGCCGGTACTTCTACTTCCGATGTGTTTTCTCCTGTTGACCAATCATAACTATACGGTGCTGCTCCTCCTGATACATTAACTGTTACTGTACCATTTTCTCCATGGCATGATGCATCGATTACATTAGATTCCAATGTCGGTACTTCACAACCCAATCTGTTGATGACAGCAACTTCTGTTTTTGAACACCCAATATCATCTGTTACTGTTACAAAGTAAACTCCAGGTTCGAGTTCTTCTATGGTCTGTGTGGTGGCTCCATTGCTCCATTCGTAAGTATATGGCGCGTTGCCGTCTGCAAGTGCTGTCAATGATGCATCGTTACAGCCATCACATGTCTCTTCAAAGGTCAACACTGATAAGGTTAACGTCTTACTCTTTACTATTGTAGATGTCGCTGATGCTGTACACCCTTCGTCATTGGTAACTATTACTGTATATTCGCCTGCTTCAAGATCCGTTATCGTTTGTGTTGTATCGCCATTCGACCAATTGTAAGTAAACGTTTTGCCATGGTTTGGTTCTGCTACGATTGATCCCGTAGTTTCCGAACATTGTGGTTGTGTTACCTCATTGGTTACGATTAGCTTATTCGAACTGTTGACGACAATGGAAAATGTATCTGCGCATCCGCCAACAGCCGAAACCGTCACTGTATAATTTCCCGATGACAGATCGGTAATAGTTTGAGTAGTATCGCCTCCTGACCACAAATAGGTAAAGACTGTACCGCCTGATGGATTTACTGTTATCGTTCCGTTTTTAAGTCCGCAGGATGTATGTACTACATCAAACTCCGCTTCAATTTCTGAGGACGATTCATTGACTGTAATGGTCTGCTCCTCAGAACATCCGCCAACTGCTGATATAGTTACCGTATATTCGCCAGGTTCAAGGTCGGATATTGTTTGCGTTGTATCGCCATTTGACCACAGGAAACTGAATCCATGTCCATTTATAGGATTAGCAGTTATCGAGCCATTGTCCAAGCCACAACTCGTGTGGGTTATATCCGCATTAATCACGATTTGACCGGATGAATCAATGGTGCTTGTGGCTGTTGCTGTACATCCGTCATCGGCCGTTACTGTAACCGTATAATCACCCGGCGATAAATTGGTAATGGTTTGAGTAGTTGCTCCGTTCGACCAAAGATAGGTATATACATTATTCCCGGAAGCTGCAACATCAATAGAGCCATTATCCAATCCGCAGGATGTATGTATCACACTATCTGAAACAGTAAATGTGTTAAGATTATTTAGGGCTATAGTTCTCACAGCTTCACATAAATTATCATCAATAATCGTAACGGTATATGTTCCTGCAGCTAAGTCAGTAATAGCCTGTGAATCTTCTCCATTCGACCAACGATAGGCATAGTCCTGATCGCTTCCTTCGGGAATTACTGATATCAAACCATTACTTTGATTGCAATTTTCATCTGTTACAAATAAGGAGGCTTGTATTGAATCTGAGCTGTTAACAACAATAGTTTCTATAACTTCCGGACATAAATAATAATATGTAGCAGTAACCGTGTAAGTACCACTTGATAACGACGATATCGTACTGGTCGTAGCGCCAGTGTTCCAGTTAAAAGTAATAGACTGAGTTGATACATTGGATCCAGTAATAACAATAGATCCATTATCCAATCCACAATTAGTATGGTTTATTTCTATATCAATTTTAAGTGCTTCAAACTCATGACATGCAGACCCGGAACAACCTTGACTATCAGTAACTGTCACACAATAAACTCCGGGACCTTGGGCTTCTATAAATTGATTGGTTTCTCCTGTTGACCAGATATATGCATAAGGAGGTGTTCCGTTATACGGATAGCCTACATTTGCGACAATTACTCCTGCACATATTCCACTATAATCTAAAATAATATTAAGGCAATCGTCAACATCAACTGATGCATTTAAATTACTTGAATTTATTTTCTGTAAATCTTTATTTTCATACTGTAATCCTAAGCATCCGTATAAATAATAAAATTTAGTTTCTCCGGAAAATTTAATAATGTTCACATTACTGTTTGAAAATCCCGATACGACAACTGTAAACATCAGGATTATCGTCATCATGTTTGAAAAGTAATTCTTGATTTGCATAAAAATAAATTTGATATGGTTGATAAATGATTTTGTAACTAAATGGCTATTGATCGAATAATAATCACCAAAAAATATAAGTCGAATTATTATAGTTCTAAAGTGATTTTAGTACTACTTGGAATGTTGCTTATAGTATAAGAGGCTTTGAATGTCGATTTCGTTGCCCCGTACACTAAAAAAACTATTAAAACCCGATAAAATTCACTGTAAAGTTATAAAACCATTCTGCATGTATATCAAATTACTGCAAAATTTATTGACGATTGTTGATTGACGAGCTACGATTTGAAAATGGAAAATGGAAAATGGAGAATTGACAATGATTTTTTTGATATACGATTGGCGAATTACAATTGAAAATCTGACAATCGACAACAATTTCAAGCAAATCAACAACTCCAACAACTCCGCAATAAAAAAATAAACCTTTAAACCAATATAGCAATTCCGCAATTATCCCAATCGCTCAATAATCCCCGCTATACCTTGTCCCCCACCAACACAAGCCGTTACGATGCCGTATTTCTGATTTCTTCTCCTTAATTCATTAACTATCTGAATGGTAAGTTTTGCGCCTGTACATCCCAATGGATGGCCCAATGCTATCGCTCCACCATTGACATTGACGATATCTGGATTTAGATGCGTTTCCTGAATTACTGCCAATGCTTGTGCGGCAAATGCTTCATTCAGTTCTATCAGGTCAATATCTTCTAATTTCATACCTGCTTGTTTCAACGCTCTTGGAATCGCTTCTACCGGTCCGATACCCATATACAATGGGTTGACACCTGCAACCGAACAAGCTACCAAGCGTGCTATGGGATTTAGCCCAAGGCGATTAACCATAGATTCACTCATGACGAGAGTAAAAGCTGCTCCATCCGATGTTTGTGATGCATTGCCTGCGGTCACGACACCTCCTTGTTTGAATGCAGGCTTCAATCTTGCTAAACCCTCCATACTTGTATCTGCTCTTACGCCTTCATCGGTATCAACGATGTGTTGCTTTTCTACTCTTTTGTTGTTTTCGACAGTAACTTCTGTAACTTGAACGGGCACAATCTCATCTTTAAATTTTCCGTCACGAATAGCAGCACCTGCCAGTTCATGAGATCGAACAGAAAAAGCATCCGATGCTTCACGTGAGATGTTATATTTTTCAGCGACAGCTTCGGCGGTATGACCCATACTGACATGGTAATTGATATTGTCCATAGCTGCTTTATAACTTGGTGCCAATTTATAGCCAGTCATCGGTAACATAGACATGGATTCAGCGCCTCCGGCGACATAGCAATGACCCATACCAGCATTTATTTTTGCACTTGCGATGGCTATCGCTTCTAAGCCAGATGCACAATAGCGATTGATCGTCATACCTGGTACGTTTTTGCCAAAAGCTCTTGAAGCGATCAGTCTTCCTACTTGTAGTCCTTGTTCGCCTTCAGGATTGGCACAACCGACGATAACGTCGTCTATCTCGTTTGGATCCAATTGTGGTAAGGTTGATATCAAGTGTGTCAAAATATCAACAGCCAAGTCATCTGACCTATAATTTCTGAACCCTCCTTTTTTAGCTTTACCAACGGCTGATCTGAATCCGGTTACGATATATGCATTCATTATTTTCTATTTTATAAATTTTAAAAATAACCTTTCGAAACTATCAATTTCTCAATGGCTTGTTATTCATGAGCAGGTATTGAATCCTTTCAAGCGTTTTCTGATTTCCAAGTAGCTGCAAAAATGCCTCTCGCTCGATATCCAATAAATACTGCTCTGACACTTGCTGTTGACCTGTCAAATCGCCTCCGCAGATGACATAAGCTACTTTTCTTGCTATCTCCTGGTCGTATTCACTCATATATTTTCCAAGGAAAAACTCATTGATAGCCGTATATAAAGCCGCTATTCCACCTCGTCCCAAAACCGTTACAGGCTTAGATACCGGTGCTGTATAATTTTTAGCCAGCTGCAATACTTTTTGCTTGGCTGTGCTCAATACATTGGCAAGATTTATCTCGACGATATCTCTGTCGTGTTTCAAATAACCATATCGGTATCCCTCGTACGCAGAGGTTGAAACAGAAGCTGTAGCTATCGTTCTAAACTTATCAATCAAAGTTGGCATTTGGACATCACCCTCAAAGAATAGCTCCGAAGCTCTTAATGCAAACTCTTTGGTTCCGCCGCCTCCCGGTATCAGACCAACACCTACTTCGACAAGTCCAATATATGACTCTGCATGGCAAACGGCTGCATCGGTATGCATCAACATTTCACAACCACCTCCAAACACATAGCCTTGAGTTGCTGTAACGATAGGAATTGGCGCATAACGCATAGCCATGTTGATCTGCTGAAAACCGTCCACCATAAATTCTAATTTCTCAAAATCCTTTTGCATAGCAAACATACCTACACTCATCAGGTTAGCACCGACTGTGAAGTTTTTGGCGTTATTTCCGATGACGATACCAGCCCAATCTCCTTGTGAAGCCAAATTGATCGCTTCAAGTACGCCTTCTCCGATACCTTCGCCAATGGCATTGGATTTGGAAGTAAACTCCAAGCAAAGTACTCCATCTCCAATATCATGTATCGTACATTCAGAATTTTTATATACCGGCGCTTTTTCTCTGTAATTATCCAAATGTATATGGCGCTCCGTACCTGGAATAATCCGATAAGCTTTTTTCTCTAAGTCGTAATATTTGCGTTTGCCATCTTCTGATTTGTAAAAAGAGGTAACACCATTGGCAATCATGTCATCCACCCATGCCGGTAGAGATTCTCCAAGCGAACGAGCGAGTTGTGCACCAGCTTCTATGCCGATCATGTCCCAATATTCAAAAGGTCCATAAGTCCAGGCATAACCCGCTTTCATGGCATCGTCAATACTGTAAATGTTATTACTTATTTCAAATATCCTATTGGCAGCATAAGAGAATAGTCCACATAGATAATCCCGTACAAAATAACCAGAGTTTTCATCAGATGCAATCATTTCCTGGATTCGCTTATCCATGATTTCTACCTTTTTGGCTATACCAACTACGGGTATTATGGCTTTCTGCGGTACGGTATATTCTAATGTATTCAGATCAAGCGCCAGGATTATCCGGTTTCCTTTTTCATCCCGATCATTGGTCTTTTTATAAAATCCCTGACCGGTCTTATTGCCCAGAAAATTATTATCTAATAAGAATTGTGTTGCTTTCGGTTCAGGTCGGTTTTTTAATACTTGTACATATTCGTCATCAGGACAACTTTCGATAACGCCTTTGGTTACTTTTACAGAGGTATCCAGACCGACCAAATCCAACAAGCGGTAACTTCCTGTACTTGGCCACCCAATAGGGTCTGCCGTAATTTTGTCAACTTCTGTAATAGAAAAACCATATTTTTCGGTCAATTCACCTATCTTATTGCCGCTATAAAAACCTATCCTATTGGCAATAAATGCTGGTGTATCTTTACACAGTACTGTCTTTTTGCCGAGATATACTTCTCCATAATCCATCCAAAACGCAACAATATTTTCATCCGTTTCACTATGTGGAATTACTTCCAATAATGGTAGATATCTTGCAGGATTGAAAAAGTGTGTGCCGCAGAAATTTCGCTTAAAATTATCAGATCTGCCCGCAACTAAAAGTTGAATTGGAATACCCGAGGTATTGGAAGTGACTAACGAATCATGTCTTCGATAGGTATCCACCTTTTCAAAAATCAGTTTTTTGATGTCTAAACGTTCGACTACAACTTCAATAATCCAGTCGTAATCCGATATTTTGTGCATATCATCTTCAAAATTACCAGTTGTAATCCGCGAAGCAAAATTCGTATCATACAATGGTGCAGGTTTAGTCTTCAATGCAGTGGCAAGTGCCGTATCGGTCATTTTATTTCTAAACGCTGGAATGGACTTTTGCTTATCATCTAAATTGGGTGGAATCATGTCCAACATGAGTACCTCAAGTCCTGCATTGGCTAAGTGACAGGCGATACCTGATCCCATAACACCGGAACCCAGAACAGCCACTTTTTTTATTCTTCTGATCATATCTAAAATATTCAATTAATGATGCTAAACGATAATGAGCATAAAAATAGATACTTTTTCGGAAAAGCATGTAATTTTTTCAACAAAAAATTTAACTTTGAGTTAAATTTTTTATTTTAAGCCTTAGAATAAGTTAAAAATGTAATAACTCAGGTAAAAAGATGGCTACCATTCAGATAATTGTATTATTATAGTTTTTATCCTATTTATTATTCGGGTTTCGCTTCGCTTCCTGCCAAAATACCTCCGTCAATAGTAATTCTATTCCTGTAACATATTTACTTTCATCACTTGCTAAGTATAACGCTCCGAAAGCTACATCTTTTGGCTCTCCAAAATGACCCATAGGTATTCCCGACTCAATACTGTCTATCATCTTCTTACGATAATCTCCTTCTCCAAGCATGTAATCCCACATTGGTGTCATAATTGCAGCTGGATGAATACTGTTACAGCGAATATTGTAATTTTTATTTGCACAATAAAGTGCTACACTTTTCGTGTGATTTCTGACAGACGCTTTACTCGAAGCATAAGCTACAGCTGTAGGAATCCCAACAATTCCACTTCTCGAAGATATGTTTATTATACTCCCACCACTTTCTTTCATTAATTTTATAGCCGACTTACAACCCAACATTACACCTGTTGAATTTACTTTATGAACTTTCTCCCAAGTTGCTAAATCTGAATTTTCCGCATCAAAAGGTCCAATTTCCTCTAAAAAACCAGTTATTCCTGCATTATTTATTAGCACATCGAGTTTTTTATGCTTGTTTAAAATAAAATCTTCTACATATTTACAATCGTCTTCGATTCCTACATCAAGATGTATATACTCTGCTTTATCTCCGAGTACTGTTGTGGTTTTTCTTCCTAAATCATCATTGATGTCAGAGAGAATGACCGTAGCTCCGTTTTCACAAAATAATTCGGCGATTGATTTTCCAATTCCTTGTGCGGCACCTGTGACAAGTACGATTTTATCTGTTAATCTCATTTTGTTATACGATGTACATTTTTTGGGGTTTTTCATTTCTATTATGCTCTATAACAACCTCCAATACTTAAATATACCCAACATCTCTACTTTATAAAAATCACATCATTGATTTTATCCTCCTGGGTAATACTCGTTACCACATCCATGCCTTCTACGACTCTGCCAAAAATGGTATAATTACCGTCTAAATGCGGTGTGGCTGTCATCGTAATAAACCATTGTGTGCTTTCTGTGTGATTTCCGGCAGAGGCCATACCAACATAACCGCCTTTATCATAACAGACTTGTGGCAATTCAGAACGTATCGTAAAATCCTCAGACCCATATCCATCTCCTCTTGAGCATCCGGTCTGTATGACGAAGTTGGGTACAACTCTGTGAAATGGCTTATTGTTAAAGTATTTATTATTAACGAGATTTACAAAATTAATGACGGTAGCAGGTGCTATATGTCTCAGTAGTTGGATTCTGACAAGACCCTTTGTCGTTTTGACAGCTACTATGCTTGAGTCAGATGTCGCAGAAATTATCGTCCAATCAACAGGTGTATTATAATCCGGTACTTTTGCAGTAAATGGTTTGCCCTCAAAGTATGCTAAACATTCTCCCAGAACATTGTACGTTTCGATGTCTCTTGGTAACTGTAGTTTGCTCAAAGCTTCCGACATAAAACTTAGGTCTTTTATCCATTCTTTCCATACTAATTTTGGATCTTTGAGTAGCGTTGCAGCAGTTGCGATTTGCCCTACATCATTGCTATTGATAGCACTAACTAGATATCCGAGAATTTCAGCTTTTACACGTCCAAAATTATTGCCAAAAGCTTTGAAAAACAATGGCGTTTTAAGAATATCTCCCAGACCTTCGAGCGCTGCCAACTTGACTATCTGGTCTTTCTCATTAGTATATTGCTGTCCGACCAATTGATAATTAAACGGATCTTTGCTTAATGCGGAAATATATGCTGCTTTTGCATACGGAGATGTCGCCTCCTTCATGTTTTTGAGTACTCGCTGAGAGAATGCAGATTTGTAATTCGTATAATACAAAGCCGTATGTGCAAGCACTGCTCCATTCATCGGCGCTCTGACCTGCCACGGAATAGTTACGGTATCAAAAGAAGCATAAATCGGTACATCCTCTACTACACCTCTTTTCAAAAAAATGGCCGCTGCTTCGGAAGCTACATGAATATTTTCATTTTTGAGTTCGGAAAGTATTGCATCTTTTATATTCCAATACGGATAATTGCCCAATGATTTTAACAGGTTGATCTTTACCATAAAATCCGATTCCTCTTTCAATGCTTTTTTGATCTGCGGTATGAGTAAGGAATCTTTTGCATTACCCAAAGCAAGTGCTAATGGTAATTTTATATCACGATCCCGCTCTTTGGAGTATATATCACTCAACCGGATAGTATATGGTTCGAGATTGATATTCTTGGCTCTACTTAGATAATGCGCTGCAATCAACTGTATATTATTGGGAATAAGATTGTTGTTGAGTAAATCAATCATTCGGGATGTACCTTCATCTGATACGATATCCCGCAAAGCCATACGGTAGATAGCACGTGCCTGACCCTGTAAAAGGAGCGTATCTGTATTTCTGTAAGTTTTAATGGTTGCAATATTTTTAAGGTCTGAGGCCGTACCCAATTTTCCGACGGCTTCAAGTATATTTGCATTAAATATATTATTGACATCAAAAGAATCTTTACCTCTGAATGACAAGATAAGTCTATCCACAAGTTTTGAATTTCCTGATTGACCTATGGAATAAGCTGCAGCGGCTCTGACTTGCAAGATAGGATCCTGTAACATAATGATTAAAGAATCCGCAGACTCCTTATTTTTAATAGAGCTAAATGCTGATACAGCCAAATATCTGTATGAAGGGTTTTCATGATTAAAATATTTGTACAATTCAGAAATACTTTGCTTGTCCTGAAGCTCTAAGATTTGTTGAACTTCTGGGTCTGAATAGGATATTACAATCTTCTCATCTGCAGATTTGCTACCTGGAACACATGACTGAATCATGATAACAATCATCATCAGTAATGCTACATATCTCCATATTATACTCATGTGGTTTCTTTTGACGGTTCAAAATTACTATTTTTCTCTGATTTAGGATTAATACTAAAGTGATTTTTGAAAACGCCTAAAGATTCAGATTGAAAAATATCTGAGTTTTAGTCGTAAAACACAGTCGTAACCGCAGCTATTACGAGTATTTCCAAAGAATAAATCGGGTGTTATTCGATGAAGATTGGAATGATTTGAATGTTTCATTCGTTTAAATCAATTATCTTTGCACGTTTTATAGACAAAAGTACATAAATGGGCGTTAAGTTAGTCACAAAAGAAATCATCAACAGAAAGGCTAAATTTGAATATCATTTTGTTCAAACTTATGAAGCTGGACTTGTATTGACAGGTACAGAAGTCAAAGCATTGCGCCTTGGTTTAGCTAATCTCAATGATGCTTATTGCTTGTTTGACAATGGAAATCTTGTCGTCAAAAGTCTATTTATTTCAGAGTATGACCATGGAACAATTTACAACCATGATGCACGCCGTGACAGAAGACTACTACTACGAAAACCCGAACTTAAAAAATTAGAAAGAAGAGTAACAGAAAAAGGATTAACAATAGTACCATACAGGCTCTATTTTACAGAACGAGGCTTTGCCAAATTAGAAATTGCGCTGGCACAAGGTAAAAAAGCATTTGACAAACGCGACTCCATAAAAGAAAGGGACAATAAGCGAGACCTTGATAGGTTGAAGAAGATAAAGTTGTAGGGAAATTGTTGTGTTCCCTTTTCTGATCACTTCGATCACTAAGATATTGTTTTTCGGAATCAAAAAAAAAGCCGGATAAACCGGCTTTCTTCATTTTTATCTTGCTACTTCCAATCTCACAGTTGCACCAACATACGGACTGCCTATATTTATCTTTTCTTTGAATGCAAGTGATCCTGCTAATCTCCATTGAGTGGGTACATTTGCCAAATATCCACCATTCAATAAGATGCTTAATCTTGTATTATCTATTTTAAACCCTACGCCCAAATCCACGCCAATATCTCCTGTCAATACAAAATTTTCTGCGTGATTGGTCTCAACCGTTGCGTTGAGTACCGTTTCAATAGAATTGCTAGTTACTCCTTTCACCAAATTCATTCTATAGTATCCACCGCCTACTTCAACATAAGGTGTAAAGAAGAAAGGAGAATTTTTGATTATATTCCATCTCACGTCTTGCTTTACTCCAAATCCGATCACGGAAGCGTATTTTGCTTGTGTCAAAGTACCCATTTGTTGGTAGTAAAATACTTTTGGTAGGTTATACAGTCGCACCTGAATTTCCAATGCATATTCGTCCAAAGGATATCCGTTTGCTGCCAGTAACGTTCTTGTATTATTTAACGAATTGAAATAATACCTGCCAGTAACGCCCAAAACATTCTTGTATTTTGAACCACAGCATCCTTTAGAAGCCACGCAACATGAATCTTTGGCCATACCATTGCAACATCCTGAATGTGTACCGCATTTGCAATCCTTATTCTTGCTACAACATGCTTTAACCATAGTCGTGTCCATCAAAATGTTATCGAGCTCCATTTCTATCGTTTTCATATCGTCATTTCCTTGTGAAAACAAATGTGTGGAGAAAGTGAAAAAACAAACAAATAAAAGTAAATTAAATTTCATTTTTTTTAGATTTATAAATATGAATTAAAAAATTAAAGTAAACATCCTTTAAGCATTTCTTTGGTAATCAGATACGTTGGCTTCACACCATCTAATCCTAAGCTCCCTGAAGCCAATGTACTTCCGGTTTCCAAAGGATTGTCCGAAGCATAGTATGCATATCTCAAAATGACATTTTCGGATATGCTGCGTCTTATTTTTGATGCGGATTGTATCGCTTTTTGATAGTGTGCGCCTTCCATTTCAAGACCAATAACCTTCCATGAAGATTTCAGAAAATAGTTTAATATATCCTTGTTTTGTAGTGAAGTTCCCAATACACTGATCATGGCTCCTTCATAAACTCCAAGTCCTGAATTTTCAAAATTTTTGCTTGACAATGCATTCTCAAAAGGATAGTTATCTGCCGTTCCCTCAAATACATGCGCTGTCGGGATCATAATGTCTCCTTTATTACCTTCGAGGATACCGGCTTTACCCATAATGTTGATCGAAATAACGTTCATGTTTTCTCTGACATCATTGACCACATAAGGTTTTAGGAGTTCATCCATGGTTTCATAAGCCTGCTCTCCAAATGCGTAATCCATTACGATAATTACCGGACTTTCAGCTTCACTTCTTTTTTCATGCTCCAATCCTTCAGGTAGCAATTCTATGTTAATCTTTGACGTATCAAAAATCTGTACACCAATATTAGTTCCTTTGGTGTTAGATACCGGTATCATACCATGTTCCAAAGCATATTCATAGACTAAATCACGGAGTTCCTGGTTTTCGCCCTGACTAAGTAATTCGGCACCTTGTTCCGGATTTTCAAATTTAATGGTGTCATTGAGCGCTGCTTTACCATAAAGTGTATTCATCACACTATGCAAATTGGCTGAGATGATATGCAAGGGACGATGATAAAGCTCATTATCCCAAAGTATATTTTTAATATTGTTTGCCCATTTTTCACCGTAAACGTGGTGTCCCAAACTTTCACGCAATGCCGGGCTAAAAGTGATTTCCCTATCAAGGTTGGAGATAAACTCATCCATGCTCAACCGTCCTAAAGAATATACGATCCTAAAAAGATTATTGACATCTTCAGAATTTTCAAATTTGTAGTAGGCTGCTTGTACTTGGTCATAGGTGCGACCGAGTATCGTATTTAGGTAGGTAAATCCTCTTTCTACGTTGATCTCTTCTCCCTTGTTCATATCTTCTACAAACTGCTCGAACATCATCCAGGAACGGTTTTTTCTGCCCTTAATATCGAGGCTGTTCCTCCGAATTTTTTCGGCTTCTACATACATAAATGTGAGATGCGTAAGGATGTCATAGATATCGCTTCCACCTCTTGTCATTTCGATAAAGTATTGTTCCTCATCGACCCGATAACAATCTCTTTTTCTTCTTGATGGGACATGCTTTTCAAAATTGGAGTGATTAAAGCCCTCTCTTGATATGAGCTTGATATACCGGCACTCTTCGATACCTTTGGGTAAGCGTTGAAAGATATACAACAAACCGTCTAACTCTACTTTCTCTTCGTCGGCAATCAATCCGTATATTTCGGGACGTAAGGATAACATCGCTTCTATCATAGACTCTCCCGACATTCCTAAAGGTTTATAACCACCTCTTTGTATCAGGTGTCGCATCGATACAAAAAGCCGCTGAATGGCTGCTCTTGATATTTGTGCTTGCGTTCTGTGCGGTAAAGATTCCTGATGTCCCATATTATATTTATGTGTAAAATCACGCAAAGATGATACTTTTATTTCAAAATTCAGACAATTTGCACCCAAATTTGTTACAATTCGTGGCGATAGAGAAGTGTCGATTGAATTGAAAATGGAGAGTTCATAATTGAAAATGATTTTTCAATTCAACAATTAAAACCCTTACCTTTTTAAACTTTTATCAACCTCAACAGTAAAAAAATATACTCAACAACACTAATAACACGAAGATGATCAATAATACCATCATCCATCTTTGATTTGGATTAATAGGGGACTTACCTATTAGTGGAATTTCTTTAAGCTGTGTTTCATTGAAAAGCTCGTATTTGTCGGGTCTGTCTGGAAAATACGTCAGCTTAAACATTTCGTCATCCAACATAAAATGAAAATCCTTTTTTTCTTTCACGTTAAAATCAATTTGGAGTATTTCTTTTCCTATATAAATCATGACATGACCAGACTCATCTCCGTGATATAGTCCAATTTCAAATACTGCTCCTTTTAGGTTTTTATATATCCAAATCCTTTGTGCCATAAGATTGAATGATAAGAAAGTACTAAAATAACGGCAACAACTTGAAGTTTACTATTTGATGTGCCATTGAGGTTTAAGATTACACATCAAAAGTTATCTTCACTACATCTGATTGTGGATGCGCCTGACATGTCAATATAAACCCTGCTTCTATTTCATCATCGTCCAACGCATAACAGTTGTCCATGGATACTTCTCCTTCAAGCACCTTAGCCATACATGTCGAACAAGTTCCACTGGTACAAGAATATGGCGGATCTTTTTTCTCAGCAATCAAAACGTCCAAAATCGTCTTACCTTTAGCAACCGATATGGTGTGATCAGATCCATCCAATGTCACATGGACTGTTCCTAAAGCCACACCTGCATCCGAAGGTTGATCAGATTTGGCCGTGCTGAAATATTCTTTGAGGATTTGTTTCTTATCTATATTTTGCGCTTGCAGATACTTTTCTGTCTTTTCTATAAAATCGCCTGGACCGCATATATAATACTGGTTTTCTTTATACTGTGATTTGTGATTTTCTAAGAAACTAAGACACATCTCTTGGTTGATTCTGCCTTTCAATCCCTTCCAAGTAATAACTTTTTTGGCAAATAATCCCGCAAATCCACCCTCTTTAGATACTTTGGGTTGGCTCAAAGCATAATCAATAATAAGCTGACCTTCATATTTCTTAGCCAATGCATCCAGATCCTCTTTAAAAATAATATGGTCTTCATTTCGGCTACCATACCATAAGAAGCATGTACTCGTTGGCTCCTCTTCCAACAAGGTCTGTATCATAGACATGATAGGTGTAATACCACTGCCGGCAGCAAAAAAATAGTGACCTCTTGACTTATCGTGATCAGGATGAACGACAAAATTTCCCTGAGGTGTCATCACTTCCAATTCATCTCCTTCTTTAACTTCATTATGTAGCCAAGTGGACATCACTCCATTTTTCACCAATTTGACAGCAATACCTGGATAAGTCGCATTGGTAATAGTAGATAGCGAATATGATCGTCTTATCTCACTATCGCCACGCTTGAGTTTAATGGTTAGATACTGTCCTGGAACAAATCGATATACTTCCTTTAAGTCTTGTGGAATGTCAAAATATATTACTTTTGTATCGGGTGTTTCCTGATGAATTTTATGGATTTTTAAACTATGAAACTGCATATTAAAATATATATAAAAACACTTTAACAAAAAAAGCCCAAAATTGGTTATTTTTTTATCAAGATGTTTACAGATATCAATATAATAATCAATATTTAACTACCTTTGCCATTTACCTAAAAGAATTCAAAAATGAATGTTGTAAGTAATATCACTCTATTATTCCTTTTCGCTTTATTGCAAATTCAATTGTACAGTCAGGTCAATCTGACCAAATCCAATCTACCTATTATCCAGATCAATACGCTCGGTCAAAAAATCGTAGATGAACCTAAGATTATAGCAGATATGAAAATCATTTTTAATGGTATAGGCGAGGAAAATCATATCCATGACACCATTTATCATTTCGATGGCAAAATCGGTATCGAATATAGAGGTTCTTCTTCTCAGTCCTTTCCCAAAAAGCCGTATGGATTCGAAACCCAAACTGTAGATGGAGAAGAATTAGAGTTTAAACTTTTGGACATGCCCAAGGAAGCAGATTGGACATTCAACGCCACTTATAACGACAAAACCCTCATGCGAGATGGCTTGACTTATATCCTAGCAGGTAGTTTCATGGAGTATGCACCAAGAGTACGCTATAGCGAACTACTCATTAACGGAGAATATCAGGGTATCTATCTCCTGATTGAAAAAATAAAAAGAGGAAAAAACAGAGTAAATATCCCTAAAATCCAAAATACTGACAACGAGGGCGATGCACTTACTGGCGGATACATCATCAAAATAGATAAAGAGACCGGCTCCAACAGTGGTGAAGGCTGGAATTCTAAATACAGACCTTATTCAGGATCGTGGCAAAAAACATTTTTTCAATACGAATATCCAAAAGCAAAAAACATCACTGAATCACAAAAATCCTATATCTCCAATTATGTTTCTAACGTTGAAGATGTCATCAGGAGTGAAAATTATGCAGATACTATATCTGGATACAGAAAATATATTGATACTAAAAGCTTGATGGATTATATCATAGTCAACGAACTGACCAAAAATCCAGATGCTTACCGGCTGAGTACTTTCTTTTATAAAGAACGTGACAGTGATGGCGGTAAAATCAAATTTGGTCCAGTTTGGGATTACAACCTCGGATTAGGAAATGTAAATTACTGTACCAATGGCAATCCCGAAGGATTAGTAATCACAGATTTTAATCAAGTATGTCCAAGTGATGGATGGGTCATACACTTCTGGTGGGAACGTTTTTTGGAAGATAAAACATTCTATGACGAGCTAAAAAATAGGTGGAAAAGCCTTCGCCAAAACCAGTTGTCAAATGAAGCCGTTTTTAATACCGTAGATTCTTTGGCTACTTTAGTAAGTGAAGCCCAAGTCCGCAATTTTGAACGCTGGTCTGTTTTGGGGGAGTATGTATGGCCAAATTATTATATCGGAGATTCTTACAGTGATGAAGTAACTTTTTTGAAAGACTGGCTTGAAAAGCGACTCGCCTGGTTAGACGAAAAATGGAAAATAGAAACGGTCAGTACTTATCAACTTGCGGAATCTGATTTTACAATTTACCCAAATCCAGTAACGGGGCTGACCTATTTGCAATCAAAAACAGGAAATGTATCCTTGACACCAATCAGCGTAAGCGACAGCCCGGGAAGAATGCTGGACATTTCAGCCCCTTTAACGGATAAAGACACCTTGGTTTATGACTACTCACAAGCTATGCCAGGTGTGTATTATATCAGGCTTATATCAGGAAATACTGTCCAAACAAATAGAATATTAAAGTTTTAACTGCGGAATCTGGAACAATACATCAATGGATACATCAGTAATTCCGAAAGCATCAGCCCAAGAAGATCTATATTTTATGCCTTTAGAGTCAGAGGCATCGGTACTGCCTACAAAATTAGATTATCCATTTTGTTACGAACCTAAAGATATTGCTCTAAAAGCCGCTTCACTTTTACAGGTAACTATACAAAACGACCTGGAGCAACATCATGTTTTCGGCATGAATGATACATCGGGTATCGGGAAAATGTTCGGTGTACTCGTAGTAAAAAACCAACAAAATGAATTGGGATACTTAGCAGCATTTTCCGGTAAACTTGGCGAAAGCAACTTTTATCCAGGCTTTGTTCCGCCAGTCTTCGACACCCTAAATCCAAATGGATTTTATAAAACAGGGGAGCAGGAAGTCAATATTATCAACAAGGAAATAGAGGTTCTGCAACAAAATCGGGAAAGATTACAATCTTTAGAAAAACTCGATCAAACACAAAAGCAGGCAGTAGCCGATATCATTTCATTAAAAGAAGAAATTAAAGCCCAGAAAGCAATCAGAAAACTAGCTCGTCAAGAAGCAGAAGCGACATATTCCGGAAAGCAACTGGAAGAAATATTTAACAGGCTCAATATAGAGAGTATCAAATGGCATTATAGCCTGAAAGAACGACAACAATACTGGAAAGAAGCAATAGCGCAAAAACAACGAGATGCTGACATCTTCGAAGTAGCAATTGATACCTTAAAACTCAAACGAAGACAGCATTCTGCATATCTGCAGCAAAAGCTTTTTGAAAGCTATACTTTCCTGAATCAATATGGTCAATATAAAGATCTTATAGCTATCTTTAATATCAGTGATGATCTCACTCCACCGTCTGGAGCCGGAGAATGTGCAGCTCCCAAACTCTTTCAACACGCTTTCAAACAAGGATATCAGCCGATAGCTATAGCTGAATTTTGGTGGGGCAAATCGCCTGCTTCCGAAATCAGAAAACATAAGCATTTCTATCCGGCATGTACCGGAAAATGCAAACCTATTCTGGCACACATGCTCGAAGGAATACCTATTGATGACAATCCAATGCTGGTCAATCCTGCTTTCGGAAAATCCCTATCAATTGTCTATGAAGACGATGATCTCTTAGTCGTCAATAAACCAGAAGAATTCTTATCTGTACCCGGAAAAAATATAACCGACTCGGTATATACACGCATCAGAAACATGTATCTGCACGCAACAGGTCCATTGATCGTTCATAGGCTGGATATGTCCACTTCCGGATTGCTGCTCATCGCCAAAAATAAAGAAATACACCAACATTTGCAACGTCAGTTTATCCGGCGCTATGTCAAAAAGAGATATGTGGCCATACTCAAAGGCGATCATACTTTCACAGAAAAATCCGGACATATAGACCTGCCACTGCGGGTAGATCTCGACGATAGACCTCGACAGCTTGTCTGTGATGAATACGGGAAACCAGCGCAGACGTACTGGGAATGGATTAGCTCTGATGGAGACGAACATCGAGTACACCTGTATCCGCTTACAGGAAGAACACACCAATTACGCGTACATGTATCGCACCCTTTGGGTCTCAACCTCCCGATAAAAGGCGATGATCTGTATGGTATCCGCCAAGATAGATTGTATCTTCATGCTGAGATGCTTGAGTTTAAACACCCAGTCACAAAAGAGGTTGTCATTGTGGAAGTTGCACCAGAATTTTAGATATATATCTTAATAAAACCGTTCCTAAACCACTAAGGACACTCAGCGTTTCACTAAGTTACTCTAAGGTTTTCTGTGTGTTTCTTAGTGTTTTACTAAGTGATCTTAGTGGTAGAGAATTTTCTGGGCAATCATCTTTTTACCGCTAAAAGGCCATATCAAAGAGGTATATGTAGTATTTGTCGTTTATTATTAGTCCTTTTGGTAATTTCATCAATTAAATATCATAATATAACTTCCATTATAATATAAGCCTTTTGTGGTCAGAGCAGTAGCTACCAACATCAAAGCCACTTAAAAAAAATTACCCTGTGAGATAGTAAACTTCCCACAGGGTAAATCAATGTCAACATCTTAGCCAAACCAAAAACCTACTTTGACAAGATCTCTACATATTCCTTAGCATTTTCATGATCTGGGTTTAGTACCAGTACCTGCTCAAAAGCAGCTTTTGCTGATTTGCGATCATCTTGATTCACATAGCCATAACCAAGATACATATAGGCTTCCACCACAAAGTTCTTATAATATGCCTGATCTTGATCTGACAACCCACCAACTACTTCGATAAATTTCTTATAATCATCCATTGCAGGATACGTTTCTCGATCCGGATCTGTCTTCTCGACACACCTTGCGATATTCAACCAACCTATAGCATAGTTAGGTGATAGCGCTACTAACTTTTCAAATTCTCCCTTTGCGCGATCATAATCTTTTTTTGCATAGTATGATCCTGCATACAAATATTGCTCAGTTACATCCAACGCTACATACTTTGTTTTTTCTTCGTAAAACCGAATGGCATTATCAAAATCTTTCTCATCATAAAAGCGCTTTGCCAGATTGCCAAGTACGCCCTCTCTGCCGTCTGGATTCTTTTCCCACAATTTATGATAATAACTTAGTGCTTTATCATAATCCTTCAATCCCATGGCTACCTTACCTTTATAATACAAGTCAGCATCATACGGCTCCTCATTCATTTTCATAAGATTCGCATCCAAGAGCGTGAAGAAAGAATCCGCAGCAACATGATTTTCCTTTTCAGCATAAGCATACGCTAACCAACGATCCAAAGTATATTCTTTGCTGGTTTGTTTCAATTCAAAAGCCTTCTCAATGACACGGTCATAGTCTTTGGCTTCAGTATGCATAAATCTGATCAATCTCAATTTAGCAAGTTCGTCAGTACCCGCAAGTGAAACATACTTTTCAAGTATTGGTAATACCTTTTTGTCCTCACCAAATCTCAAATAGGTTTCATACAATGCCTTATATGCCGGAGCAAATTCAGGCGCTAACTTGATCGCTGTTTCAAGATTTTCTATTGCTTGGTCTTTATTCTTCGTGGCTCGCCATATTCTGGCCATTGAGATATAAGCCTCAACATTGGTATTATCCTTTCTGACTGCTGTTTCATACGCATTCATAGCATTACCAGCCTGATTGTCCTTCGTATAAGCATCTCCAAGGTGCGCCCATGTAGAGCCTATATTCGGATCTACATCTCTTGACTGACCAAGGTATTCGATAGCCTTTGCATAATTGGGTGTACGGCTGTATAAATATGCATCACCGATAGCTGCCAAAATTGCGCCTGACTTTTTATTTTTTAGAGCTATATAAGTTAATGCTTTGTCGGCTTCCATGGTTTTACCATTTTCCAACCACATCTGCGCCTGGCCGATTGAGCACAATACACACTTTTTATCCGTTTCTGCCGCCTTGTCAAATAAGACTGCTGCCGCATCATACTCTTCAATCTCATATTTAATCTTACCTAAATAGTATATTGGTAAGCCATTCCTTGGCTCTGCTTGCATTACTTTTTCAAAATATGCTGATGCTTCACCATAATTTTCATTTCCAATCATTTTAATACCCGGAGTCAAGTCAGTTTGTGCTGAAAGCACACCAACCAACATAAACAAAACGGTAATCCAACTAATAACGATTTTCATTTTCCTAAAATTTGATTTGTTAATTAAAATATCTTTAGCATTAATCCTCTACTACCTTAAAGTCACCTAATCCTTTAAATTCAATCCACCTTTGAGACTGATATTCCGGTAATAATCCGGCTTTGAGTAAAATTTTTTGTCCTCTATCTTGACAGACAAAAGATGCAAAACCAAGTGATACATTTGTAATGCCTACTCGACGTATGATATATAGATCTCTTGTAAAGGGATAGTAACCATTCAGATTTTTCTGTTCGGGTGTGTAAAAATGATCTTTGGTATGATCCAAAACACCAGAAATCCTCAAGAGACTAATCCGCTTTAACAATTCTATAGCGACTGGGTCATCTTCATCAGCGATACTGCTCCAGTCAATGACACCTATTCCTTCTGGATTTTTATTCAGCCAATCAATGATTGCTTCCTTACTCTCAAGCGCATATACTTTGTCTGAGAGTGATTTACCTTTCAAATGTTTAGTCAAGTCAAAAGCTAAACCGGATTCCTTATTTTCAATGGCAAATACTTGATCTGTTGAAGACAACATACCGACCATTTCATCATAAGTATAATCCAATTTATTGCGGTTGACATTTCCGACAAACGCCATGGCACTTTTGCCAAATGCATATTGTCGTGGCCACACTTCACGTTGATAAAATCCAGATAATTCAACACTATCCAAGCCGTGTGATATTATCATTACATCAATACTATCAGCATAAAACATCCTTTTGATCACCATTTCAGGCGCATAGTGAACGATTATCTTTGCGTGTTTGTAAGTACTTTGAAAAATATCAGCTTCTTCTTCTATGATACTTTTCAGATTTTCATCACACCAGATTTCTGCTTCACCTATCGTCGGACTTGACTTTACATCTTTAGGATCAACCTCATTTCTACAAGATATAAACCCGATCAAAACAATTAATATGCTGTAAAATGCTTTCATTTGATAATAAGACGATTCGCTATCTTCGACTGTTAAATAATTAATGTTAAATTAATACTAAAGTGATTTTTTGATTGTTTCTGAAGATTTTGTTTAGACTGATATGTACTTACAATGTATCTTAAAAATGATTTTTTGCTTTAAAAAATTAGTCTCATACAGATTACTGTACAAGACTAATTATATAAATCATTATTATTTAATGACATAGACCTTGTCACTCTGAAACATAAACCATGTAAACCCGCCATATTCCATAAGCCACAAATAAAGGACCTAAAATGTTGCCATTGGATATGACATCATCATAAAACCATGAAAAAATTCCCATTGCTATGATTGATGACCAAATGACGTACCGGGTGAGTTTCCTGGCTTTAAGCATGGATTAGTCTTGCAAAGTAAAGTTTACCGGTAAAGTATATTTCACTTTTACTGGCTTTCCGTTCATTTTGCCGGGACTCCATTTTGGCATACCTTTCACTACGCGCACCGCTTCTTGGTCACAACCTCCGCCGATACCTCTTACTACCTGTACATCTTCGATGGCTCCAGTTTTAGATACTACGAATGAAAGTATGACTCTACCTTTGATACCATTTTCACGAGCTATCGCTGGATATTTGATGTTTTCACTCAAATACCTGAACAATGCTGCTTCACCATCTGGAAACTCAGGTTTTTGCTGTACACTCGCCATATTCATCGGTTCTTCTTCTTTCTCTACCGGTGGTGGTGGTGGCGGTGGCGGTGCTGGCGTGAAGTCAATATCTGTCTTACCGCCCTCTTCGCCTTTTCTGTCTTCTTTACCCGGATCTTTATCCTTCAAATCACTGACATCTGGCGGTGGAACCTCTTCTACTACTTCCTCATCTTTCTTTACCACCGGCTGTACAAATTTAATCTGATCCCTGAGTGGTGGTGGTTCCACTTTTGGTGGTGGTGGTGGTGGTGGTTTAGTAGGATCCATTGGTGGTGGTTCCGTAAGCGTTACCTCAATCATTTCTTCCTTTTCTGCTTTGTTTTTGGCTATTATACCTTGATACCAGGCATATATAGCCGGTGAAAGCATAAGGAGAACAAAAAGAGAAATACCCAATATGGTACCACGCGTCATATTTTTGCCATACTTCTGACGGAGAACATAAGCTCCATAAGCCTTGTTCCTGTTCTCAAACACCAAATCATCGATGTTATTTACTATTGGCTGATTAGACATACGTGTGATGTTTTAAAAATTAATTTACTTTAATAAACGATGTTCTCTATATGAATTTATTTGCGTTTCTGATTTACCTGAAGTGCTACCAAAGAGTCTATAACTTCCTTAGGCTGCAATATAGCATACTTTGTTACACCACTTATGGTCATCTCATCAAGTGCATCGACCGTGTTCTTTAGCTTTGAACCAGGAAGCGGCTTGATCATGACAAATAATTCATTTTTATCTCCGTGCAATTCTTGTACCACCCTCTGACGATTTTTTATAATAGTTCTCAATCCGTTTGCAGAATAATCTGTACTATCGAGCTCTATAGAAGAAGTCGCTGTTATTTCATCTGGTGATACATACCAATATACTTTGTTGTTGTCTCCCAACATCAGATTCAATGTTTTTGACATCTTGATTGCTGGTTCTTCCTTTTCATCTTTATCCTTCTCATCAACAGGCTTGTTGATTTCCATGGTTTTAGGCTTATTCATTGTTGTTGCTAACATAAAGAAAGTAATCAATAAAAAAGCCAAATCCACCATAGGCGTCAGGTCAACCCTCGTCGATAATTTTTTTGACCGTTTACCTTTTTTGCCTTTTTCGGCAACTTCCATTTCTGCCATGGTCGGGTTTTATTTTTAATATTACGTAAAAAGTTTATTCTGCTGCTCTCTTCTCGGTCGTTATGATATTAAATTTGTTGACTTTACATCGCTGTAGTGTCTGAATCAGTAAATCAAATGACTTATATGAAGTGGATTTGTCTCCTTTTATCGCTATACGCAACTCAGGATTGGCATATCTACTCCATGTTATCAGGTTTTCTACCTGGTGCTCTCCACCAAATTCAGAAGTATCTATCTTGAGACCTCTTTGCTCATAGTGCGATGGGTCGGACAGAAATTTTGGCAATTCATTAATATCAACACCCCACAATTCCAATACCTTGAATGTTTTACGTTGCTGCTCATTCAGATTCAGGTCGTATTCTTCTTCTAATCTTTCCAACAACGCATTCCTTGTATGCTGGTCGTCAAGTCCAAAGTATATCTTTCCGTCACTTGAAATGTCAAATTTCATCACATTGACATCAGGCAGTGGAAACTGTGCTGTTGAAGCTGGTAAATCAATCTGAGTAACCTCTTGTGGCCGGAATTTTGTGGTCAAGATAAAGAATGTCAAAAGTAAAAACCCTACATCACACATGGCGGTCATGTCGATAATGGTGCTTTTTCGTGCTATTTTTGCTTTAGCCATATCTTTTATTTTATTTAATTGTTTGCTTCTTCTTTAATATAAGATGCAACACCTATCCTATTTGGTGTATGCTATCCTCAAAATAAATATATTATTTTAAAGGAAAATTTTGTGCGATACTATATCCGGCCTCATCTATACTATAGGTCATCTTGTCTATCTTCGTAGTGAAAACGTTGTACATGATAACTGCAATCGCTGATGTACCGATACCTAAAGCCGTGTTGATCAATGCCTCAGAGATACCTGAAGACAACGCTACTGCATCTGGAGCACCTGCTGTCGCAATCGCAGAGAAGGCACGAATCATACCCGTAACGGTTCCTAATAGTCCAAGTAGTGTCGCTACCGAAGCAAGTGTTGAAAGGATAACTAAATTCTTTTCAAGCATTGGCAATTCAAGTGCCGTTGACTCTTCTACTTCTTTTTGAACTGCTGCTACTTTCTGATCTCTGTCTAAGCGGCTTTCACCATCTACAAATTTATATCTGCTCAATGCTTCTCTAACTACATTGGCTACAGATCCTTTTTGCTTGTCACACTCAGCTATAGCCGAATCAACATTGCCGCCTTTAATTAACTCCTTAACTCTACGTACAAACAGGTTAGCATTGCCCTTTCCTCCTGCTATCGTCAACGTTAAGAAACGCTCAATAACAATTCCTATCGTGATTATAAGACAAGACATCAAAATAGGCACCATCGCTCCTCCTTTGTACATCATACCAAGGTAGTTACCTACTTTAGGGTGTCCGTTAACGTCATTGTTCTCAAAGTTGCTCGGATTCCCCAATACATATTTGAATACCAAAAAAGATGTAACTAATGCAGCTACAATTAATAATATCGGAAACAAAGATCCTAAAATACTGCCTCCGCTTGACTGTTTTGCACTTGCTTTCTGACTCATAAAATGTGATTTTTTAAATTTTTAATAATTTAACACTTTTAAAATAATAACTCAATAATTAACAATTTTAAACAAAAAACACGTCCAATGATTTGCATTGGAAACCGTAAAAGTATCTCAATATTTGCTTATGACAAAATTTTACAGTAAAAAAAAATCATTTTTGACGGCTATTTGACTTTCTAATTATAAATATTAAAATCGTAGCAATATATTACTTTAACGGTAACAACAGTTATAGTAGATAATTTACAATTTTTACACCGAGTTAAATTTTTATTTGATTATTAGGCTTAAAATTCAATAAAAAATTACCCGCATTTACTTGGTTTTAAGGCTTTAAAAAATTGGTTTTGATATATAATTATCTATATTTATACTTTTACACAATTAAATGCTTTTGAATGCCCAATATAAGTGTCTATAAAAAATATTATTTGGAAGCGAGAACCTGTCTTTTTACAAATAAAAAAATGATTTGTGATTTTAGAATTGTTATTTGATTAGATCATTTCTTCATTCATTTATTTTCCCTCACAAGATAAAATGTATCGTTCCTACGGAACTCAATACACTGGCTTGATCATGTACAATGGGTTGAAACCCATTGTTACAATATGACTCGACCCTACGGGTCTTGATAGCACAATCAAAAATTATCGCTGATGCGAATGTAAAACAGTGCCGTAGGCACGATACATATTGTAGTGTTGGGTTTTAACCCGACACACACAAGTCACGACAAACGTCACGAAAGTAAAAAAATCAATAGTGCTGGATTTCAACCCGGCACACACAAACATCACGACACAAGCTCCACGAAAAAAACATCACCACAAAAGCACCCATAGCAAAAAATTCAATGGTGTTGGGTTTTAACCCGGCACAAACAAACCCGACACAAACATCACGACACAAATATCACAATACACACACGCCACGACAAAAGCATCCCAACAAACCTAACGATTCAACCAATTTAACCAAAAAAGGCTTTCCCGATTTACACCGAGAAAGCCTTTATATTATTTCGCTAAGTTCTTGAAAAGTCTGCTTATCCTTATGTTCCTCTTATTTTCCGCCACCAAAGCTGATTCCCAAAGTCAACTCATGTGAGCCGTCATTGTAATCCTGAATTGTAGAAGAAGATGTATTATAAGAATAGTAAAAATTTAATTTATCTATTTTGGTTCCCAACATGAAGCCGAGACGCTTATCTGCACCTAACGTGTAATTTACACCTGCCAACAACTTATCCTGCAAAAATCCAAAATACAGGTTCAGATCCACGTGTGTAGGAACATTATTGAGTTTTTTCATGATTGCATTGGGTGTCATCGTGATATCAGGATGTAAATCTATTTTGTATCCCAATTGCAATATAAAGCCGATTTCTCTGTCTGGTGTTTCGTAATCTATATCGCTGATTCTTGCACTTATAAGTGAAGGTAGCACGATACCATAACTCAATTTATTCATGTACAAACCATATACACCAAATGACGCATCAAAAAATTCGTTTCCTTGCAATACATTATTGGTTGTAGGGTCTGTAGGGTTTGAATTACCGAAACCAGACAATCCGTGTTTGACATAATCCGCACCGAGTCCAAAACCTACTTGATTATTATCAGATTGGATTGTGTAACTAAGACCTAATCCTCCTTTAAAAGTTTCAAACTCTCCAAATCTATCGCTCATTATATTAACGCCGACACCCAATCTATTACCTACAGCTCCATTATAAGCCAAAGTAATTGTTCTTGGTGCTCCGTCGATACCAGCCCATTTATTCCTATAATTCACTAAGATGTTGTGATTCATATTAGCGCCAACTGCTCCTGGATTGATCAGTTGGGGAGACAAATTGGCTTGAGTGTATATATACCTTTCATCAAAGTATCTTCCCTGACCATATACCTGAGTACTGAAACTCAATATTGAAACAAACAATATTGCTAAAGCAAATATATTTAATGTTTTCATCCTATATTCTTTATAATTTTTATATAACTAAATTATCTACTTCCTCTGAGCAGGGTTACTGTTCCTTTATATATTTCTTTCCTTCCCTGACCAAAATTGACTGTCAATACCCAGATATATCCACCCTCTTTTAGATCTTTACGATCATCATCTATACCTTGCCATGTATTGTCATAATTGATTTGTGAGTAAACCAATCGGCCCCATCTATCAAATACATTCAAATCAGCTGGATTGTCCTGAGCACAATTTATAATGAAAAGATCGTTGATATTGTCGCCATTGGGTGTGATAATAGATGAAGCTTCGAAGCATCCTCCATTATTGTCACAAGCTTTTACTTCCATGTTTGACAATCTCAATTCACAATTGTTGGCATCTGTGACCGTAAGATTATACGTACCAATACCGACATTCTCTATTTTATTGTCAAAGTCTATCACTTCCTGCCAGAAGTAAGAATAATTTCCTGCTCCTGTGTTATTCATGTTGATTTCTATTGACCCAGTGTCATTATCTTCTTGAGAACAATTGGATTTAATAGTTGCAGCAAGTTTGGTAGGTTGTGTCACAACTACTGTTGAAGATGTTGCTGTTCCAGCTGAATTCATGACCATTACAGAATAATTCGTTCCAGCAATCAAATTAGAAAATTTGAAATCTGGTGTATTGATTGTGATCGCACTTCCTATTTGCTGAGATCCTGCTCTCAATGTCACAGTCATCGGGAAAGTACCACTGGCAACTGTTCCACTGATCTCTCCGTTGTTGTCACCAAAACAGCTTACGCCAAAGCCATTGAAGTTTGAGCTTATATTGACACTGCCAATTGCTGGTATTTCATCGGGTGCAGCACTACTTGTCATAACGATATTATTCAATACTCTTGTACAATTATTGGCATCAGTGACGGTCACACTATACGTGCCAATACCTACATTCGATACTGTTTGTGTACCGTTAGTCGAACCTCCTTGCAAGCCACTAGACCATGATGTAGTATATCCTGGCGTTCCCCCTGATATAGATATTGTGATTTCTCCATCTGTACTTGAATCCGAAGTTGTTTTTTTAATATCCGTTGATGAAATACTAATAACCGCTGGTTCAGTAATTGTCACTGATTTCACATCTGTGTGTGCTGGGTTTGATGAATCAGCCACGGTAACACTGTATGTTCCTGCTCTCAATCCTTGAGGATTATCTCCAGATAGACCTCCTGTCCAATCATAGGTATATGGCGGACAACCACCTGTTGCTACAACCTGTACTGCTCCGTTAGCATCGCCATTACATTTCAATTGTGATATAGCAAGTGATACTGTCAATGGTGAAATGGCATCTGTAACAACAAAACTCTGACTCGCTGTACATCCTTTAGAATCGGTAACGGTTACTATATAAGTACCTGCCGATAGATTTGTTGGGTTGGCTGTATTGCCAAGTTCAGGTGTCCAAGCGTAGGTGTATCCACCATTTCCGCCTAATGTAGAAGTGATATTGATCGAACCTTTATTACCACAACTTTCGTGTATTACTACATTATTGGTTGGTATCGTAATCACTGTCGGCTCTGCTATGGTAGCAGTACATGACGTTGATACATTACCAGAGCAAATCACATTGAAAGTGTATGAACCTGCTCTCACACCTGTAAGTGTCAGATTGCCACCAGATATTGCTCCACTCTTTATAACTGTGCCAGAAGCGTTTATCCACTGATAGTCACAAGTATTGCCATTCGTTACAGTCATAGCTGCGCTACCGTCGCTACTACCATTACAACTTGTTTGTACAATCGCACCAGTAGCACATGTAGGATTGATTGGGTTCGTTCCGTCACAAGTTACATTGATACTTCCACCAGTAAATGAAATAGGTAATTTCACGATTGAACCTTCTCCATTTATTTTTCCTCCTACTTCACTTGGTCCAGGAACAGTAATGTCTGCTATATAGTTATTATCATCCGGACACAATAATTCAAAACACATTTTGAAAATAACGTGATTATCAGGTTTCGACTGTCCATTCTGATCTGTCCACGCTACATTCAATGAATTATTTAAGCTATTGAATCTACCTGAATTTAGACCATCTAGGTTATATCCTTCAGTACGAACAAATCGAAGCTGTGCGGGATTCCATACATATTTTGTTTCAAAAGAAAAAATATCTGAAAAATTTCTTACACTGACATCCACACAAACGATATCACCAGCTTTGCCTGAAGCTGATCCAGTATTAAACTCAACAGGTGCACCAGGATCCGTATCTGTGATTGTTACTTTACCATAAGTAAAACACAATGGCACTAAACCTACATTTTCACGTTCCCACAAAGTCGTTTTTCCTTCATCTGTCATCTGTACACAACCGACTTGTCCTACATTACCGACAGCATCAAAACACAACTCCATGATAACAGTATTATCAGGAAGTGTCAATGTGTCTCCAAACCACAAATAGATGAAAAGCCCTTGATCGGCTTCATTATCGTTATAATCATTGGGCTTACCATACCCTGGAATTCCTCCAGTAGTAGGAAATTTTACATTTGTATAGCTTAGAATAGCTGGATCCCATTTTAATGCTCCTTGACCATTTTCCATGGAAATAAAATTCTTAACTGTAATCGGCACACAAATATTATTGCCTTTTTTAACATTTACAGAGCCACCTTCCAATCGGAAACTATTCGGATTGGTACATGGTGGATCCACACATGTGTTATTGGATTGTCCTTTGATAGTTACCGTACCTTTATTGCTATTGACTGTTAATTCTTTATAATTCAAATCGAAAACTTCAACTTTTCTCGGTTTATTACTGAGAACAACATCTGAACTACTGCCTTCAGAGCCGATAGCCTTAAAGTTTATGGTAAATAATCTTGTACCGTCTGGCAATGATTTTCCTTCGGCATCTGTCCAAATACATACAATTTCTCCTTTTTTAAAGTTTGTACCAGTGACATCAATATCTGTCAACAAGTTCGTAATGTTTGAAAAGGAAACAAACTCCAAAACTGTCGAATCATAATTAATCGAAAATTGTATGCCTCTAAGATTGTTGAATCCGGCAATAGTCACATCTACATTTGCATTGGCATCACGATCCACAAGCGCACTTGACATAGACACAGTAAACTGAGCATTAATATGGCTTGCACAAAATAAAACACCAAATAAGAGTGTAATGAAAATTTTCCTCATTTTAGGAATTTTTTAAAATTATTAAATTTATTACGCAAAATTAATACAATTTACATTAAGCCTAATATATAGTATGCTTATTTATTGTAAATTTATATTATTTTTAGGTTCAAATACTTTTATATTGCTCTTTGACTATCTAATACACGTTACAAATAATGCGCCAAAAATACAACATTAGTAAAAAATGGGAGAGAAAGTACATAATATTAAGATACAAATATACGTCAAAAATCAACTCAGCACTTATTTTTTGAAATTTTTTATCAGTATTTTTTAAAATTTAACTTATACATTTCAAAAAATCAAATTGAGACACAATTTTTATTACTGAATATTAATATAATTATCAAATAATATTCTACAATTATGATTATAAAAAATAATAATATCAATTATAAAATTATATACAATATTTTTAAAAATATAATTCAAAAATGTAATTACCAAATAAAGATTTCAATAACGGTTACATTATATTAGTGCCACAATCTTATGTACGATGGTGCTAAAGCATGGTTTACAGCTTTTCCCTTTAGAATAAGCTCAACTGATTTTCTTCATACTTTCTGGGTTGCTCAATATTGAGCAAATACCGTTTTACATCCAATCCCAAAGCATATCCTGTAAGACTTCCATCGCTACCGATGACTCTATGACACGGTATGATGATCGGTATTGGATTCTTTCCATTGGCAGAAGCTGCTGCACGAATACACTTTTCATCTCCCAACATGATCGCAAGTCGTTTGTAACTAATAGTCGTCCCATAAGGTATCGTCAATAACATTTGCCACACACTTTGAGCAAATGTACTATAACCAGATAGATCGATGGGTAATTCAAATTGGGTTAGTTTGCCTTCAAAGTATGCTTTCAGTTGCATCGAAGCTAATCGGGTTATTTCATTTGGTCTTTCAACTATACCAGATATATCGGTATTTTTATCGGACGTTACACACGTGATACCTGTATTTTCTGCACCTATTACCCATGTCAGAAACGGTGTTTTTAGTTTTTCAATATAGGTGGCTTCAGAGATTTTCATGCCCTAATTTTGTTTGATAGCATGATGCGACTTGTGAAAAATGCGTTGCAAATCTTTGTATTGTTGTGGCAAAACGGCGTTGTATTGCTCTGGAAAAGTGAAAAACATAACAATATGAATCGGCAAAAGCTGCACATGCTTTAAACCTATTTGACTCTGGATATCTGATTGGCTCCACCCAGATATTTGCTCTAAAACAGACCAAGAATCCTCGCCTATTTGAATAGATACATTTTCCTTAGTAGAAGCCAAAAAAGCCTCTGCATAGGCGTGATAAGCGATATTGTAAAATTTTTCTGGTGTCAAAACCGCATTGATAAGCTGTTCGAGCGACAAAATAATAACACCGTCTTCATGATTGTATTCTACATTGTGCAGATATTGATGTTCTGGAGTAGGAAAAGGGTGTTTGTATAAATATATCCTGTCTGTATCTCCAATCAGGTAATCATCCTGTCCTAAGGTCATAAAAACACCATGAGCAGATATCATACCTTTGATATCATAGGGTACATCACGCATTTCCGATCCTACAGACTGAAACATTCTACCCTCAATATATAGTGAAAGTCGGTTCTGAAATGTTGTTTTCAGTTCATCATCCATAGAAGCATACGGCTTGAAATGTTGTGTCAACCAAGCATCTAATTTAGCATCAAACTTTATTGGAAATTTTTCGCGCCACCAATGGTCTATCGGACCATGAAATACATATAAAACGACCAACAACATCACTGGAAAAAAAATATAGCCTTTATCCTGAAAGGGTTCGTCGTAGTTAGCGTAAAAAATGAGAATAGATATAATAATTAAAAAAAAAGCCAGTGTTTTGGTGATAGAGTGAATCCGCATATTTAATAATGGTTAAAAATTATATTTAAACACAAATCTACAAAAAAACCAAACATGGAAGACGCAATCGCATTATAAATAAAAAGAGGTCGTCTGTTGAGACGACCTCTTTTTTGAAGTGGTACCTCCCAGATTTGAACTGGGGACACACGGATTTTCAGTCCGATGCTCTACCAACTGAGCTAAGGTACCTTACCCGCTTGTTTGAAAAGCGACGCAAAAGTACGTGTATTTTCAATATTTCAAAAATTTATTGCATTTATTTTTTTTATCAATAACAAAATGTCTTTCTCTGGGTTAAGGAGTTACTGAAATAAATAGAAATATTTAATACTAAAGTGACATTCGAGTAGCCTTAGTATAATGCTTTACCTACTCATCAGATACTGTGCCGTTTGCAAATGGGAAGTGGTGTATTTGTCCATTAACGACACTATTTCCGGAAATTCCTGAGCATAATTTTTTTTGTCTCTCTTTGTATAACGATACAGAGCTTTACTTCCATCTTTTTTTACAAGCAACAACCATTCATGGTCGATGACACCATATTGATCGTCCACATTAAAAAACATATATGGTCGCTCTTCCTGAAACAGGTTGACACCTAATGAACTATTATCATACGGAAGATTCAGCAATCCCATGATGCTTGGCACTATATCTATCTGTCCTGCCATTTTGTTTTCTGTACGTGCATTTTCTATCAGTTTTGGCGCAAAAAATAGAATAGGCACGTGATTGTACGCGAGAGAAATGTCGTAGTCTGTATCAATTACCGAGCCATGGTCCGCAACAAAAACAAATAAAGTTTCATCGTACCAGGTCTGATTGGAGGCCAGTTGAATGAAGTGCCTCAATGAATAATCTGCAAATTCTGTTGCCTGATTTTTTATTTCTTTACTGTGTGCTTTGAAATATTCGGGGATGTAATATGGACCATGGTCACTCGCTGTCATCAACACGGATACAAAAGGTTTTCCTTTTCTGTATAAAGCATTCAGTTCGGGTATGGCAAATTCAAACAAATAGTCATCTGTCACGCCCAATGCTGTTTTTATCTGTGACGGAGGATAATCCTTTTGAGAAATAATTTTGTCAAAATCATTCCCTTTCAGAAAGCCTTCGATATTATCAAATTGTCCGTCATGTGTCGTAAAATATATGGTTGAATAACCCAATTTTTTAAGTGCTGTTGCCAATCCGCCATACCTGGGTATGTTGCTGACTTTCATTGGATGTTTTCTGAAAATAGCCGGAATAGAAAAAATCGTGCTGAAAACACCATTAAATGTGTGGATACCAGCCGAATACCCATTTTCAAAATAAATCCCTTCCATAGACAAACTGTCCAAAAATGGCGTTAGTTTTTCCATATTACCGTGCCGTGCCATTTTCAAAGCACTCATACCTTCCATAAGTACGATAACTATATTGTTGTATTGCGGAACACCAGACATATTTTCCCTGCGCAATAGTGGCATGGTAACATCCGGATTTTGAATGCCCAAATATTGTTGTACATGGGCTATTGCTTCTTCCGTTTCCATAAAAGTAACAGGCTTATTCTCTTCTTTTTTACTATCGAGATAACTCCTGATAAAAGTAAAAATAGGGTTTAGACCCAGATGATTCAGAAAAGCATTATCAGATATGAATGCCGTTCCGATACGGATCGGCGATTTTTTTTCGATACGACCACGTATCCCAATAAACATTACAAACAAAAAAAAGACAGATGCCATTAATGCCGGACTAAGACTACCAACTTTAACTGATGGGTCAATGACAACGATTCTTTGTAAATACTTATAAAAAAAGACATTCAGCAGGATTAAGGGAAGTACAAAAAGCCAGTAACGTGGTTCTCCAAGTATCATTTTCAATACAAAGTCCGGCGAATCAATCCACTCAAGAGCTGTAATGTTAAATCGTGTAAAAAATTGAACAAAATAAGGTATATCTGCGGCCGAAATACAAAACGCAAGCGTAAATAACCCAAAAATCATATAAAATATAATACGGTTAATGAGCTTCGATTTAAAAACAAAATGATTAATGGAATAAACAACATAAGGCAAAGTTAAAAGATATCCACATATAACGATATCAAAACGCAAACCCATAATAAATGCCTGTAAAACTTCTTTAAAAGTAGCTCCGGAAATTTTATCAACAGCAACTAAAACCAATATGATCCGAAATACAAAAAACACCAGCAAAGCCAGCAAATATATCTTCATGAAAACCTGAATATTACGAAAAGGCTTTACTTGTTCGCTCTTTTTGATTTTTGCATCAAACTCCTTAAAATCATTCATAACACAATGATACACAATTACTGCTAAATAAGGCTCTTTTGAAGTGATTTTTTTATGACAATATTCTACAAATCCGACAAAAAATCTTTGCTGATTAAAACTAAATATTAAAATTTACATTATGTTTTATTGTGATATAGAATAGGTTTAAAATTTCATGTACAGACGAAACAAACTGTAAGTTTATGTGTGGAATTATAACTAATATCATTGAAAACTATCAGTTTTTTTTAAAATTTAAAGCCATTAGTTTCCAAAAACCACAATAAATTGTCAACTTTGGCACAAGATTTGAATCCAACACAGTAAATAAATTTATAATATGTTCCCAAGAGTATTGATACTTCTGCTTTGTGCGGGATTAGTTTCGTTTGATTTCAATGCAGATGTTGCAGCAAATGACTACATTGAAAAATATAAAGAGTTGGCAGTTGTTGAAATGTACCGTACAGGTATCCCTGCTAGTATAACCCTTGCACAGGGTCTGCATGAATCCAATTATGGCACCAGTAAGCTTGCTCTCGAAGCAAACAATCACTTTGGTATCAAATGTAAAAGTTATTGGACAGGTAAAACATACTATCATAAGGATGATGATTATAATAAAAAAGGAGATTTGATTGAATCGTGCTTCCGGGCATACAATTCTGATTTGGACTCATATATCGATCGTTCTAATTTCCTACTTCAATCCGAAAGATATTTGCCACTTTTTAAATTTGAGAAAACAGATTATGAATCATGGGCTTATGGGTTGAAATATTGTGGCTATGCTACCGATACAAAATATTCCGAAAAACTTATCAGAAAAATAGAGCGCTACAACCTACAAAATTTTGATACTTCTGAAGATCCATTCAGGCAATTAATTCGAAAATAATTAATATCGTATAAAAATTGTAAGAATTATTCGTTTATATCTATATTATTCCATACCTTCGCCGTCTTAAATTTTAAAATTCGATGTTATTAGGTGTACTAAAAGAACAAAATTTTAACAGAGTATCTATCACGCCGGGTGTTTCTAAAAAGCTTGCATCGCTTGGATTAACCACATCGGTTGAATACGGTGCTGGCGAAAAGTCAGGATTTACCGATCAAAGTTATGCAGAAAGTGATATGAAACCTGCTTCTCGAGAAGAAATCCTTAAAATTGCAGATATCATTATTACCATAGAACCCTTATCTGATGATGAGATTTCTAAAATGAAAAAAGGAAGTTTGTATATTTCCATGTTGGCACCATACCAAGATGCTGAAGTTATCAACAAATTGGGCAAGTTTCCTGTCAATGTCGTAAGTATGGACATGATACCGCGAACAACACTGGCACAATCTATGGATATCCTTTCATCTATGGCTTCACTTGCAGGCTATAAAGCCGTACTCAAGGCTGCTGACCATTACAATAATATGTTTCCAATGATGATGACAGCTGCAGGGACGATTGCTCCAGCTCGTGTCATGATATTAGGAGCTGGCGTGGCAGGTCTTCAAGCGATAGCTACAGCCAGGAAATTGGGCGCTATCGTAGAAGTATTTGATACAAGAGCAGCAGCAAAAGAAGAGGTTAAGAGTTTAGGTGCAAATTTTGTTGAAGTAGAAGGAGCGGCGGACGATAAAGGCGCTGGTGGTTACGCAGTACAACAATCGGACGAATATTTAAATAAACAACGTGCGTTAGTCCAAGAAAAAGCATTAAAATCCAATATCATCATCGCAACTGCGCAAGTCAGAGGAAGAAAAGCGCCACTCTTGGTCAATGAAGATACCATAAATCGGATGAAACCAGGCTCTGTCATCGTAGATCTTGCCGCAAGTACAGGAGGTAACTGCGCATTTACCGAAGATAATAAGACGATTGTAAGAAATGGCGTAACGATCATCGGTAATTCAAATCTGGCTGATGATATCAGTGGTGTTGCAAGCAATTTGTTTTCCAATAATATTGTAAATTTCCTACAAATCGTCGTTAAAGACGGCACTATGAATTTGGATGAAAGTAACGAAATCATCAAATCAGCCCTTATTTCTAAAGCGAATTAATCAAGATATATGGATACAATTTTTCAGTATATAACAGAAAATCTAAATTTTATATTTCTCATCATATTGATGATCATACTTGGCTTTGAGGTAATATCCCATGTTCCAGCCGTATTACACACACCATTGATGAGTGGTGCAAATGCGATACATGGTGTAGTAATCATCGGAGCTATCATCATCATGGGTCAGGCAGAATCCGATAATTATCTTGCATTGATTCTCGGGTTTTTAGCGGTCATACTCGGAACACTCAATGTAGTCGGTGGTTTTGTAGTGACTGACCGAATGCTTGAGATGTTCAAAAAGAAAAAGAAAAACTAAGATTTATTAACAGCATACCGGTATCTATTTAATATGAGTGGAGTATTATCATTAAGTTATTTATTAGGGAGTGTGTCATTTATCATTGGATTGAAAATGCTTGCACATCCCGACACTGCCAGAAGAGGCAATATATATGCAGCTTTAGGGATGACCCTTGCCATTATTGCAACTATCTTTTTGTATGAAAACAACGAGGGAATTCGCCTTGGCAACTACGGTTGGATTTTCGGTGGTATAATTATTGGAACTGTTCTTGGTACATTAGCTGCCAAAAAAGTGCAAATGACTGCCATGCCACAGATGGTAAGTTTATTTAATGGTATGGGAGGTGCTTGTGCGGCTATCATTTCCATTGTAGAATTCAAACATTTGATCCATACAGGCGCAAATATAGCTGAACAGCCCATTTTTACAGCCACTATCCTATTGGGATTAGTCATTGGAGCCATTTCTTTTACGGGTAGTATGATCGCTTTTGGTAAGCTCAATGGAAATATCAACGATAGGATAATACCGATGCAACAAGTTGTCAATGTAGGTTTATTAGTATTGATACTTGCTATGTTGATTGGAATGGCTTTCGGAATAATCGGCGGCGCACCAATGACGTTAATGATCGTGCTGTTGGTATTATCATCACTCTACGGAATACTATTTGTAATGCCTATTGGTGGTGCAGATATGCCCGTAGTTATCTCTTTACTGAATTCGTTTACAGGTATCGCAGCAGCATTTGGTGGATTCATCTATGACAATCCCGTGATGCTCACAGGAGGTATCCTTGTAGGTAGTGCTGGTACTGTATTGACTGTATTGATGTGTAATGCTATGAATCGTTCCCTTGTAAATGTGATCGTTGGTGCTATGGGTGGTAACAAAGCTGGAGGTGCGGCTGCTTCATCAAGTGGCGGTTCTTACAAAGAGGTTACACCAAGCGACCTTGCCGTATTGATGATGTACTCCAAAAAAGTAATTATCGTTCCAGGTTATGGTCTTGCCGTAGCCCAGGCGCAACATACTTGTCATGAATTAGAAAAGTTATTGACTAAAAATGATGTCGATGTTAAATATGCAATTCACCCGGTAGCAGGTCGTATGCCTGGACACATGAACGTATTGCTTGCAGAGGCGGATGTATCTTATGACAAGCTTTTGGATATGGAAGAGATTAATCCGGAATTTGGTCAAACAGATGTAGTACTTGTATTAGGTGCCAATGACGTTGTCAATCCGGCTGCAAAAAATGATCCGGCTTCTCCAATATATGGAATGCCGATATTAGATGTAGAAAGTGCTTCCCATGTCGTCGTTAACAAACGTAGTATGAAACCTGGATATGCTGGTATCGAAAACGAATTATTTTTCCAGCCAAAGACTTCCATGTTGTTTGGTGATGCTAAAGATGTATTGGGTAAACTAATAGCAGAAATTAAAATTATTGCTTCGTAATAAATACTCGTGTGTAATGGGAAACCTCACGATAACGCAACCGAAACAATTTTTGACTACCTTTACATCGTGAAGAGATTATTCGCAATATCATTTTTGTTCATCTTTCTGACAGCGAACACCACTTTCGGACAGTTGTTGCGATTGCCTACGCTTGTTCATCATTATCTGGAACACGTTGAGTGGGACAATTCTTCTTTGTTTGAATTTTTAAGCGAACACTACGCCAAAGAAATTAACCACCCAGACGATAAACACCATGACCACGAAAACTTACCTTTTAAAAACATAGATTGTCATACTTCACAAATAGTTAGTATTGTTCCACAACCGACATTTTCAATTTCCCAAATTATTCCCGACACGGTAGAAACAAAAAAATCTATCCGTAAACAACAACACTATTCAAACACTTTTTTGGATAATATTTGGCAACCGCCACGTTCTTAGTTCCATTTAATAATAAAATATGCAATTGACATTTGCAATAAGCACATATTGTTGCTTATTACAAAGTGTTCATTGCACATTTCCCGTTGCTATCACAGCATTCCAACTAAGAACATATAAAATATGCTAAACAAAATAATTGAGTTCTCTATAAAGAACAAACTCATCATTGGGCTTTTTGTTATTGCCCTTGTCGGCTACGGAATTTACGAAGTAAAACGCTTGCCAATTGATGCCGTACCTGACATTACAAACAATCAGGTGCAAGTAATAACCGTTGCTCCTGCATTGGGTGCAACCGATGTAGAACGCTTGATTACGTTTCCGATTGAACAAGCCAACAGCAACATTCCGCACTTGAAAGAACTACGCAGTTATTCAAGTTTTGGTTTGTCGGTAATCACAGTTGTTTTTGAAGACGATGTTGACGTGTATTGGGCAAGGCAACAAATTGGAGAACGCTTGCAACAAGTGCAAGACGAACTTCCCGAAGGTTTCGGATCGCCATTTTTAGCACCCGTTACCACGGGTTTGGGCGAAATTTATCAATATGTCGTTCGTCCCGAAAAAGGCTACGAAAACAAATACGATGCAATGGAATTGCGAACCATTCAAGATTGGATTGTCCGCAAACAATTATTAGGTGTAAAAGGCATAGCCGATGTAAGTAGTTTTGGAGGGTTGCTTAAGCAATATGAAATAGCCGTTGAACCTGAAAAACTGTTGGCTTACAACATTACAATCAGCGATGTTTTTACTGCACTTGAAAAAAACAATCAAAACACAGGTGGTTCATATATTGAAAAAGGTGCAACCGCTTTGTTTATCCGAAGTGAAGGTTTGGTAGGCAACATAGATGATATTCAAAAAATTGTTGTAAAAAATTTGCAAAACGGTGTTCCGCTTTTAATTCGTGATGTGGCAGAAGTGAAATTCGGGAATGCTACACGCTACGGTGCTTTGACATACAACGGAGAACAACAAGTTTCGGGTGCAATTGTGTTGATGTTGAAGGGAGCAAACAGCAACGAAGTTATTCAAAATGTAAAGCAACGCATCGAAGAAATTAAAAAATCGTTGCCAGAAGGCGTAACTATTGAACCCTTTATTGACCGCACCAAAATGGTGGACAATGCAATCCGTACCGTTATCACAAACCTAATGGAGGGTGCATTGATTGTTGTTTTTGTGTTGGTATTGTTTTTGGGAAATCTGCGTGCAGGTCTGTTAGTGGCTTCAGTCATTCCACTTTCAATGTTGTTTGCCATTATTCTGATGAATTTATTTGGTGTAAGTGGAAACCTAATGAGTTTGGGAGCTTTGGATTTTGGGTTGATTGTGGACGGTGCAGTAATTATTGTAGAAGCCGTAATGCATCAGCTTACACACAGCAAGCGTTTCAGTAAAATAAACAGACTTTCTCAAAAGGAAATGGATAAAGAAGTAGCAACATCTTCTTCAAGGATGATGAATAGTGCTGTTTTTGGTCAAATTATTATTCTTATTGTTTACTTACCCATTTTTACGTTGCAGGGCATTGAAGGAAAGATGTTTAAACCTATGGCTCAAACCGTTGCGTTTGCTTTGTTAGGTGCATTTGTGCTTTCTCTTACTTATATTCCGATGATGAGTTCTTTGTTTTTAAGCAAAAACATTACACACAAACCCACTTTTTCGGATAAAATGATGAACCGCTTGGAGCGTTTTTATCAAACGAATTTGGTGAAAGTATTACGCTATCAAAAAACGGTTTTGATTTCCGTTCTTTCATTATTTGCGTTTGCTGTTTTTGTTTTAACGAGATTGGGAGGTGAATTTATTCCTGCATTGCCCGAAGGAGATTTTGCAGTAGAAACAAGAGTTTTGGCAGGGAGTAATCTAAACACTTCTATTGATGCAGTTTCAAAAGCCTCTAAAATTTTGCTAGAAAAATTTCCCGAAGCGGAACGAGTTGTTACCAAAACAGGAACAAGCGAAGTTCCTACAGAACCTTTACCCTTTGATGTTTCGGATATTATTATTGTCTTGAAAAATCGTAGTGAATGGAAAACGGCAAAAAACTATCAAGAATTGGAAGCAAAAATGAGCGAAGCATTGGAAGCCGTCCCAGGAGTGACATTCAGTTTTCAATATCCTGTTGCTATGCGTTTCAACGAATTAATTTCGGGAGCAAGACAAGATGTAGTTTGCAAAATTTTTGGAGAGAATTTAGATACACTTGCTTTTTACGCTAACAAATTGGGAAAAATTTGTAACACGGTTGAAGGTAGTAGCGGAATTTATGTAGAAGCCGTTGCAGGACTTCCGCAAATAACGATTCAATACAACCGAGCAGCGATTGCACAATACGGTTTAAACATCAGTGACATCAACAGTGTTGTAAATACTGCATTTGCAGGAGAAGCAAGCGGAATCGTTTATGAAGGCGAAAAGCGTTTTGATTTGGTTGTTCGTTTAAAAAATGAAAAGCGAAAAGATTTATCAGATGTTCAAAATCTTTTGATACCAACACCAAAAGGCGTACAAATTCCATTGAATGCTGTTGCACAAGTGGAAATTATTGAGGGTCCAAACCAAATTCAACGTGAAAATTCGCAACGAAGAATTATTGTTGGTTTTAATGTTCGTGGGCGTGATGTGCAAAGCATGGTACAGGAACTTCAACAAAAAGTAGCCGAACAAATCAAACTTCCCGCAGGTTATTCCATAACGTATGGAGGTGCATTTGAAAATTTGGAAGCCGCAAAAGCACGTTTGTATATTGCTGTTCCACTTTCGTTGGCTCTTATTTTCTTATTGTTATTTTTTGCGTTTCGTTCGGTCAAACAAGGCTTGCTCATTTACACAGCCATTCCACTTTCGGCTATTGGAGGCATTTTGGCTTTAGCCATTCGTGGAATTCCATTTAGCATCAGTGCGGGTGTTGGTTTCATCGCTTTGTTTGGCGTGGCAGTGCTGAACGGCATTGTATTGATTGCAGAGTTTAATCGTTTGAAAAGCGAAGGCTACACAGACTTAAAACGCATCGTTATACAAGGAACAAAAATTCGTTTGCGACCTGTTTTGATGACGGCTTTTGTAGCTTCGTTGGGGTTTCTTCCTATGGCAATAAGTACAGGTGAAGGTGCAGAAGTACAACGACCTTTAGCAACTGTTGTGATTGGAGGCTTACTTTTAGCTACGTTTTTAACACTCTTTGTTTTACCAATTTTGTATATAATGTTTCATAAGGGGAATAAGCAATGGGGAATAAGTAACAAGCGATGGGCAATAAGTAATAGGCAATAAGCAATGGGCAAATCACTCATTACTTATTGCTTATTGCAAATTGCAAATTGCCCATTGTAAATCACTCATTATTAATTTAAAAAAATAAAAAAATGGCATCATATAATTTTAAAGACACTAAACTTTATAAGAAGGCATTTGGCTTGGCGATGGAGATTTTTGAAATCAGCAAGTCATTTCCGAAAGAAGAAAAATATTCATTAACCGACCAAGTAAGACGGTCATCACGAAGTGTGTGTGCTAATCTTGCAGAGGCATATAGGAAAAAGAGATACCCTGCACATTTTATTTCAAAGCTAACCGATTGCGATGCAGAAAATTCAGAAACTAATGTCTGGATTGAATTTGCATATAGCTGTAAATACATTGATGAAGTTATGCTTCATAATTTACTTGCACAAACAGAAGAAATTGGAAAAATGATAAGCCATGCGATTAATAATCCTGAAAAATATTAAGGTGATGGGTAAAGGAAAAAATACAATGGACAAATTGCACTTGGCAATAGGCAATTTACAAATAGTCAATTTCACATTGTTTATTGCTTATTGCCTGTCATTTATTACACAATCTGTAAACGCACAAACGCCAATCACTTTACAACAAGCAATTGATACCGCTTTAACAAATAATCTTTTGGTAAAAAACGAACGATTAAAAAGTGAATATCAAAAGAAGTTCATCAAATCGGGTGTAAATATTCCAACAACAAACATCGTTGGTGAATACGGACAAATCAACAGTTTTTACACCGACACACGATTGGGAGTTTCGCAAACAATCAATTTTCCTACGGTTTACACACGACAAAAAGCATTGTTGAATGAAGAATGGAAAAGTAGCGTATTGAATGTCGGCGTGCAGGAAGCTCAACTAAAAAAGCAAGTTGCTCAAGTATTTTACACGCTTGTTTATCTACAACAGAAAAAAGAATTGTTGCAAAAAAATGATAGCATTTTTTCAGAATTTCTGAATAAAGCTATACTTCGTTTCAACAATGGCGAAAGCAATATTTTAGAAAAAACAACAGCCGAAAATCAGCGTGGACAAATTGCTTTACAACTTTTGCAATTAGAACAGGATGTAGAATTGGTGCAGTTACAATTTCAATTGTTGCTCAATACAACAACTATTTTTGTTCCCAATGAAATTGATGTTTCTGAAAACAAAATTGTAGCACTTGACACAACTTTATTGACTTCGCACCCTGCAATGCAGTTATTGAAACAACAACAGCAAATAGCCGAAGCTACGACAAAAGTAGAGCGTTCAAAACTTGCGCCCGATTTAACCTTTGGTTACAACATTATGGGAATGCGTGGAATGGGTGCAGATAATAAAGATTACAACGGAGCATTACGATTTCAATCAGGACAAATTGGTGTAGGCATCCCAATTTTTGGCGGAAGTCAAAGAGCGAAAATCAACGCTTCAAAAAGCAACGAAATGATTGCACAAAATCAATATGAATTGAATTTGCAAAATTTTGCAAATGGCTATCGTTCGGCTTTTGCACACTATCAAAAGTTTGAAGAAACGGTTTTGTATTATGAAAATACTGTGCTGAAAAATGCTGAAATTATTACTGAAACAGCTAATCAGCAATTTTTAAATGGCGACATCAATTATTTGGAGTGGGTGCTTTTAATCAATCAGGCAACCACTATTCAAAGCGACTACATTGAGGCCGTGAAAAACAGAAACAATGCAGTTGCCGAATTAAATTTTTACATCAACAAATAAAATTTAGAAAATGAAAAATATCATTTCAATCGTAAGTATTTCCGTTTTGCTTTTTGCTTGCGGAAACGAAACAAAAACAGAGCAAACACAGACAGAGCAAACACAAGAAAACATTGTTGCTCTCACAGACGAACAATACAAAAATGCAGGTGTTGAAACAGAAAAATTGAGTACAAAAAACATTTCGTCAATCCTGAAAGTAAACGGAAAAATTGATGTACCGCCGCAAAGTATGGTTTCAATCAGCGTTCCGTTGGGCGGTTATTTGAAATCAACAAAATTGTTGGCAGGAATGCACATCAACAAAGGCGAAGTATTGGCAGTAATGGAAGATGCGCAATACATTCAGTTGCAACAAGATTATTTGACGGCAAAAGCACAATTTGCATTAACCGAAAGTGAATATAACCGACAAAAAGAATTAAACCAAAGCAAAGCCACAAGCGACAAGGTTTTTGAGCAATCCAAAGCAAACTACCAAACGCAGTTGGTTTTAATTAAATCGTTGGAAGAAAAATTAAAACTTATCGGCTTAAATCCGCAAAAACTCACAGCCAATACTATTTCTAATAGCATCAACATCTATTCACCAATCACAGGTTTTGTTTCGGCTGTAAATGTGAATATCGGAAAGTATGTGAATCCAAGTGATGTGTTGTTTGAATTGGTAAATCCGAGTGACATACATTTAACCTTGTCTATTTTTGAAAAAGACATCAATAAACTTTCAATCGGGCAAAAATTATTTGCATACACCAACACAAATCCCGACAAAAAATATGCGTGTGAAATTATTTTAATCAGCAAAAATTTGTCAAACCAAAACTCAGCCGAAGTACATTGTCGTTTTGAGCAATACGATAAATCACTGTTACCTGGAATGTTTATGAACGCAGAAATAGAATTATCGAACAACAACACAACAGCATTACCAAGCGAAGCAATCGTTCGTTTTGAAAACAAACATTACGTTTTTATTGCCAAAGACAACAATCAATTTGAAATGCAGCAAGTGCAGACAGGAAACACTGAGAACAACTATACGGAAATTATTATTTCGGAAAAACTACAAAATCATAACTTTGTAGCGAAAGGCGCATACAATCTTTTGATGGCATTGAAAAATAAAAGCGAGGAATAAACTGCAATTTTAAAAATTCAGTGAAATGGTTAATAATAAAAATTCAAGTCTGCAAGCCGTAAGTGTAGAAAAAGAGCAGACATACGAACAAACAGCAATAAAAGCGACTTATTTCAGTATCGTTGGGAATACTGCTTTAGCTCTATTAAAGGGTCTTGCTGGATTTTTTGGAAACTCTTATGCTTTGATAGCAGATGCAATAGAAAGTACAACCGACATTTTTTCTTCATTATTGGTTTTGTTTGGACTTAAATATGCTAAAAGACCCGCTGACAAAAATCACCCTTACGGACACGGACGAATAGAACCATTAATAACTTTTATTATTGTTGGTTTTTTAATTACATCAGCAACAATCATAGCTTATGAAAGCATTCAAAACATACAAACTCCACACGAACTACCCAAAGCGTGGACTTTATTGGTACTTGGTGGAATAATTGTTTGGAAAGAAATTTCATACCGATTTGTTATTAGGAAAAGTAAAGCTACCAACAGTTCTTCATTAAAAGCCGATGCTTGGCATCATCGTAGCGATGCAATTACTTCCGTTACAGCATTTATTGGTATTTCTATCGCTTTAATATTTGGTAAAGGTTATGAAACCGCAGACGATTGGGCGGCACTTCTTGCCTCATTATTTATACTTTACAATAGCTATTTAATATTCAGACCTGCATTGGGCGAAATTATGGACGAACATGTTTATGACGATCTTGTTTCAGAAATACGAAAAATAGCTTTAACCGTTAATGGAATTGAAGACACAGAAAAATGTCTTATTCGTAAAATAGGTTTAAAATACAATGTAGATTTACACGCAACGGTAAAAGCAGACCTTACTGTAAAAATAGGTCACGAAATCGCACATAGGCTTAAAGACACACTGCAACAAGAATTACCACAACTTGGACACGTTTTAATTCACATAGAACCCGACAACTATGAATAAAGAAAAGAGCAGTATTGAATATATGGTTGCTCTTTTTTTTATGATGAAGTGATATAAAAGAGATTTTTGAATCCTCTCAAAGATTTTCCGATAAAGTCTGTGTTCAAGGCTGAAAAATCTGACATACAATCACAATTTCGTATTTACAACACCGTATTCAATCCATTTTGTGCCTAAGATTGGAAATCACATTCGGTCCAGGGTGCTCGACATTTGGCTATATTGTGTTAAATATAGTTTAAAATACGCAACATACGTATTGAATCATTTGACTGGACAAACAATCATTTGATATAGGTGTTTAGTTTTCTTATGAAATTTATAAAACATATTACGTTCATAGTCTTCATTATTATTGGCAATATCACATTCGTGCAAAGTCAAAACATCTCGATATTTGAAAAATTTGATGACTTTGAGCAAGCTGTTATATTGAATAATGATACAACATACGTTATAAATTTTTGGGCTACTTGGTGCGTACCTTGTGTAAAAGAATTGCCTTTTTTTGAAGCATTTAAAGATTCTATTGGAGACAAAAAAATTAAAGTTTTGCTCGTAAGTCTGGATTCAAAAAAGCAAATAGATAGCCATTTAAAACCCTTTCTCAAAAAAAACCAATATACATCTCAGGTTGTATCACTGACTGACAATGCTTATAATGCCTGGATTGACAGAATAGATCCTGAATGGTCAGGCTCAATTCCGGCGACTTTGTTGATTTCTGGCGGTAAGAAGGCTTTTGAAGAGAGAACGTTTGAGTCTCATGAAGATTTGGCGCAATTTGTATTTTCGTTTATTCATTCATTATAAAATTAAATCAATATGAATTTTTTATTTCAATTACTGGTAATGATGTCATTTTTGAATTCAAGCAATCCAGCTGTTTCAGGTTATCAACCAGGAGATCAGGCCAAAGATTTTAAGCTCGAAGGTACAGATGGCAAGATCCATAGTATGGCAGACTACAAAAATGCAAAAGGTTTTATCATCGTATTTACTTGTAACCATTGTCCATTTGCGGTAAAATATGAAGATAGGATCAATGACTTGGCAAAAAAATACACCGCACAAGGTTATCATTTACTCGCTATCAATCCAAATGATCCTGCTGTACAACCAGCTGACAGTTTTGAAAAAATGAAGGAACGAGCTACAGCTAAGGGCTTTGTATTTCCTTATTTATTTGATGCAGGACAGCAAGTATTTCCACAGTTTGGTGCCACGAAAACACCACATGTATTCCTTCTTGACCATAATCGCATAGTCAAATACATAGGTGCCATAGATGATAACGCCGATGATGCTGACATGGTAAAAGAAAAATATCTTGAAAATGCCATCGCTGCTATCGACCAGAAAATGGATCCGACACCTGCTGTTACTAAAGCAATCGGTTGCACAATTAAAGTAAAAAAATAAACCACTGAATAGCTAAAACCAATTTATTTCAATATTAGAATTGGTGAAATATACATGCCTGTTTGATTTTATTAGACAGGCATTTTTATTGTATTTGGGTAGAAGGAAAAGAAACTACTGCTCTTGACCACAAAAAGACTTAAATTATAATGGAAGTTATATTGTGATCTTTAATGGATGAAATTACCACAAAGGACTAATAATAAACGACAAATTGGTTTAATCTATTTTAAAGTTAGAGTTGTTGGATTTGTGGAGTTGTTAAATAGGTGTAAAGGTTTAAATATAATTGTTGATGCGTTGGAGTTGTTAGATATGTGGAGTTGATTTTAGTTTAATGGTGTAAAGGTGTAAAGGTGTAATTTATTGCTAATTGATAATTGCTAACTTGTTTTATTGCTTTAATCTGCTTCCAGATGAAGATATTTTGAAAAAAAGAACTGATAAGCTTAGCGTCCTCGCTAAGCTTAAAATTAGTGTTTGTCGTCTCGACAACACGCAAAAGCAACAGTGTAGTGAAATGTAAGGGTTGAGTGGTTTTATTGCAAATGAATTTGCAATGCCATAAAAATACCAAATTCATAATCTTCAATTGTCAATTGTCCACTTTCAATTGTCCACTTTCATCTCTCCTCTGTCATCTCTCCTCTGTCATCTGTCCATTGTCATCTGTCATCTCTCCACTGTCATCTCTCCACTCTCCATTCTCACTGTTGCAACTGCGAGCGCTTCCTTTGGGCTATATTGGATATCATTATTGATAAGAGCGATGCTACTGACATGATTACGATTAAGAGCAATATATTGCCAATATCTTGAAGTGCAACTGAAAGGATGATAAAAGCAATGCAGTTAAGTATTAGTAAACTTGTCGCCTGCATGTGCGTAAAACCAGCATCAATGAGCGTATGATGGATATGTCTTCTATCGGGATGAAATGGTGATTTCCCATCTAAAATGCGCAAAACAAATACACGTAATGTATCAAATAATGGTAATATCAAAATACCTATGGCTATCGACGGAGCTGATCTAAATGTATAGGGCGAATTTGGCAATTGTGCTTGTATCTCTATAAACTGAATCGCTAAAATCGCACAAATCAAACCAATAAATAATGAACCTGTGTCGCCCATAAATATCTTAGCCGGTGTAATATTAAATTTTAAAAATGCTAATAACGATCCAAACAACGCAAAAGCAAGGATTGAAAATGCCATACTTCCAATCAAATAAAACCAAATCCCAAATACAAAAGTCGTCAATATGCCAATCGATGCACTTAATCCGTTAATACCGTCTATAAGATTAAAGCCGTTAATGATGACTAATATCGTAAACATGGTAAACAAGATACTCATATATTCAGGCATGACATAGACACCAAAAAAACCATATAAACTTGTAATCCGTACATTGGCTTTAAGAACTAAAATGGCCGTAGCGAAAAGTTCGCCGATAAACTTACTCCTCGGCGATATGGTAACAATATCATCCTTTACACCTATCAAAAAGATAATGATAAAAGCCGCAAGTAGATGCTGCAAAATATCAAAATATTGCGATGGAAGCCAAAATACAATAGCAAAAAATGTACCCGCAAATATCGCAATACCACCTAATGATGGCGTCTTTGATGAATGGGAACTGCGCTCATTGGGCGTATCTACCAAATTCTTTTTATACGCAATGTTTATAATAGACGGTATCGCTAAATATGTTAGCGCAAAAGAAGTAAGAAATGTTAAGACAACATCGTACATTGCGTAAGTTTTTCGTGGTTAAGGTTGTGACATTTTATGGCATAACTGAAAAAAAATAAATTTGGTATATAAATTACAACTCTATGATTATTATATGGTTACTACGAAAAAATAATTATTGACTTATATATTATAATTTAAATAATGATGATCAATATAAAATTTCATTTATAACTTTAAGAATACGGCTACTAAATTAGGTTTCCTCCTTCTGGATATGGAAAGTACAGTACCATTTCCCATGTGAACTTCATTAGCACCGTTGTTGATCGATCTTATATGTCGTACATGAACTATATGCTTAGCGTGGATACGAATAAAATATTTTGGATCTAATATTTCCTCTAAATCCTTCAAACTTTTATACGTACTTATTTTGGTTTTATCTATAAGTTGTATATCAGTCATGCTTTTAACTGAACTACAAAATATTATATCTTGAGCATTAACAAACTTAATTGAATTACCAACTTTTAAAGTAAAATACATAACCTCATTATTATAGAACTTTCAAATATATTACAAATCCATATTCTTAACTAAAAATCTATCAATATTTCCCTATTTTCACAAGTAACAATGTAGCAATCATATTTGCTTATTTTAATTTGTTTGACAGACTGTTGATTAAAGTAAAATTGACCTTTGACAGTGGTAAAAGTATTTAAAATTTCGGGAAGACTTGCACAAGCTTTATTTCTAATAATTCTTCCGTCATTTAATACAAAGACAAAATTTTCACGAAATTTGTAATATAAAACAATACAAGAAGGATCTATATATGATTTCGGAGATTTAGCTAATTTGTTTGTTGCGTGCATGTTACGTAATGGATTACGGGATAAAAATATAATAAAACTATGACATAATAGTTTCAATGATTTTATAAAAAAATTATATATAAAGTATTAACAGACTTTCTCACTACAACATAGCTTCCAGGTTTTCATATTAATCCTATATCTCTATACCATAGTTAATGTTAATACGCTCTAAAAGTGACCCAATTATTTTAAAAATATCGTATTATCCTGAATAATCACAAAATTTGGTTATGAATAAAAAAATTAAAATTAGTCAGCGTTTCATCAATCTGCCGACTCATATATAATGTAAACGCACAAAAGTGGATTACGGCATTTTATAAATCTTTATAAATGTTTCAATACAAGGCAATACATGCACTATGACATACCGTTTTATATTAAGTCAGCTACTGACTGCTCCAATGCATTTAGCACTTTTACTGCAATGCTGCCCTGAATCTGTTAAATACCGGTGGACAAATCAATTGAAGCTGACCACCTATCTCAAGATGACAACAGGTATCACATCCCCGCTGCCAAAGCGAAATGAATATATACCCGGTACTAATCCATCTATGGATATGGTTGTTTCTCCCGCATGGATGTCATGCTGCATGACCTTATTACCAGGCATATCGAAAATAAATACAAAATCATCATACTGAGCAGTGACGGTCGCTTCACTTATGACAGGATTGGGATATACAGCTAAGGTTCGGGCACCTCTACTGACCGATACCGATATGACTTGAGCATAAGAATACTGTCCGTCATAGTCCACCTGCTTGAGTCTGTAATAATGTATGCCCCTGCTGACGTGCTCATGAACAAAGCTATAATCCTGCGTTGTGTTGCTATTACCTGCAGCTTTTACCTTTGCTATAGATGAAAATATCTTGCCGTCTCTGCTGTGCTCTAATATAAAGTGAGCGTTATTGATTTCGGTGGCCGTCTTCCAGGAAAGGAGATTGTCCTGAGCTTTGTTACTGGCAGAGAAGCTGAGCAATGTGATAGGTAGTACTCTGGCACATTCCGTGCCGCTCGGGCTGTCACCTGATATATACCATCCCTGAGTCATGGTGAGCGTATTTCGTGCAGCTACGGCATTGGTACCATATTGCAGACCATCAGCACCAAGTGTCCTTCCGGTGAGAGTAGGGTTGTTTTGTTGCCAGCCGACAAGGGTAGCGGAGTAATGGTCGCAGTCCATTCCTGAGTAGTATAGCATATTGTATAAATACACCTGCGAATTAAAATGCCAGTTACCTAAATTTTGGTTAAATGAAGTCGCATAGACAAACATCTCAGCCATATTCGTGACATTGGCAACATCCCATGCACTCAGGTCGCCATTAAATGA
>CAYNSF010000001.1:0-155857 GCA_964399855.1 uncultured Aureispira sp. | reverse complement strand
GGCAACATCCCATGCACTCAGGTCGCCATTAAATGAAGTCGCACTGGCAAACATATAAGACATATCCGTGACATTGACAACATCCCATGCACTCAGGTCGCCATTAAATGATCTCGCACTGGCAAACATACGATACATATCCGTGACGTTGGCAACATCCCATGCACTCAGGTCGCCATTAAATGAAGTCGCATTGTAAAACATATAAGACATATCCGTGACAGCTGATAAGTCCGGCGTATCAGTCGCTGAAAATCCGGGTAAACTTGAGCACCCTTGAAATGCCATCACCATACTTGACCAAGGCACTGCTCCCCATTGCTTCACATCTGTGAGCCTATTATGATTCCCACCCGAAACAAACGCGAATTGCCGTAGATTGGCCGGGGTAAAGCTCACTGTCAGCTTATTTCCTGCCGGGACATTTAGACCTGATAATGTCACCTCTCCGGCAGACAACTGAGTAAAGCTGCCGCTACCGCTATTACCTGACGGCATTGCCGTCCAGGTGTAATTAACCACACCTGCCGTCAATGCACCAAAGCTCACTGATGAGGTAGAAGAGGGAAAAGTCCACTCGACGATGAAATCATCCTGTGCAAGAGCCTTATTATTTCCCGCCAACATAAAGGTTATGATATGTAAAAGTGAAACGAAAATGATTTTAATTTCTTTAGCCATGGTAAGTCATGTTTAGATTATTAGGATTATTGATTTATGATAGATTAATAAACAAATTGTTTTATAAATGAAATATGCAAAATCTACTTTTTTAGAGTTGCAAAAGTATATTTGCGCATTCAATATACAGTATATCAGCAAAGCAAAATGTTCTGAATGGTAGCAATTTTGTTATGAATGGTAATCAAAAACTAAATCCGTGGATAAAAGAACCTATGGATAAGTATGATTTTCCTTTTCTTACTTCATAAAAAAAGCTTTCTTTTTATTATATTGTGCTTCCTGCTTTTTGTTCAACCCATGTAGGGTTGGTGTGTTGTTTTACATTATTATACCCTACATTTCATGTAGGGCTATTCATATTGCACCCTTTTCAAGGGTGCTAACAACAAATTTCAATATAATGGATACTTTTGATGTGTTATTGGTATTATACACAATCAGTAAAAAGAAGCCTGTAGCTTCAATGAGAATATCCAGCAATGGAACATAAAGTATAGTTCTCAATCTTTCTTGGTTTGAATGTCATTATGGGTATTTGGATTAAGTATATCAACATTCAATAAAAACTCAAAAAAAGCTTGTAAATGTTACTTTTTATGATAACTTTACGTCATGAATAGAAAGGTCATCTTCTATGAGAACCATTTTATTGAGTTTTACCATAAACAAGATTTAAGTGTTAAAAAGAAAATTCAATACGTTTTCGAGTTGATTAAACAGGTTGATCAGATTCCAGATAAGTTTTTAAAGCATGTTATAGATACGAACGGACTTTATGAAATTCGGATTGAATATCAATCGAATATTTATCGAATTTTCTGTTGCTTTGACGAAGAACAACTTGTAGTTCTATTTAATGGATTTCAAAAGAAGAGCCAAAAGACACCAAAAAATGAAATTATCAAAGCGGTACGGTTAATGAAGAATTATTTTAATAACAAAAAGTAATAGTGATGGACAGATATAAAAATATAAAAGAATTTGACGAACTCATCGAACTTGAGTATGGGAAAATCGGTACAGAAAGCCGAAACAAATACGAAGAAAGCACACAAATGTTCATCGTGGGTGAGATGTTAAAAGAAGCCCGAAAAGCGGCACGACTGACACAAGAGCAGTTGGCAGAAAAAGCAGGAACAAAGAAAAGTTACATTTCCAAACTGGAAAATGGAAAAGGTAATATCCAGCTATCAACACTAATCCGTATATTTGAGCAAGGGCTCAACAAAAAAATCGGGTTGACTTTCCTGTAATATTCTCTGATTAGCTATCAAAGGAAGTGTTTTCAAGTGCTCTGTCTATAAAAAGACTTAAATTATAATGGAAGTTATTTTTTTTAAAGATCAAGGCAAAAAACGCAGGCATAGTGGTAACTATGGCGAGTATTTTTAACGATGAGATTTGAAAAAAGAACGACATTTTATTAAGATCTTTTTGTTGACTGAGCACTATGGTGTTAACAACATAGTATTATCAATCATCCTTTAGAAAGCAGGTTTTTCCTTTTGTCCCTGCTTACAGGAACTAAAAAATCATTTTCTAAAGTTACAATTTTAGCATTATGAGACCTGATATACCGGATATTGACGATGTAGCTGCGATGACACTGCACGATATCGGAATGATTTATGATTTTAAGCATCTGACCTATTGATTTTCTGACGAAGATCTGCTCTCCTGAATTCAAATGAATCCTTGAATATACGTGGTCTGCTTCGATATACAATATGTTATTTACCTTGATATGATGCATTTGGCTTCCGTCCGAAATCTCTATCGTTTTGTCTGATTGTTTTTGCATACTTGCCTGAGACCATGCAACCTCTATCGATGTCCACATAGATTCTTTCAGCACAGGTTTGGTAAGATAGCCGAACGGATTGGTTTCCAAAGCTGTTGTCAAAGTCCTGCGGTCATACTGGGATGACAAATAAATGACAGGCAAAAAAGGGTCTTTGTCATGTACATATCCTGCAAAATCAATGCCCGATTTGTCGCCGTAAAGCCGGATATCCAATAGAATCAAATCCGGCTTTTCAAGATTGAATTCCCTTACCGCTTCATCATAAGATATGGCTATGCCCGTTACGATATGTCCGGCTTCTTTAGCATATTTCCTGTATAGTTCCGCAATGATTATTTCGTCTTCAACTATCAAAATTTTCAGGCTTATCATATTTTGGAAATTTTTTTCTCTTTAAAAATCAGGTTAAAATGCGCTCCGTTATCATTATAAAATCTGCTTTCTGCTTGTAATTGCCTCACTAAATTATGGATAAGCCACAACCCTATCGATTCCTCTGTATCGTTCGGCAAACCGGGGCCGTTATCCGAATATTTAAGCACAAATTTGTCGTCCATCACTTCCATCTGCATAGTGATGACCATTTTTTGGTCTGGTACTTTGGCATATTTCAACGAATTGGTCAATAATTCATTATAAATGATCCCAACTGGTAAAATAGTTTCTAAATTAAAATTCACATCTTCCTTTACATCAATGATATATTCATTTTGTCCAGATTCCCGATCCAAAATATTAAAGTGATCAACAAGCTGTGTGAGATAATCGGATAAATTTATATTTTCAAATTCACCATTGATATACAATTGCTCATGCATCAGTGCGATGCCTTGTATCTTAGTACAAATATCCGTCAAAAACCGGGTGTCATCAGGGTTTGGTGCACTTTCTTTGTGTATGGTCAGTAGGCTGATTATCAATTGCAGATTGTTTTTTACCCTGTGATGTATTTCGGCTAAAAGTACCTGTTTTTGGTCTAATACTTCGGAAATCTCAACCAATTGGGTGTTGACGAGTTTATTTTTCCTTTTTATCTCGTTGTTTTTGCGAATAATCAATAGCGTTGTCAAAATGATGGCAGCAAGCAAACAGGAAATAAATAGAATTTGTTGATTTTTGCTTGTAATGACCGCATTCTTTTTGTCACTTTCGTATTGTTTCTGTTGTGCTTCAATACGGTTTTGCACTACCTGTACGCCCAACCTGTTAAAAACACTGTCTAATTTGTATTTCATTGTATAGAGGCTGTCCGCATAATAATATGCTTTTTCATAATTCTTTAATGCATAGTGATACCGCTGTTGCACATCATAAAAATCAAGCAAGTAATTAATATCCTGATAGCTGACTCCAAACGTAAACAACTGTTCTTCTGTATTAGGGGTCGTTTTATAGTTTATTGCATTTATGTATTGCCGAGCCTTGCTAAGATTGTTCATAAAAATACAGGTATTCGCAAGTCCTAGAAGATGTATAGAATATTCTCTGCTGTAAACATTCCTCAATCCTTCAAAATCCTTAAATACGCTTTCATATTGATACAGGGCTTTGGGATACTCTCTTTTAAGGAAGTAAACCTTCCCCAACCCTTGGGAAGCTAGCGCAAGCCACAGAGTATTTTCGCCAGGAGCAGCAGTTTCCGCAGTTTTTTTAAACGCTATTTCTGCTTTCTCATATTGTTTTAAGTGTATGTAAGCAGCCCCAAGTGTATAATAACGCTGTACATGAAAGTTATCACGATACGGGTGAAGGTTAACAGAGATTTCCATCAGTTCAGCCACTTTTTCATACTGCCTGAAAAAATAAAAAATCAGCGCCATATTGTGCAGATGCTTTCCCATCTCCGGAAACTTGTCGTAACCTGATTTGCTAAACCCTTCATCAGCTACAAGCAATTTTTCTATACTTTTGTCATATTCGTTTTGAATAAAATATAGATGCCCTATATACGCATTGCATATTGCTACAAAATATTCATCTCCTTCTGTTGTGTAATGCTCTAATGCCGCTTCCCAGATTTTTAGTATTTTTGCTTTTCTTTCGTTCAGATTGCTAACCGGAATAAACAGAATCGGTCTTACTCTTTTGTAAAAATCCAAATACGCTTTAAACTTACTGTCATTATCTTTTTCAGCTATTCGATAACATGCTGCAATCACGGTATCATAAATTTCGGGCGCTTTGCCAAAAGTAACCTTTTTGTCGTACAGATCACAGACATACCTGATGCGTTCTTCTGAATCTGCATTTTCTATTTGCCTGATTAATTCCTGCTCATGCTGTGCTATTGCCCAATGCACGGAAACTGTCAGGAAAAAGAGAAATACATATCTTATTAGCATATCATTTGAGGTAAACAGAAAAATAGACTTTCCGATTCAAAAGGCATCATTGGTTTTTGCATTGAAGAATGTAATCCAACTTTAAACTCCGAGATCATAATCACATCAATCGAATTTCTGCCAAAGATATAACTATTGAAAAACTTGCCAATAAATTGCCTTATGAATGTTCTGAACTGTATCGAATTTGTTCTGAATGTCACCTTGCCAATTTGATACATCATACTATCACAAACCCATCATTTGATCTAAAACCTGACAAAAATAACGCCTTCTCCACCTTGTTATGGCTCGGGATGCCATATTTCTCGGATGTCTTTATACTGTTTTAATAGTCTGTGTACTTCTTTTCTTAGTACGCCAGTCCAGCATTTTGAGTTCGTAAGCATTGTGTATTAATGCCTTGTCCATAAATTCTTGTACCTTTTGGATTGCATCCATTTTAGTATAATTAACGTATATCTATTTCTGTTTCAACTTTTACCTTGCTAAATGTAGGATTTGGAGATGATTTTTTTGATAGCTTTTTCAAATTTATTTACAAACCGACAATGAAACGCAATACTTACCATATTTGTCATCCAAAGAGAACAGAGGTCATATCCAAGGAAAATATCACTACTTTATAATGAACATTGATTAGTGCGGAGCGGATGCTACTCTAAAAATTAGTTCAGCTTCTATCGTGTAATTCTCTTTATAAAAGCTCAACTTAAAAAAAGACTGCCTGAAAACCATATAAGGTATTCAGGCAGCTATTACCAAAGTGATATTCAAATTAGTCCAATCTTCATCAAAAAATATCCGATTTCTTCGTTAGAAATACTAGCCATAGCTACGGCTATGTCTGTGCTTTCTGCCTTGAACTCTGACATTTTTCTTTCAGAATCTTCGGACATATTCAAAATTCACCTTGGTATAAAACCAAATTTATATTTAGTATTCCTTAATATCAGATTTTGATCACTTTCAGTACCTCACTGATGCTCTCGGATTTTAACTGTATCATATAAACTCCATTATCTGTTATATCTTCCAACTTCAAATGTTGTTTTGTCGATTCTGGTTTGATAACACGGTTATGTACCAATCTACCACTTGCGTCATATACGCTAATCGTATAATCTTGCAGTCTTGGCAACTCTATGATTACGTCAACCTGCTCTTTAAATGGATTCGGTATCGCTTTCATATATGATTGTGTATGGACATCTGCTGTGCTAACGGTCGTATAGCTTACAGAACCGTCTGCCGTGCTGACATTATATTTATTTAAATCTTCATCAAACGCATTCACTTCGTTAAATGATAGCAAAGATTGACCACTCGTTTGTATTGAATTAAATACGAGCGTCATCAACGTACCTGCGCCGTTTACAGATTTTGCTTGTGGGTGATCCCAGCCTATCAGTATATTACCTCTTAAATCCGTGTAATTACCCGCTCCAAAATTAGTCAATATCGACGACTCTACTCCGGTAAGTTCAAGCATCAATGTATCATATTGAATAATCATGGATAATGCTGATAATGGGTCGTTGCCCGATATATATACCGGTATTCTGATGTTCGTTCCTCCGCTTAGCGTCGTATCCGGTATCGAAAACTGCATCGGTAGTACTCTTGATTCGGTAACTATTTCCGGCTTCAATAGCGCTGAATGGTCAACGTCTCCTGTCTTTACTGAGATGAAGTTGAGCTGTGAATCATCTACATTGATGCCATTGAGTGGAATATAATCCTGAAGATTTACATCCAACGGATTGAATGCTGTTCCGATATACTCAGGCACAAATCTCCATGATGTATTACCTGGAAATTCATTGAGTTTATGTAAGAATACTCTATTTGTATAGGCAACATCCAATACATTAATCCTACCATCTCGGTTCACATCTGCGGCTAAGATCTTATAATTGTCCGTCAAAGGTGTGATTTCTAAGAAATGTCTTCTGATTCGGGCTACGTCTGATATATCCACACCGCGTCTGAGTTCATCATTTTTGAATGGAACAACTCTGTTCGTCAAGTTTGTATTGGTAAATGTAAAGCTTCCATTGGCAGCGGTGGTTGTATTCGCTACCGCAGTAAAGCCGGAAACCAAATCTACTTTCACGTTTTCATGTCCTGTATTTTCAGGGTTTTTGATGATCCCTTTCGGATATGCCGTGAAGGTAACACATATATTAGCACCGTCGATCGAGCCATTGCTGTTCACTGAACTCAATAGTACTAAATCTCTGCCCTCGATTCTTCCTGGTGTTGTGAATGTCGCATCTGCCTCGATGACGATATCAAACAATTTGAAATTGTCGGCAAGGTCTATGTCATTTCCGCCCGGTTCGTCCCAAGAGATTCTCAAGTTGCCATTGCCCAATACATTGCTTGAGATGTTATTGATACCGGCATTTTCTATACCCAAAAACTTGATACCTACTCCAGAAGTAACAACCACATCAAAGCTGAATGCTCCAATCTTTTTGAAATTACTGACTGTAACCGGTACGTAAGTTTTTGCTCCCTGTGATGCACACACATCTCCAAAGTTGAACAATGCGCCTGTACTTGGTGCTACCGTGGTAATGATCGTCCTACATGTGCTGATATTGCCGCTTTGATCGATAGCACTGTATTGGAATACCGTATTGCCTGCTCCTTTCAGATAATAGGTGTATTTAGAACCGGGATAAAAATCTGGGTAACTGAGCTTATCAAGATACGTATTATTTGACGTCTCATTGTAAAGTACGCCATTGTAACAATTAATATTGAGTGATCTGGAGCTTATGATGCAATTGTCTGCCACATCCGGGTCGGTCATTTCAAAATTCGCCTCTCCATTTGCATCCAATATTAAGGTAATATCACTCTGGCAATTGGTCAATACCGGTGCCTGAATATCAAAATTGCACGGATCCGGATTTCTCAAAGTACGGATGTAGGAATAACAATAGCCAAAATTACCTGCCGCATCGCCAACCGTATATTTGAATACAACTAATCCCTCATTATGGATCTCATAAGGATAAGAATTTCCGGCATCTATACTAAATGTCAAATAAGTATCTCCGTCTCTGTTCGTCGCTCCATATAAGTAAAATATCTCCTGTTTATTTGTTGTTACAGCACAATTATCGCTGTAAAGCGGATCTGTGACATTCACTGTCACCTTATTATCATTACCCAATTGCACTATCTGGCTCACCGGACAACCTGTAAATACTGGTCTTACTCGGTCATTCGTACACGGATTGCCTACTACGGTAACATAGTATCTGCATATCTGTGTATTATTCGAATTGTCCTTTGCCCAATATTCAAACTCTACCACGCCTGACCCTATGATATTTACCGTATGCGATGAACCAGGTGTAAAGTTGGCTGTCTCCAATATTTGCCCATTGGCATTTCTTGCACCTTGCAGGTATCTGACATTTAAGCCTGTTGAGTGTACACTACAATTGTCAAGTACCTGTGTCGGGTGTTGGGATGTAAATGACGCTGAGCCATTACTACCTAAGTTGATAACCTTATTGGTCTGGCAACCGATGATGACCGGTTTCTCTGTGTCTGTATCAGGTATCGTGATTGGATAAAGACCACTGGTGCAACTCCATGAAGGAACTCCCTGAGCATTCAAACTATACCTTCCAAATGTTACATTATATGTACCTGGTAATCCTTCAAATCGGATAGACTGTCGTACCGGATCAAAAGTATAAAAGTTTCCTCCTATCTCAATACCATAGTTGGGTATGCCGTCATTGTCCTGGTCATCACAGTACGATGCCTCGATTTGAGAGCGGAATATATTGATACTACCTTTCCCTGTCGTACCACAACCGCCTGTGACCGTAGCATCGCGAAGTATCGGGCAAAACGAGCCAAACTCAATGTCAAAACAATGCAATTCCCACGCTACATTTGTGGATGCGCATATTTCAAGACCCCACGTGCCATTCGGATTGATATGCCAGTTATTGGCATTTATTAATGAGCCGCTTACCCTATAAGTTCCATTTGAAGTGAATGGTTGATTGTCTGCGACATGTTTACTGGCCGATGAAGCGCATGAAGTAATATTGACATTCAGATTGCCTTTGCTGCCGTCAAACTGTGGAAATTCATTGCCCTTAGTCAGTTCAAATCTCGCACCATTAGGCGCGATTAAGGTCATGACTCCATTGAATGACGCAGGAAACTTACCACTGATATAGATATTTCTAACACCGTAATCCCTTGGTGTAGGGTCTAATCCGCTCACATTGACAGTAGCTATGACTGGACTTGCGCTACATGCCTGTGCTGTCACAGGTTGTGGTGCGTTGCAAATAGGTGATGCAAAGGTCGATGCTGAAATCTTCTTAAAAAAGATCGTCCGTGTACAGGTACGGGTTATCGTATTATTACCTACTTGTCCAGTAATGGTATAGGTAAATAAATATTTTCCCTCTGTTTGCGGATTCGTATTATAAAATTGAGCTTGATTGTCATAAGGTGCTAATGTCTCTATCTGCCCGTTGGGTAATGTAATTACAAGTTTTGAAATGGTTGTATTCGTCACACCACATACACCCTGATAAGTTGGAGCATAAAGTCTGTATGGCGCAAATAGTGGAAATGGCAAGGTAATATCCGGCTGACAAAATACATCTATACCACTACCACCAGGTACATTGACACCTACGGTTGTCTTAGCATATCGCACATTGGAAATATCGGGATAGCCATTGTTGTTTTTGTTTGTAATAAAAACGTAGTAATCTCTTGCTGTCAGGTTACTGACCGTAACTGTGGTATTGGTTGTCCAGATCCAGTTGTAGCCATTCAGACTATAAAAAGCACCGTCAGCACATGGACCACGAACGATGTCAAATGACAAACTACCATTGTTAGTTTGACAATTGTTGGTATTTGTAGCTATAAGATTAAAATAATCAACTTGTGACAATGTATATTCGTTCAAACAATTTCCCGCATTACCTGAGATTACTCTCGGGTGTGTACTTGGCGAGTTAGCGAGATATGCACAGAAATTGGGTAGATTACAGACAGAAAGCGCAGGGTTGTCTGAGATATTCAATCCGCCCAATGAATTACCACTATCGCGAATCGTCGCCGGGTCTATATTGCGTAAACCGGATATATCCGAAAGTATAGCGTTATTAAAAACACGAACATCTCCATTGACCGTTTTCAGGTTTGTAAGTCCATTGAGATTGGTCAATGCTATATTTTGTCTGATGTTAATATTCCCTCCGATGCCAGTTACGCCACTTAATCCGTCAACATTTGCCAAAGCCGCATTTTCAAAAATAGATATATCGCCACCGATATGATTTAGCTTGTTCAGTCCATCCAAATTGGTTAGATTAGGATTATTCGAGATTTGTAAACGACCAACACTTGTCAAATTGCTTAATCCGTTCACATTGGTCATGGCCACTTGTGCTATTATAAAGCCTCCAACTACCTTTGTAATGTTGTTGAGCGGTGTCAAGTCAGAAATATCGGTAGCAGAAGTATAACCGATAAGCAGTGCACCTGCAATCTCCGTACAATTCGGATAGTCAATTATAAACTGATTGACATGTGCCTGTGACAACAATTCCACATCTCCCGGCGGGCAGATCGGTTTGGTACATGCGGCAGTCAACGTGGCTATATCTAAACAGTTGCCGGCGTTACCGGAGATATCTCTCGGGTGTGAACTTGTAGGATTGTTCATATAAGTGCAGATATTAGGTAAGTCACAGACCGAAAGTGCAGGGTTGTTTCGAATATTCAAACCAGCATTAGAAATACTTACATTCTGTAATGCCGCAATATCAGACAATATATTATTATCAGATATCTGAATAAGACCACCTATAGTATTAATGTTACTCAATCCATTCAGGTTTTGCAGTGCATTATTTCTCTCTATAACCAATTGTCCACTAATATTTGTCAAAGCATTCATTGGAACTATTGAATTAAGATTTGGATTGTTAATAATTCTAAAATGTGCTGCCGCATTTAATGAAGAAAAACCTCCGACTGTCTGTAGAACCGGATTATTTTCAATCCGAAAACTACTACTTGTCTTTAAACTACTTAAAGAATGTATTTGTGTCAATTGCGGATTATCCCCTATATACAATGTACCTGTTGATTCTAATGCAGAAAGACCTGTGATAGTCTGAAGAACAGTATTATCTGCTAACCAAAAATTACCACCTACAGTCTTAATATTTCCAAGTCCACTTAAATCTGTCAAAGCATTATTATGCACAATATTCACTTGGCCTGTAACCCGTAATAAATTATTTAGTCCATTCAAATTTGTGGCACCCGGAGCATCTACTGTAAGATTTCCGGTAATTTCGGTACAATTGGGATATTGCACGATAAAATTATCAATTGCTGCTTGTGTACTTAAAGTCACGTTGCCCGGTGGACACTGCGCCTCAACCTTAACGGTTACTAACAGCATGATGAATAAAAATACGACTTGTGTGAGTCGTGATAATGGTATTTGTGTTTTCATACATTAATAAATTTGGTTTTGAATAAATAAGTTATAAAGTACATCCGCATTTCACAAATAAGCAGACTCACCTTAATAAGCGCACGAAAGTATTTTATATCAACCGAATATGCTAATTTCTGGGATAGAATGGCGATTTTAGGGATAGAAAGTGGATTTTTAGTTTAGAATGATGAATTTTGAGTTGAAAATTGAAAATTGAAAATGCTAAATTGTTAATGGTAAAATATTTGATGGAAGTGTTCAAAAACTGAATCGCTTTTTAATTTTAAAGATGTTTTTATATCGTTCGCCATACATATTTATTAATTTCTAGTTGTATTGATGACCAACTCCATTGTCCATTATCAATTGAATCAAACTAAACCCCTACTCTATTATACCCAAAACACCCTACCCTTCTATTAATATTCACTTTTTTCCAAGAACATCAAGATCTTCTATATAGTTTTTTGAAATTGGAATCTCTGTGCCATTGATAAACAAGCTGTTGTAACTGTATTTCTCTATTTTGTCCTTATTGACGACATAAGCTCTGTGCGTCTGAACAAAGCCGGAGGTAGGGAGTTTTTCCAAAATTTGCTTAATCGTCCCACGACATTTATAGACTTTATCATCCGTATGAAAATTTAGGTAATTGCCATCAGAAACAATATATTGTATCGCATCAACAGCAATATTTATATTGTAACCTCTGTCTTTAATCTGTATAGTTGTTGCTTCTTTTTTTAATTGTATAGACTGACGAATCGCAATCTCTACCGAAGTGATGAGATCCACTTTTTTGAATGGCTTTGTCAGATAAGAATAGGGAGATGTAGCCACCGCTTTACTGATGATTTCAGGGTTTTCATAAGCTGTCAGATAGATATATGGAAGTTCATAATGGTCTTTTATATACTGTCCGAGGCTGATGCCGTCCTGTTCGTTTTCGCCGAGATTGATGTCGAGTATGACGAGATCAACGACATTGTTTGCTAATAATTCTTTGGTTTCTTTAGCGTTTTTGGCTTCGAGTACAAGATATCCATATTCCGACAATATCTTTTTGGATAGCCTGCGGTTGAGGAAATTATCTTCTACCAATAGTATCGTTTTTTTAATCATGTTGTATCAATTAAAATATATCGTCAGTTCAAATCCTTTATCCTTCGACGATTCCGTTGTTCCATCCAATTGATCTATCAAACCCTTTATGATTTCCTGACCCAATCCTTTCCCGTTTGTAGCGTTAAAGTCAAATCCTGTTCCATTGTCTGCATAAAACAGCTTATTGCCGGTTATATCATGGGATAACTCAATGTTGATGATACCGGTATTTCGATTTTTGAAAGCATGTTTCATACTGTTGCTCACGAGCTCCACGATGATTAAGCCCAAAGGCAACGCTTTTTCTAAGGATATCGTTTTTATACTACACCGGACGCTAAGGCTAATTGTGCTTTTATGGTCGTCATAAGAATCCTTGACCAATTCGGCGAGTTCGGTAATGTATCTTGTTAAATCTACTTCGTTTTCAAAGTCTGTTACATTGAGCTTTTGGTGGAGCAACGCCATGGAATGAATACGGTTTTGATTGCCACGAATCAGTTCATCAATATTGTTGAAATCGACTGATTCTTTTTGTATTTCCAATATGCTGATGACGTGTTGCAGGTTGTTTTTTACACGGTGTTGGAGTTCGGATAGCAACACTTGTTTTTGGTCTAAGGTCTTCGTAAGTTCCGCCAATTGTTCGTTGATGATTTTATTTCTACGGCTGATTTCTCTATTTTTGAAATTTAATAAAAAAGCACTGAAAGCTATCAAAGCTAACAAACCGATGATTAATAACATTTGACGGTTTTTGCTTTTTATAATAGCTTCCTTTTTTTCGTTTTGGTATTGCTCTTCTAATTCCTTTGTTTTTGTTTTTTCGTCTTCATCTTTCATTAGTTTATAATCCTGTATATATAGTTTTAGGTAGTAATTTGCTGAATCTTTATTATTCAGACCTTCAAATATTTGGTATCTTACTTCCGGAAAAGAATATTCATAAATCGGATTAAACGTAATAAAATTTTTGAAAATTAAAGCGGAATCACTATATTTCATCGCCTGATGAAAATCCCCCATTTTAAAATAAGTCAACGCAATGTTATTGAAAGTGATAGCAATTAATGATTTATCCTTATTCTTTTTTCTATAGTCCAATAATTTAAGGTTAAATTCCAAAGCATTTTGATGGTTCATCGTTTTATTTGCCGCATAACCAAGTAAAATATAGGAATCGACTAAGTCTGTTTCATTTTCATATTTTAGAGCATATTCATTACCTTTTTTTGCATAATAAAATGTTGAATCGAGATTTTCTATAAACCGGTAGTATGAGCTTTTCCTGATGCAATAGGTACTGTAAAGGCTTTCTAAATTATGTTTTTGATACAATTGAAATGCTTCATTCAAATATTTGTCCGTCAATTCAAAATTATTTGCCTTTTCGTGAGTTAAAGCCAAGAGTAGATAAGTACGGTAAGTTAACGAATATAATCGTGTATTTTCTAACCTATCTGAGAGTTCTTTCAATTTATCTAAAACGTAAACAGGAGAAATATCTTTTCTATCAAGTATCAGTATCTTACGGAAATTTAGCTCTAAAAGTGTATTTTTATGTTTTTTCCTACTATTGAAGTCGTTTAATAAATTATAAAGGCTATCCGATTTCATTTGAGCCGTATCCAAGCGATTATAAAGTATTAAACTGTCGATTTTTTCTAATTCTCTGTCAATAGCTATATCCTGAGCATTTGTGGAATGCCCCAAAATAAATAGTATTAGAAAAAGAAAATATCTCAATTTAATATGTTTTATCATTAGTTCAAACCCATCACAACTACTATAAACTTGCTTCCCGTTTAAATAGTGCTATGTCGAACCTTTGATGAATTTCTGCCAAAGATATAACTATTGAAAAACTTGCCAATCAATTGCCTGATGAATGTTTTGAACTGTGCCATTTTTGTTCTGAATGTCACCTTGCCAATTTGATATATCATACTATCACAAACCCAACATTTGACCTAAAACCTAACAAAAGTAACGCCTTCTCCACCTTGTTCTGGTTCGGGATGCCAGATTTCTCGGATATCTTTATACTGTTTTAATAGTCTGCGCACTTCTTTTCTTAGTACACCAGTCCCGATACCATGGATGATTTTGAGTTCGTAAGCATTGTGCATTAATGCCTTATCCATAAATTCTTGTACCATTTGGATTGCATCCATTTTGGTATATTCACGTATATCTATTTCTGTATCAACTTTTACCTTGTTAAATGTAGGATTTGGAGATGATTTTTGATTAGATATGATCGGTTCATTGACTGGGACGAGATCCACAAGTGGCATTTTCAACTTCAAAAAACCCATTTGTACTTCTGCCATGTTCTTGTTGATGCTTAATATTTCGCCTGTACTGGAGCCGTCTCTCAGTCGGACAAAGGTACCAACTTGTATTTTTCGAGCATTGTGTGCGATTTCCTTAGCAAAAGCTTCCATTTTAAGCGATTCCAACTCTTTTCGTTCGGCTTCCTGCTTCCTTTTGATGTCAACGGCTACTTGTAGCGCTTTCTCTTCGTCTTTGGTGTTTTTGATTTCCTTTAGCAACTTTTTTAGCTCGTGCTGATGATCTGACACTGACCGCATCGAAGCTTCTTTAGCTTGTATCTTTAATTTTTTACGATTGATATCGAGCTCAGTATGCATGTTTTCGTAGGAAGCAATCAGTTTGTCCAATCTGTCTTCTTTGTCCAACAACAAGGCGAGTTTATCCTCGTACTCTTTCTTTTCCGCCATGAGTGTGATCAACATATCATCAATGGCTTTTTCGTTTTTACCCGTTTTGTGCTGTGCATATTGGATGATTCTATCATCTAAACCGGTTTTAGCTGCTATCTCATAAGCAAAAGAACTGCCCGGTTTTCCGACTTGCATGCGGAATGTCGGTTGCAAATGATTTTTATCAAATTCCATTGATCCATTGACGAGTCCATGTTCCTTAAAGGCAAAAAACTTGAGATTAGAATAGTGCGTTGTGACAACTCCAAATACCTTTTTCTGGTTCAATATTTTTAGAATGGCTTCAGCAATCGCACCACCTATTTTAGGATCTGTACCCGAACCAAACTCATCTATTAGCATCAGCGTAGTCTTGTCGGCTTCCTCTGTCATTGTCTTCATATTGCGAAGATGTGACGAATAGGTACTTAGGTCATCTTCTATAGATTGCTGATCTCCAATGTCCGCAAATATTTTTTTAAAAACACCAAATCGTGAATTTTCGTCTGCCGTAATCAACATGCCCGACTGAAGCATCAATTGTAGCAAACCTACCGATTTTAAGGCAACGGATTTACCACCTGCATTGGGTCCGGATAGGACAAGGATACGATTATTGCCATGTAATTCAAGGTCAAAAGGTACTACAGGCAAGCCAACAGCTTCATTCCTGATATATAACACAGGGTTGAATGCTGCTTTAAAAGCAAATACCGGCTTTTGCTGTACATGCGGTTTCACAGCCCGGATTCGTATGGCAAATCTTGCTTTGGCTCGAATAGTATCTATTTTTCCCAACATTTGCTGAATGGTAATCAACGTATCGGCATGAGGTCGGATAAAATCACACAATGCCCTTAATATCTTGTAAATCTCACTCCTTCGTTCGGCGTAGAGATTATAAACTGCCTGATTGAGCGCAATGACATTTTCGGGTTCTATATAAACGGTTTTCCCTGTGGCGGATTCGTCGTGAATGATACCTGGAATTTTTCTTTTATGTTCTACGGCAACGGTAAGCACACGACGCCCATTTCTAAGACTTTCGAAGGTATCAACCAAATATCCTTGGTTTCGGCAGCTTTCCAAAATGGTATTAAAAAGTTGATCTACTTCACGCTCTTTGACCCGAATATTTTTGGAAATTCTCATCAAAGCCGAGGATGCATCAGGTCTCACTTCGCCTTCGTCGTCCAGTATCCTGTCGATTTCATCAACTAACTTTCTATCAATAAAAACAGTATTGACGATTTCATTGATTAAAGGGTTGAGCTTGGCTCTATCGGGATCTTGAAAGTACTTAGTCATCTCAAGTCCCAAAGACACGATCCTATAAATGTTTCGAATACTGTCGATGTCTAATGTATATCCTTCTTTTTTCAACAGTACTACATCGTCCGTCACAGATTCAAACGAACCGATTGGATAATGTTCGCCTCTTTCGATAGCTTTTTTGTATTCCTCAGTTTCGTCTAATAGCAGTTGAATACGGTTTAAATCCGATAAAACTTCGAGTTGATCAAAGTAATCCTTTCCTGTATCCGAAAGACATTCGGCTTTAAGATGATCTGTGATTTTATAAAATTCAAGTTTTTCCCTGAGATCTTTAGGGTATAGTAACATAAAGTTAATTCTTTGAGCAATCGTGCCACAAAGTTATATAATTGATATTTGAAAATTGCACTATTGCCAATTAATACGAATTTGCCACTCAAAAAAATACCGCTATGTAAACGACTAAACTTGAGTTTTGCTGTACGCTAATATACTGTCCGTTATCGATTTTTTAGGGCTGAAAGCTACATTCGGTAGTGCATCATATCCAGATTTATAGTATTGATAATGTTCCATGAGTGTGCTGTCATCCTCCATTGCAAACTCCATTTCGAGCTTAGCAAATAAGTCCAGTTCTTGGTAAATAAATCGAATGATATTGCTTTTCTTGTAAAGTTGATCCATAAAAGGAATTTAATGTGACATTAAATAAATCTATCCATTTTAAAACGAGATGCATATTTGTATTATTGTGCAGGGCTTTTGATTTGTTTAAGTTTAGAATGTTAAAGTGATTTGCAAATCAAGGTATTAAACAAATCCGCGAACTAACCGTATCACTTGACTCTATACCAAGTCTGTGTTCTACCTAATAAAGAAATGCCCAAAAACCCTCTAACCTTGAGTACATCATCACGCTCAAGCTCTACTTTACAACTATAAATCTTACCATTTTTTGGGTCGAGAATTTGACCGTTTTCCCATGATTTACCATTCTTTTTAAGATCCCAAAGGATTGTCATTCCTTCGATATTTTTACCTTTGTTAGCACCTTTACAAGCATCACATTTTGTAATCTCGACACCTGGAAGCAATTTGATAACCTTACCAGTAAGTTTACCATTGCGCTCAGTTATTTCAATATGGGATTTCTCTTTGCCGTCAGTGTCATCTAAATTTTTCCAAACACCTACTGGGCTTTGAGCCATTACCAATGTCCCAAATAAGGAGACCAATACTAAAAGAAAAAAATTACGTATCACTCGTTTTATATTTAATTTAAAAGTAAAATATACTAAATTTGTTCAATAGCTCTCGGATGCCATAAATATTTTTCAAAATCGACAATTTTATCATTCACTACCTCGATATTTTCGGCTTGTAATAATGCTGCCATTCGGGACGGTGGCGAAAATTGATGTCTCCCTGACAGCTCTCCCTTTCTGTTCACAACCCGATGAGCCGGAATTGAATCACCATGTTTATGACACTGGTTTAGCGCCCAACCGACCATACGAGCCGAACCCAAGCCCAAAAAATCGGCAATAGCACCATACGTTGTTACTCGACCTTCGGGTATAAGACAAGTCACGTCGAATACTCGCTGGAAGTAGTGGTCGCTTGGTTGTTGTTTATGTTTTGTCATACGAAATAATAGTTTGGTGCTAATTTATGAGTTCCAAATGTAAGCATCAAAATCCAATCGTATCCAAGAAAACGCTACTCCTTTACCACTAATTCAATAATTTCACTACTCGACAAATTGGAGTTGAGTGTTATCAACTGTCTTTTGCCTTTATACATATATGCCAATGCTATCGTGGCAGGCGGCTGCTTGCCCATGTCGTCGGCATGGAGTAGAAGGAAATTTTTACCCTCGTCATTCAACTTTAGTGTAAATTCATAAGGCCTTTCGGATATCATGTATTTTTCGACAATCCAGTCTCCATTAAAGCTCATAGACACAATATCACCGTCGATGATCTTGTTGTCGTACAATTGAAACTTCACTACAGAACTGTCTATGTATATCGTTTGATTCGCTTTTACGACGCTTCTTCCTTTGACTGATTGAGGTATAACTTTTATGACAGGGTCAGATGATGCCAAATAATCTACATTATCCAAAAGCTTAGGATAAATAACTTTAAAATAGTGAGGCACTTCAAAGTATCTCGGAACGGGAATGCTTAGATATTCCACGATTCTATTCATTTCATAGACGATACCGCTTCCGTATCTGTTAAATTTATTAATCACCGGCCTATTGTAATAATAGTAATATTTATCGTACAATTTATGTTCCTGTGGAATTGTTTCCGATTCAATGAATTGATTTTGAGCTGATAATGACTCAGTAAATTGACGGATAATATTTGACCAATAGGTCTGTACTTTTACGTTGATCAGCCTTGTACTATTATAGTCTGAAAGCTTCAACTTCTTAAACCTGTCCAATGCAGCGACTTCATTGTTATACAATTCACGAAAATTGTCGTCATCTTTAAAATACAATGCATTCAATGCAGCTCGGTTGGTACTATAAACATCTGATATTACCTTTATTACGTCAGGATATTGAATATCTTCTTTCGAAACTTTGAGCGTTTTATAATAGTCAGCTATATTTTTTTCGAGTTCGCGCTGATAGGTATAAAACTCCTTATACCATTTTACAGCTTCTTCCATTTTATCATAAACGAGACCAAGATTTTCACGTTTTGTCAGATCCAATGTATTGATTTGCTGCTCCAGATCATAGCGAACGTTGTTGATATTGGTAATTAGTACTTTCATCTTATTCGTAGATGTTAGCAAACTCACCTCTGTAGCAGTTGGAAGTACACTTTTGGATTGTAGTATTTTGTTGTACCAGCTATTAGGAGACACTTCGTAAAACCAGTTTTCCGGGTCTTCAAAAATGTCTTTAGGCATATCTTTATTTGAATAAAAATTAATCTGTTGATCTGGTAAATCAACATATTTATTTATATTTTTATTAAAATTTTCCAACAATCCAAGCACAATTACCATTCCATGTGTACTTTCATTTGAAAAATTTACAAAGTTATTAAGCGCCTTGACTTTATCCATATTGTCCTGATTTACAGCGTATGACTGTAAAGAGACTAATAATGTAAGTATAAATGCAAAGGAAAATTTAGTAAGCGACATGACGAATTGTTTTTGCTGTATCGAACTTTTCAGCCGCAAATATCGTAAATAATTGAGATATTACATCCAACAGTAGGGATTTAACCAAACATTAAGACAGGTTGTGTGTTGTCCTTGAGACCGAAATGAAAGGTATCGAAATCAAGAATCGTCGGCATGTGGTGGTCATTTTGTCATGATGTTTGTTTGCAGCATATATTTATAACTTTTATACAGAATTAAATTAAAAATATTCAACATAGACACACTATACATAAATACCTGTATATCATTAATATATACTTAACAAAATAAAAGCAAAAAGATAATACACGCACATAAGCAAAAAGGAGAAACCATAAGTGTTAAACTTTGGCAAAGAAGTTGATATTTATATAACATCGTAAAGATATTCCTAATTATATACAGCCATGAGCAAACAGTAAATCGGGTAATGCAACAATATAAGACAATCATACAGGGAAGGTTAGAGTTTGGTACACAGAAGAGTTATGATAGTGTCACTAAAATGTTTACTCAAAGACTTGAGAGTTATTACAAGTCAGATATGTTTTTGAAATATGAAGATATATTCAAAGATGAAGAGCTTTCACTTGAAATACCGAGATATGTAGGTCAAGTAACAGATAAAGCGTTTAAAGGAACAACGAACTTATTGGCGTATTGCGCACAATTTGCTGTTGCCGGTTCTATACGTGGTTGGTTAATCAATGAGGGCGATATCATTCATTATGAGGTCATGGAGCCTTTGGGAGATAAGGGTGCTGTTCAATCATTTGTTAAGGGCAGAAACTTAGTCAAGGTCAAAGGCAAGGAAAGTGAAGCCATATCTGCACTGACTAAAGCAATCGAAAAATATGATCGCCACGCTCAAGCCTACGAACGTAGAGCTAAGGTCAATTTTATCATGAAAAATTATCATGATGCTATGCGCGACTATAATAAATGCATCTCTATTGACCCTACGATTCCCACTGCATATTATGGCATGGCCAAGTTACATGTGATGAAACAAGAGTGGAATGAGGCAATAGAAAACTTAGAAGAATCTATAAAAAAATCTATCGCACACCAACCGATCTATTGGAAATCCAGAAAACTCAAGGCTGAATGCCACATACAACTCAAACAATGGGATAAGGCAGCGTTTGACTTAAACCTATTCACAAAGAGGTCATTTAAAGATGACGATCCAAACAAATTTTGGCTGAGATGGTCATTCTATCAACTGGGTCAAGTGCAAATGATGCTCGAAGATTATCAAGAAGCGATCAAAGCTTTAGATAAAGCATTAACATTGCCGGATGTTTCAGATCAAGTAACAGAAGCTCAAATGCTTACGCTAAGAGGAGAAGCCAAGCTCAACGCCGGAAAAAGCGGATATGCCAAAGATCTTAAAGTTGCTGAATCCAAAGGCAGTGTCAGAGCAGGCAACTTATTGAAAAGGATGAAATGATAATTTGACATTCAAACTTTTAGTCTGTTTCAAGAATTGATTTAATGAAACACGATGCATTTTGATGCGTAATTCAAAATATTAACAGTATAATAGTTTGTACACACCTTGTTTTGGCGACTGTTCCAAAATATAAGCAAAACGATTACATTATTTTCCACATTTTATACTGAAATATAGCAATATCCTCTTTTTTTAATGATTGAGCTCAAAAAATAAAATATTTAAAAAAGAGCTACATATTTAAAAAAAACTATACTTTTAACGCTTGAATAAATAAATGTAATTTTCAATGAGTACAGAAAATCCAACGACAACGGGACACCCGAAAGGCTTATACAGTTTATTTTTTACTGAGATGTGGGAACGTTTTTCATATTATGGAATGCGAGCGTTATTAACCATTTTCTTAACAGCCGAACTTGCCACTGGTGGTTTTGGTCTCGATAGAGCAGAATCACTTAAAGTTTATGGTATATTTACAGCATTAGTTTATTTGACCCCTATCATCGGAGGTTGGTTTTCGGATAATATTTTAGGTCAGCGAAAGTCCATCCTCATAGGAGGAATAACAATGGCAATAGGGCAATTTATGCTTGCATTTAGTTCTTCTACTGCCATATTTAGTGAATTAGGTGATAGAATGTATTTTTTCTATCTTGGTCTTGGAGTTCTTATATTAGGTAATGGATTTTTCAAGCCAAATATATCAACTATTGTTGGCGATTTATACGACAACAATGATCCACGCAAAGATGGCGGTTTCACTATATTTTACATGGGAATAAATATAGGCGCTTTTCTATCTCCATTTATAGCAGGTACTTTAGGAGAAAAAGTTGGTTGGCCTTATGGTTATTTTGCTGCTGGTATCGGAATGTTATTAGGTGTTCTTTGGTTTCACTTTAAAAGGAATACTTTAGATAACTTAGGACTACCACCTAAAGCATATAAAGAAAACCGCACAGATCTCAATGCTAAAGACTGGATGGATATCCTAATTTATACGGTAGTTTGTGTTGTATTAGTGTTCGCAATCATGGCATTTTGGAACAGTACTTCAGACACTATTCATTCGGTTGTTATATGGGTTTTTGGACTTGCAGGCGTTGGCTTTTTGGGTAAGACAATCTTTACAGGTACCAATGGTTCGACAGAGTGGACAAGGGTTAGTGTAATACTGATATTGGCATTTTTTAATATTGTTTTCTGGGCTGGTTTCGAACAAGCAGGAGGAACATTCAACCTATTTGCTCAAGAAAATACGAATAGAAACGTAGGAGGATTTTTAATTCCTACTACATGGTTTCAAAATATAAATCCAATAGCTATCGTTACACTTGCACCATTGTTTTCATTACTTTGGATCAAGCTTTCCAAGAAAAATCTCAATCCAAGAACACCAGTTAAGTTTGCCATTGCGATGTTTATCGGAGCAATAGCTTTTTATATCATGACTTTGGCAAGCAACAACGCAGCAAGCGGCAACATGGTAAGCCCTATGTGGTTAGTAGTTGTCTATGTTTTACTTACTATTGGAGAATTATTGTTATCTCCAATTGGGTTGTCCATGGTAACAAAACTATCTCCGTCAAAAATCGTATCTGTCATGATGGGCGTTTGGATGGCAAGTTTTGCATTAGGCAATTATTTAGCTGCAACATTAGAAGAGATTCTTACTAAGTTCAATTTTGAGTTATATCCTTTTATAACAATGTTAATGGTGATTTCAGGAGTTTGTCTTCTTTTACTTTCTCCAATACTCAATAAATTTATGAAAGGTATTCACTAAGTTGTAGTCTTTTAAAAGAAATTATAGAATATAATGAGGTTGTTTCATGCTTAATGACAACCTCATTTTTTTTTGAAAATAGGTTGCTACTCCGGTATATGCTTTCAAATCATAAAGATTTTATTTATACTCTTTATTTATCAGAAAGACAATAATCATCTTTTTTAAATATTTTTTTTTAAAAAAAGTAATTTTTAATTATTTATCACAAATATAAGAATATCAACACTTTGTGTGTTTTTATATGTGTTTGTACACCTATATATACGTTTACAAACGTATCCACCCGTTTATTATACGGTTAGCAAAATCCGCTGCCTACATCTTTGCACCGTCAACCGATCGAAAGATCAAAATTTGTTTCACTCGTCGGTGGTAATTACAAATATATATACACGATTATCACGGACACAAATATTTTATTATCATGTTACATAATGTAAAAAATTCAGTTCAGATTGTAGGTCACGTAGGCAGTGACGTTTCGCTTATGTCTTTTGACAATGGCAACAAGAAAGCAACAGCTATCGTTGCTACTAACAATTTCTTCACGAACAGCAAAGGAGAGAAAGTCAAGCAGACTGACTGGCACAAAGTCATCGCCTGGGGAAAGACGGCGGCTGATCTTGCTTCATGTTTGAGCAAGGGCACGGAAGTAGCTATTTATGGTAGGCTTTCTAACAGAACGTATGTGGATGCATCAGGCACGACCAAGTATGTCACAGAGATCATCGTTAATGATTTCTATAAGATAGCTAAAATCACTAAAAACACAGCAGAAGCTGTACCATTCTAATTATTCATTCAAACTTTTTATTCATTCAAATTTTAAAAAAAAATATCATGGCAAATACACTTAAAAATTCAGTTCAACTTATCGGTAATATTGGAAAAGATGTAGTATTGACTACTTTTGAATCAGGAACCATAAAAGCATCTATTACCATTGCTACAAATGACTATTTTACCAACAATAAAGGCGAAAAGGTGCAACAAACAGAATGGCACAATCTTGTAGCATGGGGCAAAACAGCTGAGTTAATGTCGCAAAGTTTATCAAAAGGCAATGAAGTCGCCATACAAGGAAAATTGAGCAGCCGTTCTTATGAAGACAAAGAAGGTGTAACTCGCTACATCACAGAAGTAATCGTCAACGAATTTTATAAGATGGGCAGAACAGCTCAGTAATATTCTGTAACTAAGTAGTTACAATATTTTAAAGGAAGAAGGCCGGGCAAAATGAAAACTGCCCGGTCATTATTCTTTAGTAATTTTCCCTACAAATCTTTACCTTTACACCTTATATCAGTATATTTACCTTAGTGTATGGAGCGGAATGAACAGATAGCAGAATTAACGGATGCGCTTAAAAAGCTCATCATCAGTAGTGATGTAACCAGCTATCAAAAGAATAAAGCTTATTTTATACACATGAGTACCATATTGGAACTTGCCACAGAAGACGACCGGCTTAATTTCACTACGCTGTTTTCCCGACTCGCCTATGCGGGCACCAAATTCAAGCTAAGGCAACAGGCACTTTATTTAACACATACTTTCCGTAAGGCACACGAACGTGGTATCATACGTACTGAAACAGAACCAGTGTACGAAGCATTAGGGCGATATGTATGTTGTATGTTGATGAAGGTGGCTTTGGGAGTTACTGTGGATGATGCTTTTATCGATCCGTCAGAAGAGCTGATCTCCGTATTTTACAAGGAAAAGGAACAGTACCAAGAGTTCAAAACAGTAATTGAAGCGGTCGTATTTGAAGTTGATGAAGAAAATCAATGGTTGCTTTTTTTTGATGAAGATGAGCCGGACAAAGAAAAAAAAGCTGTCTATGATATCCATGATAGAAATGAGTTGTTCAATCCCAATATCACATCGTTAGTCAAGACATTTCAACTTCCAGTTCATGTCAATTTCATTGATACGAATATTACCTTGGACAATGTTTATCTTCCAACAGCAATCGTCATCAAACCAGATCATTTACTCGATGTCACGAGCATCTCAGAATGTTTCAAAACACAGATTGCAGAGCCTTTTCATTACCTGATAAGTAAATTTAAACCCAACGAAGCAACAACACCCTTAATGACCGGAAATCTTGTCAATTATATCTTAGATGAGCTTAGTGCTGACACTGAAATTACATTTAAGGAACTTGTACCGAAATTATTCCGTTTTAACCCGTTGGGATTTTCAATCTTAGATGACGATCATGTCAGAAATGTATTACAAACCTTACAGGAACATTTTGCCAATCTCAGAAAGGCTGTTTTGAATGATTTTGAAAATATGGGTATCTCCAGAAAGCGTATTTTTCTCGAACCTTCGTTTTATTCTCGGGATTATGGTATCCAAGGGCGATTAGATTTGCTCCACCAAAAGCCCGGAAATATACCAGCTTATGACATTATAGAATTAAAAAGCGGGAAGATATTCAAACCAAATGCTTATGGTATCAATTCCAATCATTACATACAGACATTGCTGTATGACCTGATGATTAAATCGGCATTTCACCCAAAGACCAAATCATTCAACTATATCCTGTATTCCAAAGAGTCAGAGAAAACGATGCGATATGCTCCACCGGTACGACAGCAACAATATGAAGCAATGAAACTTCGGAATGACCTGATCGCCATCGAAGAAAAGTTACGTGCAGTAGATAAGGACGATGCCATATTAAGGTATATCAAACCTGAAAATTTTGAAAAGCAGACTGGTTTTGCAATGAACGATATTATAAATTTTTATAATTTATATATTACCCTATCTGCCGAGGAAAGAGCATATTTTAGCAATATGGCTGCCTTTGTAGCGCGCGAACATGGCATGGCAAAAACGGGAGAGCACGGCATAGAAAAATTCAATGGTCATAGTGCGCTTTGGTTAGAAACGGATGATGAAAAGCGAGATCGTTTTGCACTCTTATCAGGTCTGCAAATCATCAACAACCAATCGGGAGAGGATGATGCATTCATTACCTTTGCAAGACCCAAAGACAATGACTCGTTAGTCAACTTTCGCATTGGAGATATCGGCGTACTATATCCTTGTATTGAAAACAACTATCGGGCAGTACTAAAAAATCAGATATTTAAGTGTACTATTACCGATCTTACCGCTGAAAGCATTGTCATCAAACTCAGAAACAAGCAAAATAATCAGGATATTTTCAATAAAGATATAACCTGGAGTATTGAACAGGATTCACTTGATACCGGGTTTAATGCTATGTACAAAAGCCTATATACCTGGGCAGCCGCAGATACTGAGTACCGGCAATTATTTCTTGGTCAGCGTCCACCGACATTTTCAAATGCTTCCATAAATATTGAAAGTGATGATTGTATGACTGAGATTCAAAAAACAACCTTAGAAAAGGCATTGAAGTCAAAAGATTACTTTCTGCTTTGGGGACCACCAGGTACGGGAAAAACCAGCGTCATGCTCAAAAATCTGGTCAAACATTTACATCAGCACACAAACGAACATATACTTCTACTCGCCTATACCAATAGGGCTGTAGATGAAATATGCGATGCCGTGTTGAGTATAGGTTCGGATTATACCAATCAGTTTCTGAGATTAGGTAGCCGAACAGCTGCCGGTGCACAATATCGGGACAATCTCCTTGATCAGGTCATCCAAAAATTCAATACCAGACAGGAAATCCTGGATATGCTTCAAAAGAAAAGAATTTTTATTTCTACTGTCAGCAGTATCGTCAACAAGCCCGAACTCTTCAGGTTGAAGTCTTTTGACACAGTCATTATTGATGAAGCTTCCCAGATTTTAGAGCCGATGCTGTGTGGTTTGCTGGCTTCATTCAAACGATTTATACTCATCGGAGACCACAAACAATTGCCAGCTGTAGTTGCTCAATCCGGACAGGAAAGCCGTATTAAAAACGAAGCGTTGCAGTCAATAGATATTACAGATGCTCGAATATCACTCTTTGAACGCTTGTATTTTCAATGTCTTAATCATGGTTGGCATCAGGCATACAGTATCATAAACGAACAAGGTCGAATGCATCAGGAATTAATGGAATTTGTCAATATACATTTTTATCAAGAACAATTGCAATTGCTGCCGGGACTTACACGCTTATCTGAGCCATACTTCTATAGTAAAACAAAGCCAAAAACTTCGTGGGTTAGCAATAGAAAATTATATATAAATACTTCATCCGACGACGGTATCAATTGGAAAACCAATCTCGAAGAAGCCAATCAATGTAAAGCCATTATAGAAAACTTAATAGCAAACTACAAGCTCAATAATATGGAATTGCACAAGCATTCTATTGGCATCATCACGCCGTACAGAGCACAAATAGCATTGATACGCCAATGCTTAGAAACATTACCGGAAGATATTACCCGACTGATAACAATAGATACGGTAGAGCGATACCAGGGAAGTGCCAGAGATATCATCATCATATCGTTTTGCATCAATAAGCCAAGTCAATTAGCCACCGTCGTTTCTCTATCCCAAGAAGGCATAGACCGCAAGCTCAATGTTGCCCTCACACGTGCAAAGGAACAACTCATCCTGATAGGTAACAGTGAAATCCTACGCAAGAATGAAACTTACAGTAAACTATTAGATAGTTGTGTTTTGGTCAAAAAAGAAGATTAGTCAAGTAAATTTTTGCTCAAACGACTACGCAAGTCCTCTTTGAAATAATTTTGTACTTCCTATCTCATAAGTGTTATTCAATTTATAACTACTCATATTCAACCAATTACGTTCATAAAGTGAAATTTTTTTCATTAAACAGCTATTTTAAATATTTGTTAATTCTTTTAGTTCTTTTTGTTTAGAACCAAAGTGCTTTTACATTTGTGGCTTTAAATGTTATATCATTAATAAATATGAAAGCACAAAGAGAAACAATTGAATCAATAGGATTCCGTATAGAGAAAGGTGGTTTTTCTCCAATGTCTGCACGAGTATTTACTTACTTGCTTTTAGTTCCTAATGACGAAGCAACATTTGAAGAATTGGTTAATTATTTCAATGCGAGTAAAAGTGCAATTTCAAATGCTTTGAAGTTTTTAATTTTGAAAGATATAGTAATAGAAAAAAGAAAGTCGGAAAATAGGAAGCGATATTTTAGCGTTGATTTTGGGCGCTTTATGTCCTTGGATAAAGTCCTGGAACATCACAAACAAACGAAAGGGATTATTGAAGACATTTTGAAAGAAAGGCAAGTAAAAACCAAAACAGATGAAGATTTAAAGATTATTGTAAACTTTTTCAATGTAATAGAAAGGACATTACCTGCTATTCATAAAAAATATTTTGACAAAAAGCAATAATCCATTTGAGTTTTAAATTAAAATATATTGTCATACATAAATTAAAATCAATCAATATAATGAATATAAAAATAAGAATAGTAATTTTATCAATGCTCCTATTGAGCATCGGTACGATACATGCACAAAAAGAGCTAAAGCTAAAAGATGCGGTGGACTATGCACTGAGACACAAGGTGGATGCCCTCAAGTCAGGGTTGGATATTGTCAATGCTGAAAATAAAATAGCTGAAGTTCGTGCTAATGCGCTACCACAAATTAATGCCAGCTCGGGTTTAGTATATAATATCAAATTGCAACAAATGGTATTAGACTTTGGTGGGGAGCCACAGGTTATCCGAATGGGTTCACCTTGGAGTGGCAGTACAGCTGTGCAATTAGACCAACAGATTTTCAACATGTCGGTTTTACAAGGTTTGAAGGCAGCACGAACCACCAAAGAATTCTATGTCCTCAATGCAGCTTTGACAGAAGAAATGATCATAGAAAAAGTTGCCAACATATATTATGAAGTGTTTAAAACCAAAACTCAAATCAAAACCATGCAAAGTACTGTAAACAATACAACTCGTGTGCGTGATGTGATAGTAGGCTTGGAAGCAACTGGACTTGCCAAAAAAATAGATTTGGATAGAATGAATGTAACTTTAAACAATCTTAATAGTAATCTGCTGCAACTAAATAACGCTCTAAAAATTCAGGAAAACACATTAAAATACTTTATCGGTATGGACATTTCTACGCCGATATCTTTACCTGATAATACGTTTGATGATCCTCAGGATATGTATTTAAACAATGAACATAATATCAACAATAGGACAGAGATACAGCTTTTGGAAAAGCAAGGAGTCTTATTGCGTTTGAACAAAAAAGCAACAGAAGCTGCGAGATATCCGAGTTTGGGACTTTCTGCTAAATATGGCTACCTGAGTTTGGGAGATAAATTTCCATACGTTCATGGCAAGGCGAGCGGTGTGAATGGTTCAGACTTTGCAGATGTATCATTGAATCTACGCATACCAATATTTAGTGGCTTTGCTACACGTTCGCGAATCAGTCAAGCTCAGATAGAAATTGAAAAATTTGAAGCGGAATTTGCCGATACTAAGTTAGCTTTGAATTTAGCTGCTGAAAATGCCTATACACAAATCAACAATTCCTTAATTACTTTGAATATTCAAAAATCAAATATGGAATTGGCAAAGCAAGTTTTAGGCGATCTCGAAAACAACTACAAAAACGGTTTAGCTTCTCTAACTGATTTGATAGACGCAGAAAATGCTTATACAGATGCACAAAACAATTATACTTCTGCGCTTTGGGATTACAAAATAGCGGAAGTACAATTGAAGAAAGCAAACGGCGAACTCAAAACTTTTTATTCAAACCTAAGATAGTTAACAAAACAAAATTAATATATTATAAAATGAAGAGGATAATAATTACCGGTCTAATTTTGATAGCCTCATTGGCAGGTATCTTGTATGTGATCAATAAAAACAAAGCGCACAACATGGCGCAAACAGAAGTTGTAGCACAAAAAAATTCGGCTGTTGTAGTACGTGTAGCACAAGCTGAGCAAAAAGACATGAATATACAATATATTACAAATGGTATATTTATACCCAAGCAAGAGGTAGATATATCAGCGGAAACTCCAGGAAGAGTTACTTCTGTGTTAGTAAAAGAAGGTTCTAAAGTAGGAGCTGGACAAACATTAGCCATTATCAAAGGTGATAAGCAAAATGTAATGGTAGCAAATGCACAAATTGTATATGATAATGCTAAATCCGAAGTAGCTCGTTTTGAAAGTGCTTATGCGACAGGTGGTGTTACCGAGCAACAATTAGCACAAATGAAATTGCAATTGGAAAATGCTAAAAACAATTTACAAAGTGCAAAATTAAACGCTACGGATGTAAACATTAAAGCATCATTCGCTGGTGTGGTCAATAGCAAAACGATTGAGCCTGGTTCTTATGTAAATCCTGGACAACAGTTGTTTAACATCGTAAATATTAGTACGCTAAAATTGCAAGTTAACGTCGATGAAAAAACAATTGGTCGTATCAAAATGGGACAAAAAGTAAAGGTAGAAAGCGCTGCTTTGTCAGGACAAGAATGGAGCGGTGTGGTTACATTTATCGCACCCAAAGCGGATGCCAGCTTGAATTTTCCTGTAGAGATTGAGATTAAAAATAATGGTTCCAATGAACTTAAAGCAGGTATGTATGGAACTGTAGTATTCGGAAACGAGGAATTGATTGCTGCATTAGTGATACCGAGAGCTGCTTTTGTGGGTAATGTGAGTTCTAACAAAGTGTTTGTTGCTAAGGATGGAAAAGCGATACTGAAAGAAGTTGTTTCAGGTAGGCATTTTGGTGAATATGTAGAGATTGTTTCAGGCATTTCAAGCGGTGAAACCGTGATCACTTCTGGTCAAATCAATCTATTGGACGAGACACCTATTGAAATCATTAAATAAACTGAACAATAATATATAATGAAATTAGCCGAAATATCAATCAAAAGGCCCAGTATAATTATTGTACTGTTTACTATTCTTACATTAGGAGGTTTGTTATCTTATACTCAAATGGGTTATGAGTTAATACCGAAATTTGAAACAAACGTAATTTCTATTTCTACTATTTATCCAGGTGCTGCGCCTGCCGAGGTAGAAAATACGGTTACCAAAAAAATTGAAGATGCGGTTTCATCACTCGAAAACGTAAAAATGATCGAGTCCAAATCTATGGAAGCTGTTTCTGTAGTGATTATCCAATTGAATAACGATGCAGATGTAAACTTTTTGCTGACTGATGCGCAAAGAAAAATCAATGCCATAGCCAACGATTTGCCAGAAGATGCCAAAACACCTTCTCTCAATAAATTCTCTTTGGACGACATACCGATTATGAATCTTTCGATAACGTCTTCATTGTCTGAAAAAGAGTTATTCGACCTTTTAGACCAAAAAATTCAACCCATTTTTGCAAGGATTGACGGTGTAGCAAAAGTGGATATGTTAGGTGGTGAAGAACGTGAAATTCAAGTCAGTATTGATCCTAATAAAGCTAAAGGTTATGGATTAAGCATCAACCAAGTACAACAATCCATTGCCGTTTCTAATATGGATTTTCCGACTGGAACGGTACGAACAAGGGACAATCAAACGACTATTCGTTTGGCTGGTAAAATCAACTCTTTGGACGAAATGCGCAACTTGCCGATCACTACTCCAAGTGGTATTACCATTCGACTAAGTGATGTGGCTGATGTACAAGACGGTATCAAAGATGCAGAAAAAATAGCTCGTATCAATCAAAAAAATACGATTCTTTTGCAGGTATTCAAACAGTCTGATGCCAATGCCGTATCGGTTTCCGAAAAAGTAAAGAATGCTATTTCATTAACAGGTAAAGACGGTGAAGTAATTGGAGGTATTGAAAAAGATTTTGTTGAGCAAGGCATACAAGTTTCCGTTGCCAGTGATAGCTCGGAATATACTTTACGCTCTGCCAACAATGTGGTGTTTGACTTGATGTTGGCGATCGTGTTGGTTGGTATCATTATGTTATTCTTCTTGCATAGTTTGCGTAATGCTACTATTACCATGATTGCCATTCCGCTTTCATTGATAGCCACTTTTATCGTTTTGAATATGCTGGGCTACACCTTGAACTTGATGTCATTGTTAGGTTTGTCCTTGGTGGTAGGTATTCTTGTGGACGATGCTATTGTGGTTATTGAAAATATACACCGCCACATGGAAATGGGCAAAAATAGGGTACGCGCCTCCTTTGAAGGAGCTAAGGAAATCGGGTTTACCGTTACAGCTATCACTTTGGTAATTGTGGTTGTATTTTTCCCAATTTCGTTATCATCGGGTTTGGTGGCAAATATCTTGCGTCAATTTACGGTTACGGTTATAGTATCCACATTGTTTTCACTGTTGGTTTCATTTACCATTGTGCCTTGGTTATATTCAAGATTTGGAAAATTGGAAGTGATTAACCCAAAAAGTATCTTAGGAAAAATAGTGCATGGCTTTGAAAGTGGATTAGACAATTTGACGCATCGTTTTGGTAATATATTGAAATGGTCATTAAAAACACGAGTCAATAAACTCATAACCATTGCTTTGACTATCGTTTTGTTTGTATCTTCATTAATGTTGGTGGGTAAGGGTTACATTGGTACTGACTTCTTCCCGAACAATGACAAAGGTGAGTTTTTGTTGCAAATAGAATTGCCAAAAGATGCTTCTATTGAGCAAACCAACTTTGTAACCCAACAGGCAGAAAAACATTTGTCTCAAAAGCCAGAAATCGAGCGTATGATTACTACTGTTGGGCAATCTTCAGATGGTATGATGGCGGTTTCTGGAACAAAATACAAATCAGAAATTCAGATATTTTTAAATAAAAATCACTATAAAAAAGAGCCGACAAAAGTATATGCTGCCAAGCTAATACTTGAAATGGAAAAGGTTTTGGTTGGTGCAAAAATCAAAACGGTAAACATGGGCTTTATGGGTGCAGAGCAAGCACCATTGAAATTGACAGTCGTAGGTACAAATTTGGAAGATGCAATGGAATTTGCAGAACAGTCTGCCGACTTGTTGAGAAAAGTTCCAGGAGCAACAGGTATCAAACTAACTTCAGAAGATGGTAATCCAGAAATCAGCGTGAAGATTGATAGAGACAAAATGACATCATTAGGCTTGAATGTGGCAACCGTCGGTATGACCATGCAGACTGCCTTTGCAGGTAATACTGATGCTAAATTCCGTACAGGCGACAAAGAGTATGACATCAATATTCGTTACGATGAAATAGGTAGAGGAAACATTGATAATGTACGAAATTTGGAAGTGGTAAATCCTCAAGGACTTAGAATAAAATTAGAACAATTTGCTGATATTAATTACAATTCCGGACCTACATTGTTGGAGCGAAGAGATAAATCTCCTTCTGTTTCCATAGAAGGTCAAGTAGTAGGACGTCCTTTAGGTACAATCGCAGCAGAATGGCAGGTAGAGTTTGATAAAATCGAAAGAAAACCAGGTGTGGCTTATATTTGGGGAGGAACAATGGAAAATCAACAAGAAGGATTTGGTTCATTGGGTATTGCCTTGTTAGCTTCATTACTTTTGGTGTATTTGGTAATGGTCGCTTTGTACGACAACTTCGCTACGCCTTTAGTGGTGATGTTCTCTATACCGCTTTCGTTTATCGGTGCTCTATTGTTCTTGGCATTGTTTAACCAAACGCTCAATATCTTTACCATTTTGGGTATCATCATGTTGATCGGTCTTGTGGCGAAAAATGCGATCATGCTCGTGGACTTTGCCAATCATAGAAAAGATGAAGGTGCATCAACTTATGATGCTTTAGTATCGGCTAACCACGCGCGTTTCCGCCCTATTCTTATGACTACTATTGCAATGGTAGCGGGTATGACTCCGATTGCTTTTGCACAAGGTGATGGTGCAGACATGAATAGAGGTTTAGCCATGGTGATCATAGGTGGTTTATTGTCATCATTATTTTTAACCTTGATTATTGTTCCAGTTGTTTATTCTATTTTCGACAGTTTGAGTCGCAGAATGGGCAGACACAAAAAGAAAGACTATGAAGCCTTAATGATTGAGGAATATGTAGAAAATCCTGATTATAAAGAACATCATTAATAGAGTAATAGTTTTTGTGGGGTTTGCTTCTTTGGAGTAAACCCCACAATTTTTTGATGGTAATTACTCTGGTATTTGCTATCAAATCATAAAAAAGAGCATTTTTCGTCAGCCGAAGCTACCTCTTGAATTAATAGCAGTGTTATTGAAGAAAATGAGCTGAAGTATCACTGAATATTCATATCATTTGATCGAAATTGATTTTATCTGAGTAGTTACATTTTATTCAATACATTTTGGGAAAATGGCTTTAAATATTGTCAATAAGTCCTAAAATTAGACTCCTTATTACATAGATTTTCCTTTTTTGTTGCAAAAACAACTGATTTCTCGCAAGTAGAATATATCTTTGTTATTATTTAATACAAAATTGAAATTAGGAATTGATTTCAAAGTAAATAATAATATATGGAAAATCGCAGAACATTTATTAAAAAATCTATGATATTAGGTGCAGGAACCATGGTTAGTGCTACACCTTTTATCAATACTTTTGGGTCAAACAAAGGCAAAAAAGCAATCATTATCGGAGCTGGATTTTCAGGATTAGCAGCAGCATATCGGCTAAAAGAAAATGGTTGGGACGTTATCGTGTTAGAAAGCAGAAACAGAATTGGAGGTCGTGTATTTTCCCACAAAGTTAATAGTAAACACATTATCGAATTAGGTGCAGAGTGGATTGGTAATTCTCATGAACGGATTATTGAGCTGTGCAACGACTTCGGTCTAAAGCTCAATAATAATCAATTCGACAGTCATCTCATTTACAAAGGTGAGTACGCTCCTCCCGGCAAATGGGATTACAGCCAGGAATGGAACAACAAATTTGAGCAAATCATCAGCGGTTACAATGAATTTTCCGAAGAAGATAAAATGAAGCTCGACCAATATGATTGGTGGCGTTTCTTAGTCAATAACGGTTGTGAAGGCAGAGATTTGGACATACGAGAATTATTGGACAGTACCGACTTTGGCGAAAGCATCCGGCACGTTTCCGCCTTTGCAGCATTAGAAGAATATGCCAACAGCAGCCCTAAAAATGAAATGGATTTAAAAATAGAAGGTGGCAACAGTAGATTTGCTGAAAAACTTGCTGAAAAGATTGGGAAGGACAATATTTCATTGAATCATACTGTACAGCAGATAGAACAAAACGCCAAAGTAAAAGTAACTTGTACAAACGGAAAAACTTTCGAAGCTGATAAAATCATTTGTACCGTACCTACATTCGCCATGAAGCAAATAAAATGGCTGCCAGAGCTGCCAACAGAAAAAACAGATGCCGCTAATGAACTTCAATATGCAAGGATTAACAAACATGCCGTAACATTCAATGAACGCTTTTGGAAAGACGAATCATTTGACTTAATTACTGACGAAAGCCCACACTACTTCTATCATGCTACCAAAAATCAGCCTGGTCCTGAAGGTGTGTTGATCGCTTATGCTATCGGCGAAAAAGCAGCAGTCTTCGGCAATAGGAATAATCAGGCAAGCGCAACAGACATTTGTAATACGCTCAGTCCACACTTCGGCAATATTCAACCTAATATAAGCGGACAAGTAAATTATTATTGGGGTAATGATAAATATTCCTACGGAGCGTACGCCATGTACGGTATCGGTCAATGGTTCAGAGTAAAACCTATATTAGCAGAACCGTTTCTTCACACCCATTTTGCAGGAGAACATATAGCCGATTGGCAAGGCTTTATGGAAGGTGCTATCAATACCGGCGAGGAGGCCGCTGACCAAATATTGTAATATTATGACTGTAGAACAATGTATCAAAGCAAGAAAAGGAACGATTGTTGATGTGCGTAGTTATGTAGCGTTTTCTGGCGGAAGCGTAGTTGATTCTGTAAATATCCCTTTGGAAGAAATACATCCCAAACCTTCAAATCAACGGGTAAATACCGGCCTTAGCGAATCATCCGTTAAGAAATCATGGAATAAAAACGTTAAAAATTTAAAACTGTTTGAGCCTATTTCTGGTAAAATCGAAAGATCAATGCCAAGTTGGCGAAAATGCTAAGCCGAAGAAGTTCACACCAAGGCGAGTTTTTTAAATTTAGTTTTTATAGAGTGATTTTAGGATGAGTCGGTACAGCCTTGACTTTTTGTTTCTTTTGTGTCAAGACAAAAGAAAAGAATGATTAAAGCGACCACTGATGAATTGATTATAAAGCCAAAGTTAATGATGTTCATTTCATTTGGTCATTGCCCTGTTCGGGCGGCAATTACTTTTTTTCATTGCCAAAAAAAGTAATCAAAAAAACGATAGTTCAGCTAATTGCCTCCAGCTACCTGAACAGCTCTGCTCTTTAATGAAGTATAAATGAATGAGTTTCGATATCTAAAACAAATCAGCAGATTACACATTTCGACACCTCTATGATACCGCGATTCCGATATATCATTATCACAAAAAATATTACTACCGCACTAAAATGGACAAGTCAGAAAAAATAGCTCAAAAAAGAGCTGTAATAACACTGAAAATTAACATTTTGGATTGAAAGGGTATCATATCCGAGTGGTTACAATACTTAAAAAACTATTGCGCCCTCGTGGTTAACATTTGAAAAATACGTTGTTATCCCTATTTTTTTAGTTTTACATAGCGATTTGGCTGCTTCTATAAAATCTTTTGCAGCACCCGAATCGGTACACAAGGCATATACTGAAGGCCCAAAGCCGGCTGTACCAAAACCTTTTGCACCAGTCTGAAAGGCTAAATTTTTCAATTCTTCATAATAAGGAATGGTATCTGTAAGTATGGGCGAAGACACAGTTTGTTGTAACACATTAGTCATAAGCTCAAAATCGGACGTGTACATTGATGCAACAAATGCGGCCAAATAAGCGGCTTGTTCGTAACTGTCATCGAATTTGATATTAGATTGTAACGTTTGTTGTACTTGATTTTTGTTTATCTGAACGGTTTCCGGAGAGATAACCGCAACACACAATCCTGCTGGGATATAAAGTTTTTTATAAGATAATAACGAATCCGCTGTTTTCAAAATCATACCACCCAATAATGCAGGAAAAAGATGTGCTAACACGTCGTCATTTTCATCAGCATGAAGACCTTCCACAGCAAAAGGTATCAACTCTTGTTTACTCATTCCGGCACGCAGGTATTCCTGTATTGCATATACGCCAGCCGCTGCTAATGCCGCTGAAGATCCAAGACCCACATCAAGTGGAATTTTTTTGTGTATTTCAAGCTCTATGGGTCTGTCATTTTCTCCCAGATGCGTCAATAGTTTTTGGGCTGCCAATCCGACAGGATTTTTTTCGATTTCGTAGGAAAGGTGTTTGGATGCACCACGTATTTCCGTGATGACTAATCCCGGACTACTTCCCTCTCTGATAATGATCTCATCAGCAGGAAATACCAGTGCCATGCCTAAGGTAGTCAATCCGCCTGCTATGTTGGTAATAGTAGCGGGAGCTGAAACTTTAATTCCTGATTTAGCCATGACAATGTGTTGACTTACAAATATTGATATAATAAAAAAAGAAGCTGCCTTTTGTTGAGACAACTTCTTCTGTAAAGTGTGGGAAATACTGGACTCGAACCAGTGACCCCCTGCTTGTAAGGCAGGTGCTCTGAACCAACTGAGCTAATCTCCCTTAAATATGATAAGGATTTACTCCTTAATTGTTACTATTATAAAGTGCCTTTCTATAAAAGCGACGCAAAGATATGCCGTTTTTATTTATCTGCAAATTTTTTGTAGAAATTTTATAAAAAAAGTTGCTTAAGGCGGACACCAAAGGCAACTATTGCTCTGTCTATAAAAAGACTTATATTGATAATGGAAGTTATATTATGATGTTTAATTGATGAAATGACCACAAAGGACTAATAATATACGGCAAATACAACTTATACCTCTTTGATATAGCCTTAGTGATAAAAGTTGATTGACCAGAAAATCCTCAACCACTAAGATCACTTAGTAAAACACTAAGAATCACACAGAAAACCTTAGTGTATCTTAGTGAAACGCTGAGTGTCCTTGGTGTTTTAGATACGATAATATTAAGTTCTTTATCTTGATAGAGCACTATACCTCAACCTTATCACAACATTATCAAAAAAGTATTCTATCCGTAACCGTTTCGCAACAATGTATTCGGAATTTTGCGGCGTCAAAATGATAGATCGTAATTACGCAAATTTAAAAATATGAAATTTCCAAAGCTTCTTAACTTTACTATTGTTATAACCCTTATTTTTTGTACTACTTTTACTTTTGGACAAACCGGAACTATCCAAGGAAAAATAATAGATGGTCAGAATCGGGAAGAACTTATCGGTGCGGCAATAAAAATAGTTGATACTGATTTCGGAGCTGTTTCGGATATTGACGGCACATTTATCATTACTAATGTCAATCCTGGAAGCTATTCCCTGACAAGTACTTATTTTTCTTATGCGGATAAGACGATAGATAACATTAAAGTAAAAGCGGGAGAAACGACTTTTATGGAGATAAAATTAGAGATTGAGACGGTAAATATCGCTGAAGTACAGATCATAGCCAAAGTAAACAGAGAGTCTGAAAACGTGCTTTTGCTCGAACAGAAAAACGCTATCGTTGCTACTCAAAGTATCGGCGCTGCGGAATTGTCCCGTAAAGGATTGGGCGATGCCGAGTCTGCGGTTGCATCTGTTTCTGGTGTATCTAAGCAGGAAGGTGTGAAAAATGTTTTTGTGCGTGGATTGGGCGATAGATATAATACTACACTTTTGAATGGCTTGCCTGTTCCGTCCGAAGACCCTGAATATAAAAACATCGCATTGTCATTTTTCGAGTCCGATATCATCATGAATATTGGTGTAGATAAAGTATTTCCTGTACATCATACGGCCGATGCCGGTGGTGCGATCATAGATATCAAATCCAAAGAGTTGAACGATGACTATGCTTTGGGTCTAAGTATATCTGCCGGGATAAATAACCGGGCGATTATGCAGGATTTTGTCAAAACGGACGGATTCAATTATTTTGGATATTCGAAACTCAATCACCCTGATGCCGGAAAATTTAACTTCAAAAACAGCCTTGACCCTGTTGCAGTAAATCTTCCTATGAACCAAAGTTTTAAATTGTCAGGAGGCAAAAGAATGACATTGGCCGACAATCCACTTTCGTTTTATGGTGTCATAACTCAATCATCTGAATACACATATACAGAAGAAATCGTTCGGAATACAACAACAGACGGTACGATATATCAGGATCAAGAAGGTAAAAAATACAGCGGTAAGAAAAGCCAGCTCGCACTTGCCAATGTCAATTACAAGTTGAATAACAAACATTCGATAGCATACAATTTTATGATGCTTCATGCTACCAACCACTATATCGGCGAATATCAGGGTAAACATGCCGAAAAATATCAGGATTCTCCCAATGACTTTGGATACCTCAGGAGACAACAAATCAATGATAACCGGTTAACTATCCACCAGCTCATATCCACATGGAAGCTGAGTGAAAAATGGGATGTAGATATCAATACCGCCATGAACCAAATCACGGGATACGAACCAGACAGAAGAGAAAATTATCTTTCACAAAAAGCTGAAGGTACGTATGGATTGACCGGAAGCAACCGGCAAAAAAGATTTTTCTCTGAACTTGACGGTGCCGATTACAACACTAAGGTCGTATTGAATTACAAATTGAATGATGCACTTGCCAGCAATCGGTCTAAAATCTCGTTGGGCTACAACAACCACATTTCCAATACGGATTTTGAAGCGATCGAGTATAACTTTTCGGCTATTTCGGGAAATCTTTTGCCTGACCAGTTAATGCTTGATAATCTGTATAATACTGAAAATTTTGACAACAATCAGTTTACCATATCCGAAAGCTATCCAAGCAGCTATAATGTATCCAAAAATAATCACGCTGTTTTTGTAAACGGCGCATATCAGTTGTCCAAAACACTAAGCGGAACATTAGGCTTAAAATACGACTTCGTCAATATGGATATCAGATACAATGTGCCTGGACGTACAGGTAACAATAAAATTCACACGGCTTTTCTACTTCCAAGCTTAAATCTGAAATACGATGCAACAAGCAATAGCATATTCAGATTGGGTGCAAGCAAGACTTATACATTGCCGCAATCGAAGGAGATTTCTCCATTCCAATATGTCAATATCGGATTTGCAAGTGAAGGAAATCCCAATCTTCGTCATTCAGAAAATTACAATGTGGACGTAAAATGGGATTATTTTCTAAGTCCATCAGAAATCATATCAGCAGGTGTGTTTTACAAGCATATCCTCAACCCGATAGGTAGAGTGGATAAAGGGAATTCTGCCGGTTTGCTGACGTATGACAACATCGGTAAAAGCGCCGTAGTCAAAGGTTTTGAAATAGAAATACGCAAGGATATATTCAGAAAAATATTTGATGAATTGTCCTCTGAAAACAAATTGTCGGCAGGTGTCAATTTCTCTTACATTCTCACCTCAAGTCTGTTGAATATCGAAAATACTGCCGAAAGAATGTCTAATCTCGAAGGTGCATCACCATTTATCATCAACTCGGACATAACCTACCGTATCAATACCGATAAAAGGAAAATAACAACATCATTGGTATTTAATTATTTCAGTGACAGAATCTATACTATCGGAACTTTGGGCTATAATGATATCATCGAAAAAGCTGTTCCAACCATAGACTTCGTATTTTCAACACAATTAAGGAAAAAGACAAGTCTGAAATTTAAGGCGGCCAACCTACTCGACCCGTCATTCAAGCTGACACGAAAAGTTGCCGGAACCGATGAAGTCGTCTTATTGAACGAATATCATAAGGGTATCAACGTCAGTTTGGGTCTGAGCTTTGATTTGTAAAATCATTTAATTGGTTTAAGGGTTTAAAGGTGTAATATCAAACTGCGGATTTGCGGATTTGTTGGATTTGTGGAGTTGATGTTGTTAGTTTAAAGGTTTATGGGTGTAAAGGTTTAATTGGTTGATGGTTGTTTGTTGCCGGCTTGAAGTGTGAAGTTTATGGCATTGCAAATTTATTTGCAATAATACTCGGTTCCAATCGTCAATCAAAAATCATTTTCAACTTTGAGCCAATTACTGCTGAATCTCTAAGTTTATTTTTAGAGTAATTGTCTGAAATATTCCATTTTTAGATTCCTCCTTTCAGCCGGAAAGACAGTGACACTTTATAAGAGAGCGGATAAGTGGCGAAAATCGTCACTTATCCGCTCTCTCTTTTATACTTATGCGGTCTTTCCGAACGAAGTGAGGAATCTTTTTGTCACTAAGATTACTGAAGATTTTACTTCTTTTCATCACAACATTTCAAAAACTATCCAAAAAAAGTGCAATTTATACGAATTTCATAATATACTTATTATTAATATTATACACATAACATAAAAATATATTTGAAAATATTTGAAATTTTTATGGTATTCCTTGCAGCGTTTAGGGTAGGTAAATGTGTATTATATATAGGAGCGTTTATTTTTTTATTGGAAAACATGTATCTTTAAAATTGGATTTTTTTCGTTTTTATTAAAAAATTAACTTATTTTAAACATTTTAAAAAACACAATGTTAACAAAACATTAAGTGTAAGTTGGTAACAGCGCAGTTAGAGATTGGAAGTCAATATGCTAAGCCTGTATGATAGTAAAACAGGAACATTTCAGGGTGGATAATTGACTTGTCCGAATCAATATTTGTAAAATATTATAGTGGATTTACACTATCGTATAAGTTACTAACATAGAAATTTATTTATTTATTTATTAATTAATAAACCAATTAAAATTTAGAAAAATGAAATTCATTAACATAATTAATATATTTATCGCATTGCTACTTTCGTTTAACAGTTCTGGACAAATTAAAGAGGATTTCAATGCTGAAAATAAAGACCCTGTTTTTTTAACGGGAGAGCCAAATTGGTTTTACAGAGTGTATGACAGCACTAATGTCGGATTTCCGGTAATACCTGAACAGGATAATCCAAATTATATAACTAATGGATATAATTCTATTACCTTTATCAGACCTATAACATGGAAACCATTCATAGAAGATGACTATATGTATGGATACAGTACATCTTTTGGTACCACACGAGCGGTATTTGGTGCTATCATCTATAAAATCAACATCAAAACAGGTAAACAGGAATGGGTAACTGTCTTTGACAACCGGCATAGTGATATACAGGAGTGGTCTAATTCATTAAGTATAAACGGCGATACACTTGAACTATTGACATTCAAGCGGTTTGACAAATATAAAGATGATATCATTCCTTTTATATATAATTTTCAAGGTGCACGCTCTTATGCCTGTACCCGTAAATACGATAAGCATACAGGTCAGCTTTTGGACTATCAATGCTGGGATAAAGATGATTCCTCAGTAGAAATACTTTGGCCTCATGCTGAATTGGTAAATTTATTTGAAAAAAGACCGGATAATACAATCATTAGTGTTGAAAACTTTTGTTTTAACAGAAAACATATCGAATTTAGACATATAGACCAATCCGGTAAATTGTTATATCATCAGATAGATACGATGTACTATCCCAAGGATAAGTATGATTTTTCTACGATATATCAACAAGAAAACCGTCATAGAATCTGGTCATTAGAAAGTGATACGATTTTAATTGTAAATGCTTATGATTACATAACCGGGCAAGGAAGTGCAGGTAGAAAATTAGAACCGGATTTAGCCTATCTTCACGTCTATAATAAAAACTTCGAACTATTAAAAAGAATCGATATAGGCAAGATAGTTGAGCAGAATTATGGTGAAATTAAATTCATAGGAATAGTTAATGCTACTTCACAATATATTGTATTGAGCATAGCAGGACAGGTTTTTGAGTCTTTCTTAGGTGCTAATATTGTCATAGATTATGACGGTAATATCATCAGTACTGCCAATACTAAATTTAAAGATGATGAATTTTCCCTATATGGTGGAGTACTTCCATACTCACAGAAACCATTTATAATAACGAGAACCAATAACGATTCATATCCGAAAGAGATACCGCAGACACTGCGGTACTATATATTTGAGAATGGTGCGTGGGAATTGCGGTTAACTCAAATACCTGCTGAAAATCAATGGATTAGCAGATTCAATTATTTAACAGAAACGCCAAATCACGATATACTGATGTGTGTCGAAGACCATACTTATTATAAGGATATAGACGCTGCCTCGTGGACGACCGACTTATGGATGCTTATAGACGGCGCAAAGTTAGGTATCAAGACATCAACAAAAGACGAGCATATCGCTAACAAACTTACGCTATACCCAAATCCAACAACCAACACCGTTACCATAGCAGACTTAGATGCGCCTGCAAAGGTAGATGTCTATAATCTCAATGGTGCGCTTGTCAGCACTTACGACAATGTAACATCGGAAGTACATATCGGGCAGTTGCCTGCGGGTATGTATATCTTCGATATCAACAATCGGTATGTTAGTGAGAAGCATAAGGTAATAAGGTTGGAGTAACTGATATTTGGTTGTCGGTTGTTAGTTGTTGGTTGACGGATTTTTACTTCTATTCAATCAAAAATCGTCAATCAAAAAATCATTGTCAATTGTCAATTTTCAATTCTCAACTAACTTTGTTGGATTTGTGGAGTTGATGTTGTTAGTTTAAAGGTTTATGGGTGTAAAGGTTTAATTGGTTGATGGTTGTTTGTTGCCGGCTTGAAGTGTGAAGTTTATGGCATTGCAAATTTATTTGCAATAATACTCGGTTCCAATCGTCAATCAAAAATCATTTTCAACTTTGAGCCAATTACTGCTGAATCTCTAAGTTTATTTTTAGAGTAATTGTCTGAAATATTCCATTTTTAGATTCCTCCTTTCAGCCGGAAAGACAGTGACACTTTATAAGAGAGCGGATAAGTGGCGAAAATCGTCACTTATCCGCTCTCTCTTTTATACTTATGTGGTCTTTTTGTACTACGTGAGAAATCTATTAATTCCTCAATCAAATATAAATTCAGTTAACCAATTCCAACAAACCAACATCCTAATCTACGTAACCAAATCTTAATTAAAATTCAATAGTTCAGTAGCAAAGTAGATAGACCTTTGCAGCATCATTTAAAAATCATAAAACATTAAAAATTTCAGAGAACATGAAATCAAAAAAAATTAGTTTAAGTTTTTTATTGGCATTCGTAGTGATGTCTGCATTGACCATTATCTCTTGTGATAAAGACGACCCAAAACCCGAAGTAGAGACAAAAGATGAGATTTCTGGAAGTATTTCCGATACGAAAACATTGAATGCGTCAGTTGCTTACACGCTTACAGGACCACTTATCGTGGAGAATGGTGGTGTATTGAACATACCGGCAGGTACTACGATTAAAGCAAAAAAGGGTTTTAACAACTATATCCTTGTATTGCAAGGTGGAAAAATCAATGTTAATGGTACAGCGGAAAAACCGGTCACTATCACAGCCGACATTGAAAATGCTCAGCAAGGACATTGGGGCGGATTGGTCATCAACGGCAGAGCGCCATTGTCAGGTGGTACTATCGGAAGTACAGAAATCAGTTCTGCGCATCAATATGGCGGAACCGACTCGAATGACAGCTCAGGTAGCATCACATACCTTATCCTCGCCTATACAGGTGCACGTTCGAGTGCCGATGTAGAACACAATGGATTGACATTGAACGGTGTAGGAAGAGGAACAACGATAGAAAATGTATTTATACCAAACGGAGCGGATGACGGTATCGAATTTTTCGGTGGTAACGTAAATGTCAAAAACCTTTTGGTCGTCAACTCAGACGATGATATGTTTGACTTTACACAAGGATATTCCGGAACATTAGAAAATGCGTATGGTGTTTGGGAGCCTGGATTTACAAGCTCTGAGTCAGACCCACGAGGTATCGAAGCTGACGGAAATTTAGACGGTAACTTCCCTACTCAGTCCGGACAATCTGACTTTATCGTCAAAAATATAACTTTCGATTTAAGATTGGCAAAATCAGCAGATAGTGACGTATCCAATGTCACCAACAAGATGCAAGATGTCATCAAAATACGCAGAGGTGCAAAAGCGACCATTACCAATGCTTTTGTAAAAGGAAGCGGTACAGTGATAGACCTGATAGACTTCTCTGACGGTAAAGGTACAGGAGAAGCGACTTCTACAGTGAGTTTGACCAACACATTGACCAATACAATCTTAGGAAAAAGCATTAACCCTGAATCTGGATTTTCCGGAGCGAAAATAGAATCTGGAAACGCAGGATGCCAGCAGAGTATCTTTGCATGGACAAAATACAATTTTTAAATTTTTAATCTGGTTCCCTTATAATTGCTTCATATTAAAAAGATTCCTTTGGGTATTGTCCTGAAGGAATCTTTTTTAGAAAAGGTCGTAAAATTTGTAAGAAAATCACTACATTTGTTGAAAATTAAATCATAATAAATGTCAAAAATTTTATTGGTTGATGATGATCGGAATATATCTGAAATTTTAGAGTTCAATCTCAAAAACGAAGGGTTTGAAGTCGTTTCTGTCGCTTCGGCAGAAGAAGCATTGACGATGTCAGTGAGTGACTTTAAATTAATATTATTGGATGTCATGATGGGTGGCATGTCCGGATACAAATTGGCTGAGTTGCTTAGAAAAGATAACATAACCGTACCTATCATATTCCTGACGGCAAAAGATACCGAAAACGATATGCTCACGGGCTTCTCCGTAGGTGGAGACGATTATATCTCCAAGCCATTTTCCATAAAAGAGGTCATAGCACGGGTTAAAGCGGTACTCAAACGAAGTTTAACCGCGTCAGATACCGAAACCAATATATTGAAATTGGGTTCAATTATGATAGATTTTGAATTGAAAGAAGTAACTGTCGAAGACCAAAAAATTTCATTAACCAAAACAGAGTTCGAGCTGTTGGCACTCCTGGCACAAAAACCGGAATCGCTCTTCTCCCGCGAAAAGATCATTGATAAAATCTGGAAAGAAACGCCTTATATAACAGAACGAACAGTAGATGTGCATATCGCCCGACTGAGAAAAAAATTGGGTAAATACGGTGAAGCTATCACGAACCGCTCCGGTTACGGGTACAGGTTTAATACAGACGTACTATGAAGCTAAGCCTGAGGCAACGCCTTTTCTTTTATTTTGCTGTATTATTTACGGTATTCTCCATTGGTATAGCCCTATTGGAGCATTCAAGAGAGCGTGCTATCAAAACAGAAGCATTGGAAGAAAAATTAGATTTGTTTGCGATGCTTGTTCATTCAAAACTCACTGGAAATGATGCCCACTATAGTAGTGATATCGAACAAATCAAATCAAGTCTGCCCGACGAATTAAGGATAACCATAATTGACCTGCAAGGTAAGGTAAAGTATGATAATAAGGTCATGGACTTCGAAAACATGGAAAATCACGCTAACCGATTAGAAGTGATCTCCGCAGCACAACACGGTAAGGGTACGTATATACGGGAATCTTCTTCAAATCATCACCCATATTTCTATTATGCCAAAAAATATAGTGATCATTATGTACGGGTTGCCCTACCTTACAACATCCATTTAAAACAGTTTTTACAGGCTGGCAATCTTTTCCTGTATTTCCTGTTAGCACTTTTTATCATCACGTTATTTGTTATTCATAAAATCACGCAGCAATTCGGAGATTCTATCAAACAGTTGCAAAATTTTGCATTTCAAAACAGCGATAGCTCTATTACATTCAGAGAGGATGAATTGGGCGAAATAGGAAAAAAAATTGCTGAAAACTACCGGCAATTAGAAGCCAATAAGAAGACCTTATCTATAGAAAAGAAAAAATTGCTGCAACACATTCAGATTTCCGAAGAAGGCATTTGTTTTATATCATCTGACCATGACGTTGAGTTTTACAATGGATTATTTATCCAATATCTCAACCAATTAACCGATAATCCGGGAAGCAATCCCACCACCATATTGCGGGAAAAAGGCTTTGAGGAGCTTCACGATTTTCTCCGTAAAGGAAAAGAAAAATATTTTGAATCTAAAATAAAAAAACACGGCAAGATCTTTTCGCTACGGACAAATATATTTGATGACAATAGCTATGAAATCATCCTGACAGATATAACCCGACGAGAGAAAACAAGGCAACTCAAGCAGGAAATGACCGGTAATATCGCTCACGAATTGCGTACACCTGTCACGAGTATCAGAGCCTATTTGGAGACCATACTTAAAAATTCCGTTCCGGAAGAAAAAAAACAGCACTTCATAGAGCAGGCATACCATCAGACATTGACACTTTCGGAGATGATCAAAGACATGAGCTTCATCGCCAAAATGGAAGAAGCGCCCGATTCTTTTGAGTCAGAACCGGTAAATATCCCGGATTTGTTGGCTCGATTAAAAGAAGAATCATCCAAAGCACTTTTCCAAAAACGAATAGCAATGGATTGGCAATTACCAGAAAATTTAGTTATCAACGGCAACCTGAGCTTACTGACATCTATATTTAGAAATCTGACCGAAAATGCCATTCGCTACGCTGGCGAAGACATAAATATCAACATCAATATCTTCAATGAAGACAAGGATTACTACTATTTTTCCTATCACGACACAGGTATTGGTGTAGAAAATGAAGCGCACTTAAATCGACTTTTTGAGCGTTTTTATCGGGTACAAGAGGGTAGAACAAGAGACACAGGAGGCAGCGGTCTAGGTTTGTCAATAGTTAAAAATGCTGTTCTTTTTCACAAAGGAACGATCACAGCCAAAAATAGAAAAGGAGGCGGCCTCGAATTTTTATTTAAGTTACATAAGTAATGTTGAAGTTATCCTGACGTAACTACAAATTATCGTTTTGTGCATTCTGCCCTAAAAGGAATCAAAACATAATTTTTTCATTTAACACTTCATATTATAAAATATTGTAATATATTTGCGTCGTATAAAAACATAAATTACGATGATTAGTCAGTCATTTAGAGTTCAGGGAGATGCTAAACTTTCCGGCATGATCCAGCCACAAGGAGCAAAAAACGAAGCGCTACAAATCATTAGCGCAGTATTGCTAACGGATAAAAAAGTAACGGTCAGAAACATTCCCGACATCTTAGATATTCAAAAGCAGATTGAATTGCTCAAAGGACTTGGTGTCAAAGTTGAAAGACTAAATGACAGTGACTATGTTTTTCAGGCGGATGATATTGATATGGAGCATTTGTATTCTGATGCCTATCTTTCCAATGCCAAGCAAATACGTGGATCAGTGATGTTTTTAGGACCGTTATTGGCCAGGTTTAAAAAAGCATTATTGCCCAAACCCGGTGGTGATAAGATCGGTCGGAGACGTTTGGATACACATTTCCTTGGATTTGAAAAATTGGGCGCAAAGTTTGAATATAATGAAGCGCAAGACCAGTTTTATATCGTAGGAGAAAAGCTAAAAGGTGCGTATATCCTTATGGACGAAATATCCGTCACAGGCACGGCTAATGTAGTCATGGCGGCTGTACTGGCAGAGGGTATCACACAGATATACAATGCGGCCTGTGAGCCATATCTCCAGCAATTATGTAAAATGCTCAATAATATGGGCGCACGCATTTCCGGGATTGGTTCCAATCTGCTGACCATACACGGTGTGGAAAGCTTAGGCGGTACGGAGCACACCGTATTGCCGGATATGATCGAAATCGGGAGTTTTATCGGTCTCGCGGCTATGACACAATCCAGCCTTACGATCACCAATGTATCTGTTCCCAATCTGGGTATAATCCCATCAACATTTGAAAAATTAGGTATTCAGTTAGAGATCCAAGGCGATAATATCTACGTCCCGGCACAAGATATTTATGAAATACAAAGCTTCATTGACGGGTCGATTATGACGATTTATGATGCTCCGTGGCCAGGTTTTACACCGGATTTACTGAGTATTATCCTTGTTATCGCTATACAGGCGCGCGGAAGTATCTTAATTCACCAGAAAATGTTTGAAAGCAGGCTATTCTTTGTAGATAAGTTGATCGAGATGGGCGCCAAAATCATCTTATGTGATCCTCACAGAGCAACGGTCATCGGTCTCGAAAGAAAATCTCAACTTCGTGGTATCCGTATGAGTTCGCCAGATATCCGTGCAGGAGTATCGCTCCTGATTGCGGCACTTTCTGCCCAAGGCACGAGCATCATATCCAATATCCACCAGATAGACCGTGGCTATCAGAATATAGATCTCCGGCTCAATGCTTTGGGAGCGCAGATAGAGCGGATATCGGAATAGGGTTGGAAAGGGTTATGATGAAGCCGAAATTTGACAATATTTTTAAAATTAGGCTGTTTTTTGTTCATATAAGTACCTCTGAAAGTCAATAAACATCTTACTAATACTTACTACATCGCCCAATATTTCTTTTGCATCTTCCAACGATTGATATTTGTTAGTCAGTAAGATTGGTAATTTTTCTTGGTCGAGTTCATCAACACCTGTTTCAATGTATTTGCTCAATACAAATGAGATAAATTCTTTCTGCTTATCATTAAGTAATGCAAAGATTGTGGCTTCGGCTGCTTTGGCTCTTGCTTCTCGTGTCATAGCGATGTAGTCGCCATTAAAAACATATTCTAACACATCGTACAAATCACTTTTTTCCATATCTACTAACTTCTGTAAAGTCTGCAAATCTGATTTTGGAAATCCCACTTCTTCTAATTTTTCCAATAGTATTTTTCGAGTAGTTGGATTACTCCAAATTATCCGCAATTCGTCTTCATCTTTGAATAGTTTGGGTAGCTCTCCAAACAGATTATTTAAAAATTCTTCTGATGAAATGGGCTTGCCGTCAGCACTCCAAAACGAAGTGGAAACCATTGATTGTATTTCACGTACTTTGCCTTTACCTAATTTGATTTTTACTTTCGTTTTTTTCTTGCATATACAATGGAGTTTGCCACATTCAGCGCACGGTTCAGATGGTGTTTTAACACAAATACAAGATTTCTGACCGCAAACGGAACAAGAAGATTTTGGAGATTTTGAAACATCGTCATCATCTCCTTCTATCGGTTCTCCGTCCCATTCAGGATCTGAAAAATGCTTATAAGCATCAACAAAATCGTAAATGGTGAAAAATTCTTTTCCGTCAAAAAGTCGTGTACCACGCCCTACGATTTGTTTAAATTCAATCATTGAATTAACGGGGCGAAGTAATACAATATTCCGAATATTTCTTGCGTCAACACCCGTTGAAAGTTTTTGAGAAGTAGTAAGAATGGTTGGGATTGATTTTTCGTTGTCTTGAAATTCCCTCAAAAAGCGTTCTCCTTCCTCACCGTCATTTGCAGTAACTCTTACGCAATAGAACGGATTTTTATCTTTCGCATTTTGGTTTACCAAATCACGTATCAACGCTGCGTGTCCTTGATTGGCACAGAAAATAATTGCCTTTTCGTTTTGATTGGCTTCTTCCATAAACTTTTTTACACGATACGTTTCTCGCTCTACAATTACAATATTACGGTTAAAGTCTTTTTCTTCATACAATTTACCTTCTTCAATTTCTCCCTCAATTACAAAATCATCATTCGTATAAATGTAATCGTCTAATGTAGTTTTGACACGTTTTACCTTGAAAGGCGTAAGAAAACCGTCATTGATGCCGTCTTTCAGTGAATAGATGTAAACAGGTTCGCCAAAATATTTATAAGTATCTGTATTGTCTTTTCGTTTTGGTGTAGCCGTTAAACCTAATTGAACAGCAGGACTGAAATATTCTAAAATAGCTCGCCAATTACTTTCATCATTTGCTCCACCTCTGTGACACTCATCAATAATGATAAAATCGAAAAAATCGGGAGGGTACAATTGATAGTTAGAAGAGGATATTTGATATGATGCTAATGGTTCAGCAGCTAATGGAATACTGTATTCCTCCTCTTCAGCCCCATCACTATCAATAGACGACATGAGGGTTTGAAAAATGGTAAAGAATATGCTTCCATTAGTAGGTACTTTTTCGCTTTTCTTTACTTCACTTGGTTTTATGCGCACCAAAGCATCTTCTGGAAATGCCGAAAAAGAATTGTAGGCTTGATCAGCCAAAATATTGCGGTCTGCTAAAAATAAAATGCGTGGTCGTCTATTTAATGGAGAATTGATAGTTGAAAATTGAAAATTGTTTTTGTCCCAACCTTCATTTTCCATTTTCCCTTTTATACTTTCCATTACCGAAAGGTTCCACCTTGTTTGAAACAGTTTCCAAGCTATTTGAAAAGCGATAGCTGTTTTTCCTGTACCCGTAGCAAGAGTAAGCAATATACGGTTATTACCCTGTGCAATGGCTTTAACAGTTTTTTGAACGGCTATTTCCTGATAATAACGCAACTGCCAACTTCCGCTTTTATCCTCAAATGGAACAGACGAAAACTTCTCAAACCAAAATTGATAATTATTTCCCTCGACATCCATTGTCAATTGTCCATTCTCCATTGACAATTGCCAAAGTTCTTCAGGCGACAAATAATTTTCTACTAAACCTTCTTCACCTGTTTCCAGATTGATTTGATAAATTTCTTTTCCGTTGGTGGCATAATTGATTTTTAGTTCCAGTTTTTGAGCATATTTTTTGGCTTGCATGACACCTTCGCCTACGGGTAGTTCATCGCTTTTGGCTTCTACTACTGCCAATTTTATGCCTTTGTACACCAATACATAATCAGCAATTTCACGTTTGCTACGACCTCCGCCTGTTTGTATTTTGCCTGCGGTAATATTGTACTCACGCAATACTTTTGAGCCGTCTGCCACGCCCCAACCACAAGCCCGCAATTTCGGGTCTATGAGCTCTGCTCTTGTTTCTGCTTCGTTCATAATGTTTCTTTTGTCTGAATCAGGATTTACTTGATTTTTGGATTTCCAAGATTGTATTTGGGATTGAAAACCTTTTTGAATTGTAAACTTGTTGCTCCGAAATTGATGAGCAACCCAATTGGAAAATCATATGCTACTACATAATTTTTTGCTTGGGCTAAATGCACATCTTCCAAATTAATGAGTGCTTTCAATTCCACTATTACTTGACTCTCCACTACAAAATCTGCCCTTCGTGTCCCTACTTCAATTCCGTCATAAAATATTACTTGTTCTATTTCTCTGCCAAAACTTAAACCTGCTCTTTCCATTTCAATAGCTAAAGCACGCTGATAAATTACTTCCTGAAAGCCATTACCTAACGTGTTATGCACTTTCATAGCACAGCCATTTATTTTATATGTCATCTCGTCTAATGTCATACAGTTACTTTTTTAAAATCCTGTTTATCCTTAAATCCTGCCAATCCTGATTCTGACAATTGCCCACTTGGTTCGACAAGCTCACCAGCCATAGCTTTTTGAAGAATTGACTTTTTCAATTCCTCCAAATCTGCGATTTTTTGTTGATACACCTCTTCTAACTTTTGCGTTTCGGCTCGCAGGGCATCTAATTGACGGACGATGGTTTGTTGGGTTTTTAAAGAAGGGACTTGAATGGGAAAGGTAACAATATCCCTTTGATATAAATGGGGAGTGGTTGCTCCACTAAGTCTTGACTGTACAATTCGTTGGAATGAAGGACTGAGAAGATTGTAATACAAGTAATTCGTTGTAACTTGTTTCTTACAACGAATTAATAATAATGAAGAATTAATCGTTGTAATATCTGGTAATTCTGGAACAATTCCCAATTTTCCAATTCCTGCACCATCTTTACAGATTAGAATATCGTCTTTTTGCAACATTATTTCAGGGCTTTCATCATATCTTTCTTGACTGATATGAAAAGCATCTCTAAAATCAACATAATCTCCATAGTTTAGAGAATGAACAGAAAGGAATAATGGACCTTCTTTTGTATATTCTTTTGCTGTTAATCCTTTCCATCCAATTCTTCCATTAGTCGTTGTTACTTCTCCCAATTTCTTTTCTTCCCATCCTTCGCCTTTCTTCTCAAACACTCCCTGCAAATAACTCTCAAAAAGCTCTTTTGCATTTTTAAGGTTTTGTTCGGCATTGGTTTTGGCTTTATCAATAGCTGTAAAGCATTTGTCTAAAATGGAAACGATGTGGTGTTGTTCTTCAAGGGATTTGGGATAGGCTACATTTAATTCTTTCAAAAGCCTGTAATGGCGAGCATATCCTAAACTCCCTAAATCTATATTTTGTAAATAATAATAAAAATACTTTGAATCAATGCCTTCTTTTGGTTTCAGAATTTTGACACCATCAGCACCCAATACAAAATCAAAGTCAACAAATTTAATAACCTGCGTATGGTCGCCAAAAATCACAATCGGTTTATCAACCTTGAATAAATCTGCTTCATTATCCCAATAGCCATTTACAAAATCTTTTTCTTGTGAAACTATTGGATATATTCCTTCCTCTTTAAAGTCCTTTCTCTGAATTTTATTGGTATATGTTACCTTTTCAAGGCATTTTTCAAACTCTGCTATTTCCCAACCGTTATTTAATTGAGAATTGACCGTTTCTGATGTAGCATTATTTTTGTTTTTCATTTTCAATTGTCCATTATCAATTATAAACACTTCGCTCAATTTTTTTTATTTGCCAAATTTGTTTCATTTTTTGATTTTTAAGACTTCAATGACAGGCAAGACAGTGTTCTAACTCTGTCCTGCTAGTCGTTATTGTCCTTTACTGTTTCTTATTATTTCTAATGTTTAACCTTGCTTTTGTCATTCTTTCTCGCAACCCACCTTCTTCCAAAAAAGATTTCTCCAAAGATTTTATTTGTTTGTTTAGCAAATAGCTCACTACTATTATTAAACCAATCATTGCATTGGCACAGATTTCAGGTCTTTCATTTTCAATAGCTTTTCTAAAAGTTTCATACGTGGCATTGGGTATTTTATTTAACTCCCGCATTCGCTGTGTTAGTTTATGTTCCTTATCCCAAAGCGGTAGCTTGTTTGTTCTCAAAAAATCTTTGTAATCTATCATCAATTCTTCTATCGAAGCACGAGCTACATTGGTTAATTTGATTTCCATTTCCTTAGATGTGCCGGAAGCCATACTTGCTTCAGCAATATTTTGCTTTCCACTACGGGCAGCTTGCACCATTTGGTCAATAGTCCTATCATATTTTCCAAAAAAACGTTTTGTAAAATATACCGTGCCGTCATAAATAATTTCGGCTTTTTGATAGGTTATTAGTTTTTCATAACCTCCATGTTTGGGTATAAATCCTTCGTTATGCTGTTCGTTGCTCATTATTTCTCCTTTTAAGGACGTTAACGACTTGTGTCATTATTATCTCAATAAATAATCTTGTTGTGTATATAATTTTTGAAGCGAGTTCGTAAGCATCAAATACTTGTCCGTCAAAAAACACACCTTGTGTGGGAATTGTATTTCCCTCCAATGCTTTAAAAACTTTTTCAAACTTGTGGTCGGTTTCTAATTGTTTGCGTTCAATGCCGTCCATACGTTGCAACAAAACGCTGTGATTGGCAATGAGTTTACGCATTTCTACAAAAGTATTGATAATTTGGATGCTTACTTTTATAGCCACATCGCTACGCAAAACAGCCGAAAGCATTGCCACTCCTTGTTCGGTAAAGGCGTAAGGTAAATATTTAAGGTTGTATCCTCGTTTTGTACCCGATTTGTTCAAGGTCACAAATTGTGACCTTGAACCTAACTGGTCGAAATTTGCGACCAGTTCTTCGTATTCAACATTAGTCAGTTGAAATCGGAAAACTTCAGGAAAACGCTCAATATTACGTTTTACGGCTTGGTTTAAAACTTTTGTTTCTACTTGATATATTTCTGCCAAATCGCTGTCCAACATTACCTGCATACCACGAATGTTGAAAATCTTGTTTTCAATGCGCTTTTGTGATATTGTTAATTCGTTGCTCATATTATTTTCTACATTTTATCTGGGGACAATTTGTCCCTATGTAAACTCATATCAATTCCGCTATCCCTTTTAAAATTTCAGCACTTTCTTCATCCAGCGTTTTCATTTCTTCCAAAATCTCGTGTGGTGAGCGTAGTCGAACCACTTCTTTTTTGTTTGGGTTTTTAACTGAAAGGTCAAACGTAGTTTGGTCAATATCTTTTACGTTTATCATCCAAGAATTTTCACTATCAGCAAAAGTCTTTTGTAGTGCTACAAATTCCGCCAAATCGTTTTCGTTAAGCGGATTGGTTTTGCCCAAATTGCGGTCGAGGTTTAGTTGGTAATACCAAACCTTCTGCGTAGGCTTTCCTTTTTCAAAAAACAGCACCACGGTTTTTACACCTGCACCGGTAAATGTTCCGCCCGGCAAATCCAAAACGGTGTGTAGGTTGCAACTTTCCAACAAGGTTTTGCGAATGGCAACCGTGGCATTGTCGGTATTGCTCAAAAACGTATTTTTAATAACGATACCTGCTTTTCCGCCTGCTTTCAAAATTTTGATAAAGTGTTGCAAAAACAAACTTGCGGTTTCGCCTGTTTTTATCGGGAAATTTTGTTGTACTTCGGCACGTTCTTTTCCTCCAAAAGGCGGATTGGCAAGCACCACATTATAGCGGTCTTTTTCCTGAATATCGCTTAGGTTTTCGGCAAGTGTGTTGGTATGAATAATGTTCGGAGCTTCCACACCGTGAAAAATCATATTCATAATCCCGATGATGTATGCCAAAGATTTTTTCTCTTTGCCGTAAAAGGTATTTTTTTGAAGCGTTACGGTGTCTTTGGTCGAAAGTCCACCGCTTGCTGAGCCTGTCGAAGTAAGGTGTGCAAAAGCTTCGCACAAGAAACCAGCCGAGCCGCAAGCACCATCATAAATGGTTTCGCCAATTTTGGGATTTACCACTTTTACGATGGTTGTTATGAGCGGACGAGGCGTGTAATATTCGCCACCGTTTCGCCCTGCGTTGCCCATATTTTTGATTTTATCTTCGTACAAATGGCTCATTTCGTGCTTTTCAGCGTGGGTACGAAAACGCAATTCATCAATGCGGTTTATCACTTCACGTAGGTTGTAACCACTTTGTATGCGGTTTTTCAGTTCGCTGAATATTTCACCAATTTTGTATTCAATCGTGTCGGCACTTTCTGCACTTGTTTTAAATTTTTTAAGGTACGGAAACAGCTCATTGTTTACAAAGTCGGTCAAATCATCGCCAGTTAAAGCATTGTGGTCTATTTTTCCTCCTTCAAGTTTTGGTGCTGCCCAAACCGTCCATTGAAATTGTTTTTCAACGATAGGCGAGTAGGTTTTGCCCGTGAGTTCGGCTGCTGTGGCACGATCTTTTTCGAGGTCGTCCAAATATTTGAGAAACAAAATCCACGAGGTTTGTTCTACATAATCTAATTCACTACCACAACCCGCATCTTTGTGCAGTATGTCATCTATATTTTTAAAGGTTTGTTCAAACATCATTGTATCTTATAATCAATCTACAAAAGTACAAAAAATGTATGTAATATCCTTATATGTTCCTATATCATTATAACTTTTTCAAAAGCCTTTCCCATCCTATTCCCCAATATTATTAGAGATTATGACACTATCTGCAACTTCGCAAATTGAAGCATGATGCGTTTTTCGTTATTGTCAGCCAAACCGTCAAAGACGATAGTAGCGACCAACCTTTCGTCAACATCAATCACTTTGCCTTGACCAAACTTGAGATGAAGCACTTCCATACCGGCTTTGATGTCTTTCGAATCGGATGCAACAAACTGGCTTGGATCTATATTAAGTTTAGGCGTAGAAGCACCAATTTTTTTGAAATTACCCAATATCTTTGGCTCTGCAAATATAGGCTTCTTCGTGATAGAAACGATCGAGTCAATATTATCATCTGAGATTTCTTCAATAAATCTACTTGGATCATTGTATCGTACCTGACCATATTGGTAGCGGCTGTTGGCGTAACTCAGGCACAATAATTCTTCTGCTCTGGTTATCGCTACATAAAACAATCGTCTTTCTTCATCTATCTGATTGCTTTCTGTCAAAGCGAGATAACTTGGAAAAATGTTTTCCTCCAAACCCACCACAAAAACAGATCTAAATTCCAATCCTTTGGCTGCATGTATCGACATCAGAGAAACGTGATCAGGATTTTCATCTTTTTGATCAGCATCTGTCATCAAGGATATGGTGTGGATATATGCTGAAAGACTTCGATCTGTATTAGCTTCTTCGCCGGTTTGTACTTCGTCATCCTGTACAAACTCCTGGATACCGTCGAGCAAGGAGATGACGTTTTCCACCCTTTCCTTTCCTTCGATCGTTTGGTCTTCCTTGAGTAACTTTTCTATTCCACTATTCCTGTATATGTAGGAGGCGATTTCATAAGCATCGGCTTTAGCTGCTTTGGCTTTGAATGCACGCATAAGCTCTACAAATTCTCCTATATTTTTGCGGGATCGGCTATTAAAATCAATTTTTGTCAATACTTCCCACATACTCATATCATTGTCATCTGCCAGTTTTGACAATTGTTGTACGGTCGTCTCTCCGATAGCCCGACGAGGATAGTTGATGATGCGTTTCAATGCTTCGTCATCTTTATCATTGATCGTCAAGCGCATATACGCCATGATATCTTTGATTTCCTTACGAGAATAGAATGAGAAACCACCATATATCTTGTAATGAATATTATGTCGCCTTAATTGCTCTTCGAAAATACGAGATTGACCATTCGTCCGATACAATATTGCAAAATCCTTATTAGCGAGATTGAATCTGTTTTTTTGTTCGATAATCATGTCTGTGACCCTTTTTCCCTCTTCGGTTTCGGTCATTGACTTATTGATTTTTATTTTATTTCCGTCGGATTTGTCAGTCCAGATTTTCTTCTGTATTTGCCGTTTATTGTGGTTGATCACTTCATTGGCAGCATTGACGATATAACTGGTAGAACGGTAATTTTGTTCAAGTTTAAATGTCTGTAAATCCGGAAAATCATTTTCAAATTGGAGGATATTTTCTATCGTTGCTCCCCGAAAAGAATAGATACTTTGCGCATCGTCACCTACGACACAGATATTATTGCTACTACCATGATACATGACCAATAGCTTAATGATTTCGTACTGCAATGAGTTGGTGTCTTGAAACTCATCCACGAGCAAATACCTAAATTGATTTTGGTATTTTTCACGGACTTGTTCTGGGTTTTGATACAGCAATCGAAACATCTGTAGCAACAAATCATCAAAGTCCATCGCTCCGGCACGTTGGCATCGAGCTACATATTTTTCATAAATCTGGTAGATCAACGGCCTGCGATTCATCCTATCATAAGCCAAGAGATCTTCATTAGTTGCATAACCTTTGGGTGTGATAAGATTACTCTTGGCGCTGGATATACGAGCCCGTATTATACTGGGAGCGTACAATTTTTTATCGAGGTTGAGCTGTGTGATGATCTCGGAAATGACACTTTTGGTATCGTCAGCGTCATATATCGTAAAATCATTGGGATAACCGATTTTATGGGCTTCAACCCGGAGTATGCGTGCAAAAATAGAGTGGAATGTTCCCGCCCAAACCCGTTGTGCCTTTGTGCCAACAAGGGTTTCGATTCGGTCTTTCATCTCGCGTGCTGCTTTATTGGTAAATGTAAGCGCCATGATTTGTCCTGGTTCGATACCTACATGTATCATGTGCGCAATACGGTATGAAAGTACACGTGTTTTGCCCGATCCCGGACCAGCGATGACCATGGTAGGCCCGTCTATACAAGTAGCGGCTTCTCTTTGTACAGGATTGAGTTCGTCTAAGTAATTGGTGGATAATTCTCGCATAAGTGGACAAAGTTCTATCTTTTTTACGACATTTATAGTATAAATATGAATATTTTTAATTTGTTGTGGATTTGATCTGAATTATTGTTGAATGAAAATGTCACAATTTGGGTTTTGAAATGTAAGAAAGTGCATTAATAGGTAGTAAAGGTAACATTCATAATAAACTAACCTTCATCAAAAAATATAAAACACTGCAAATTGCCATAAATAAGCAAAAGTATTTGTATCATTGCAAATTAATACAAAAGAGACATATAGTAAATAGTCCAAACTTCAAGGTATAAACCCGATAATCTTATGAATGGAGGAGAGATAATTGCAAAAATACTGCAAAAACATGACGTAAAATATTTGTTTACTTTGTGTGGTGGACACATTTCTCCGATTTTTGTAGCTGCCGAGAAGATTGGCATCAGGGTCATAGATACACGTCATGAAGCTACTGCGGTATTTGCTGCTGATGCAGTATCAAGATTGTCAGGGACTCCTGGAGTGGTTGCGGTAACAGCAGGTCCTGGTGTAACAAATACCATAACTGCTGTAAAAAATGCATCGTTGGCACAGTCGCCTTTGATCGTTTTGGGTGGTGCCGCTGCAACGATACTCAAAGGTCGTGGTAGTTTACAGGATATAAACCAAAAATCTGTAATGAAATCCGTATGTAAATGGTGTATTACTATAAATCGGGTAAGAGATATCGTCCCTATTTTGGAAGAAGCCTTTAGACGCTCTCAAGAAGGCGTACCTGGACCAGTATTTGTAGAATGCCCAATTGATATCCTATATGATGAGGACTTAGTCAGAAGTTGGTATGGAGCAAAAAGCAAAGATAATAAGCCTAAAAACTGGAGAGAGCAGTTTTTACAGTGGTATATCAACCGACATGCTGAAAAGCTATTTGCAGGAAAGGAATATGTTGATTTTAGCAGACCAATCAAACAACCTGGATTTATCAAGCATTCCGAAAATGATCAAAGTAGAGCGATTAGGTTGCTGGACACAGCCAAAAAACCTTTGTTGATTATTGGTAGCGGAGCGATGATGCAAGCAGAAAAAGCCGAGCAATTAGCAAAAGCGATCGATAAAATAGGTATTCCAACATATCTTAGTGGCATGGCACGCGGGCTGTTAGGTAAAAATCATCCATTGCAGATGCGCCATAAGCGTAAGGAAGCTATCAAAGACGCTGACCTAATTATACTTGCCGGTGTACCCAATGATTTCAGAATGGATTATGGTAATCATATTGGTAGTCGCCCATTCGTTTCCATAAACAGAAGTAAAGAAGACTTATTAAAAAATAAAAAACCAACAGTTGCTGTTTGGGGAGACCCAATGGATTTTCTTATAGAATTGGCAGAAAAATATCAAGGAGATTTCGCACAATGGAAAACCGATCTTGCGCAACGTGATCAAATCCGTGAAGAAGAAATCATCGAAAAAAGTAAAACTCAAGAACAAGTCGGTATTAATCCACTGGCGCTTTTTAAGCTTTTAGAACAAAAATTGAGTGATGACACGATCCTCATTGCTGACGGTGGCGATTTTGTGGCTACGGCATCTTATACGCTTAGACCTCGTGCACCATTGTCATGGTTAGATCCTGGCGTTTATGGTACATTGGGTGTTGGAGCAGGATTTGCCTTAGGAGCTAAATTGGTTCATCCCGATAAAGAAGTCTGGATTATATATGGAGACGGAAGTTCCGGTTATAGTTTGGTAGAATATGATACATTCAAACGATTGGACTTGCCGGTTATTTCTTTGATAGGTAATGATGCTTGCTGGGGACAGATAGCTCGTGATCAAGTCGAACTGCTCGGTAGTGATTGTGCTATGCACCTTGGATACAGTGATTATCATAAGATATCTAATGCTTTTGGTGGCGAAGGTGTACGTATAGAAAAGATTGAAGATTTTAATCAAGCTATTGATCATGCACAAGAAAACAATCGTAACAATATCCCATTCATTATTAATGCGATCCTTAGCAAATCAGATTTTAGAAAGGGATCAATAAGTGTATAACATTGGATAATAATATGATATTATGCATAATGAAATTATAAATATAAAAGACAGTGTACTCCTCGTTATTGATGTACAGGAACGGTTGCTGCCCGTGATGCATGATAAAGAACACTTGCTTGACCACATTAATATTTTAATAAAAGGTGCAGAAATATTGGGTTTGGATACCATTATCACCGAACAATACCCAAAAGGACTTGGACACACTACAAATGCGTTGATATATACGAGCGATACTACAATATTTGAAAAAGATACATTCAGCTGTTTGCTTCAACCTGAACTCAGCCAAAAAATCCGAGATGAACATAAAAAGGATTTGATATTATGTGGTATAGAAAGCCATATATGCGTGTTGAAAACGGCATTAGATGCTATCCATCAGGGGTATAAAGTTCATATTGTAGCCGATGCTGTTTCATCAAGAAATCCAGAAGACTTGCGTCTTGCATTAGATCGAATCCGTCAAGCTGGTGGATATATCGTTTCAGTTGAAATGATCCTTTTCATGCTTATGGAACGTGCTGGTACAGATACATTTAAAGCCATTAGTAAACTTATAAAATAAAAGCCATGGAAATAAATAGATTATTTGACTTTCTTGCTATGCAGATAAAAAACAATCCTGATGATGCTTTTTTATCTTGTAAAATCAGAAGCATTGATGGGCAAAGCACTTGGAAAACCTATACTTACGCTGATACGCAGCAGATAGTTGACCGAGTAAGCCAACTTCTTATTAACGCCGGGTTTCAAAATGGTGATAAAGTCGCGATCATCAGTAATAACCGTCCGGAATGGAACTTCGTAGATCTTGGTTGCCAACAGATCGGTGTCATCAATGTTCCGATGTATCCAACCATTTCTGCGGATGATTATGCTTTTATTTTCAAGGATGCAGGTATTCAGTATGCCTTCGTAGGTGATGAAGTAATTCTGGAAAAGGTGAGCCCTCTTGAAGGTCGTATTCCAACATTGAAAAAGATACTTACATTCGATAAAACGGATCGAGCTATAAGTTTTTGGGACGAAGTCAATGCCATTCAAAATCTGGATACTACCGAGATTAACAAAAGAAAGGAGGCTGTTCAGGGTCAAGATACGGTAACGATTATCTATACATCCGGCACCACCGGCGAACCCAAAGGCGTGATGCTCACACATGTGAATATCGTCAGCAACTTGACCAGCGTAGGACAAGTGTTACCGTTTATGAAAAATGAAAAATCGTTGAGCTTTTTACCATTATGTCATAGCTTTGAGCGCACGGTATTCTTTGCTTACCTGATGTTTGGTATTCATATTCACTATGCGGAAAGTTTGGAGACCATAGGAGAAAACCTGAAAGAAGTACAACCGTATTGCTTCTCTACTGTACCGCGTGTACTTGAAAAGGTATATGAAAAGATCATGGCTAAGGGCAATGAATTAACCGGTTTGAAAAGAGGTCTCTTCTTTTGGAGTCTTAAAATAGGTAGTCAATATCCTATCGGACTTTCCAAAGGAATACTATATAATGCTAAGCTTGCAATAGCCAGAAAACTTGTTTTTTCAAAATGGCAGGAAGCATTAGGTGGCAAAGTAAAGTTTATTGTAACTGGTGCTGCGGCTATGCAACCACGACTGATAACATTATTTACGGCTGCCGGTATCCAGGTCATAGAAGGATATGGACTTACAGAGACTTCTCCCGTACTCACGGTCAATGGTATGGCTGAAGAAGAAAGGTGTCCCGGCACGATAGGTAAGCCTATACCCGGAGTAGAAATCCGTTTGGCCGAAGATGGCGAGATTGTAGCCAAAGGACCTAATATCATGAAAGGATATTACAACCGTCAAGATCTCACCGATCAGGTTATAGATAAAGAAGGATGGTTTTATACAGGAGATATCGGTACATGGGTGGACTACAATGGCCATAAATTTTTGAAAATCACGGATAGGAAGAAGGAACTCTTTAAAACTTCAGGAGGAAAATATATCGCTCCTCAAGTCATAGAAAATAAAATGAAAGAAAGCCGATATATAGAGCAGATAATCGTCGTGGGTGGCGATGACAAGAAATATATAGCAGCATTAATCGTTCCTTCCTTTCCGCAGTTGGAAGCTTGGGCTAAAGAGAATAATCAAAACTTCAATAGTTATACAGATTTGGTCAATAATCCTGAAATCATCGCTTTGGTACAAAAAGATGTGGACAAACGCAACATGCATTTTGGCAAATGGGAACAAATCAAAAAAATCAAACTTCTCAATGAGGAATGGACGATCGACGGTGGTCAACTAACGCCTACCATGAAACTCAAAAGGAAAAACATCACAGTGCAATATAAGGATGAAATTGATACGTTGTTTGCAGGGTAAAAATAATGTTGTATTTGAAATAAGTACGATCTTACTACGCAACATCCACAAGTGAATATGCCATAGCCTTTTCTTTGAAGAGTACTTTCGTTTTTGCCCATGTAGATTTGAATAATTCAGAATGTCGATATATTTCTAAGTCTTCTACAGATCTCCAGCGGCTAACTGTATAGATAACATCAGGTAAAGTCGCATCTACTTTCAATTCCACACCTAAGCATCCGTCAAAGTTTGCTATAAGTGGCTGAGTTGTGTAGAATATCTCTTTGAAATCTTCCCTTTTATCTGACATAAAAGTCATCCTTACTATTCTTAATAATGGTGTCATTCGTAAAAATTGATTTGTATCATCTCTGATTTTGAAAGATTGAGCATAGAGCTTGCTTTATCTAAATTCAGTGCTATCTCTAAGTATCCTGAAGAATTGAAAAATGCAACAGCATCACCTATCCCGACATCACTGTAATCATTGCTGATAAATGTAATCGGGTCGTGTGGATTATAATGTAGCTCAAAGCGACGATTATTTCTTGCACGCTCAAATACTTCCTTCTTTAGATTGACGATGACATTTTCGAAATGGTCGATGTGAATGATCGAAGCTCGGATCTGAGTAGAGGTAACCACTGGCTGGATGATAAGCCGCTTTGTAAATGCCGGAACAACTGTACCGATTTCCTCCAAAGGAAGTCCATGTCCAATATAAGCCGCTGCATGTGAAAAAATCTCATTGACACCTTTTTTTAACGTATCGGGCTGATCAATGATATAAATTTTATTCGGATCTAAATCATCAAATATCAAGCTAAACACACCATTGTTCGGACCAACAAAATAGTGTCCGTTCTTTTCAAAGCAGATATACTCACTATTGCGCTTATAGTTGCAATTGACAGCAACGATATGTATAGACGATTCCTTAAATGCCGACAAGGTATTACTCAGAAAAAATGCTGCTTGCTCTATGTCAAAACGATCTATATCATGACTAATGTCAATAATATTGAAGTCATCCTTACAGGACAAAATAGAAGCTTTTAATTCTGCAACATAATAGTCTTTGGATCCATAATCCGTCGTCAAAGAAACTATTTGCATTCCAATTTCGTTAAAATTCTAAAATAGTTAAACATGGATTTCTGGAATTTTATATCAAATTCCAATATTTTTGCACAAAGAAAAGATTAATTATTGATATATTAAAATTTTTAAAAATATTTTAATAACTTTATATCAATAACATGTAATGATTAGTAACAAAACCTAATATTTATTTTTCAAAAATTTTAAACCAAAATATACATATTGAGTGAAGTAATATTAAATATTGAAGGCGTTGATCCATTAGATTTATATGGCGAAAATAACGCAAAACTAAATATTTTTAAAAAAGTATATCAGGACGTGCAAATCACTTCACGTGGTCATACGATCCGGTTGAAAGGCGATAAAAAGCGCATTGAATCCGTCAAGGAAAAACTGGATATCTTGGTAAGAATGGCTAAAGATAAGCCAGGTTTTACGGTTCATGATGTTGAAGAACTTTTGATGGATAATAACAGCATGGAGGACAAGATAGAACATCATGTTTCAGGGAATGTCATTGTATATGGCAAGAACGGTACGCCTATTAAGGCCAAGACAAAAAATCAAAAACTATTGGTTGAATGTTCCGCTGAAAACGATATCGTTTTTGCTATTGGACCTGCCGGAACAGGAAAGACCTACGTGGCAATGGCGCTTGCAATCCGTGCTTTAAAATCAAAATTAGTAAAAAAAATCATTCTGACCCGACCAGCAATCGAGGCAGGAGAACATCTCGGGTTTTTACCGGGAGACATGAAAGAAAAAGTCGATCCCTATCTGAGACCTTTGTACGATGCGCTTGATGATATGTTTCCTGCCGAAAAGCTCAATTTTTTTATTACTAACCGTGTGATAGAAGTCGCTCCATTAGCTTTTATGCGTGGTAGGACACTCGATCATGCTTTTATCATACTTGACGAAGCACAAAACTGTACTACAACGCAGTTGAAGATGTTTTTGACACGTATTGGGCCCAGTGCCAAAGCAATCATAACCGGAGATTTATCCCAGATTGACTTGCCCGGACATCAGAAAAGCGGTTTACGTAAAGCATTGGAAATACTTGCTCCGATTGACGGTATCGGTCAATTGTATTTGGGTTCGGAAGATGTAGTCAGACACCGCCTTGTCAAGGAAATCATCAAATCCTATGACCTTGCGGATGAAGCGGAACAAGCTGAAAAAGTCCGTCTAAGGGAACTAAAAGAAGCGGAGCTTGAAAAGGCAAAAATGCAGGAAGCATCAGAAAATTCGCCTAAGCATTAACTAACAAATAAATATCCTAAAAAAATGACATCAACAATCTCATATCTTGGAAATCTGAGGACATCATGTACGCATATACTTTCAGGTCAGACCTTTATAACTGATGCGCCACTGGATAACAACGGGCAGGGAGAAGCATTCTCTCCGACAGATCTGACCGCAACATCGCTGGGTACATGTATGATTACCATCATGGGCATCGCAGCCCAAAATCATAATATTAATATTGATAACACGAGATTAGAAGTAACCAAACACATGGCTTCAGATCCGCGCCGCATTGCTGCAGTGGATATTAATATCATTTTCCCGGAAGATATCCCGTATTCGACCAAAGAGAAAAAGATATTGGAAGCAGCCGGTAGAACCTGCCCGGTAGCATTGTCATTACATCCCGATATCCGGCAAAATATTACGTTCAACTGGCCTGCGGAAAAATAAAACCCTTACATTTTAAAAAACGAGAATCTGAAAAATGCCGGCTATTGAATTGTCACACCCTGACGGACGCATAGAGGGAATCATTACTTTAAGTGGCTCAAAAAGTATATCTAATCGGGTACTCCTGATCCGGGCGTTATCAGGTAAACATTTTGACATCTTTAATATCTCTGACAGCCAGGATACGCAAATTTTGCAAAGCTTATTAGACGCTGATACAGATTTTTACGATACACATCATGCGGGCACTACATTTCGATTTATGACGGCATATTTGGCATTACAGCCAGGAGAACAAGTGCTGACAGGTTCCGATCGTATGAAGCAACGCCCAATAAAAGCATTAGTTGACGCATTAAATCACTTGGGAGCGAATATTGAATACATGGAAAATGAAGGTTTTCCACCATTACGGATTAAAGCACCTGCATCCCAATGGAAAAATACTGTCAACCTCACAGCAAATATCAGTAGCCAATACATTTCAGCCCTACTCCTCATCGCGCCTTTGCTGGATAATGGATTAGATATCATATTGGAAGGCGAGGTGGTTTCAGAGCCATACATGGATATGACGATTGACATTATGAAATATTTTGGCGTTTCTGTTATCCGAAAAGCAAACATACTGTCTGTAGCTTCACAAACTTATCAATTGAAAGATTATGATGTAGAATCTGATTGGTCTTCTGCTTCTTATTACTACCTGATAGCCGGGTTAAGTCAACAAGCCGATATTACGATCAGAGGGTTACACAAAGGTAGTATTCAAGGTGATCAAGTCATAGGAGAAATAGCCAATAAATTTGGTATAACTACTACATTTGAAGACAAAGAAATACATATATCAAAAAAAGCTGACAGCACTAAACCGGACTATCTTGAAATAAATTGCATCAAAACACCTGATCTGGCACAGACCATAGCATTACTTTGTGCAGGAAATGGTACTCAGGTGCTGTTTTCAGGATTACAGACACTGAAGATTAAAGAGACAAACCGTATAGAGGCTTTAAAAAATGAACTGTATAAATTACAGGTTACATTAGTAAAATTGCCGGATAGATTTAGTAAAAAGGCACCGAAAGAATATTATCTTCAGGAAGGAAAAGCCACATTTTCAGACGAAACGATTACCTTTGATACGTATGATGATCACAGAATGGCTATGAGTTTCGCTCCGTTGTCGGTGTTGCACCCTGTGATTATTGATAATGCCGAAGTAGTTGAAAAAAGCTATCCCAATTTTTGGAATGATCTTATCTCTCTTGGATTCGGTGTAAAATGGCTGTAAATATAGGTAACGATTAAGATATATTGATGTATGATTAATAGTATGTATGTTACAATTCATTTACATTTTTAATATAAACCGACTTTTCTATAAATATTTATATGAAAATTTATTTAATATGTTTTAAAAGTATGTACCTTTACCACAAATAAAAAATTACATAATGTATGATGTTATTTTAACATTTCTTACTTCTTTTTCGCTAACGTACTTAGCTATTCCATCTATAATATATATAGCATTCAAGAAAAATCTTGTTGATTCGCCCAATGAGCGTAGTTCTCATTCTCATCGTACACCTTCTTTAGGAGGAATAGCTATTTTTGCGGGTACCTTATTTGCTATCGTTTTCTGGCTTCCATTTCAATATTTTGATAATCTACAGTACATCCTTGCCGCATTTATTATCATCTTTCTGATTGGTGTTAAAGACGACATCATATCTATTTCGCCAAGAAATAAGTTTTTGGGAGAATTGTTTGCAACCGGCATCTTAGTACTTAAAGCCAATGTAAGGCTTACAAGTCTTTATGGTTTTTTTGGCATTTACACGATGCCTGAATATCTGAGTATATTATTGTCGATGTTTACAATATTAGTCATCATCAATGGATTTAATCTTATAGATGGCATAAATGGATTGAGCGCATCGCTTGGGTTGTTGATAACTGCTGTATTTGGTATATGGTTTTATTTGATTGGCAGTATTGAGTTTTCAATCCTTGCTTTTGCATTGTTTGGATCGTTATTAGCATTTTTAAAATTTAATATTACACCGGCTAAAATTTTTATGGGCGATACCGGCTCCTTGTTTATTGGCTTGATCTGTGCTATTTTGGCGATTCAATTTATAGAAATACAATCACACATAGCTGATTCTCCCTATACTTTCAGGTCTGCGCCTTCGGTGGCGATAGGTATCTTGATTTTACCATTATTTGATACTTTGCGCGTTTTTATACTGCGTATCTTAGACGGAAAATCTCCATTTCATCCTGACCGAAGACATATACATCATACTTTGATAGATGCTGGATTTTCACACATGCAGGCTACAAGCATATTGATAGCTATCTGTATCGCATTTATCATCTTAGCCATTATGTTACAAAATGTAGGTAATCTTTTACTCTTGATTATCATACTGTCTATAGCGACTATATTATCTGTTGGTATTTCTAAATTTGCTAGTAAAAGACGCTCTACGTTAGGGTGATGAATCAAGAGATGGCTTTGAACCGATCCAAAATCACATTCGTATCAAAACTCCTGAAGCAACGAACCGGAAAGTCTTAGCAATTCGAGCATAGCCATATTGCTGTCATTCTCTGCTGATATTTTACGAAATTCTGCATCGATGAGATTCAATTGTGCTTGTCGTAGTTCAACAGATATGACCGTTCCGATACGCATCTTTTCCCGCATGATATCCAGATTTCTCCGAGCAATACCTATGTTTTTATCCTCCTGGCTTACCATTGTATTCGCATTGCTGTAAACATTGTAATACGATAGAATATCAGATTTCAAATCAGCCCAAACCTGCTCTTTTCTCAATTTTTGACTTTCAAGATTCAACTTGGCAACCTGGATTTCGCGCTTATTATTAAATCCATTAAATAAATTCCATCTTCCTGTAAGACCTGCTGAAAACCCAGCATTTTGATTGAATTTCAAAAGACCAATCTCCGCATTCATTCTGGAAAAGCTATATCCGGTATTCAGGTCAATCACTGGATATTTATTGGCTTCCCACTGACCAATAGTCAGATTTGCCAGTACAATATTTTTATCAGAGAGCTCAAGCAACTTATTGCGACTTATGGCATTGTTTGTGAGTTCGTCTAAATTTACAAGCGGAAATGACTGTACATCCGTTGTTTCAAAATCGGTAGCCGTATCAGATACCATGAGGTTGTTCAGACGTACTTTAAGGTTGCGCAGTACAAGCAGCTGATTTATCAAAACCGAACTATCTGCATTGATATCGACTTCCGCCTGCAATACGTCAATATCAGAAGCCGTACCTACTTCTTTTCTTAATTTTGCCAAATCAATTCTTTCTTTTGAAACTCCTAAAGCTTCCTGAATCGTGTTAATTCTTTTCTTTTGGTATTCAATCATCAGATACGTTTCCATGACCTGATAAACCGTATTTTCCATCATCAACTTTAGGTTTATCATACCCAAGTTTTCAAATTCACGGAGCTTATCTCGATTGATAAACATTTGCATACCGTCAAATAATGTCCAGTTTGCCTGAATATTAGCATTGGTATTCGTCGTTCTGGCGTTATTTCCTTCGCGTATATCGCCAGAGAAAAATTCCTGACGTGTATTATTAAAGTTATATACCTGACCAAAATTTAAAGATACATCAGGAAGCATGCCTGCGTTACCCATAGTATTATTGGCCGTATTTATATACGTCTCGTTTTGTGCAATTCGAATATTATAATTGTTTTCTAACGTTTTTTTTACAACGTCCTGGAGGGTCAAAACATTTTGTGCTGCCAAAGAGACAGCAATAGTTGAAAACAAAAGGATTAAAGATCTGCGCATGATTTGTAATGGATGATTTAAACAGCATATTTAACAATCGTATCATTAAATAGTTAAGGTGGATTTTAGAAAATTGCGACAGAAGATATCAAATATTTTATTTCAGACGATGATTATCTCAATTTTCATACAGCCGATAAAGTCCATAAATGTCGTGATACGATCAAGTGAATAATGATAGAAGAGCATTGCTATTGCTACACCCATCACTTTACCCACTTCCTAAGCCAATCTACCATTTCGTCTAATACTATTGGTGCAAATGTCTGATCAATCTGTTCATATTCGGCAGGAAGTCCAGTATTGCATTCTTGAAAAAGATGATTCAACTCTGGGAAAATAACAGTTTTGACCTTTTTGTTTTTGCCTTTTGCTAATGCTGTTTGTATGGCTGATATGTTCTCCTCTGCGGGAACTTGAAGGTCTTTAGCTCCATTTAGTGCGAGTACAGGACATTTTACTTTTTCCCAAACTGGTGCTGGATCATGCCTGATGAAATTCAACATCCATGGTGTCGTGGTTTGGGTGATTAATGTACCTACAAAATCTTCTTCACTCATATTTGGAGGTATCGTTCCAGTAGGTAATGTTTTGACAGCATCCGTAAGATAAGCGGTTAATATTGATTTTAGCTGGTTAGTATCATTTGTGGTATTAATCATTTCAAAAGCTGTTGAATTGATTGTCTTATTTTGTGCTATCAAATCTGGATCCATTCCGGATTTTTCACTGATAAGGCTTTGTTGAAGCAAAAGGATTTGATCTCCTTTCAATCCTGGTCCAGCTAATGAAATAATGAAAGCAATATTTTTATTATTAGCTGCTACCAATGGCGCTATCAAACCACCTTCACTATGTCCAATCAAGCCAATTTTATTCGATTTGATTTCGTCACGTGATAGTAAGTACTGATAGGCGCTTTCGACATCTGTGGCAAAATTCATAGACGTTGCTGATGAAAAATCTCCTTCTGAAAGATGCGTTCCTCGGTCGTCAAATCGTAAGACTGCATATCCATGGTGAGTAAGGTAGTCTGCAATAATTAGAAAAGGCTTATGACCGAGTATCTCTTCATCTCTATTTTGTGGTCCTGAACCAGAAATCATAATCGCAGCAGGAAATTTCCCTTTTTTCTGTGGTAACGTTAATGTACCCGCCAAACGTATCCCAGCCTCTTTATTATAGAAATAAACTTGCTCTTCATAATATGGGAACGGTCTTTCTGGTTCTTGACTTCTTTTTACTATCGCTTTTTCTTGAGCTTCTCTTGTAAGAAGTAGTGGAAATTTCATGCCGTTTTGATAAAATGTACCTACAATCTCATTGCCTTTAAGTTCGCCTTGATACTTTATACCGGCCATAGATATTTCAAAGGTCACATCAGGAGCTTTAAAGTCAACTTTAGAAACAGGAATATCTTTTGCACCTTGATCAGGACTATCCATAGTAGCGGTTAATCCTTCTGGATGGTCTGTTACATTAAAAACAAGGCGTAACTGTGTGCCTTGTATGTTTAGCATACCATTCCACTGACCAGAAATGTCCTGAGCAAATACGATCAATGGTAGTAAAAAAAGTGTCAACAAAGAGGTTATTCTTGTCATAATATTGAGTATTAAGCGATTTTATATATAATGCAATGATTAATATGTTGGATTTAATAGGGTAAAGTTATAGAATTATACTCAATAAAAGCTAAGGAATTGCACAAATTTTATGCAATAAACCTTTAACTTTGCCATTATGTATCATCGAAATGATTTTAAAATTTAATTGATGAGATCATAATACAGATTTTTAGACAATCTGGCAATCAAAAAAAATCAAATGGTGGACAACCCTGATTGTGATGTATGGTTCGGCTGTCCTGCATGAATATTTGCCTTTTACGGACAAAATATAGAAATTAAAGCCCTGATCAAAATATAAAAAACATGAATACAGACCTTTCAAGAGTTTACAACATGTCTTTTGCAAGCGTTTATCCGCATTATATTGCAAAAGCTGAAAAAAAAGGACGTACCAAAGCAGAAGTTGATGAAATAATTTATTGGCTAACAGGTTATAATGAAGCAGCATTACAACAGCACCTTGACAATAAAACCAATTTGGAAGACTTCTATAACCAGGCCGAAATCAATCCGAATGTGGCGAAAATTACAGGCGTAATATGTGGATATCGTGTAGAAGACATCGAAGAAAAAACTATGCGTGAAATTCGATTTTTAGACAAGTTGATTGACGAGTTGGCCAAAGGTAAAACAATGGATAAGATATTGAGAACATAATAAACCCTTTTAGTTGTCAATGATCAAAATTCATCAAACAGATGCGGTTGTTCACCAATTTGACAATACCTTTCCAAGGTCTTTCAGTAAATGATTCAAAGTCTCTTTCGATGAAAATTGGATGGTATATATTTCAGTTTATCTAAGACAAAAATGGTTTTCGTAGTAGGAGTTTATATTTTTGTTTTCGGTTCCCTTAGAGGGAGCAAAATGGTTTTTATATGTAGTCCTTTATGATTTGTTTTCAATCTCCTATGGGTCAGGGCAAAACGAAAACAATGACTTAAATACTCACTAACCATTAATAATTAACCATTAAATCAAATTTCCTTCCTCGTCCCATTGAGCGATTTTGTGCTGCTCTTTGATATCTACACAGATTTGCAATGTCCTTTCGTCATAACTCAGCCCGTATTTGTCCAAAACCTCCTGTGGTACACCGTCCCATTGATTGGGCGTATTGCCCTGGTAATCCAAATCTTTAATACCCATTTCCGTTGTAAAAAAGCCGGTACAGGTTAGGTTGCGCATCAGGTTAAAAAACCGCACACCATAAGCCATTTCTGGTGTTGCTTTATCCGGCCATGCTATTTCGTCGATGATATTCATGCGTTGCTGTTCGTTGAGCGCTGTAAAAGACTGATTATACCGCTTTAAGCTCATGCTTTCTAACCATTGCAGCCCACCACGTATAGGAAGCTGAAAATTAGGATAATCTTTCATCATAAATTCAATAAAATCCGGAACACCTGCATCGGTGGCGCTTCCTGATATTTCGTCTTTGGGAATGATGATATCGACCAAAATTTCGACCATTTTGCGTTCTTTTTCCGTAAAAAACACCTCTGACAGCATCTTCTCATCATGAAGTATTTCGTCCGAAGTACGACCATAATTCAATGTTGGGATTATATCTTGTGAATCGATGGATTTTTCACCCGGATTACAACCTGTGCCGAGCAAAAACCCAGTTGCAATCGATCCTGTAAGTAGTAACTTTATATTTTCACGTCTATCCATAGCTTATAAATTTTGCTTTTTAAATTGTTCGATAATGTAATCGGATGTTCTCCATGCCAAGGCTAAAATCGTCCATGTAGGATTTTTGTCAGCTTGGGATACGAATGAACCACCGTCTGCTACAAAGAGGTTTTTACACTCATGAGCTTGCGCATAAGCGTTCAAAACAGATGTTTTAGGGTCATTTCCCATACGGGTAGTACCGACTTCATGGATGATTCTACCTGGAGCTAACAAGCCATATTCTGTTTCTGATTTAGGCTTATCGCCCAATATGATAGCACCCATACCCGTTAATATTTCCTCAAATGTATCGTGCATGTGTTTGCTTTGTCTTCTTTCGTGGTCTGTCCATTTGTAGTGAAACCGAAGTACAGGAATACCATACTTATCGACTGTATTCGGGTCAAGCTCGCAGTAATTGTCGAATTGCGGAATACTTTCGCCACGTCCAGACATACCGACCCTTGCGCCATAGATACGGCGTATATCGTTTTTCAGGCTTGCACCATAGCCGCCATTGGGCGACGGTGTTCCGAACTCATCTTTGATGTATTGTCGCATCGTATCCATACCAAAACCCGTACCATAAGACGGCATGCCCATTCCACCCCAATACTCGATGTGATAACCTCTTGGAAAATCCAATTTTTTATTGTCAAGCCACCAGGGCGTATAAACGTGCAATCCGCCTACACCGTCTTCATTGTATCTCGGGCGATCGATCAAATGTGGTAAAATGCCCATTCTGTCTGTACCGGTGCTGTCATGGAGGTAATGACCAATCACGCCGGAACTATTGCTCAGACCATCAGGATGAGCTTTCGATTTGGAATTGAGCATGATTCTCGCTGTTTCGCAAGCCGATGCGGCAAGTACCACTGCCCGTGCAGATATTTTATACTCGCTGAGATCAGTCTTATCTATATATAATACCCCTTTGGCCAATCCACTTTCGTCCGTGATGACTTCACGTACCATAGCATACGTATATAAATCTACTTTCCCTTTTTCCATGGCTGGTTTTACGAGGCATGTCGATGAAGAGAAGTCGCCATAAACCTGGCATCCACGATTACATTGAGCGCAAAAAAAGCAAAATCCTCTTTGATCGTTGATTCTTCTCGTCAGTATAGAAAGCCTGGATGGAATAACCGGAATTTTTAAACCTGTTGCAGTTTTTTTTATAAAAAGTTCGTGTAGTCGTGGTTTGGGTGGTGGGAGGAAAAACCCGTCTGGCTCATTATACATACCCTCTTTACTACCAAATACACCGATAAGTTGATCGACTTTATCGTAATAAGGTTTGACATCATCATACCCAATAGGCCAATTATCTCCAAGCCCGTCCACGTCTTTTCTCTTAAAGTCGAGCGGACCAAAACGAAGTGATATCCTGCCCCAGTGGTTGGTACGTCCGCCAAGCATCCGGGAACGAAACCAATCGAATTTTGTACCGTCTTTCCGTGTATAAGGTTCGCCGTCTATTTCCCATCCGCCCCAGGCAGCATCAAAATCTCCAAAAGCTCTTTGTGTATTTGCGCCCCGACGCGGAGATTCCCATGGCCACCTGAGCTGTGTACGATACTCGTCCATAGCCGGGTCATAATCGCCACCAGCTTCCATCAAAGCGACAGAAAATCCAGCTTCAGAAAGAATTTTTGCAGCCATTCCACCGCCGGCACCGGAACCAACGATACAGACATCATATTTTTTGTCTTGTTCTTTTATCTGAAAATGCATATTGGGCATATTTAATGGTAAAAGTACTATTTTATCATTTATTGCATGGAAATTTTCACGAAAACTATCTGCATAAATATATTTTCTTAGTTTTGTAGCTGTTAATAAGTGAAAATTATGATTGTATCCAGTATCGTAGCCATGACACCAAACCGCGTCATAGGAAAAGATAATGAGATTCCATGGTATCTACCAGCAGACTTGGCTTATTTTAAGAAAGTAACCTTAGGTCATGCTGTCATTATGGGACGCAATAGCTTTATTTCTATCGGAAGACCTTTGCCTAAGCGCACCAATATCATTATTACCAGAGATCCGTTTTATGTGTCGAGTATTTGTCCAGTGGCACATTCCATCAGCGAAGCACTTGAAATTGCCCATGATTTGGGAGAAGAAGAAGCTTTTATCATCGGTGGCGGACAAATCTTTAGCCAAAGTGTGGACCTCTGGGATAGACTTTACCTGACAGAAGTACATGCGGATATTGAGGGAGATATTTATTTTCCGGAAATAGATATGGATGATTGGCGAATAGTATCAGAAACCTTCAGGCAAAAAGATGAAAAAAATGAATACGACTGTACTTTTAAAGTTTATGAAAGGATCTAAAAAAAGTCTTTGCCGTGTTTCAGCCGATTAAGGAAGATTTTTTACATTATCTGTGGAAGACCAAAATGGTTAAACCGGAAGATTTGGTTACTACGAATGGTATTCCTATACGAATCATAGATTATGGTGTCTATAATGTTGATTCCGGTCCTGATTTTTTCAATGGAAAAGTGGAAATAGACGGAACACTATGGGCAGGAAACATAGAGATGCACGTTTACTCTTCCGATTGGAAAGCGCACGGACATAGTACCGATAAAGCATATAACAATGTCATTTTACATGTCGTCTATGAACATGATTTGAAGCCTGACTCCGACGATAAACCGGCAAATATCCCGACGATTGAGCTAAAGGGTCGGATTCCAAAGGTATTTCTGGATAGGTATCTTTCCCTGATACATTCGCAACTCGAAATACCCTGCCAGAGGTTAATCAACCAAGTAGATCCATCTAAAATCGAGATGTGGAAACACACACTTTCCGTAGAAAGAATACTTCAGAAAGCTAATCATGCAGCAGCCGTTTTATATCATCATAATAATGATTGGGAAGAAACACTATACATCATGTTGGCTAAGTACTTCGGCTCAAAAGTCAATACAGCGCCTTTTGAGATGTTGGCTCAAAATCTGCCGTTGAATATCATCCTTAAAAATCAGGATAAGTCGATTTCTGTTGATGCCCTGATTTTTGGTCAGGCAGGCATGTTAGACGCCAACTATTCGGACGAATATTACAGGCAATTGCAGGAAGAATACAGGTTTTTGCAGAACAAATACCAGCTTACACCTATCAACCGGGTAGCATGGAAATTCAGTAAAATGCGTCCGGTTAATTTTCCTACGGTCAGGCTGGCGCAATTTGCAGCACTTTTACAGAAATGCTCACATTTATTCAGCAAAATCAAAGAAGCTGCGGATATCGATGATTTGCGAATGTTATTAACAGCCGAACCGCATAATTACTGGGATAATCACTATCGCTTTGGCAAGGAATCGCCTGCACTTAACAAGGTAATAAGTAAGGATTTTGCCGATTTATTAGTTATCAATACGATCGCTCCTGTATTATATCTGTATGGAAAAACGATACAGGATGATGCTTATATTGACCGAGCCATTCATTGGCTTGAATCTGTCAAATCCGAGCAAAATCACATTATTCGAACCTGGAAAAATTCCGGTATCAACACCAAATCTGCATTTGATTCACAGGCACTCATCCATTTAAAACAAAATTACTGCGACCAACTAAAATGCTTAAATTGCGTAATTGGGCATGAAATAATAGGAAAGATAGTTTAAAGGTTTACCCTGTTGGATATTTATTATCCCACAGGGTGAATGGGTTTAATGGTGAAAGGTTTATAAAGAGTTATTACTGGAAATAGATTTGCCTTGCCTTTGAACAATGCCATAGAACGAGAGACAACAAACCATCATTTTCATCGCTCAATTTTGCATGCGTTCAGAAATTCGGAATTATAAAATCGGAATTTTTAATTAAAAACTTTTACCTTTGTAGGGTTAAACCTTTTCTTCATTCTCATGTAAATACATTTTATTATGAAAGTTTGCGTTCTGATAATTTTGTTGACACTAACCGCTCTACCTTTATTTGCTAACACTCCTTTGGCTGTCAACTTTAGTAGTAGCTCTGCTGCCGGTGGTATCGGTTTGGGTTCTGTAATAGCTGTGATTGCTTCATGGTCGAGAAATCAATCCATTCTTTGGGCAATCATCCATGCCATTTTTGGTTGGTTATATGTGATATACTTTGTGATTACACGGTAAAAAAGTAATATCGCTGTCAAAAATTAAAGTCATTTTCATACCCTTTAAAATGTGGCCAAATGGATAATTATATAGAAAAGAACAAGCAATCTTGGGACAAAAGAGTAGATGCTCATTTGAAATCTGCTTTCTATGATAATGAACAATTTTTGCAAGGTAAATCGACACTCAATGATATAGAGTTGCAACTTTTGGGTAACCTTGACGGAAAATCTGTTTTGCATTTACAGTGTCATTTCGGACAGGATACGATTTCTCTCAGTCGCCTTGGAGCACAAGCTACAGGTGTTGATTTTTCGGGTAAGGCAATAGAAGTAGCCAGAGAATTGACCATAAAATCCAATACCAATACCCAATTTGTCTGCTGTGATATTTACGAGTTGCCCGCACATTTGGAAGCAACCTTTGATATCGTCTTTACGAGCTATGGTACGATAGGTTGGTTGCCAGATTTGGACAAATGGGCTGCTATCGTGGCAAGGTACTTAAAGCCCGGTGGAAAGTTTGTTTTTGTGGAGTTTCACCCGGTAGTCTGGATGTTTGATGATGATTTTAAGGAAGTCGCATACAGTTATTTCAATACAGAACCTATCATCGAAACTTTATCAGGCACGTATGCTGACAGAGCGGCAGATATCCACAGCGAAACGGTATCCTGGAATCATGACCTGAGTGAAGTAATCGGCAGTTTACTCAAACAAGGTTTGCAAATCACATCTTTTCAAGAATACGATTATTCTCCCTACAATTGCTTTAACAATATCGTTGAAGTCGCTCCCGGACGCTACAAAATCCAACATTTGGACGGTAAGATACCCATTGTTTATGCGTTATCGGCGATGAAAGGTTGAAATCAAATTTGCTTTTAAATTAGAACTTGAAAACCCGTTCAAAAAACAAGCGATGGTTAAATTTACATGTTACCCGTTCTCTTCGTAATAATAAGAATAGTCGATACCTTTCATGAACATTTCACGGTCGTTGATTTTGTCAGTCAAAGCAGCTTGCAAAAGGGATTTCAATACATGGTTGCTTGTCGGACTTAACATCATTGCATTCATATAATCTCGTTTGCTTATTTGGCTCCAATCCACACATTTTTTCAGTTGTTTTTTCAATATCAAGTCCAACCAAATTCGGGTACTTCTGCCGTTTCCTTCCATAAACGGGTGAGCAATGTTCATCTCTACATATTTTTCAACGATTTGGTCAAATGTAATTTCGGGCATTCCTTCAATCTGTTGTAGTGTTTCACCCAAAAAGCGGGATACGGCAAACTGAAATCCGCCTTTGGATATGTTTTTTTGACGGATTTGTCCAGCGAAATCATATAATCCACCAAACAAATAAGCATGAATTTGTTTCAAACCTTTGGCTGTCCCTACTTCTATTTCATCAAGCAGATTGCCTTCAAAAAGTGTATAAGCCTTTTTCTTACTTTGACCGTCAATGCTATTGTCACTATACAGAAACCAATCCAAAAATTTCATCGCCCTATTGTTAGGAAAATGTTTGGCTAATTCTATAACGCCATTGCTGTCTAATGTGTCTGTCTTGTATCTTTTGCCGTCTGTTGCTAAAAGTTTCAGTTGGTTAGTGGCACTAACCAACTCAGAATTTTCCTTTTTGAGTTTAGCTTTGAGGTATTTCCAGTAGTTCCGGGCTTTGGAATAATCACTTTCATCATTGAGCACTCCGACAATATCCAATACCGAAAACCACCATTTGGCGTTGCCTTCGTCCCAAACGGCACGAACTTCTTGGTCATTAAAAAAACGTATGGATATCTTTGCTTTGCTCACTTCTGTTGCTTCTTGACTATTTGACCCTGTCTTTCAAACTCGCCATATCGATTACAAAACGATATCTAACATCGCCGTTTAGCAGGCGTTCGTAAGCGTGATTGACATCTTGCATATTGATTAATTCAATGTCGGAAGTAATGTTATGCTTTCCGCAAAAATCCAACATTTCCTGTGTTTCCGCAATACCGCCAATCAATGAGCCTGAAAAACTTCTTCGCTTTCCTATCAGGCTAAATGGCGCAACAGGCAATGGGTTTTCAGGCGCTCCGACAAGGGTTAATTGTCCGTCTCTCTTCAATAAACTCAGATACGCATTGATATCGTGCTGAGCCGATACACAATCCAAAATAAAATCCAATGTTCGGGCATTGACCTTCATTTGAGCTTCATCTTTGGATAGTACCACTTCGTCTGCTCCCAATCGCATAGCATCATCTGATTTTGACGCAGAAGTTGTAATGACCACGACATGAGCACCCATAGCTTTTGCAAACTTAACAGCCATGTGTCCTAATCCACCGATACCGACAATGCCAACTTTCATACCTTCACCTACATTCCAATGCCTTAATGGCGAATAGGTCGTAATACCAGCACATAGTAAAGGCGCTGTGGCCGCCAAATCTAAATTTTCAGGGATATGCAATACAAAATCTTCATCTACTACGATACGCTCCGAATATCCGCCGAATGTGTGTGTTCCTGAATGCTTATCAAAGCCATTGTAAGTACCAATATTGCCCACTTCACAATATTGTTCCAATCCTTCTTTACAACTTTCACATGTCCTGCAACTGTCCACCATACAACCCACACCTGCAAGGTCGCCAACTTTAAATTTGGTAACATGATCACCCACTTTTATAATGCGACCCACGATTTCGTGACCGGGAACATTCGGATATTTAGTGCCGCCCCATTCGTTCCTTGCCGTATGCAAATCAGAATGGCAAACGCCACAATACAAAATATCTATCTCAACATCCTTAGTCGATACTTCACGTCTTTGGATATTTAGTTTTTCTAACGGTGCTGTGGCTGATTGAGTGCCGAATGCTTTGGTATTCATCGCTTATTATTATTATTTACTGATTTATGATATTTGGGTCCTCTATCCTATACCAACTCCATATCCGTCCTCCTTGTATCCGGATCAGCGGCTACGATTCTGACACTGACAGATTGACCTATTACAAACTCTTGTCCAGAAAACTTTGATTTAGCTCTCATCCTGCTGGAAGACACTGTAAATACGTCGCCCATACTGTCGAAACTTACCATACCTTCGACCTGGCTTTCAGGCAATTGTACAAATATACCTCGTTCGATAATCCCTGAGATAACACCATTAAATACTTGTCCGACATATTTGGAAATATAAAGTGTCTGGTAATATTTGATAGATTCGCGCTCGGCTTCTGCCGCTTTTTTCTCCTGGTCAGAGATGTGTTTCGCTGCTTTATCGAGATGTTCTTTGTCTGCTCTATAGGTATCGTTAAGGTTTTTGAATAGAAGCCGATGAACAAGTACGTCTGCATACCTTCTTATAGGACTTGTGAAATGCGTATAATATTCAAAACCTAATCCGTAATGCCCAATATTTTCCGTAGTATATACAGCTTTTGACATCGTACGGATAGCCAATGGTTCCAATAATTTGAGTATCGGATTCTCTAATGCATCAATAGCAAGTTGGTTGAATGATGCGGCGATCTGCTCAGGTTTATCACTTTTAAAATTATATCCAAGCTCTCTGGCAAATACGGTAAAATCATGGAGTTTTTCCTGATTTGGTAGGTCGTGAACACGATATACAAAAGGTATCTCTGGCTTAGCTTTTTTGGCAATAAAGGATGCGACTTGCTTATTGGCCAATAACATAAAGTCTTCTATAAGTTTATGTGCATCTTTTCTTTCGCGGATATACATACCTGCCGGTTCACCCGCATCATTAAGCATAAATTGTATTTCATCGGATTCAAAGCTTATGGAACCATGTTTATATCTGTCATTTCTCAGCTTGGTTGCGATTGCATTTAATGTCAATATTGCTTCTGCATAATCTCCATTTTCAGTTTCTATGACTTCCTGTGCTTCTTCATAAGCAAATTTTCTGTCAGAATGGATAACCGTTTTTCCAAACCATTCGCTGACAAGATTATATTGCGCATCAAATTCGAAAATAGCCGAGAAAGTCAGCTTATCTTCTTTAGGATTGAGTGAGCAAAGGTCGTTGCTGAGCATTTCGGGCAGCATAGGACACACACGGTCAACGAGATATACGGACGTAGATCGCTGATAAGCATCTTTATCCAATGCCGAACCTTCCTGCAAATAGTGCGTAACGTCTGCAATATGTACACCTACTTCAATGCATCCATTTTCCTTTATCCTGAATGATAGTGCATCATCATAATCTTTGGCCGATGCCGGATCTATCGAAAATGTCGTAACTGAACGCATATCCCGACGTTTCTGTATTTCTTCATCCGTAATGGAATGGCTGAGTTGTGCGGTTTCTTGTATGACTTCTTCTGTAAACTCTGGATTGAATCCATTAGCTAAAAGGATGGATTGTGCATTCAATTCAGCATCACTTAAATCTTCAAGTACTTTGATGACTTTGCCCCACAAGCCCTTGTTTTGGCCTTTGCCCCACGTTGTGATTTCTACGACGACCCGGTCATAGTTCTTGCTATCTAAGACATCTTCATGATGAACGAGTACTTCCGGATAGATTCTGGGATTGTCAGGGATAAGTATGGCATAATTGCCAAACATCCGAATATGACCGATGACACGAGTCAATGCACGTTTTACAACGGTAACGACTCGACCCTCTGGTCTGCGTCGAGCATAACTTTCGGAAACCGAGACGATAACTTCATCTTTGTGGAGCGCTCCGTTGAGATTTTTGGCATGTATGTAAATATCTTCTACACTTTCGGACTGTATGATATAGGCGGCTCCAGATCGGGTCATATCCACGATGCCGCTATACATGATTTCATCTTCTGATTTAGTATTTTTGCTTTTCGTCGTTCTATTTGTATCAATATGCCATTTATACCGATCTTCGGAAAGTTTCACGGCTTTTCCGGCATTGACGAGCTTCATTACTACTCTCAATATAGCTCCCGGCGGATTGGCAACATTGATTTTTTTGGTAATTTGGGCGATAGTAAAACGTGATCTTCCGTTTTTTGCAAGTAGTTTTTCTATTTGATTTGCCAGGGCATCTTCTTTAAGTTGTCGCGGTCTTCTGTTCATTTTGGATATGTTATAATAAACAATAAACCAAAATTTCAAATAAATGGTTTAGATTCAATTGAATAAACAGGGTTTTAACACTGATTATCATAATAAAATATTGTCATTAATTTATTTTAACTTTATAATACGAAATCATAGATTCTCGTTATCTTTGTATAAATAATACATAAGATAAAATGAAAAATTTTATATTTTCTTTGCTCGCCCTTTCTTGCTTGGTTATTTCCTGTGGCAAAAATAATAAAGACCTCTTGAATCCAGCCAAAGACCAGGAATTATTAAGTCAGCATTTTAGTGCCGCAACAGTAGGCGTTATTTCCGCTAACAGCAATCTTCAATATGTATTAATCAGCCCGGTAAGTCAAGAAATATCCGAAGATGAACTGCAAAATGTCATCAAACTCAACCCAAATGTAAAAGGTAAAGTTAGTCTTGTCAATCACACGATATTGACCTTTGTTCCGGATGAGCCTTTAGCTTCCAATAAGGCTTACACGATAAATATCGACATGAAAAAACTGGATGATCAAAGATATGAGGATGTCATCGTTTATCAAATCAAAACACTGTTTCAGGATTTGAGTGTATCGCGAGACGGCATACTCATCGGCGATGATGGCGCTCAAACCTACCTTTTGACCGTTAGAACAGCAGATAAGGCGGATACAGATAAATTGTTGAATTGTATTGTCACAGATGCGGACAACAAAACGATAACAGAAATAGGGAGCAATGAATATCAGGTATCATTGGTTTGGAATCAGGGAGTCAAATCATCTTCCTCTATCAGTTATGACGGCAAAGCAATTGGAAGTACATCTAAGAATGATATCAGTCTATATACATTGAAAAAAAATACATTTAATGTTATTGATTTCAAATACAATGCTGCAAAAAAAGAATACAATATTTACTTTTCACAGTTACTTCGCAGACAAATGGATATGACTGGATTGATAACTGTCAATGATAAAAATGCAGAATATACCATAAAAGACAACTTATTGACGATTTTTTTGGCCAATGTGTCCGATAAAAGTAAGGTTGAAATCAAATTGAATACTGGAATCAGATCTAACGAAGGTCTTGCTCTACCCGAAACCCAAAGCTTTACTATCAATATTGAAGATGAACTGCCCGCGATACAATTTGTCAACTCAGGTCATTATTTTCCGTCAGACGGCGCATTCAAAATACCAGTCAAAACTCGAGCACTTGAAAAAATGAGATTAGCCGTCATAGAAATTAAACCTGAAAATGTCAAACATTATCTTGCTTGGAATACGATGGATTACACGGATTATTACACACTCAGGAAGTTTGGTAAGCCAGTATTTGACGAAGTTGTATTACTCAATCAGGGCATTAAAGATGATGACGGTTGGATGGTTCATGGCATTGATTTAAGCCAAAAAGTGAAGCGCAACCCTGGAAGTGTTTACCATATAGCTATGGAATTTGCACCCGAATATACGACGCTTGCATGTAAGGATAAGCTGAGTAAGTACAATTATTCGGGCAACATTCCCAATATGGATTATTTCAAATTCAAAGACAGCTATTATAGAGATTATTTCTATTATAATGAAGATTACGATTACTGGGAAGACAGAAAAAACCCATGTAAGCTCGGTTTCTACTACAATCAGTATATTACCGAAGGCTTGTTTATCTGCTCGGATTATTCCATAATCGCTAAAAAGGCAGGCAACACCTATCACATCGCATTAAGTAGATTGAATGACTTATCCTTGGTAGCAAATGCAAAGGTTTCCATCTATAATATGCAAGGCGAACGAATAGAAGAAAAAACGACGGATGCGAATGGTTTTGCCGTTTTTGATAAGATTTACGAGGACGTAACCATCGTAGAGGTAAAAAATCACAATCAAATTACCTACTTAACATTGGATGCTGAGCAAAGCAATTCTTTAACAGAATTTGATATTTCGGGCGAACGATCAGAAGAAGAAACAGCCTTTTATATTTATACAGATCGGGACATTTATAGACCGGGCGATTCTATATTTGTAAATTTCATGGTTAATAACTCAGCCATTGATATGCCGAAAGGATTGCCCTTAGCTATGTCGTTTTATGACTTGGACAATATGGTTTTGGACAAACAAATACAAACATTAAACCCTGACAATAAGCTCATCTATAGCTTTGTTCTGCACACTCAAGCACAGGCTAAAACTGGTGTTTACCGATGTATATTCCAGATTGGCCCTAAAAAATTGCGCAAAAATATCCGTATCGAAACCATTAAACCCAATACAACAGAAGTGTTGTACCGCTATGATAAGGAATCCAATAAAACAATTTATGGCGATGTAGTATCTGGACAAATCCATGCGAGGTATCTTTCAGGATTCGATTTGGCAAATGGATATATATCCGCTTCCGCTAAAATCAGTAAGTTGGCTTCACCATTTCCAGGATATAATAATTATCATTTTAATGTTTATGATGACGACCAAGCTACCAATATTAATTTATATACATTGACCACCGATGCTAAAGGTCGCGGTTCTTTCCGTTCAGATATTTCATTTAAAAAATATGGTACTCCTGTTAAAATGTATGTAGAAACGGAAACAACTTTGCCTGACGGCGGTATGAGTAAAGAGGGAAGTAGTATTACCATTTCGCCATTCAATACTTATGTGGGTGCAGTAAAAAGAAATGGAAGCGGCTGGAATGGTACGTACAATCTACATGAAAATATATCCATAGACCTTGTGAGTGTCACCGATAAGGGTACATTAAATGGTACATCCTCTACGATCAGTTATAAGCTACAAAAAGCAGTGGATTCGTGGTGGGTCGAAAAATACCGTTATAGTGCTTTGGGAAATTACATATCGTCTGCAACGTGGAAAGATATGGATCATGACAATACTACATTTACCAGTAAGGGAAACATATCATTAGGTAAGTCGTTAGAATCAGGAGTGTATCTTTTAACAATGATTGACAATAAATCCAATCATAGTACGCAAGTGTATTTTAGTATTATCGACCAAAGCAGCCGTGATTCTGGTTCGGAATCTTTTTTGGTTGACTTCGAAATCGAAAAAGAATCGTATAAAACTGGAGAAGATGTAAAACTAAAACTCCCGGCTATTAAGGACGGAAAAGCATTGATAAGCATTGAACGAGGTAGTAAGGTTTTGGAACAGAAATGGGTCAATCTTTCAAACAAAAAGAGCAGCGTTGAGTTGACTTCTAAAAGCGATTGGGCACCGAACGTTTACATACATGTGACTGTTGTCCAAAACTATTTGCAACAAGATAATGATATGCCCTTGCGTATGTATGGTGTGAAATATCTCCGTATGGATAAAAGCAAACAATCACTAACACCTGTCACAGATATACCGGCGACATTAGAATCCAATAAAAAATATACCTTTAACGTCAGTGAGAAAGAAGGCAGGCCGATGGAATATACCATTGCGTTGGTTGACGAAGGATTGCTTGGATTGACGGGATTTAAAACACCCAACCCAGATAGACATTTCAACGGAAAATTTCCTTTATTAGTCAAAACTTGGGATATTTATCAAAACCTGATTGCGTGGTTCAATGGTACATTTGCAGGTATTATATCCATAGGTGGAGACGATGCTTACAATCCTGATGCTATCGCTGAAATCAACCGGTTCAAACCTGTGGTCATGCATCTTGGTCCATATAAATTGGGCGATAAAGGCAAGAACAATCACACCATAACTATGCCCAACTATGTAGGTAAATTGCGGATGATGATTGTTGCCGTTAATCACGATAATTTTGGAAGCTTTGAAAAGCTCATACCCGTCAAAAATCCGATTATGGTACAGACACAGCTACCGCGAAGCCTGAATGTTACGGACAAGGTGAAGCTACCCGTTTCTATTTTCAGAGACGATAAGAGTATTTCGGCATTTAATCTGACCACCAAAGCAGATGCTACCTTTGTCAAAGGTTTACCAGCTTCGACAAATCTCAGTTTTAACGGTAAAGACTTGATGACTCACATCATCAATATGGACGTACAGAATAAAGTAGGACATCTTAAATTAGATATTGGTGCACAGGCTGGCACAAAATCCATGACCGAATCCACAGATATCATGGTCAATTATCCGCACGCTTATGAATCAGAAGGCAAAAAGCATGTCGTAGAGAAGGGAAAGTCCATATCTTTGAAAATATCGCCCAAAGGGTACAAAGAGGTTTTTACTTCGGACATCATCATTAGTGGTATTAAAGTACCAGATTTCACAAAATACGCAGACGAACTCATCCAATATCCTTATGGCTGTCTTGAACAAATCACGTCGAAGGGTTATGGTATGTTGTACTTAGACAAAGTTTTGACCCTTGAACCAAAAGAAGAAAAAGAAAGGCTCAATCATCTACAAAACGTTTTATTTGAAGTAAGTAAGTTGCAACAGGATGACGGCAAATTTAAGTATTGGGAAAATGGGTATTACGATGGTTGGGCTGATGTTTATGTTGGAAATTTTCTGGTTGAGATGAACTCGCTAAAACAATTGGGCATGTATAAAGATATGCTTGACAAATGGCTGTCTGGACAAGTTTCATTAGCCAATAATTGGGCATTGTCAAATATTTCTTCGTCGTATCTATATGAAAACGAATCACTCATTCAAGCTTTTCGGCTTTACACATTGGCAAAAGCAAACAAATCTGCTAAGTCAGGTCTCAATCGTTTTGTTACCAATAGTGAAGCTAAAAATCCGCTTACCTGGTGGCTCATTGCCGGTGCTTATCAATTGGGAGGTTTTGATACCAAAGCCAAGGAGTATATGGATAAGGCTGAATCATTACAAATGCAGGATGATGTGAACGATTGGAATAGTTACAGTTTCGGAAGTAAGGCAAGAGATCTGGCTGTTACCGTTGAGATATTGAGTTACATCCAGCCCAGTAAGAAGAAAATGGATCACTATTACGATGCTATGGTCGAAGCCTGCAATCAAACTTCGTGGGCAAGTACTCAGACTATGGGATTTGCATTTATAGCGGCGTACAAATACTTTGGCAAATCGCTTGAAGTAAACAAAAAAGTCAAATACGATATTTCTGGTTTGGCCAATGGGAATAAATCATATACCCATAGTTCTTTTGACCCAAAAGTCGTTAGGATTCGTAGTACAGACTGGAATAAAATCATAAAAATCACCAATCAGGGCGATGGTCAGCTATATATATATCAAAATACAAGATTTATCGACAACGTTACTGAAAAAGCCGAAAATGCGGAGGGTTTACAATTGGCAGTAGAATATTTCAATGCTACCAACAATACAGCTGGATTGGATGGAATACGACTTGGTGATGATATCGTCATTTCCGTCACGGTAGCAAATCAATTGCCCATAGATCAGACGCATTTGGCGCTTAACTATAAAGTTCCGTCTGGATGGGAATTAATCAATCCTCGTTTGTATGAGACAAATAGCCAAACCAACACCAACGGAATACAGTATCAGGATTATAGAGACGACCGTGTTTATACGTTTTTAGAGCTGAAAGCAGGTGGAAGAAAAACGATCCGATTTAAGGCAAAAGCAACATTCAGTGGCGATTTTTATATGCCTGCGATTAGTTTTCAACACATGTACCAAGCCGATGTTTCTGCTGCTACAGCTACGGGAAGAGTTCGAATTCGGTAAGCGGTAAAAATATTTCAGTGCAGTACCCATTAAGACAAAATCGTTAGTTGTTTTGTGCTTGTTGATGTGATTATGAAACCGTGATTTATTGATGCAATCAGATTTTAAAGTGGTACTTTTGGAATTAATTTTCCATAAAGATTGGTATTATACTCATGTTATATATTTTTTAAACCGGAAGTAAAATTTGATAAATATCTGGAAGTAAAATATAAGTGTTACATATTTTTTTATCGCATATAATTTTAAGTTTGAATGCAAGTGTTTGACAATTTGAGTTTTAGATATTATTAGTAAAATCAATTAAAAAATTGGCTTAAAAAATTACTTAAATTTATTTTATTAAACAAAAAAATAGTCATACCTTAAAGCGAATTTTTAAACTCTATATTTTGAAATAGTCACAATTATTCGTTTACATTAAAAAACATTAGATATGAGTGTTGAAACAAAAAACATCAGAAATGTAGTCCTTTTAGGTCATTCGGGTTCAGGGAAAACGACGTTGACAGAAGCGATGTTGTATGAATCAGGTGCAATTACAAGAATGGGTTCGGTAGCTGCTAAAAATACAATGTCCGATTATACCACAATAGAACAAGAACGTGGTAATTCGTTGTTTTCTTCATTAATTCGAGTAAAATGGAGGGATCATAAGATCAATGTTATTGACACTCCGGGATTTGATGACTTTATCGGAGAAGTTGTTTGTTCTATGAAAGTAGCGGACACAGCATTGATGTTGCTGAATGCTGCCCATGGTGTGGAAGTAGGAACAGAAATCCTCTGGGATTATGTAAACGAATTTAAAACACCAACATTATTTGTGATCAGTCAGATGGATCACGATAAAGCTAATTATGATAGTACATTAGAGCAAGCCAAAGAGCGATTTGGTGATAAAGTGATTCCCGTTCAGTATCCATATAATACTGGAAGTGGATTTAATGCGATCATTGATGCGCTGCGTATGACGATGTATGTATTTGGCCCGAACGGTGGAAAACCTGAAAAACATGACATACCAGAAAGTGAGTTGGCTCGTGCCAAAGAAATGCACAATGCATTGGTAGAAGCCGCCGCCGAAAACGAAGATGGGTTGATGGAAAAATATTTTGAGCAAGGTACACTTAGTGAAGAAGAACTTAGTACTGGACTTCGGATTGCATTAGCTCATCAGCAAATATTCCCGGTATTCTGTTGCTCTGCACTACAAGACAAAGGAAGTGGAAGAATCATGGGTTTTATCAATGATATAGCTCCGTCTCCAGCTGATGTTCCACCTTATACGCTATCACAAGGAAGTATAAATACCTATGACACTTCGGCTCCTACAAGCTTGTTTATATATAAAACCATATCTGAACCACAGGTTGGTTTAGTGAGTTATTTTAAAGTATATTCAGGTAAAGTTAAAGCAGGAGATGAACTTATCAATGCTGCCAATGATGCTACCGAACGTATTAGTCAGATATTTGAATCGGAGGGCAAGGTAAGGACAGCAGTAGATATACTTCAGGCAGGAGATATTGGCGTAACATTAAAACTAAAAAACTCCCACACCAATCAAACACTACATACTAAAAATGCCAAAGTAGTGATAGAGCCAATACATTTTCCTGTGCCACGAATTAGGACAGCTGTAGTTCCACCATCTAAAGCAGATATGGAAAAACTTATTAAAACGCTACATCAGATTGAAGAAGAAGATCCAACATTGATTGTAGAGCAAAACGCTACACTTAAACAGACGATTATACACGGTCAAGGTCAATTGCATTTGGATTTGATTAAATATAGAATTGAAAAAACTTTCGGTATTCAAATGGAATTCGAGCGCCCAAGGATTCCATACCGTGAAACAATCACAAGAGAAGCGAACGAAGTATATAGACACAAGAAACAAAGTGGAGGCTCTGGGCAATTTGCAGAGGTACACATGCGCATCGAACCTTATTATGAAGGTATGCCGGCTCCTGATGGACTAAATGTTAAAAACATAGAGGTGGACGAATTAGATTGGGGCGGAAAATTAGCTTTCAATTGGTGTATAGTCGGAGGTACGATAGATGCAAAGTTTGCTGGAGCGATCAAAAAAGGAATCATGCAAAAAATGGTAGAAGGACCACTTACTGGATCCAACTGTCAAGATATAAGAGTGAGTATTTATGATGGTAAAATGCATTCGGTTGACTCTAACGATATGGCATTTATGTTGGCTTCTATAGGAGCATTCCGAAGTGCATTCAAAAATGCAGGACCGCAGATTCTTGAACCGATTTATGAAGTTGATATTACTTGTTCTGATAGTGCTATGGGCGATATTATGGGTGATTTGCAGTCAAGAAGGGCTATTATCATGGGTATGGATTCAGACGGTATTTACCAAAAGATAAAAGCCCGAGTACCTATATCTGAGATGTATCAGTATTCATCTACTTTACGTTCATTATCACAAGGTAAGGCTAAGTTTACAAGAAGATTTGTGGAATATGTACCAGTGACACCAGATATACAGCAACGACTTATTTCCGAACATAAGGAAGAGGAAGATTGATCGTTGTTTTTCCTTACATTTTCGTCTTGGGCAGTATGGCTATATACGATGGTCTGGACATTATGTGCCCAAATTGATACGAAGCACGAATATTCAAATTTAGCACAAATGTTTAATCGATGCCGTTCAACCTGCTTGTTACCAGCACGATGAATAATTTATAGTAAAAAGCTCAGAGTCGTCAAAATTCTGGGCTTTTTTTATATATTTGTGGTATTTGTATAGGTTATGTTGTTATGGGCATATCCCTTTATTTTCGTTCGGTTTGTCGGCTCTTGGTAAGCGTTGGGTTAAGTCAGTTCTTCTTCCAATAAATTTTTCCAAAGTATAAATCCTTTATTGTCGTTTGAATAATCGTGCATAATTCGGCTAAAGTTTTCAGGATTGCTTTCTAAAAATGTTTGTCGTCCTTTCTCTCTGATGATGTTTAGTTGTTGGTCAATTTGTTTTATGGTTTCAATCAGCATTTGTAGGTCTTTTGCTGTATGCCAAATATATGTAGCTTCTTCTGTGTCTAAGGTTTCCAAAATAATATGATATTGTTGTTCTCCTGATAGCAGAAAAACGAAGGAAAACGGTTGTAGTACAAAACGAATTTTCATTGTGTTGCTTTCGTGATTGTCTGCCAAAAATTGGATATGTTGCGAGTGTTTATAATTCTTATTTTTAAGCAAGTCTGTCAATATACTTTCAGCGTTGGCATAGACATTTTGTTTGTTTTGCAATTCGTCAGACGTGATGATATTCTGTTTTGTTATAGGTGTTTGTCCAATTAAACCCTTGTTGAGAAATTGAAATTTTACACTTTCGACAACTTCTTTGTTTATGCGTTCTACATCTGGCGAAGTGGCTAATTGAGCAACAATTTTTTCATTTTCAAACTCTACAAAAAGTTCTACCAAAATTGTTTTTGATTTCAAAACCTTTATGAAATAAGGTTTTAAAACTTCAAATTCAGGTCGTAGCTCAATATTCTCAATTTCAAATTCAAATGTTGTGTTTCTCTCTTTATCAGTATAAAGAAATGCTACATTTCCGTAACGAAATTCTAAATCTGCAATCGGAATTTTGATTTGTTTTTCTATCGAAATAGTCTCGTTTCTTGAAACTACAATTTCCTCTTTCGGTTCATCGAACAAACTTGCTTGTTTATCGATTTTCCGATAATAGGTGTTCCGTTTCAGAAAAAGTTTATTGAGATAATCAATTTTGATGTCCCGATAATCATAAATTGTCGGATTGATTTCTGAACGCTGTACTCTACCGATGTATTGAATTAGCTTGCCTTGAAATGAAAATGGATACACCAAAAACAAGGTATTGATATTGTGCAAATCCGTTCCTTCTCCAAAGTATTGTCCTGTGGTTATCAAAACCTGAAAACTGCCGTCCTGTAAAGCTTTCCACTTTGCCTTTTTATTACTGTTCGTATCATCTCCGCTCAAAGTAATGGTTTCATACGATCGTTTTAGGAATAAATTCAACGTATCAATATGCTCTTTTCTTTCAGTAATAATGACTACTTTTTTGCCTTGATTTAATTCTGTTTGAATATCGTTTAAAATCAGTTTGTTTCTGTTTGTATCGTGAACCAAAATCTTTGACAAAGTTTCAAAATTATCGGTCTTTGAATTGTAGGGGACATCTAATTCCGTATTTCTAATAATGATTTTAGCTTGCTTGAAATTCTCAATTTCATTCGGTTGAATGTTGGCAATAATATCGCCTAAATGCGTAAAAATAAGTTTGCCGTCATTGTATTTTCTGAAAGGTGTTGCCGTTAATCCATAGAGATAAAATGTGTGTAATTGCTCAATCGTATTTCGAAATGTTTCGGCTGGAATATGATGACATTCATCAACGATAATTGTCCCGAAAGCGTTCTTAATTTTATCTATTTTCTTTGGCAAACTTTGGATAGTTGCAACTGTAATTTGCTTTCCAATTTTTGCTTTTCCTTGTCCGATAATGCCAATGTCTTTTTTCGGAATACCGATAAATGCTTCAATGCGTTCAATCCATTGTTCCAACAATTGCTTTCGATGAACAATGATAAGTGCAGGTTGTTTTTTATCCGCAATTATTTTCAATCCAATAACCGTTTTGCCCGAACCTGTCGGTGCTACTATCACTCCGAAATCCTTTTTAGCGGTGGTTTCAACCGCTTCTTGTTGATGTTTTCGCAATTGTGCATTGAACGAAAAAGGAATATTTTCTTTCAGCTTTCTTTTGTCGGCAAATTGAAAATCAATTTGTGTTTCTTTGCAAAAACGAATGAGTTTGCCAATAAAACCTCTTGGAATAATTACTTCGTTTTCCGTTTCCTCAACAAACTTGAAATAGCGTTCTGTTCCAAAAGTATTTTTGCCCGATTTCTTTTTGATGATAAATTCGGAATTGTAAAAATTCAGTTCTTCTTTCAGAAATTTTATTAGTGGTGTTGTTAACCCAAATCTGCTAATTTTCACCTGATTACTTAAAGCAATTTCCAACTTTCCAGAACTTATTTTTTGAGTTTCCAACTCCGTTGAGTTTGAAAATTGTTGATACAAATTATCCAAATCGGCAGTTGAAATCTTTTTGATTTCATTGAGAAATGCCCATTGGTCTGCAATCGGCTCAAAATTATCGGGACTAATGAAACAACTATTTCCTTTTTCTAAAGTTGGCTTGAAAAATGGTAAGGCAATCAAATTTCCAAATCCTTTTCCCGAAAGAAAATCCTGATTAGGAAACAGACGGTCAAAACTTGAACTTTTGTCAAACATAGAAAACGCCCCTGATTGTTCAAGAATAGAAATAAAAATCTTTCTGCTTCTAATTGCGGGATATGGTTGTTCAAAGAAAATCCAAACGTGTCCGCCATTTCCCGAACGAGAACGTTCCAAATATGCAGGAATGTTACTTTTTGTACAAGTGTTCAGAAATGCAGTTGCTTCTTTTTTCCAATTTTCTTTATCAAAATCAGCTACTAAAAACCACGAAGTATTGTCTTGTAACAAAGGGTAAACGCCTATTTGCTGAATACCGTTTAGATGTTTCTGAATTTCGTTTTCGGTAAGCAGAAGATAAGTTTTGTGTGGATAACTTGCAAAAGTTCCACCATTCATTTTGTGTATCCGATAATGATATGGGTCGTAATGATAGGCAGGCATATAGCCCGATTTTCCCGATTTTTCCCATCGAATAGCAAACACATCTTCTCTTCCTTTGAAAACAGATTTGAAAAGTTGTATTTGCTCTTGACGCTCATTCATTACATTTATTAATTGTCTTGTGGGTAATTATCCGTTCAAGTAATTCCCTAAAATCTCATTTATCAAATCCGAATATCTTGAATCTGACAATAGTTGAAAGTCCGTTTTTGGTGCTTTCCCATATTCTGTTTTTGGTTCAAAAAGTGCGGTTTGAAAAAGTGTATTTTCAGCATCATTTTTACCATTTACATAATCGCCCATTCCTTGCAGACCTACAAAAAAACGTTTCAAAATGTTATCAATCGCTTCTGAACTATTATCAACGCCAATCCATTTTCTGCCTAATTGCTCCGCAATACCAAGCGTTGTTCCCGAACCTGCAAAACAATCTAAAACAATATCATCTTCGTTTGACGATGCTTCAATAATTCGTTTCAATAAATCAGGATTTTTCTCTGTCGGATAACCTGTAATTTTGATGTTTTGGTTTAATGAATCTTGTGTGTCTAACCAAATGTCTTGAACTGGAATACCTTTGTCCATATCCAAAAAAACTTTTCTTCTCGGATTGCCGTTTGCCGACCAATAAATTTCTCCTTTTTTGTCAAAATCATCTAATTTATCAGGCGTGTATTGCCAATGTTTTCCTTGTGGTGGCAACATTCCACGCCATTCTTTTCCTGTTGCTCCGTTTCTAATTCCCGGTGCGTGAATGGGCACTTTTTTGTATCGTCTGCCTGTTGCTTCGTCAATGCACGGATATTCTTTCAAAATCTTTTCGTCAGTCCAAACGGCTGTTGCTCTGTGCCAAGTAAAGTTTTCTGTTTTAGAATAAAACAAAATGTAGTCTGAAATATTTCCGTAAGTGTTGCGTGTCGAATTTTTGTTACTGCATTTTTTTCGGGTAATGAAACCACGAAAATTTTTAGCCCCAAAAACTTCATCCATTATGATTTTTATTTGCGAAGTCATATTGCTGTCAAGATGCACATAAATAGAACCTTCATCACTCAATAACTCACGCAACAAAACCAATCTTCGTCTGATAAATTCAATAAAATGACTGCCTACTAAGTCATCTTTGTAAGAATCTTTTTGATTTCGAGATTGAAAAACGCTATTCGTTCCATAAGGTGGGTCAATGTATATTAGTTTGACTTTGTTTTTCAAATTTCCCGACTGCAATAAAAAACGCAACACGTCTAAATTGTCGCCATAAAACAATTTGTTTTCTTTGAACTCGCCATAAAGCGAATCGTATTTTTCACTGAAAGATGTTGATATAATTTCCCTTACAGGCATTTTGCCTTTGTAGCTTATTTCATAATCGGTTTCAAACGGAAACTGTTCAGACGAAATAATCTGAACGGATTCCTGCCACATATTTTTGGTTACTCCTGTTGCCATAGTCTTAACTTTTTAACCATTCAAGGGTAATTCTTTCGGTAATCATTCTTAGTGTTACGACTTTGATCTCGTCTGAAGCTTCTTCAATGTAACTGTAATCGTCCCACATTGAACCTAATAATAATCCCGGACCATCATTTACAAAAATGATTTTGGTTCTTAAATCTTTGCCAACAGCATATTCAAGTAATTCACGTGAGGCGTTAGAGTAACCGCCTGTGCGGTCATCTTCTTGTGCTCCGCCTCTGTCGGAATCGTAGCGTGCAAAACCGACTGCTAAAATATCTTCTCCGTCTTTGATAATGAAATCCGCAGGTCGGTCAGGTTTTGTATAATCTTCAAAAATTGTTCCAAGCAAAATATCTCTACCTGCTCTTTCGGGACCAAGTATTTCAAAGTCGGGAAACTTGCTACGTAAAAGTTCAAACATTCTTTCGCTCATATCATAACCTTTTTGTCCACGGTCTTTGTATTCCCAAAGAACGGCACAAAGTGCTTCATCAGGCATTGGACGAGAAACAAAAGCTTTTTGAACTTCAACGATTGGTCTGAAACCTTTGCCAAATTCTTTGCAAATCCATTCTGCTTTTCGCTTTTGTTTCAGCATTTCAACAGGTGTGTTCGGACTAACATATTTTCTGAAAACTCTCGCAAGTTGTATTCTCATCCAAGGTTGTGTAATTTCAACAGTTTGAAGAAACAGTTTTTCAGAACTTTCACTTGATTTCAAAAGTTGTCCGAATAATTCAAGTACAGGTCTGTAAAGATTACAAGCATCAATTAATATATCGGGATAAAATTCTCCTGTTGCGAGTGTTATCCAATTTGCGTTTTCCGATTTATAATCTCTAAATTTTTTCTCCATTTTTATTTCTTCGATTTTAGGTATTCTACTTTCATTTCAGCAACTTTTAAAGTGTCCAAGTCAGCTTCTTCCTCTAAAATTTTATAAGCGATTTGGTCGCTGATAAATTCTTTGAGCAACTCTTTTTCGTCCAATTTGAAAAACTTTGCAATCAGTTTGATTTGTTCTTTGGTTGGTTGTCTGTCGTTGCGTTCAATTTTTCCAAGCAAAGAAGTGTCAATGCCTATTTGCTCTGCCACCTCACGAAGTGAAAGCATTGCTTCTTCACGAAGTAAGCGAATTTGTTCACTAAATGTTGCTATTGTTTTACTCATCTATCAAGGACAATTTTTGTCCAAAGGTAGTAATGTTTTTTGAATTAAGGACAAAATGTGTCCCTAAAAGTTTTCAAAAAATTGAGATTCCTTCGTTGCGTTGGGAAAATTCAAGCTCATCTGGTTTTGTGTGTCGGCTTTGTGCGGTTGTAAAACCATATATGCTTGAATGTGCGGTGACATTCAGTGGTTGCCTTGAATGCAAAGGTTTTATGTTCAGAATCTTTGAAGTGTGGTAGTGGTATGTATTGAATAAAAACTGTTTCTTGATCAATTTTATTCTACTATTTCATCGCCAGATTCCAATAAGATTTTTACTTTTGACTTTCTAAAAGTAAAAATCATCTTAAAATGGCAGAAATAACGAAACAGGTAACATTACATGATATTCAATCTTTCAAGGGTAAATATCCTCGTCAGATATGGTCGCTGTTTTTTTCGGAGATGTGGGAGCGGTTTTGCTTTTACGGGATGCGAGGTATGTTGGTATTCTTTATGATTACACAGCTCAATTTCCATGAAAAAGAGGCTAATCTCCAGTGCGGAGCTACACAAGCTTTTGTCTATGCATTTACGTTCATCGGTGGATTGTTTGCGGACAAGTTACTTGGATTTAGAAAATCGCTGTTTTGGGGTGGATTATTGATGATCGTAGGTAGTACGCTTTTGGCAATGGATCCACATAGCAATTTCTTTTTTGGACTAGCTTTTATCATTATTGGTACTGGTTTCTTCAAGCCAAATATTTCTACCATGGTCGGCGAATTGTACAAAGACGGTGATGATCGTCGAGATGCTGGTTTTTCACTTTTCTACGCTGGTATCAATCTTGGCGCTTTTCTCGGAGGTTATATCTGTGTAGCTATCGGCAAAGGCTATATGCTAAGTAGCGTCATTGATGAAGCGTACCGATGGAATGTCGCATTTGGACTTGCTGCGATTGGTATGATCATAAGCTTGATTAATTTTTCATTTACTGCAAATCATTTAGGTCCTATCGGGCTGCAGCCTGGACATCCTGATGCCATTGTCAAGACAAATCCAAAGCCAAAATGGGTTGAATATGCAGTTTATGCTGGTACATTGTTGATTATTCCCATCATTCAGATTATGGTTTCCATTCCTGAATATACTGACTACTTTATGTACACGATTGGGCCATTGACCTTGATATATTTGTTCTTTGAGATGAAAGGTGTTACAGCTTCGGAACGTAAAAAATTATGGGCTGCACTTATATTCATATTATTCTCAATCTTGTTTTGGGGTATTTACGAGCAAAGTGGTGGATCGCTTAGCATTTTTGCCGCCAAAAATCTCAATGACAATATGTTGGGATTAACGATTGATCCTAATGGTGTGAATAACTCGGCAGGTGCATTTATTATCATTGCTTTAGCACCACTTTTTGGCTTAATGTGGCTCTGGATGGGGAAAAAAGGCTTTGAGCCAAATACTATTATCAAATTCGGATTAGGCTTTATTTTTCTTGGGCTCGGTTATTATGTATTGTTTACAACGAGGTTTTTTGCTGTTGATGGTGTTTCTTCATTAGATATCTTTACATTCGCATTACTTATTATCACTATTGGAGAATTGTGTTTGTCTCCGATAGGTCTATCTATTATGACTAAATTATCTCCTCTCGCCTTCAAGGCATCATGATGGGCATGTGGTTTTTGGCATCTGCTTATGGACAATATGTTGCGGGATTGATAGGAGCTGGGCTGGCCGATGCAGACCCGAATGCTTCACCTGAAGTAACCATGATGACCTACACAGATGGTTATAAAATGTTGGGATTATACGCTGTCATAGCCGGTGTCGTGCTGATCGTGATATCACCTTACATCAAGAAGTTGATGCAAGGCGTGAAGTAGGTTTTATATTAAAATACATCGTCATAATAATCTCCCAATTTGATCAATCATATTCCGCTTGCTTATGTACCTTCCTATTTGAGTATTACACAATCTTCATTAGGTAGAATAAGAAAAGTATTCGCTAAAATGATTTTTTGCTAATTGGCAAACGATTTTAGATGAACCAATATTTAAAACAACAAAATGAATTTAGAAGAAGTATTGAATTACAGACGTTCTGTCCGAGTGTATGATAGAGAAAAGTCATTAGATACCAAAAAGGTAAAACACTGCCTCGAATTAGCAACATTAGCACCTAACAGTTCCAATATGCAATTGTGGGAGTTTTACCACATCACACAACCCGAACTGATGAAAAAAATATCGCACGCTTGTCTTAACCAAACGGCTGTTTCAACTGCATCTCAATTGGTTGTTTTTGTTACCCGGCAAGATTTGAACCGCAAAAGGTCAAAGTTTGTACTGGATTTTGAACGAGGAAATATACAACGAAACAGTCCACAAGAACGTCAAGAAAAACGCATAAAAGACAGGGAATTGTATTATGGAAAATTAATGCCGTTGCTCTATGCTCGATTTTTGGGATTGCTTGGTGCTTTCAGAGTTTTTCTAACAGCAACGGTAGGACTTTTCAGGACCATAACCCGAGAAGTATCTGAAAATGATATGCGTGTAGTTGTTCATAAATCTTGTGCATTAGCCGCTCAAACCTTTATGATTGCAATGGCAAATGAGGGCTATGACACTTGTCCATTAGAAGGATATGACAGTAAAGTTTTGAAAAAAGCCTTGAAACTTCCTCGCGGAGCAGAAGTAAATATGGTTGTTTCTTGCGGTATCAGAGACGGAAATAAAGGTATTTGGGGAGAACGTTGCAGAGTGCCTTTCGAGGAAGTGTATCATCAAATTTAATTCATTATATATGCAAACAATACTTGGATCAAATCAATAAAAGCCATGAATTTGAAAATTCCGATGTTTTGTAAATTATTGATAGAATTTATTATTTAACATGTGTACTTTTTTAGGACGATTCGCTCCACGCACACGCAAAGTTGTTCAAGATTATCCTACACTATTTTACGAATAATCCTTTGAATTTATCCGAATTTGTATGCCGTTCAAATGTTGGATTTACAATAAGAATCTATAATTTTTTATATGAACATTACACGTATTCAAATAAATCTTTATACCTTGCTCGTTCAATTTGTTAAGTTATGCAGCAATCAACAAACAATAATTCATTTTTTGATACCCAGGTATTAGGACATCCTGCCGGTTTATTTGTATTATTTTTCACAGAAATGTGGGAAAGATTTTCATTTTACGGCATGCGGGCACTCTTAGTTTTATTCCTTGTTAGCTCCGTAGGTATCGGTGGTTGGGACTGGCCACGTGAGCACGCACTCGCATTGTATGGAACGTATATCGCTATGCTTTATCTTACACCGATCATTGGTGGACAGCTTGCAGACAGATTTTTGGGCTATCGAAAAGCCATTATTATAGGTGCCGTCATTATGACGCTTGGACATGCAAGTATGGCGATAGAGACACCATTCTTCTTATATTTGGGATTATTGTTACTGATCGCAGGAACGGGATTTTTTAAGCCCAATATGACTTCATTTATCTCAGTTTTGTACCAAGATCATCCTGAAAAGAAAGACGGTGCTTATACTATATTCTATATGGGTGTAAATGCGGGCGCATTCTTAGGAATCATGCTATGTGGATACCTTGGAGAGACTTTGGGTTGGAGTTGGGGGTTTGGTCTGGCTGGTATCTTTATGCTGTTGGGTCTGCTGCAATTTACTCTTGCACACAATATCTTCGGTAATGTAGGACTTGCACCTAAAAATGCAGGTCAGCAGGCTGATTCAGTTCAAGCTATATCCAAAGATGATGAGCCTGCCAATCCATTTACATTAGCGGACAAGATCATCATGTTTGTTGTCTCGATGGGTGGTCTAATCTGGACGGTGAATGACCCGTTATCAAAAATCACGCAATATAATATGCTTAAATTCGGCGATACGGATATATCCAATTACACGATCGTCGGTTCTCTAATCTTGTTTATATATTTATTAGTATCCAGAGTAGTACGATTTGGCAAAATAACCAGAGATCGTATGCTGGCAGTCATGATGATAGCATCGTTTATTATCTTTTTCTGGGCAGCTTTTGAGCAAGCCGGCGGTTCGATGAGTATATTTGCAAAAGATTATACCAACAGAGTATTGTCAGGCAACTATGCCTTGATATTTAATATTGTAGATATCATCATAACAGTTGTACCTGTTGCTATCATATCTTATGTTCTTTTCCTACTTATCAAGAAAACATTTAAGGATTATCTTTTGTCCAATATCATTTTGGGATCAAGTTTTATCATTATATGGGGATTGATTTTCTGGAAGATTTACGCCAATTTCAATACCTATTCTTATGAAATCTCTTACCCTGTATTTGAACAAATAAAAACTGGCCCTAACGGAGAAGAAATAAAATCATTAGTAGCCGTCAATGCAATAAATGTACCGAGTTCGAATGCTGAAATCACGCAAAAGTCAACGGTAATACGCGCATTGAGTGATTTCGCACCAGGCAATGAGTTGCACATCGTAGATCTTGATAAAAAGGGTGTTAATTTTAAAATGATAGACCACGAGAAAGCTTCCAATATTAAAGAAAGTATCTCGGCAACCGTCGTCAGCAAAAAGGCAAACGAAATAGAAATACCTGCTACCTGGTTTTTAATACTCAACTCATTATTTATCATTGCGCTTGCTCCGCTTTTTTCTAAGTGGTGGGAAAGCAAATACAATCCGTCGCTCTCTGGAAAATATGCCATTGGCTTGTTTTTCCTTGGTATCGGCTTTGCATTCCTTGCTTACGGAGCGAGTGACATTACGCAGGGCGCAAAGTCGGCATCTGTTAGCTTAGTTTGGTTGGTATTGGCGTATTTTTTCCATACTATGGGCGAACTTTGTGTACAGCCTGTAGGGCTTTCGTATGTCAGCAAACTTGTGCCACCAAGGATGATCGCTTTCATGTTTGGTGTATGGTATCTCGCTCTTGCTATTGGAAATAAAACATCCGGTGTATTGGGTCAGCAAATCGACAAAATCACAGAAGCATACAATTTGTCCACATTTTTCCTAATCTTTACAGTAGTACCATTTGTCATTGGTATTATAGCATTGATTATGGGTGGTACGTTGAAGCGATTAATGCATGGAGTGAAGTAGATAGAGCGTTGGTTTTCATTTATGGGGTTTGACATTTTGTTAATAGATAAGTTAGTGGCAATATAGCAAGACCGCACTTCGAGAAAAAACCACACTAAAAGTAACATGTTTTAATTCTTATTTGTATATTTGCGAAATAATCTCAAATTTTAAAATAAGAAATGATTGAAGAATTTAGTTTTGGTAACTTTTGGTCGTTCAAAGACATTCAGACTTTGAATATGACCGCAGCAAAGATTAAGTCAAAAAATGCCTTACTTGACTCTAATAATGTGTTTTCGGTAAACAAGGACTTGGGTTTAATTAAGTCTAAAGCAATTTATGGGGCAAATGCGAGTGGCAAAAGTAATGTAGTAAAGGCTTTAGTAACTTTTATTAGAATTATCAGAGATTCTGCCAAAGAAGAAAAAGCATTGAGCTTAATTGATTCTTTCCAGCTATCTACTGAAACTGTTTCACAACCAACTTTTTTCCAACTAATTTTCAGAGTTGGAAAAACAAGATATAGATATGGCTTTGAAGCTGATGATAAATCTATCAAAAGTGAATGGCTCTTTTCAACACCGAACAAAAGAGAACAACCCCTATTTATCAGGGAAAAAAATGAGATTGTAGAAATTAATCAAACTCAATTTGAGGAAGGAGTTTTGTACCAAAAATTACTTAAAAATTCAAAAGACCAAATTTTCACGGACACATCTTTGTTTTTGACACATTTAAATTCAATTGGATTTGCGAAATTATCTAAACAAATTTTTCAAGCTATTTCCTCTATTACGATTATTAGTGGATTAGGACATAGAGGAATGTATAATGTTGCAGGAGATTCATTAAGTGACGCTGTCAAAAAGAAATTCATTTTAGATTTTTTAAAAAAAGCGGACACTGGAATAGATGATTTGGATACGTTAGAAATTACAAATGAAAATTTACCTGACAATGCTGAAGAAGAAGTAATACAAGAATTGAAAAAAGGAAAAATCATTTTTTCCAGTAGAACACAATTTGATGCAAATCTTAAAGAAGCAGGAAAAAGCGAATTTTCTTTTAGCAATCAAGAATCAGAAGGAACAAAGAAAATGTTTGAATTAAGCCCATACATTTACAGCTCTTTGAAAAACGGTATTCCCTTGGTTATTGATGAATTTGATTCAAGGTTTCATCCTCTATTGACCAAAAAAATTGTTGAGCTTTATAATTCCACTGAAAATAAAAATGCCCAACTTATTTTCACAACTCACGACACAAATTTATTGTCTTCTGAATTGTTGAGACGTGACCAAATTGACTTTGTTGAAAAGGATAAATATGGAGCAAGCCACCTTTACACTTTGGTTGAAATTAAAGGAGTTCGTAATGACGCTTCATTTGAAAAAGACTACATTCAAGGTAAATATGGAGCTATTCCGTTTTTAGGAGATTTTACTAACTTAATATCTTTTGAATAATGCCAAAAAGTACAAGAGCTATTAAAGTTACAGACAAAAATAAGGCTTGGAATAAAAAAACTCAACCAAGTAGTTATAGAATAGACACAATTCCAATAAATAAGACTATTCTGATTGTTTGTGAAGGACAAACTGAAAAGCTCTATTTTGAGTCTTTTCCCGTGTTAGGTGTTAGAATAAGAGCTATTGATTTAAAAGGACAATCCAAACTTAAATTGATAGAATCAACGAAAGATATTGTTGATTCCACAGATGAAGAATACAATGAAATTTGGTGTGTATTTGATATGGATGTAAAACGTGGTGCTAATGAGTTCGCAGACTTTGACAATGCTATAAATAAGGCTTTAGAATTAGGCTACAAAGCAGCATATTCAAATGACGCTTTTGAATTATGGTTTTATCTACACTATAATCTCACAAATGCTCAACATTTACGGACATTTTACTACAATGAACTTAGTAAAAGGTTTGGAATAAATTATGTCAAAGATGGTAAGAAGTACAACTTTTGTGTGCAGATATATTCAATACTAAACAACGACATCAATTCTTCTCAACAAAATGCTATTGACAGGGCAAAAGCGTTGTTTGAAGAACAAAAACACCTTACGTTTCACGAACAAAATCCAATTACTAAGGTTTACGAATTGGTTGGAGTGTTGAATGAAAATTTAAGACGATAATAAGATGTACTACCGCCAACATGAACTGCACAAAATGGCTAAGTTTCGGCTTCGTAAATCCTCCACTTCGCCAAACTACCGAACCGTTGTAATTTCAAATCACTCAGTTTGTTATCAAAACTATCCACGCTCGTCTTAATTTTTGAATCAAGGTCGTGGTCACTGATGTTGGCATTTTATCGTGATGCTTCCATGTAGTACCCATTTTCAGGTAATGCTTATAAAAGTCATTAGAAGATATGTACCATTTGGAGACAAATGTTACCCTACCTTTATTTTTCCGGATGCGCTTAGTCGATTTAGAGCCGAAATGATACACGAGGCTCTTTCCCACTCCTTTAAAATACCTGACTCCTGCATGGAACATCTTCATACTGAGATCTGGATCTGAATACATGCCCGGGCTAAATTCGATACTAAAGCCACCAATCAAATCCCAATAATCAATATGCATCATTACTGGTGGCCAAGAACTTCCGTTCCAGTCTGGTTTATAATGTTGTTGATAGGTAGCCAGTAGCTCATCTTCATTGAATGTTTCAGGTGTATCACCATAGTTGCCAATGCTTACGCAAGGATTCCCACTGTCCGAAGGCTCGATCATGGTAGCCGAAATTAAAAACGCATTATGTCCAACAATAGCTACTTCATTTAATAAAGTGGTGTCCCAACCCGGCAAAAAATACATATCATCATTGGCATAGAGCACATAATTGGATTTTACTAAGCTTCTACAAGCATTCATTGCATAGCATATACCAATATTCTTTTCCGCATGGACGATATCAATCTGCCCTTTACTTACAAGCCAGTCTAAAGATCCGTCTTTGCCTTCATTAACGGCAACAATTATCTGAATCTTAGAAACAGAATTTTTAAATAGGCTGTTTATACAGATTTTTAAAATTTCTATATTATTCCATGATGGTATGACTACAGCAATATCGTAATCATGGCTATGACTGATTGGGTACTTTTTAATAGGAATATTTGCAGGTAGCATAAAGTATTAGTTAAGCTTAAAATCAGCAAGAAGCTTAAACTCTGGGATGATCACTTCAAATGTTTCTTGGCTGTCCAAATTTAAAAAGAGATAGGTACCATACATTTTTCCAACTGGAGATTGAAGCAGACACCAAGAAGTATATTCGAATGTCTGTCCGGGAGATAATTCTGGTTGACGACCGACTACACCGTCGCCTTTTACTTCCCTTCGTACTGTATTAGAGTCGTAAATATGCCAATGTCGAGACAAAAGCCTCACATTATTGGAACCTAAATTGGATATAATCACATGATAAGAAAATATATTCTTGCCAATAGCGGGATTGGACTCCGCACTTTCATATTGTGGCGCGACACTGATACTGATATCATTGGTCACTTCATTATATATTTTACTTCTGTCGGTCATGGTTATCTGATTCCGTATAAAAATGTCTCTACTATATGGTCTGCTTCCTTTAAGGTAACTTCCAATACATCATTAACAAGGACAACATCAAAACTGTTCTCCTCTGCCATTTCTCGTTTTACTTTTTGGATGCGTTTTTGTAGGCTTTCTTCGGTTTCGGTATTGCGATTTTTGAGCCGCTCTATCAGCACTTCTATCGACAGCGGACGGACAAATACAGACATACATCGTGTGCCAAACACGGATTTTAGGTTTTTAGCACCCTTGACATCTATATCAAAGATGATATGCTTTCCAAGGCTCCAGATACGCTCAATTTCGGTTTTTAGCGTTCCATAATATTGATCCTTGTACACTTCTTCCCACTCCACAAACTGTTCTTGATCGATTTTAGTCCGGAAATCATCTATAGACATAAAATAATAATCCTTGCCGTCTTCTTCATAATCTCGCTTGGAACGTGTAGCCGCTGAAACCGAAAAATCAAGTTCTTTGTACTTTTCCAATAAATGTCGTGCTACCGTTGTCTTTCCTGCGCCCGACGGTGCTGTAAAAATAAACATCTTTCCTTCCACGATTCTTGGCGTTTTATATAATTGTTAATGGTTAGTGGTTTCTATTTTCGATTGATTATTCTATAACTAAGTGTTTGAGCGTTAAATACATTGATTGGTAAATCCATCAAACATCTATCCTTATACCAACCTATCTATGATATTTTGCTGTATTACAAATTAGAGAATATTGGATAATTGCTCTTTGAGTTTTTCGAGCTCGTCTTTCATCATGACGACACATTGCTGTACGTCAGAGTCATTGGCTTTAGCACCGATCGTATTGATTTCTCTTCCCATTTCTTGCGCTATGAAAGACAATTTACGTCCTTTTTGCCCACCAATACCTTTCATTTCTTCTCTGAAATAACTACAGTGTTGACCTAAACGCACTTTTTCTTCGTTGATATCTAATTTTTCGATGTAGTACAATATTTCCTGCTCATAACGATTTTGATCCACTTGATGATTTGAGACAAATTCTTCCATGTTTTTGCGCAAGCGATCTTTAATGCGATTAAGCCTATTCGTTTCAAATGGCTCGATATCTTTGAGGAAAATTTCTATATTTTTGACACGTTCCAATAGATCTACTGCAAGAATATTGCCCTCATCCTGTCTAAATTGGTTGATATTGGCCAATGCTTCATCAATCACACCACAAATGATGTTCCATTCTTCATCATCTGCCAAACCTTCATTTTGACCTATGACATTGGGAATCCTGAGTATGGATTGCAATATATCGCCTTCGAAGATATTGAGTTCCTGACGCAAAGTATTGAGTTCTCGATAATATTTTTTAAAGGCATCTGCATTGATAAATGTATTTTCCTCTTCAGAAAAACCGTCCAAAGATATCGTCAGATCAAATTTGCCTCTTTCAAGACTATCAATCACTTTTTTACGGAGATCGATCTCTCTATTTCTATATACTCCTGGAAGTTTACACCTGATCTCGGTCGATCTGGCATTAAGGGATTTTATTTCTACTCTGACCACTTTTCCGTTTAGCTCTGTACTGGCGTGACCAAAGCCTGTCATTGACATAATCATAAATGCAATATTGTATTTTAAGGAGGCAAAGATAAAGGCTAATTAGGTATAAAAGTGACTTAAATCTCAATTTTATATTAAAATATTGTAAATGAATAACTTAAAATGGCTCTTTTTTATGGGTTGGGAGAAAAAAAAGATAGAATAATTTTCTTAATTGTAATATTTTACGAACTTTGCGGCTCTTTATTTGAAAACGAAATCAATTTTACAAAAAAAATTAAAAATTTGAAGTAATGCGAAAGGCAGATTTAGTCAACATTATTACTGAGAAAACGGGAGTTCCAAAGGTAGATGTTTTAGTTACGCTTGAGATGTTTTTTAAAGAAGTTAAAAGTTCTTTAGCAGAGGGTGAAAATGTTTATGTCCGTGGCTTCGGATCATTTATCATTAAGAAAAGAGCGAAGAAAATAGGCAGACACATCAAGAAAAATAAGTCAATAGAGATTCCTGAACATTTCATCCCTTCTTTTAAACCAGCAAAAGTATTTGTTGAGCAGGTAAAGTCGAATGTAACATCGCTTCCTGATGACGAAGGAGATGACGATTAATTTGAAAAGAAAATAAACCGAATCAAAATAGATGAATAAACATCAGATCATTACGGTATGTGCTGCTACTATTTTGTTTTTGGTATTATATTTGGGATTTGATACTATCCCAACCAAACAAAAAAACCTTGAAAAGTCAAGGTTACTGAATATTGAGACAACCAGTGTAGCTAATTTGCTCAAAGAAGCCACGCCAAAATTAGATAAAGCTAATGCATCATTGATCGAAGCGATGAATCATGATCTTGAAAAAATAGGATCAGATACGCTCAAGAAAATCGATATGCTTAAATCTTTATCTGGGATATGGTACGATTTGGATTATCATGCTATCTCGGGTTCTTATGCTCAAGATATCGCCGAAATGGTAAAGTCTGAGGAATCATGGTCGATAACAGGTACTACCTACGCTATCTGCGTTAAAAATACAGAAGATAGTAAGACCAGAGACTTCTGCTCCAAAAGAGCTATCAAGGCTTTTGAAAATGCGATATCGTTGGCTCCTGACATGATAGAACCAAGGATCAACTTAGCTATATGTTATGTAGATAACCCGGATAAAGACAATCCAATGCAAGGTATTTTGATGCTTCGCGATCTAAATCAGCAACATCCGGAAAATGTCTCAGTTCTCAATCAACTGGCTAAACTGGCGTTACAGACCAATCAGATAGATAGGGCGCTGGAACGATTGGAGGAAGCCATAAAATTGGAACCAGAAAATAAAAATTCCATTTGCTTATTGGCAACGGCATACCAGGAAGCTGGCAACCAAGCTAAAGCAGATGAATATCATAGAAAATGTGTTAATTAACTTTTTAAAAATTTTTAAATATGCCTTGTGGTAAAAAAAGAAAACGTCATAAGATTTCTACGCATAAGCGTAAAAAGAGATTAAGAAAAAACCGACATAAAAAGAAGAAATAATATGCTTTGAGCATATGAGATAACTTGTTGTATGACCGCCAAATAAAAAACGGTCATATAACAGGTAGTCGGAAATGCAGTTAAGGAGTATCACTTCAGCTTACAGTATAAAGCAAAGCCAACTACTACCCAAACACCCGATAGAAACCAAAAAATAAAAAGATACTTAGCAGCAATATGATTTTTTCGATTAAATCGCTGCTATTTTAGTCAACAATTAAATTATAATGCCACATTTAGGAATTATTTATTTTGTTGTTCCCGTTCAATATATTTTTGCTTTTACTCATCTACTACTGATAGTGCTATTTTAAAGGTCACATTTTTATTTGTTATCATCATAACATGTATTCATGTTGAATTCATTTTGTCGGACTATTTTTACAATTAATTATCCAGAAAATTAGAGTTAACTCTATCTGGGTAACGACTAAATAAGATATCCTTAAAAGTGCTTACTGTTTCCTAATTCTCATATCAAATTGAAGTTATCATTTATCAAAAAAATGACACTTATATTATTGATATTTGAAAATTGCACAATTGAAAATGGCAACATACGATACATGCGTTGCAAACGAATAATGTGTAATTAATTTTTTAAGCTTATTACATACGTAGTGGAAAAGGAATTAGTAATAAAATCATCAGCCAGTGAAGTAGAAATAGCACTGCTTGAAAATAATAAATTAGTAGAAATACATCGGCAGAAAAAAAATGACAACTCAACGGTAGGTGATATTTTTCTATCTAATGTCAAAAAACTCATGCCCAGTCTGAATGCCAGCTTTATGGATATCGGACATAGGAAAGACGCATTTCTACACTACACAGATCTTGGGCCACAGATCCGATCTCTCATCAAATACACCAAAGCCGTCATGAACGGTCAGTACAACCAACCTTTGTTGGACGGATTTGAATTGGAGCCTGACAATCCTAAAACAGGTAAAATAGACCAAATATTTACCAAAAATGATTATGTACTGGTACAAGTTTTGAAAGAACCTATATCTACTAAAGGGCCAAGACTCAGTTGTGAATTGGCATTGGCAGGTAGATACCTTGTACTAACACCTTTCTCTGATGTAGTCGCCGTTTCCAAAAAGATATTATCAAGTGAGGAAAGGAAGCGACTGAAAGTATTGGTAGAAAGCATCAAACCAAAAAATTTTGGTATCATAGTCCGTACTGCGGCGGAAGGCAAAAAAGTAGCAGATTTACACCACGATATCAAAGAGCTTGAAGAAAAATGGACATTGATCTTTGATCAACTCAAACAAAAACGAACTCCAGATAAGGTACTCAGCGAAATAGACAAAACTTCCAGTATATTAAGGGATATATTAAATGACAATTTCAATAAAATCACAGTTGATAACAAGGAATTGTACCAGTCTATCAAAGACTATCTTACAAATATAGAACCCGATAAAGTCAAAATCCTGCAACATTATAAAGGTTCCAGGTTGATATTTGATCATTACGATATCAATAGACAGATAAAAGCTTCTTTTGGTAAGACATCGACTATGTCAAGCGGTGCGTATATCGTCATCGAACATACCGAAGCCATGCACGTAATAGATGTAAACAGCGGTCCCAAAATGGTACGTAAAGACCAAGAGGAAGCGGCCATAGCTGTAAACTTGGAAGCGGCTGAAGAAATAGCTCGTCAGCTACGACTCAGGGATATTGGTGGTCTGATTGTCATAGATTTTATTGATATGCGCTCATCCGAAAACAAAACAAGTCTTTTTAACAAAATGAGAGACTTTATGGAAGGTGATAGAGCACAGCATACCATATTGCCCATCAGCAAATTTGGGTTGATGCAAATCACTCGACAACGTACAAGACCAGAAGTCAATATCGACACGGCAGAAGTTTGTTATACTTGTAACGGAACCGGGAAAGTAAATGCATCTATCCTTGTCATTGATGATATAGAAAGAGACATAGACTTTATCATCCAATCCAGACCAAAAAGTAAGATCAAGATAAAAAGCAATCAGTTTATACACGCTTACCTCAAATCTGGTTTTCCAAGTGTACAGATGAAATGGTATCTCAAGTATAAAAAATGGATCAGCTTGTCGTCCGATTCCAATTATCACCTCAATGAATTTAAGTTTTTTGATGAATCAGATGACGAGATAAGGCTTTCGTAGTTTGTAACTACGCCGGTATATGCTTTCAAATCTTAGAATTATGAGCATTTTTTGATTGAAATTGACCATACCTATGTAGTTACCTTAGTTTTATCCGTAACTTTATCCCGATTATGGGATTATCAGCATACAATATACAAGCGCTCGAACCGCATTTTACACAAGATGACATCGTCTTGGTTGCTCCCTTACATTGGGGTCTGGGACATGCGGCAAGATGTATTCCAATCATCCAATGGCTAAAGCAAAACTGTAAGGAAGTCATCCTTGCTTCAGACGGTGCAGCTTTGGAGCTACTGAAAAAGGAATTTCCAGAACTCAAATATGAAACGCTTCCCGCTTACGACATTCGCTATACCTACGAAAATATATTAGTAAATATAATATTGGGTTCATTTCGAGTCATAAAAACCATTTATCAAGAGCATAAAACAACGCAGCATCTCGTTAAAAAACACAAAATAACAAAAATCTTATCTGATAATCGACTTGGATTATATCATCATAACATTACCAGTCTATATCTAACGCATCAGGTAAAAATACTTTATCCAACGAAATGGATTAGTGCTATTGGAAATTATATACATCAGCGTTTTATACATAGGTTTGATCATTGCTTAGTACCAGACTATCAAGGATCTGAGGCACTTTGTCCTGATTTATCGGATGGCAATATTGAAAATGCTACATTCATCGGTCCAATAACGAGAATTAATAAATTGAATATACCTTTTTCTTATGATATAATGGTATTACTATCCGGACCAGAACCACAAAGGACGATTTTAGAAAAGAAGCTTTGGGATATCCTAAGTTTGCTTGAAGAATACAGCATAGTTTTTGTCAGAGGATCCAAGGCAACAATGACTTATCAATATCCAAATCATATTACGGTTTTGGATTTTGCTTTTGGAACAGCAATAGAGCAATTATTAAACTCATCTAAGTTGCTTATCTCTAGATCCGGTTACAGTACAGTTATGGACACACACCTACTTGGTATTAAGGCAATCTGGATACCCACTCCAGGACAAACGGAACAAGAATACTTAGCTGAAAGGCTTTCAAATCATGAAAATTACACATTTTTAAAACAGAAAGACTTAAATTTGTTGGAAGAATTTATAAAAATTAAAATTTAATTACCAGATTTGCGGTTTGCTTAATTTTAAGATACATGAATAACCCTATTAACAATCCCATTGACCTGACAGAGTTATTCACGGATGAACAGATCGAGAAACTCATCGAAGAGTATGTGCTTCCGTTTAAAGGTGCGACCTCTGTAGAAGAACCTATCAAACCACGAAGGATGATCGGTAGATATTTGACCTATTTAGATGATACACATGATAAGGCTGTTTCTATAATGATCAACATGCTTAAAGATCAACCATCTATCAATTGTGATTGTAATGATTTTAGTAATAACGGAAAATGTTTACATACGGCAAGAGTCATCAACTCACTTCAAGCTACACGAAAAAAAGATCAATTAAAAAAAGAAAAAGAAGCAATAATAAAGGAATTAGAAAAAGCGGATAAAGAGAAAAAAAAGAAGTCAAAAGAAGATACAAAAATCATTTATTTACCCTCATCTCAAGCATCATCCTATAATAAACTTGATACCGATGATATACCTGGTCCATTTATCATAAATGAAGCAAATAATTTCACTTTCAACAGTTTAAAAAATCTTCTAAGGAAAGTATCCAAAAAAGAATTTAAAAACAAAAAAATTAAAATTGCCTCTAAGACTACTGACGGATTTAATATACTACATCAGTCTGGAAGCACTATACATAATATCTTATATAACATTGATATTCAAGACAATATAATTATAACGTGTGATTGTGGTACCATATCTCAAAACATAATGTGCCTACATGCGCTTGAAGCCACGTATTATTTATATGAAAACAGTAATAGAAATCCTTTTTTGCCCTATTTAAAAAGAATTCATGAAAAGAATGATCTTTTGGCAAATTACGGACTTACTGTTGATGATAAAGAAGCAGAAGCCTTTGTTTTTAATACAAATTATAGAGATGAATTAGTTATAGTTGAAAAGCCAGAAGATCTCGTTTCTGTAAAAAGTTTAGATTTTCTGAACAATATAATTCAGGATTCTTCTTCCTTATATACACCTGGAAGATTTACAGATTATAAGCATGAAATCGGGCTGTTGTTTCAAATAAACAAAGATGAACATAATAATTTTCCTGTAAAAATTGGTGCTTATTCGATAGAAAAAGATGAAAAAAACAATGAAAAACTAACAAAAATCAACATCGACCTGAAAGATAACCTGAGTAAACTATCGGTACTCAGTCCGGAGGTGTTTGATATATTGATGCAATTCAGTTTTTTGATTTTTAAGGAAAAAATCGCTTTTGAGACTTCCTATGTTTCATATAGTTACGTTTCCACTTCTTATGCTCCAAAATTAAAGGATTCTTACATAGAATACTTTTTTGAAAAATTGGAACAAAATCATGATTTTTTGTGCAGATTCAAGCCAATAAGTCTTTTGGAAGGTCAAAAGTTTTCAAAAGCCAATTTAGTACCATTTAATTTGGATAAAACCATGCTGGAACCAGAAATTGTGGTTGAATACACTGAAAAATTTATTTTTGTAAAAACTGTATTCAGGAACATCGAGGGAGAAATCATCTTTGATACGAACGACAAAAAAGGTCTTTTTTATGGAAAGCTGTTGAAATCAGGAAATAGGTTTTACTTAATCAAAAATAATCCGCTGACACCATTTCTAAAAAATATGCCGACGGGTGTTTTGATTTTTCCTGTCAAATTTGAGCGCCGTGTTTTACAGGAAGTTTTATTGCCACTTTCCGAAAAATTTGGTGTACAATTACCTGATAATATGGAAGTAAAAGTACGGGATTATACTTTGACACCGGGTATTCATCTCAAAGAATTTCAAAGTTCCACATTAATCATAGAACCTATATATTATTATGGCGACTATCAGTTCGATATGCATTCGGAAGCACAATTCGTTACCGATAAAGCCGATCCCAATTATTTAATAAAACGAAACAAAATTGATGAAAGGAGTTTTTTAGCATATATTAAATCCTGGCACAGCCACTTCCGAAATCAAAATTTCCAGCCTTACTATACATTACCGTTTGACCAGGTCATGAAGCAAAACTGGTTTATCAGTTTTACAAGAGATCTAATCGCAAAAGGCATCAAAATTACCGGGTTTAATGAGCTGAAAAGGTTCAAATACAATACCAACAAACCAACATGGGATATGAAAATATCGAGTGGCATAGATTGGTTTGATGTGCAGATAAAAGTGACTTACGGCGATAAGGAAGTTTCACTAAAAGATATTCGCAAGGCAGTGCTAAGTCGTCAGGATTTTATCGTATTGGATGACGGCAGTATCGGATTACTTCCAGAAGAATGGCTCGAAAAATATACTCAATTATTCAGATTTAGCAAAGAAGAAAAGGACAGCATACGTATAAACAAAAAGCAATTCAACATCGTGGAATTGTTGTTTAACCAGATTGATGACGAAGAGATCATCCGAGAAATAGAAGAGAAAAAGCGAAAATTACTACAGATTGAAGATATCGAAACAGCGCCCATTCCAGCAACAATTCAGGCAACACTCAGACCCTATCAGGAAACAGGATATCAGTGGATGCAAGTCTTAGATGAAATATCCTGGGGCGGCTGTCTTGCTGACGATATGGGTCTTGGTAAAACGTTGCAGACGATCACATTTCTCGCCTATATCAAGGAAAAATACCAAAATGCCGTCAACTTGATAGTATGTCCAACTTCCTTGATTTACAACTGGGAAAGTGAATTGAAAAAATTTGCTCCGGATCTGAAATATTATATATTCTATGGTACAGAAAGAGGTATCGATACAGAAGAATTGAAAGAATTTGACATCGTAATCACTTCCTACGGTATCGTGCGCAATGATATAGAGCGACTAAGTAAAATATCATGGGAATATGTCGTCCTTGATGAAAGCCAGGCAATAAAAAACCCAGATGCGCTTTCTACCAAATCGGTGCAACTGCTCAATGCTCGAAATAAATTTATACTCAGTGGTACACCTTTACAGAATAACACGTACGATATTTTTGCACAATTTAACTTTTTAAATCCGGGTATGCTTGGAAATAAAGACTTTTTCAAGCAAGAATTTGCCAATCCAATAGATAAATCTGGCGATCCTGAAGCTGGGTTTATGTTGCGCAATCTGATTAAGCCTTTTATGCTACGAAGGACAAAATCAGAAGTATTGGTCGATCTTCCTGAAAAAACAGAAACGATACTTTGGTGTCAAATGGAAAGTCGTCAAAAACAATTGTACGATGATTACAAAGAGTACTACCGACAATCGATATTATCCAAAATCGACAACGAAGGTCTTGGAAAATCTGGTATTTACATCCTCGAAGGCTTACTAAGGCTCAGACAGATATGTGATGATCCAAGACTTGTAAAAGATGAAGATCATCTCAACCATAAAGGCGTAAAAATCCGGGAGTTGATGCGCGAAATAGCTGAAAACACAGGAAACCACAAAATGTTGATTTTCTCACAGTTTACAGAGATGCTTGCGCTGATACGCAATGAATTTGACCAAATGGATATGCAATATTGCTACTTAGACGGAAGTACGCCTGCCGAAGAGCGTCGAAGACAAGTTGATAAATTTCAGGAGCAACAAGATATAAAAGTTTTCCTGATTTCACTAAAAGCCGGTGGCGTTGGTCTTAATCTTACGGAAGCAGATTATGTATATTTAGTGGATCCATGGTGGAATCCTGCTGTCGAGCAGCAAGCCATAGACAGAACACATAGAATTGGTCAGAAAAACAAGATTTTCGCATATAAGATGATATGCAAAGATTCTGTCGAAGAAAAAATCATTAAGCTCCAAGAGAAAAAATTGGCACTATCAAAAGAAATCGTACAAAACGATAAAGCATTTTTTAAGAGCCTGAGTAAAGAAGATATACAGTATTTGTTTAGTTAGTCGTCCACTAAAAATATTGTTTATCTTAAATTAGTTTTAAAAAATAATGCAAGATATGCTATTCTTACTGTCTAAACCTTGAATATTTTTATGATAAATTAACGGAACCGGAAAACTGAAAATCAAGCGATTTTTTTCTCAAAGTCTGGTCATCACCACTCAATGATGTACCACCTTTGAAAAGCAAATGCACGCCATGTTTTGATTCAAAGAGTAGTTTCAGGATGATACAAACCCAAAAATCTTTTTCCACGGCATGCTCAGGCACACCAGTTTGTGCTGATGTTTGCTCTAAGATCGTTCTTCGTCTATCGTCATCTGTGCTAAACCATTTCATCTTTGTTCATTTTGTGCATCTCAAGTAAAATGTTTCTTATCCAGATGGGTGCTAATTTTGCGTCATGCATCAGGTCTGTCGGTTTTTCTTTGGTTATCCATGCCGCTATTTTGGTCAGATGGTCTTCTGTGAGACTATCCTTGCCGATCTCTTGCATGGCTCTTATCACCAAACTACTGATTTTGCCTTTTAAGGCCAGTTTTTTAGGTGTTGTCTTTTTGAAAATGATATATCTGTTGCCTACCTGTATCTTACGCGGTGTAGCATCTGTAAGATATACAGCATTCATGGGTACTTGTGTGGAAAGGCCAAGTTCCTGCATGGCGACCAAACCCGAAGGAACAATAACGGCTTTTTCTCTGGCAGCTATTGCTTTTGCAACCTTATCCAATGTGGGCATCAAGCTACCTAAATCTTTATCCTTTTTTGTAAGCAAGTAGATACCACGGGCTACTCTTGTAAGAATACCATGATCGACCATACGTTCGAGATTTTTGCTCACTGCCTTTTGACTTCCTAATTCAAGGAAATCTTCCAAAAATATCAAAACGCCTTCTTTTTGTAAAAATATTTTATTAAACAATTGATTATAAACACTTTGATTCATTTTGATTGTTTTTATATTGTCGCAAATATATATATTATTTGCGACATATTCAATATTTTTAGAAACAGCACTCATTCTGTTATAATTTGACTTAGCTGCCCATTAATATATTCTGCAATAAACCTAATCTCATAAACGATTAACTTATCATACCAAAACAATGAACTTCACAACATCAAAGCAAAATAAATCTCTACACCCAAACTACCTTCACAACTTATCATTATTCCTATGTCTCATAAAGTCTCTATTGGTTTTCTTTTCCATATTTTTAGTAATAGCTGTTTGTAAGTCTATACCTGTTTGATTGGCAAGGCAGGCTATTACCCATATTACATCAGCAAGTTCATCAGCCAATTTTTCTTTTTGTTCTTCTGGACTCATAGCTGTTTTAAAGGATTGCTCTCCATACATACGAGCTATCAAACGGGAAACTTCTCCGACTTCTTCGGTAAGTATAGCCATATTTGTCAATTCGGAAAAATAACGAACACCTATCGTTTTTATCCATGTATCTACCATTTCTTGTAAAGTTGATATATTCATTACACTTTATTTTTTGTATCAATAATAATAGTAACAGGACCATCGTTAATCAGTTGTACTTGCATATCGGCACCAAAAACACCGCTCAAAACTGATCTTCCTGATACTTCAGCTAATTTTTCTTTGAAATATTCATACAAAGGGATAGCTATCTCGGGTCTTGCAGCCTGTAAATATGAAGGTCGGTTTCCTTTTTTAGTACTTGCATGGAGCGTAAACTGGCTTATCACAAGAAAGTTGCCATTAATTTCATGTATAGATAAATTCATTTTACATGCTTCATCACTAAATATGCGCAAACCAGAAATTTTAGAAGCAAGCCAATCAACATCTTCTTGCATATCAGATTCTTCAATACCAAGTAATATTAAAATTCCTTGATCTATAGCAGCATGGTTATTCCCATCAATAAAAACACTGGCTTTGCTTACCCGTTGTAAAACTACTTTCATAAATAAATTATAAACATATTAAAAAAGAAAAATATATAATCTAATGACTACTAATTGTATTAATTTTAAGTTATCCACATACAAAATGTTAAATCATTTGTAAAAATAACAGTTTATAACCAAAATTAAATTATATATATTATAAATTATTTTATATAAACATTTTAATGATATTTTCGTCACTGATTTAACTCAAAATCCACATCCAATTTTATACAAAAATTATTAACTATTGGAATGTTTATAATACTTGTTAAAATGTTAATTAGTTAATTTTCAATGATTTATTTTTATAAATATTGTAGATAAAATGTATATAAAAAAGTGAATATATATTTTAGGAACTTTATCCACATATCCACATAAGTAATAATAATTTATAAATTATTTTATATATAAATTTAAATATTATTACAAAAAAATGGAACGCATTTCAATGAAATTTTTTTTTATGAATTTCAATGTTTATTTTTGTTGCATGATTGAGTCTAAAAGATATTCAAAGGCCGTTTTAAATTGGTTGTTGATTGGAATAATCATGGTATTTTTTCAGGTAGTCATCGGTGGTATAACCCGGTTGACTGAATCAGGATTATCAATCACAAAGTGGGAAGTGGTAAGTGGAACATTGCCACCTCTGTCGGAAGCAGCATGGCAAAATGAATTTGAATTATACAAGCAAACGCCACAGTACAAGGAGATAAATGAGGGTATGTCATTTAGCGAATTCAAATTCATTTATTTTTGGGAATATGTCCATCGATTGTGGGCTCGGTTTATGGGCTTTGTTTTTTTGATACCTTTCTTATGGTTTGTGGCAAAGAATAAATTAGATAGAACGATATTAATAAACTTAGGTATTGTTGTAGTTTTTGCAATATTAGCTGCGACTTTTGGCTGGATTATGGTTGCAAGTGGCTTGATAGAACGACCTTGGGTAAATGCTTATAAGCTATCGTTACACCTAATGATAGCATTTGCTGTTTATCTTGCCTTGTTATGGACATACTTACGGGCAAGATATGAACGACCCATTTTAGATATTACATCATTAAATATTAATAGAATATTCGGGATATTTATCGGGATTGTTTTTATACAGGTCTTTTTTGGCGGAGTATTATCGGGTATGCGAGCAGCTGTTGTATATCCTACTTGGCCAGATATGTATGGAAGTTATTTTCCGTCAATCATTTTTGATATGAATCAATGGAATGCCGATAATTTTAATAATTATGATAGGAATGCTTTTATGCCAGCTTTGATACATTTTTTACATAGAAATACAGCTTATTTTTTAATGATAATAGGTTATTGGATAAGTTTTAGAATGATAAAATATGGAAAAAATATTAATAGAATAAATTTAAAAAACATTGGTTTTGCACTAATTAGCGTTATATCTTTACAAGCTTTGTTGGGTATCATAACAGTGCTGAGTAGTAAAAATGAAATACCAGTGTTATGGGGAGTTTTACATCAAGGTGGTGCATTATTATTAATTTCCGTAGTAATGTATATTTATTTTATTTTAAATAAAAGCAAGAGCATTGTTTAAAGATTTTTTTTAAAAAAACGAGTTAATCAAACAAAAGAGAATAGACCATGATACAACAATTTGAAATAAAGGATGAGAAAAAATTCAAGTATATAGAAACAAATCCAGGAAAAGTACCAATCGTTTTACTTCATGGTTTGTTAGGTGCTTTAAGTAATTTTGACGGTATTATTCGTGGATTTTCTGATAGATACAATATAGTGATTCCTATATTACCTTTATTTGAGATCTCACCACGAAGCCTTACAGTAATGAATCTTGTAGGATATGTAGAGGATTTTATTGAATATAAAAAATTGGATAAAGTTCATATTCTTGGAAATTCGCTTGGTGGTCACATAGCACAACTTTATACCATGAAAAATCCTGAAAAGGTGATAAGTATGACGCTGACAGGAAGTAGTGGATTATTTGAAAGCGCTATGGGAAGCACTTTTCCGAAACGTGGCAATTATGAATTTATCAAGAAAAAAGCTGAGGATGTATTTTATAATCCTGCCATTGCTACCAAGGAATTAGTAGATGAAGTATTTGAAACAGTTAATAACCTTAAACGAGCGATCTGTGTTATAGCAATTGCTAAATCAGCAGTTCGTCATAATCTCGAAGATAAGTTACATTTGATAGAAGCGCCAACATTGTTGGTTTGGGGTATTCAGGATAGTGTGACACCAATATGGGTAGGAGAAAAGTTTAATGAGTTATTAAAAAATTCTCTGCTTGTAAAGGTAGATAAGTGTGGTCATGCTCCTATGATGGAACTTCCAGATTTATTCAATATTGCTTTGAATGATTTTCTAAATAAAGTTGAAGCCAACACTTTTATGGATGATCCAAAGGAATCTTATACGTTGAATATAGATAATGTTTAGTTTTTGAAAATATTCATCTATGATATTTCATAAGTATTTTTGTTATGAGTTCTGATAGTATTACAGCGTCTTTTATAGAATTATTGTATCATAGATTTTTAGCTTCCAATGTTACTATAGATGATTTAGATTGGATTCAAGTGAAAAATAGAATTATAAATAATGATAAACTTCTACAATCATTGCAAGCTATGGAATCTACAGGTGGAGAACCCAGCTTAGTAGCATGGAATATTGTAACAGATAAATTTGTATTCATAGATAGCGCTAAAGAGAGTCCGTTAGGTAGAAGAAGTTTATGCTATGATAAAGCAGCTTGGGAATCAAGAAAGCAACATAAGCCGATAGACAATGCTTGTGATGTAGCTATAAAGATGGGTATCAGATTACTAACAGAAAAAGAATATAAAAAATATCATACCTTTTTTGGATTTGATAGTAAGACATCAAGTTGGATAGATACACCTGCAAGTATCAGGAAATTGGGAGGAGCTTTGTTTTGTGATTATCGTTTTGGAACAGTATTTACGTATCACAATGGTGCAGATTCATATTACGCTGCGAGAGGATTTAGAGGTATTTTAGAAATATAACACTAACAGTTATTATATAAATTTCAATCATCATCTTGGTATTAAAATTAACCGGAAAGGGAGTTAATCCCTAACCAGTGCTAATTTATTTGTCAGTACAAATGTATAGCATTTTTATAGTTTTGTAACAATAAAAACTGTTAAATTCATAAGATTTTTTACAACTTGTTTTTATCTAATTTCTATGTTCCACGTGGAACAATATTTTAATTTTATTTATTTTATGTTCCACGTGGAACGTAAAGTAAAAATTTAAACTGATTCATTATTATAAGTACTTGTCTAAATTCTATTCGCAAATGTTGATGATCAAAAGCTTTAATTTTATCAACTTTTTTGAGCGAGATGATTGTTTAGTTAAATGTACCGTGCTGTAAATGAATTAGCAATATTTTTAAGACCTTCTGGTGGTCCTTCATACAATAAACTTCCACCTTTTTTACCACCTTCTGGACCCAAGTCTATAACCCAATCTGCTGCTTGTATCACGCTCGTATTGTGCTCGACTATTAATATGGTATGACCATTTTCTATTAAAGCATTGAATGCATCCATGAGCTTATCTATATCATGAAAATGTAATCCAGTCGTTGGTTCATCAAATATAAAGAAGATACTTTTAGAGTTATATTCTTTAGCTAAGTAGGATGCAAGTTTTACTCTTTGAGCTTCTCCACCAGAAAGTGTACTGGATGCCTGTCCTAATTTGATATAACCTAATCCAACATCGTATAATGGTTGTATCTTATTAATGATGCCTTTTTGATTATTAAAAAATTCAAGTGCTTCTTCTATACTCATTTCCAAAATATCATTGATATTCTTATCCTGATATGTGACTTCTAATACTTCACTTTTAAATTTCTTACCATTACAATCTTCACATGGAATATGTACATCAGCCAGAAACTGCATTTCAATCGTTACATTTCCTTCTCCTTTACACGTATCACATCGTCCGCCGTCCACATTAAAAGAAAAATGTTTAGGCTCTAATCCCTTTATTTTCGATGAAGGTTGATTGGCAAATAATTTTCTAATATCATCATACGCTTTGACATAAGTAACTGGATTGGATCTGGATGTTTTACCTAATGGATTTTGATTAATCATTTCCACATGCTTGATTTGCCGTGTATCTCCAGATAATTGTCCGTATTTACTGACTGTGGTATCACTACTTCCCTCAACCAAAGATTTGAGCATCGGATATAGTATGTGTTGTACCAAGCTGGTTTTACCCGAACCTGATACGCCTGACACGACAGATATAGCATGAATTGGAATTGTAACGTCAATACCCTTTAAGTTATGTTGACTTGCTCCTTTGATATATATATTATTAGTGAATTTTCTTTTGTGTGGAGCTATAGATATATGCTTTCTACCGGTTATATAGTCCGCCGTTATACCGTTATCTTTACCTGAAATAAAGTCAGAATATTTGCCAGCAAAGACAAGTTCTCCACCATGAACACCTGCCATAGGTCCTATATCTATGATGTAATCTGCATTACGGATGACGGTGTCTTCATGTTCGATAACGATCACAGTATTTCCTTGATCACGTAATTTTTTGAGTACACCAACCAAATTTTCAGTATCTCTTGGATGTAATCCTACACTTGGTTCATCAAGTATATACAAAGAGTTAGTCAAGGTACTTCCCAATGTTCTGGTCAGATTGATCCGTTGAGTCTCTCCTCCACTGAGTGTACTTCCGATTCTATCTAAAGTCAGATATTCAAGACCTATGTCTGCCATAGTAGTTAGCCTGTTTTTTATCTCAGTCAGGATTCTTGTAGCTACGGTCGTATCATGTTCGTTTAAAGTAAGCTGGGTGAAAAACTCCAATAATTCATTCACAGGCAAGCGGCTCAATTCTCCAATATGTTTACCTCCGATTTTGATATATAAAGCTTCATTTCTCAATCGAGTACCTTTACACATATCACAGGTGGTTTTACCGCGATACCGAGATATCATCACTCTGTTTTGAATTTTATAGGATTCTTGTTCCAACATTTCAAAGTAAGCGTTAATACCGCTAAACCATTTATTTCCTTTCCATATTATATCCTTCTGCTCTTCGGTTAATTCTCGATATGGTTTATGGATAGGAATATCAAGTTTTTCAGCATGTCTGATGATATCAGCATTCCACATCTTCCCTTTATCGCCACGCCAACAAGCTATAGCTTCATCGTAAATACTCAGATTTTCATTAGGAATCACTAAATTAGAATCTATACCTATGACTTTTCCATAACCTTCACATTTTGGACATGCACCATGTGGATTATTAAAGTTGAAAAGATGTGGAGTTGGAGCGATAAATTCTATATTGTCCGCTTCAAAACGATTATTGAAATATTTGATCTTATCATCAAATGTATCTATATAGCATTCTCCTTCAGACTCAGCGAATGCAAGCAAAACAGAATCTGCCACACGTTTTTTGTTTTCTTCATCACTATTGACTACAAACCTATCGATAACGATTTTAAAGTCATAAGGAGATTGAAAGACCGATATGTTTTTATCTATTGATTCATTGTCCAATAAATCCTGAATACTGATTACCTGACCATTGCTCACTACACGGGTATAACCTTTTTGCATGAGGAGATCCAATTCCTGTGCTATAGTCCTTTCATGTTTGCGCTGTAAAGGAATTAAGAGCTGTACTTTACTTCCTTCAGCTAATTGGAAAATATAATTAACGACATCGCTAACCTGGTGTTTTTTAACTTCCTGACCCGAAATAGGCGAATAGGTTCTACCAATCCGTGCATATAAAAGTCGGAGCAAATCATAGATTTCAGTCATAGATCCAACAGTAGATCGTGCGTTGGAATTACTAACTTTTTGCTCAATGGCAATCGCTGGACTGATTCCTTTGATGAAGTCCACTTCTGGTTTTTTCATCCTATCAAGGAATTGTCTGGCATAAGACGAAAGGCTTTCAACATATCTTCGTTGACCTTCTGCATATAATGTATCAATAATTAATGATGACTTTCCTGATCCGGACAAACCTGTTACAACGACCAATTTATTTTTAGGAATTAGTAGTTCTATGTCTTTTAGATTATTCGATCTAGCACCTTTTATATGGATGAATTTTCTGAGTTGCTTTTTATCTTCTAATATTTCAGCAGTGGATATTTCAGACTTTATGGCTTTCAATTTTAATTTTTTTACGATTTTAAATACGATTGATTAACAGGAATTATATATTTAAAAAATGTTTAATTGTCAATTTCAAAATTGAATATAATGGTTAAATTTTCAATCATTTCTCATCTTTTGGTTGAATATTGTACCACATTGTTTAAATATACTTATTGGTTATCAACAAAGGATTATAATACAATGAAAAATCCTGTCAAAATGTTCGATAAACGGATCAAATAGATTATATATTCATTTTGATAAATTATTTTGTAATATTATAACATCATAATCGTTATTTTTTGGATATTTGCGAACAAAATATTTTAACATGGCAACTTTTCCAAGCGACATCGAAATCGCTCAACAGGCGAAAATACAACACATCAGAGACATAGCGGCTAAAATAGGGATTCAGGAAGATGATCTTGAATACTATGGTAAATACAAAGCGAAATTGCCGCTACATCTAAGACAGCAAAACCCAAAGGGGAAATTAATACTCGTTTCAGCGCTTTCACCTACAAAATATGGCGAGGGAAAAACAACCATGTCGATAGGTCTTGTTGATGGATTGAATTATAACGGACATAAAACGATTGCAGTATTGCGTGAGCCCTCATTAGGTCCTATTTTCGGCGTGAAAGGCGGTGCAGCAGGCGGTGGTTATGCTCAGGTAATCCCAATGGAAGATATAAACCTGCATTTTACAGGAGATTTTTCAGCGATCGAAAAGGCCAATAACCTTTTAGCTGCGTTGATAGATAATAATATACAAAACAAAAAATATAGTCTGAATATTGACCCACGTACTGTAGCATGGAAGCGTGTCATGGATATGAATGACCGAGCGCTACGTCAGATTGTCGTCGGTTTGGGTGGAAAGGGAAATGGTATCATCCGTGAAGATGGTTTTAACATCACAGCAGCGTCAGAAATCATGGCCATCCTTTGTTTAGCGACAGATATAGAAGATTTGAAACGACGCATCGGCAATATCTACGTTGGAATGACCTTTGACGGCAATCCGATATTTGCAAGAGACCTAAAAGCAGTTGGTGCCATGACGACCCTACTAAAAGATGCCATCAAACCCAATTTGGTTCAGACTTTGGAAGGAAATCCAGCTATTTTGCACGGTGGACCTTTTGCGAGTATTGCACAAGGTACCAATTCGGTCATTGCTACAACTACAGGATTGAGTTTAGCTGAATATGTAGTAACAGAAGCGGGATTTGGTGCAGATCTGGGCGCGGAGAAATTTATGCACATCAAATGTGTACAATCGGGCTTGAAGCCGGATGGTGCTATGGTAGTAGCAACGGTCAGAGCGCTCAAACACCATGGTGGAGCTGATAAAGATAACCTAACTGAACCCAATGTCGATGCTGTCAGAAAAGGATTTGCCAACTTAGAAAAACATATAGAAAATATACAGAAATTTGGTATCAACCCAGTAGTGGCTATCAATGCCTTTCCGACAGATACCGAAGCAGAATACGATATTATCAGGGAGCTTTGTGCCGGCATGGGCGTGAAGGCAGTAGTAAGCCGCGCATTTGTTGAAGGTGGAAAAGGAGCTTCAGAGTTGGCTAAAGCGGTAGTGGAGAGTATAGAAGCTGGTACGAATACATTCCAACCTTTGTATCAGTTGACAGATTCTATCGAATCCAAAATCAATACCATTGCTACAGAAATCTATGGTGCAGACGGCGTAGAATATACATCAAAGGCAAGAACCCAACTGAAGCAAATTGATAAACTTGGTTTCAATGAATTTCCGGTATGTATGGTTAAAACACCGGCATCTTTGTCCGACGATGAAAAGAAAATTGGTCGTCCAAGAGGATTTAAGATTACAGTTAGAGAATTTGAATATTCAGCTGGAGCAGGATTTGTCATTCCGCTATTAGGTGATGTGATGCGTATGCCTGGATTGCCACCAATACCAAGCGCAGAATACATTGATATTAGCAATGATGGTGTGATAAGTGGGTTGTTTTGATGGTTTTGTGAAATAACTGTTTAATATTTATCCTTTATTGTGTATAGTAGAGGGCAAGTGTTAGTTGTCTGCAATGCACTTTTTATAAACAAGATATAAATAAAAAGCGTAAATGCCAATTATTAATAAGCCGTCCATAACAACTGAACGTCTTTTGCTTAGGGTAAAAATGTGTGCAAAATAAACCCAAGTATTCAAATTTATTCTAAAATTATTTACCTACGTTTTTGCTTGCAAGTGATTATAATTCATATATTTATAAGTTTTTATGCAGACGCTGAAAAAGAAGTTTTGATGTGCTTGGAAAAAAGTGGAGTTATTTGTTTAATGGTGTAAAGGTGTATCCTTTTGGATCCATTTGAATTAGTTGTTAGCTACCGTATAATCTTTCAAATTCTTTTGATTTCAAGGATTCAGATATATCTTTGTAATAATCCGATCCATAAAACAAATTATCTTGAAATTCCTCTTTCAAATAGGTTTTTACTTCATTTCTAAATCTCACTTGTACCATAAATTCATTTGAAGTAAGATACATTTCTTGTATTGTTATCTTAGATTGAGCAAAATCTTTCAACTGTTGCTCAGATACAGAATAAAACACATTTCCAGAACCGTCTTTGAGATAAGAACTAAGGTATAAATTTCCAGAAAGATCTTTTTTTAATCCTAAAATACATCCCTCTCCATTTAGGATGTCAAAAACGCGCCTTAAATTACGTGGGTCTGTCATATACTGAATTTATATTTTTTGTCTAATCTAAAAATAAGTGAACGTTCAAGTGCCTTGAATAATAGATCATTCGTAGCGATTAAAATATTTGCATAAATATTTAGTCTTATTCTTTGTCCTTCATTTGTCATTTCAATGGTTGTTTTTGTTCCGTGGAAAATATTATTGCGTACATTATATATAAATCGAAGTATGTCGTTTTTGAGTTTTCCTTGAATTAATTTCTCTGATTCTAAAAGTTTTCTAAATTCCTTTTTGAAGTCAATACGTTCTGATTCAGATATATTGTCATCTCGTGTTATTCCCTCAATTGCTTCAAGTAAGGGTTCTTTGTGTCTTTGATTTTCTGATCTACATATAGTTCTAACAAAATCAGTTGAGTCTGATTGTTCAAAATATTTAAAAAAGAAATCAATCATTTTTTTTATTTTATTCATTTCATTAAGTTTTTCTTCTCCATCTATTGGAAAAGAAATTAATGTTCGTTCCTTAATTGATGCCTCCCAATCGTAATTGTATAACGTATTGAATGCAAAATAAGAATAAACGAATTTAGTCGGCTCGAACCTTTTCCAAGAACCTGGTTGATATTCGATGATGTGATTAAAATCTTTAGTCACACAATGTAATTTATGTAAATTTTTTATTTGGTCAATTATATCTTCCATTTAAAGACTATTTTAACTAATTTTTCAAAGGGGTTTATCTGTTATTTATTGATCTTTTCGAAACAAATACATAAAAAAGGTATATTAGTAAACAACATTAAAACACCAAATGTATAGCTTTTCAGTGAATCAATTCACTAAAAGTAATGCTTTTTAGTGAATACATACACAAAAGATGGAATTTTTAGACTAAATTGATTATCCATGCCTAATAAATATTGACATATTCAAGCAAGGATTGAACTAAAATGTAGCTTAGCGTCCTCGCTAAGCTAATCGTGATGAATTTTAAATGAATAATTTTTGCTAATCATGCAACAATGCTTTAATTTGTGGTTGTTTATGGTTTGGAAAATGTAATAATTTTAGATAGAAAAAGTAATCAGAGAGATGCAGACAGAAAAAATTGTTTTACATATTGTGGACTGGCTTCGCCAATATTTAGTGGATTCTCGTCAAAAAGGTTTTGTCATCGGCGTATCTGGTGGGATAGATTCTGCTGTAGTTTCTACACTGTGCGCTATGACTGGATATCCTTTACTTTGCTTAGAATTGCCGATTCGACAGAAAAGCAATGAGGTGAGTAGAGCAAAAAACCATATCCAATGGTTACAGTCGAAATTTGGTCATGTCAGTAATCAGGAAATTGATTTGACACCTGTTTTTGACGCATTTGTCCGTCTCATGCCGGATTCTGCACAAAATACAGATTTAGCTGAAGCCAATAGTCGTTCGCGGTTTAGGATGACTACGCTGTATTACTTTGCGGGAATTCATAATTATATCGTAGCAGGGACAGGAAATAAAGTAGAAGACTTTGGCGTAGGTTTTTTCACTAAGTATGGTGATGGCGGTGTGGATATCAGTCCAATAGCAGATCTTTTGAAGTCGGAAGTATATCAAGTAGCTGCATATTTAGGTATCATCGAGGAGATACAAACAGCTGTTCCAACGGATGGATTATTTGATGACGGCTCAAGCGACGAGGATCAGATAGGCGCTACCTATCCAGAACTTGAATGGGCTATGAAACATATTGAAGTAGGGAATACTATAGAAGCATTTTCAGGTAGAGAAAAGGAAGTTTTTGAGATATACACGAAAAGACATAACGCCAATTTACATAAAATAAAACCTATTCCGGTCTGTCTTATACCGAATGAATGGAAGGATTGATTTTTTTCTGTTGATTTGTTGATCTGTTAGATTTGTGGAGTTGTTATAATGGTTCAATGGTTTACCCTGTTGGATATTTATTATCCCACAGGGTGAATGTGTTTAAAGGTTTAATTGGTTGTCGGTTGATGGTTGATAGTTGTCGGCTTGAAGTGTGAAGATTATGGCATTGCAAATTTATTTGCAATAATACTCAATTTCAATCATCAATCAAAAAACCACTAATCATTTACAATTCATTCTGAAATCGTCTAACTGCAAGTTCTAATCAAAATTATCGCTTTTATTTTTTGCTCAATTTTAAATTTGGCATAATATTAGATATATTTATAATGTGTTTTAGTTGAATTATCAGCTTAAACCTAATATTATTTTTAAAATTTAGTATAAATATTAAGAGATGAAGCATCTAAAATATAATCTGCTTATTTTAATTTTGGGCTTATTTAGTAGTGCTATATTATATGCTCAGGAATATCAGTATCATGTTCCTATAGACTTTACGTGGGAAAATGACATTATCGGTAATAGGGCAGTATGGAAAGGTGGAGATACACACAATACGTATCATGTTGGTGGAGTAGTAGTTCAAGTTGATATGTTAGATACTTTTGGGATGAATACTACGCCTTTAAATCTTTCAGAGTTTAATGACTATACCAAGACGAACACATTCTTTGGAAAAGGCAACCTTGCATTTCAGGTTAAATCTAATGAGTCTGGTCAAAATGTTTGCTTGAACTTTGCCTTTGACAAGCCAATAATTCTTGAAGACTTTACGATTTTTGATATTGATATGATACAATCTGGAAAGCGACCAATTTCAACTTTTCTTGATAGTTTACACTTGATTGCGTACAATTCTATTGGAGAAGTACCGCTTACAATTTCTAAAATGTCGGAATTGTCTCAATTAATCATTAATGGCCAGCAGATAAAAGCCTTATATCTTCCAGGATTCAAAGGCGATCTGAAACACGATGATCCAGCAGGAGCGGTTAGAATATATTCGGAAGAACCAATTGAAAATATTAAAATATGCTTAGCCAACGGTAGTGAAGATGATGGCTTGAGCAATAGCCAGGCAATCAAAATTAACAAATTTACTTTCCGTGAACTTGTCGGTAGTATTTCTGGAATGGTTATAGATCGAAAAAAAGATTTGGTTTTGTCAGGAGTTAGAGTATATCTTGTTGATGCTGAAACAGATCTTCCTATTTATAACAAAGAAGGACATTTGATGACTGCCATTACAGACGATGAAGGAATTTATCATTTTGATATGTTGCCCATGGGTAAATATAAAGTAATCGAGATAGATAATGAAGGATTTGAAAGTGATAATGATATAGACGGAACCGATGATAATACTATTTATGTACAATTAAGTTTGCTCAAACCCATTTCGATAGGTAATGACTTTTATGATATATTTTTTACGCCACTTCCTGTTCAGTTGACTAATTTAGATGTTAAACACCTTAAAGATGCGACTTATCAGCTACTGTGGAATGTTCAATCTGAGATCAATAATGAAATGTACGTTGTATCTATTTCAGATAATGGAAAGACCTATGATGTAATAGGAAAACAAGAGGCTTATAACAAGCACAACAACACATCTTATCATTTTGATTTTGAATACAAGGGTGTTAGTCCAGCTTTTTATGTCAAACTTAGCCAAATGGATTATGATGGTAAGCAAACGGAATTGGGTATTAGAAAGGTTGAAGCCAATAAATCTGGCAACGAAATAGTCGTTTATCCTAACCCTACTACCGAATCTATAATCGTCAATTGGGAGCATTCAGGTTATACACAATACGAAGTGCTAAATATTGAAGGCAGATCCGTAATGTCAGGACAAATACCTACTGATGCGATATCTTGTCAAATTCAACTTTCAGATTTGGCTGAAGGCATGTATTATATCACATTATTTGGACAACAAGAAAGACAAACGATTACAGTAGTCAAGCGATAGTCGGATTGATGAATTTGGATTGAAAGTAAGGTGTTAGATCGAGTTCAACCCTAACTCCGCTAAAGCACCTCTTTGAAACTACCTTTTCAGAAATAATTTCTTAAAAATGTTTGTTTTATACGATTTATGGTTTTATTTTTGGCATGTTGGATTAGGTATCTTATGGCGTTACCAGGATGGGTAATCAAATTCAGAGAGCCGAAATCAGAACTGCCGTAGTTGGCTGGATGAAATCTTTGTTGGATAAAACAGGAAAGGCGTTGTTCCTCCCGAATTTGTGATGATGGATTCTACACACGTTTTCAGCAAATCGGAATTGCTGACGGTAAATGCCAAAGGCTACAATCCAGATTTTGATTTTGAAAAGCAGGTGCGATTGATGTATCTCTTTTCTGCACAGACGAAACAGCCAGTTTACTACCGATTGATAAACGGTAATATTACTGACCTCAAATCAATGGCTCTTTGTGTAGAAGAGATGAACATACAAAACGTGATTTACATTGGAGACAAAGGAATTTACAGTAAGGAAAACATTGCAATGATGCAAACTCAGGGATTACAATACATCATTCCATTACAAAGAAACAACAAACTTATAGATTACAAACCTTTACAAGAAGCTAACTTCAAAAGTAAACTCGAATATTTTATTTATCAGAATAGAATTATTTGGTATTACAAATACAAAAGCGAGGATAAAAACTTTATTACCTTTTTAGACGAAGGTTTGCGAGCAAAAGAAGAATCGGATTATGTGGCAAGAATAATATCGCATCCCAAAATATACACTAAAGACAAATTTACTGAAAAACTAAGCGGTTTTGGCACTTTGACTTTTATCTACGATATAAAATCGGACAAAACACCCGAACAAATCTATTGTGCCTATAAGCAAAGGAATGAGATTGAAACCATTTTTGATGCATACAAAAACTTCTTGAAAGCTGATTTGATGTATATGCAAAATCGCTACGTTTTAGAAGGTTGGCTCACGGCTAATTTCATAGCAATGATAGCCTATCACAAGCTCTTCATCAGACTCAAAGACATCAATAAACTAAGCAAACACTCGCCCAAAGAGATCATTGAACTAAGCAAATCCATCTATAAACTCAATATCAACAACGAATGGAACACATCAGAAATCGCAAAGAAAAATAGCGACCTCTTTAAAAATCAGGTAATAGAATACCTAAATAATCGGAGTTAGGGGTTAAGGATGAAAAATCTAATCATTTCCCATTCTCAATTCACATATTTTTTCTCAAAAAATCTGTTATCTCAGCAAAAGTTGGATTGACCATGATGATTTTCCCTTGTGGCGAAATAAGATATTTCGTTGGGATATTGCGGACACCATATTCGCTGACCAAAGGGCTTGAAAACCGATTTAGCTCACTGATATGATACGGCCAGTAAAGGCTGTCCATTTTTATGGCTTTGTGCCAGTTTGCTTCGTTGGTTTCTACTGCAATGCTTACGATCTCAAATCCTGAAGCATCTTTGTATTGCTGTCCATGAAAAGTTTTGTACAACCTTACCAAATCTGCATTTTCTTTCCGGCACGGTCCACACCATGAAGCCCAAAAGTCAAGCAATACGTATTGTCCTTTTAGATCTTCAAGACTGAATGTCTGACCATTGATAAGCGTGGTTGTGAATGGTAATGCCTCTTCTCCACTATGGTACTTAGGCAACCGATACCAGTGGTTTATACCATAGACGATACCAAGCAATCCAAGCAAGATAGCCGTATTTTTCAACCACGTTTTATTGTTTAACATCATCGATGTTTAATTGATTTTATAATGGATACCCATAGATTCCAACTCATTGATAAATTTATAGTCTGCATTGATCTTGTGATTAGAAGATATTAAATCTACTCCGATCTCATCTCCTTCATCCAAAATCTTGAATTTGAGTACATGGGTGCCTTCATTTTTGATACACAACTGATCCAATTGTTGTATGAATGTCTCGGATACATGTTTCAAAGCCAATTTGAGCGTAATGGATTTCGTCAGATTTTTTCCAACCGTGTCCAATAGCTGCACTTTGTTGACCTTAAAATAGGTGCCGTCTCCATTGTAAAACTGCTCATTGGAACCCTCAATATACAGAACCTGCCCTTTTGATAATAGGTGCTTGTATGCTTCAAAGTTTTCATTTCGGATCGTAAACTGAAAACTTCCCGATTTGTCCTGAACAGTAAATTTAGCATAGCCTGTACCTTTCATAGACACACCGATATGCACATCTGTGACGATACCACCCAATTTAAGCGGTTGACGTAATGTATTGTCGATATTGTCCAATGCACAATTGATAAAATTGGTAAACTCTATTCGATAATCGTCCAACGGGTGTCCACTGATGTAGATGCCTGTTACTTCTTTTTCCTTTTCGAGCTTTTCTATTTGGCCCCACTCTTCGATATTGGGTGGTTTTGGCAATTCTATGTATTGAACCATGGCATCACCAAAAAGAGAAATCTGGTTGCTCGACTTCTGAGCCTGAAAGTTTGCGCCAAACCGCAAAAGAGACTCAAGAAATGTTTCTGTACTATCAGCAGGTGCAACTAAAAACTGAGACCGATGAAACTGGTTAAATGAGTCTAAAGCGCCACCAAGGATCAGGCTTTCCATGTTTTTTTTGTTTACAGATCGGAGATTGAGGCGCTGCATCATATCATACACGTCCTTAAACGAACCATTATTTTTGCGATCTTCAACGATTTCTTCCGTTGTACCTTCTCCCACACCTTTTAATGCGGACAGTCCAAAACGAATCTGATCTTTAGCATTAACGGCAAATTTGATATTACTTTCGTTAATGTCAGGTCCCAGCACATCAATTTTCATTCTTTTAGTTTCCTGAAGATAGAAATTGATTTTTGAAATGTCATTTTTGTTATGATTCAACACAGAAGCCATAAATGCTGCCGGATAGTGTGCTTTGAGATATGCCGTTTGGAATGCCAAGTAAGCATAACAAGTAGAGTGTGATTTATTGAAAGCATAAGATGCAAACGCTTCCCAGTCAGACCATATCTTTTTGACGATTTCTTCGGAGTGACCATTACTTTTACAACCTTCAACAAATCTTGTAAGCATTTTTACCAGCGTATCTTTTTGCTTTTTACCCATTGCTTTACGCAAAACGTCTGCTTCGCCTTTTGAAAAATTCGCCAACTTCTGTGACAAAAGCATCACTTGCTCCTGATAGACTGTGATACCGTAAGTTTCAGACAGGTATTCCTCCATTTCCGGAAGGTCATAAGTGATAGGCTGTTGTCCATTTTTTCTCGCTATGAAATCCGGAATATACTGGAGTGGCCCGGGTCGGTAAAGGGCATTCATAGCGATCAGATCTTCAAATTTTGTAGGTATCAGCTCTTTAAGATACTTTTGCATACCTGGAGATTCGTACTGAAATAAAGCAATGGTGTCGCCACTCTGGAAGATTTTGAATGTTTCTTCATCTTCAAGCGAAATAGTATCAATGTCTAAGTCAACATCATACCTTTCTTTAATAATGGCAATGGTATCTTTGATGATCGTCAGCGTTTTAAGGCCTAAAAAGTCCATTTTGAGCAAACCAGCGTTTTCTGCTACCGAGTTATCATATTGTGACACTAACAAGTCTGAATCTTTGGCAGTCGATACTGGAACAAAATTGGTAATGTCTTGTGGCGTGATGATGATACCACAGGCGTGAATACCGGTATTGCGCACTGATCCTTCCAACTGTTGAGCCGTCTGTATCATCTGGCCTATGGGTGTATCTTCATTTTTAAGTGCCCTTAGTTCTTTCGCTTTTTCTATTTCTTCCGCAGAAAGGACCTCTTTGAGTTTTGGGTCAATATCCTTGGCGCCCAATATTTTGTTTAGTGTAGCGTCAGCATTTGTAGGAAATATTTTTGTGATGCGTTCTACTTCTTTAAGCGGTATATTCATGACACGACCTACATCTTTTAGAGAAGATTTAGCGGCCATAGTACCGTAAGTTACGATCTGTGCTACTTGATTTTTACCATATTTGTCCACGACGTAGTCTATCACCTTACCACGTCCTTCATCATCAAAATCTATATCAATATCCGGCATGGATACCCGTTCAGGGTTGAGAAAACGCTCGAAAAGCAAATCGTACTTGATCGGGTCAATATTCGTAATGCCAAGACAATAAGCTACGCATGATCCGGCAGCTGACCCACGACCCGGTCCTACGGAAACACCCATGTTTCGCGCTTCGGTAGTGAAGTCTTGGACGATGAGGAAATAACCCTCATAACCCGATTTTCCGATGATATCCAATTCGAAATTCAAGCGATCTTCTACCTCTTGAGTGATAACAACATACTTTTTTAAAGCACCCTGAAATGTCAAATGTCGGAGATAATCCATTTCATTGGTAAATCCCTCCGGGATAGGAAATGCAGGCAGCAACACCTGTCGTTCAAGGCTCAGATTCTCAATTTTGGAAGCCACTTCCATAGTGTTTTCTATGGCTTCTTTCACGTCTCCAAAGATATGATTCATCTCGGATTTGGTCTTGAAATAGAAGTCAGAACTTGGGAATTTGAATCGGTTTTCGGTTTCTAACAATGTACCCGTATTCACACACAACAAAACATCATGCGGATGATAATCTTCGGGTTCGAGATAATGTGCGTCATTGGTAACAATCGCTTTAATGTTGTGCTTTTTTCCAAATTTGAGCAATATCTGGTTGACATCCTCTTGACTCATCCCAGTATTGTCTATGTTGTCCATATTGCCCTGACGCTGTAGCTCTATGTAAAAATCTTCTCCAAAGATCTCTTTCCACCAAAGCAACCTTTCCTCGGCAAGTTCGATATTTCCTGTAAGGATCGTCTGCGGTATTTCTGCACCGATACAACATGAAGTTGCTATCAAACCTTTATGATATTCGAGAATCAGACTCTTGTCTATACGCGGGTATTTACCGTACAAACCTTCTGTAAATCCAAGCGAACACAGCTTCATGAGGTTTTTATATCCTTCCTCATTTTTGGCCAAAAGGAGCTGATGATATCTGACATCTTTCTGCCCCATGGACTTCTCAAATGATCTCACATGACGGTCTTCTACGATATAAAATTCACATCCGACGATAGGTTTGATATTGTGTTTGTGTGCTTCATGAACAAATTTGAATACACCAAACATATTGCCGTGATCGGTAATGGCGACGGCGCTTTGATTATCTCGTTGCGCTTTTTTCATCAACCCAGTTATATCCGAAGCACCGTCAAGTAAGGAATATTGCGTATGCGAATGAAGATGACAAAAATCGACCATGATATATAGATTGTGGCTATTGTAAAATTGAAATTAGAAAATTAAAACACATTCAAATATAAGTGTGTTTCAAAAATGACTGTGTAATTGTTTTTAAAATTTAATGATATATCAGCAAAGATACAAAAATATTATATGCTATGTAGATACTCTATCAAGATAAGGAACTTAATGTAATGTTGTTCTTTATCCAAATCTCTGCGTTAAAAGTTCTATTTTTTAATCATTTTGCGTAAATTTGTGCGTTAGCGGTCAGGCTATGACGACACCACTCAAACAAACAACAAATAATATAACACAGATAATCTAAGATAAATGGCAAAAAACGAAACGACATTAGAAGCACGAATTGACCGCGTATTGACATCTGTTTTTCCGACCTTTAAAACAGTTAACGTTCAACATCAAAAATCATTCAGCATAAAATTTGGACACCACAATGTTGATGTTGACTTAAAAGAACCTTCTAATTATCCAGCAAGAGCTATTTATGACATTCTTTTGACCATTGATGATAAAAACATCATTCTATTGGAATTAAAAAGAGAAGGATTGCAACTTACTGACGAAGATGTTTTACAGGGTTTATCATATGCGAGATTGATTGACCCAATGCCGCCGCTTACATTAATATCAAACGGTAATGACAATTGGTTTTACAATACATACACAAAGAAAAAGATTGACACAACAAACGTTGATTTAGCGTTTATTCAAAAACTAACCGATAACTCTTTCCAACTTGCAATAAATGACTTTAAAGAAGCTGTTAATCTATTACTAAACAAAGAACCAGAAGTATTTTCAAAAGTAATCAATCAAATAACTGAAGTAAAATTTAAAAGGCTTTTCGGAGCGGTTGAGGATTTTACAAAACCTATTTGTATTGACTTTCAAATTCAAAGACAATGTTTAACCGAAATACAAACTCATTTTACTGACGGAGTAACATTAGTTGGTGTTATAGGTTCAGCCTTTTCAGGTAAAACAAATGTATTATATCAATTTTTTAATGTGACAAAGTCTGAAAAAAACTTCTTACTTTATTTGGACTGTAACGACCACAATTATTCTATCTTTCAGCAATTGGCAAATCACTTTACTGAAAACGCCAAAATTTCAATAACAAAAGATAAAATAAGAGAATGGTTGATTAACTCATTAAGCAATTTGCCTGACGGCAAATTTTATTTACTATTAGACAATTTCAACAATGATGTTCCTGAAGCAATCAAAAGTGAAATCATAGAATTAATAGACATTTTTAAAGGAATAAACCATCACACATTATACAGCATAGACGAGTTCAATTACAAAAGAATTGCTTTTGTTGAGAATAGACAATATAAAACTATTATTGGCGACCAAAGCAAAATAATTCAATTGGATGAACTCAATGATGAAGAATATAAAACAGCCAATGGCTTGTTGTTAGACAAATTCGAAGTGTTAATTGAACGCGGTGGTCATTTCACACCTGAATATCGTGAGCCACGTATTTTACGGCATTTAGTTTCTATTTATCAGGGACAATTTGAAGAAGGTCAATTCACAAAAATTGATGCTGTTCCAAACTTAAACCTTTTAAAAGCAATCGCAACTAACAAAACTTACTCTAAACAAATAGACGATTTATACAAGAAAATTGCATTTTGTTTTTTTGCAGAAAGTGAGTTGAGAAAAAAAGATGCTGACCTAAGCATAATGGCTTCGGGCAGTGGTGCGATAACGACAAATACTTTTAAGAAGAAGTTTCCAGATGATTTTGACGATTTAATAAAATCATCAATAGTTGTTTTTCGTGAAATCCGAAATGAAATGATGATTATTTATCCGAAACTTCAAGAATTAGTTGCAGTGCATTCAATATCCTTTGTAACGAAAATTCTTATTCAAGAAAAAGAGAAATCAACAACCGAGCTATGTAAACTTCTTATTGATACAATCACCCCAATTCCTTATTGCGATATTGCTGCGAATGGTGTTTTAATGGAGATTGCAAAGGCTAACGAAGTTGACTTGTTTTCCAATTTGGTTCAAGAATTATTGAAAAGACCACCACAATTGGAAAAGATTGGAAAGGGAACAAAAACTTTAATGTATGTAGAAGGTGTCGGACATATTCAAATGAATTTTGAAGATGATATGGACGAAGGTGGATTTGTTTCGGATTTCTTGCCTTATTCAATTTTATCTCAATTAGCAGCATATCCATTAGGTTTAGTTGACAATGAAGAATATTCTACATACGCCTTTCATTTACATCTTTTATATGAAGTCGGTTCAAGTAAGGAGTTTCTTCGTAGAGCAGATGTAAGGTCGCTTAAAAATATGAAACCATTGGAGAGTTTCGATTGGGATGGAGTTGGTTTTATGGTAAGTGGAAACGAAGGAATAATTGAGCCTTTTGTTCAATCAATTCAAAAATGTTTTATCCAAATACCAGACGAAATAAAACACCTGTACGAAAGAGCTTTTGATAAAAACAATTTCAATTTGCTATACAGAATCTATTTAGCATTACGAACAATGATAAACTCCGCAGACTCTGAATTATCGCAAAAATCAAAGGACTATGTAAAAAGATTTAATGAATACTTTCGTGTTTTTATGGCGGACTTTATTTCAAAAGACGTTAAAGATCCACAAGAAAAAGAGGAAATACGAAAAAGATTATTAGAAATTAAAACGAATGAAAGCGAATTAGATTAAAAACAAGCCCGAACCGCTAACATCATGACGTATAGAAGAAAGCCCAAATAAAATCAGAAAAGCCCAGAACTTTAACGATTCTGGGCTTTTTGCTTTACGTTGTTCAGCGACTCTGGTTTTGAGACGTAGGTGGTTTTGTAGCTTTTGACATGATGGTTTGGCGATAACTTTTACTTCAAATTTCTTGCATTTTTGTTATAATCATCAGGGTGCTTCCTTTACCATTAACCTGCACTTTAAATAATTTTAACGTTATAAAATGAAAGATAAAAAGTAACATATTCATTCAATTGTCAGTGCCTTTTTGTGGTACGATAACTCACTGAAGGTGTCGCTTGAACATTGGTTTTGCAATAAGCGGACTGAACGGCTTCGTATCAATGGAAGTGCTAAATTCTCGCCCAACGCCAATATACGGCACGTTGTCGCTCAGTGTAAAATGCCAACGCACATTCGCACATTTTTTTATAACCAACAACAAAGCCGACACTTCAAAAACTAAAAGAACTTGAATTTTAACCACCGCACGGACGACAGAATTAAAAAAAAGTCGTACCTTTGATGAATTAGTCCAAACATTAACAACAAGATGAATTCTTTTGGAGAATATTTACGAAGCAGACGTGAACAACTGGGACTTCCACTCAGAAAGGTTGCAGCCGAACTCGATATAGACACTTCTATTCTCAGCAAGATAGAGAGAAGTGAACGTGTGGCGACAAAGGAGATGCTCCCAATTTTGTCAAAGACTCTGAAAATTCAAGACAAAGAAATACAAATTGAGTTTATCCAGTTCACAGTATTATCAGAACTTGGAGACTTGGAATTTTTGACTGATGGACTTAAAAACGTATTGAAGAAAATATGAGTACGAAATTTTTCACTAACGAAGAACAGAATACACTTCTTAAAAAGATTGAGGGTATTTTCAAACATAAAAACATTCACTTTTTAGATGCTCTGGTAGGATATTTTCGTGCATCAGGATATTTTCAAATCCGTGAGTTTGTTGAAAGTGCTCAAGAAATAAGAATACTTGTAGGTATCAATATTGACTCATTGGTTTATCAAGCTAACCAACAAGGAGTTTTGTTTGATGGCGATGCAGAAAAGGCACAAGAAGAATTTTTTCAGGAAGTAAAGAAGAACATACAAGAAGCAGAATATGACAAAACTGTGGAGGGTGGAATGATTCAATTAATTAAGGATATCACTACAGGAAAAGTGAAAATCAAGATTCACCCCAAGCAGAACATTCACGCTAAGATTTACATCTTTAGAGAAAAGGAACAACACGACCATGGTTATGGTTCTGTAATCACAGGTTCAAGTAACTTGACAGATGCAGGGCTTTCCAAAAACTTTGAATTTAATGTGGAGCTACGCGACAATTCTGATATTGACTTTGCAACGCAAACTTTTGAAAAGCTTTGGGAGGAAGCTGTTCCAGTTGATATGGATAGTATTGAAAAGCTCCAAAAGGAAACCTATTTAAATGACAACTATACACCTTATGAAGTTTATTTGAAATTCTTGGTTGAGTATTTTGGTAAAAGCATTGAGTTTGACCCAAACTCAATATCAGATTTACCAAAAGGATTTAAAAGGCTTTCTTATCAAGTAGATGCTGTAAATGACGGATTCATAAAAATGATGAAACACAACGGCTTTTTCTTGGCTGATGTTGTTGGGCTTGGAAAAACTATTGTTTCTACTCTAATCGCTAAAAAGTATTTTTATACCAATGGTTTTCCAGAATACCGTTCAAGAACTCTAATCATTGTACCACCTGCATTAAAAGAAAATTGGGTTGAAACTATTGAGAAGTTCAACTTGGATAATGTTAAAATCATTACCAATGGTAGTTTACATAAAATAAATGATGCTACTATTTATGATTTAATCATAGTAGATGAAGCACACAAATTCCGTTCGGACACTGCTGGAATGTATAACGAATTGCAGAAGATTTGTAAAACACCTACAAGAAGAACACTTCCTGATAGAACAAATGTTCCTAAGCGTGTTATTCTTGTTTCTGCAACGCCTTTGAATAATAGACCCGAAGACATAGCCAATCAAGTATATCTTTTTCAAGACAGTAAAGAATCGACTTTGGAAATTGGAAACCTTCAACACTTTTTTAGACAACAAATTGATGCTTACAAAAAACTAAAGGATGAACCAGATATTAAAAAAGTACAAGCAGGTGTTAGAACAATTTATGAAAAAATAAGAACCAAGGTCATTGAGCCACTTATTGTTCGTAGAACTAGAACGGATTTGATGGCTCACGAACTTTATTCAAAAGATTTAGAAAAACAGGAAATAAAATTCCCTATAGTCAAACAGCCCAAAAAAATTCTTTATGTGCTTGAACCATATTTGGAAGATTTGTATGACAAAACCATTCACGTTTTAAGCCACGAAACACAAGGTTTGAAATACAATCGTTATCGTGCAATTGGATTTTTAAAGCCACACAAAAAGAACAAATACAAGCAAGCGGATATGATTTCGACTCAATTGGCCAAGATTATGAAAACGCTTTTAGTTAAAAGAATTGATAGTAGTTTTTATGCTTTCAAACAATCACTTTTTAGATTTATGAAAGCCACAGAAGCAATGGTTACAATGTTTGATAATGGTCGCATTTTCATTGCTCCAAACCTACCTGTTTCCGATATGATTAACGAGGGTAAAGAGGAAGAGTTGATGGATTTGGTTTTGGAAAAATCGATAGAAGATCCAACCATTGATATTTGCGAGCCTGATGATTTCGAATATGATTTTTTACCCGGCTTGCAAAACGATTTAAAATTGCTTAAAGAATTATCTGCTGAATGGGAAAAGGTAAATGAAGATCCAAAATTGGATGTTTTCATCGAATATTTGAAAAATACTCTTTTAAGAAAATCCATAAATCCTGAATCTAAATTAGTGGTATTCTCTGAAAGTAAGGAAACAACTGGGTATTTAGAAAAAGAACTTCCTAAACATATTTCTGCAAGTATTCTCTCTGTGGATAGTAAATCCAGAAAAGACCGAATGCCAACTGTACGTAAAAACTTTGACGCCAACTTTCCAAAAGCAGAACAGGAAGATGAGTACAGCATTATTTTAACTACAGAAGTATTGGCGGAAGGAATTAATCTACATCGTTCTAACGTAATTGTGAATTATGATACTCCTTGGAACTCTACCCGATTGATGCAAAGGATTGGACGTGTGAACAGAATTGGTTCAACTGCTGATGAGGTTCACGTTTTCAACTTCTACCCTACTGCAAAAGTGAATAGCGACATTGAATTAGAAAAAAAGGCAATTATGAAACTGCAATCTTTTCATGCTGCCTTGGGTGAAGACAGTCAGATTTATTCGCCTGATGAAGAAACCGAAACTTTTGGACTTTTCGACAAGGAAATGGAGGAAGAAAAGGATGAAAAACTTGTTTACTTGATGATGATTCGTGACATCAAAGAAAAAACTCCCGAGCTTTTCAAGCAAATAAAAAATATGCCTTTCCGTGCAAGGGTGGGAAGGGAAAACGAAATCCTTAACAATAGTACAATTTGTTATATCAAAGACAGCAAGCGAGATGCTTTTGTTTTAGTAAAAGATACTGATGAAACGGAGGAATTGACTTTTTTAGAAACAATAAAGATTTTTGAAGCGGAAGTATTAGAAAAAGCAATATCATTACATTCAAAACATCACGAACAAGTTCAAGCCGGTATTTTGTTGTTTTCTGACTTGCTTGAAAAGGAAAAAGCAAAGGATAAAAAAATTGATACCACACAAGGTCCGAATGAGAAAAAAGCAAATGCTTATTTAGATGCTATGCTTAATCTTCCTTTGGTGAATGAGGAAGAAAGAGCATTAATCATAAAAGCTAAAGAAGCTTTGCGTCAAGGTCGTTTTCAAAATCTGCAAAGAGACATTAACAAGTTTCAACGCACTTTGAAGAAATTTCCATTGAAGCCCGCAATCATTTTGGAAAAAGTCATCGAAATTCTAAAAGGATATCCTTTAATGAACGAAGTAACGGAACATGAATTCGAGAAGAAAATTGTGAGGGTTAAAACCTTAAATCCTGAAATTATTATCACTGAAAGTTTTAGTTCATAAGAGATGAAAGAAAAAGATTTAAAACATAAATTACAGCAATCATTTGACTTCGCAATATGGAAGGAGATTTTGCCACTGTTTTTCAAAAAGATTGACTATTTTAGCCATCCTGAAAATTTATTTACTGAAAATGACGAAGTCATTGACGGCAAACAAATTGGCACGGTAAAATTAGACGACGGCAAACAGTTAGCCATTTTTACAGTAGAGGTAGCCGATAATATCAGTATAGTTCGCAATCGGCAAGGTTTGCGAGAAATAGCGGCTAAACATATTGACCAAAACATCATTCACGGTGCTTTAGCGTTTTTTTACAATAAAAATCAAGTTGATTACCGCTTTTCTTTCATTGCCAAGGAAGCCAGTTTGGATTTAGAAACAGGAGAATTGATAAAAGGTGAAACCAAACCCAAACGATATACCTATCTATTGGGAGGTAACGAAGCTTGTACAACACCTGCTAAGCGAATGTTGCTATTAGCAGACAAAAAAGATAAAGGTGAAGTAAATATCAAAGAACTAAAAGAGGTGTTTTCGGTGGAAACACTCAATAAAGACTTCTTTAAAAGTTACAAAGAATTTTACAAGGAATTTACTAATTATTTGTCAGATGAATCTAACCCTTTTAGAGACAAACTGATAGATAAAGACAAAGGCTTGGATAAACCTGATGCAGATAAAAAGGTAATTCAAGAAAAACCCATACGTGATTTTGTAAAAAAACTCTTAGGACGCATTGTTTTTCTGCAATTCTTGGAGAAAAAAGGATGGATGGGCGTTCCTCGTCTTGATGAATCTGGAAAGAAGAATGATAAGTGGATAGGTGGTGATGCAAGATTTTTATACAATTTGTTCGAAAACTGTCCTGACAAAAATCATTTTCATTCTAAATGCCTAACCGCTCTTTTCTTCCAAACACTCAACACAAAACGAGAGGGCGATTTAGCACCTAAAGAGCTTACACATAACCTGAAACAATTCAAAATCCCTTATCTAAACGGTGGACTTTTTGAACCAGAAAAAAACAAAACAACATTGGAGGTCGATTTTCCTGCGGATTTCTTCAAAGAACTATTGGAGTTTTTTGACCAGTATAATTTTACTATTGACGAAAACAGCCCAGACGACCACGAAGTAGGTATTGACCCAGAAATGCTAGGGCATATTTTTGAAAATCTGCTCGAAGATAACCGTGACAAAGGGGCGTTCTATACACCCAAAGAAATTGTGCAGTATATGTGCAAAGAAAGTTTGATTCAGTATTTGCTGAACGATGAGTTTGGAGTGATGAGTGATGAATGGAAAATGGCAATAGAAAGATTTATCCGTTTCCAGAATGTAGTAGGTGTACTAACCCAAAAGGAGTATGCTGAAAAAGTAAACCAAAAATTGGACGACATCAAAGTATGCGACCCAGCCATTGGTTCGGGTGCATTTCCTATTGGAATGTTACAAGAAATATTCGAAGCAAAAAAGGTTATTCATGAATTGATTAATGCGAGTAAAACTTTTAACAACGCCGAAGTAAAAAAGAACATCATTCAAAATTCTATTTATGGCGTGGATTTGGAAAAAGGTGCGGTGGACATTGCACAGCTTCGTTTTTGGCTTTCGTTGGTGGTTGATGAACTCAATCCTTCGCCCTTGCCTAACTTGGATTTTAAGATAATGCAAGGAAATAGCCTTATGGAAAGTTTTGAAGGAATAGATTTGAGTAAAACCTCTCTATTGGAAGAACCTAAAGTTAAGATTTTCGAACCTGATTTATTCAGAGAGTCTGCTGCAGTTTATGGTTTTTCAGACGAGAAAAAGAATGAGATAAAAAAGCTTGTAGATGATTATTTTAAGGAAGAAAACAAAAAAGACAAAGCAGACATACGTAAGAAAATAGACAAGATAGTCACCGATCATATTAACAAATCATTGGAAGGGTATGAAAACCAACTTCTAATCGAAATTGTAGCTTTAGAACAGACACTCAAGCGAAATAGAGAATTATTGCGAAAAACAGAAAAAACAGAAAAAGAAATAGAAAAACGGCAAAAACAGTTGGAGCAAAAGGGAGAAGCCAGAAAAAAGTTGCTTACCTTTGAATATACTGACGAACGCCCTTATTTCTTGTGGCATTTGTATTTTATGGATGTGTTTGAACAAGGTGGCTTTGATGTAATGATAGGTAATCCGCCATATATACAACTGCAAAAAATGGGCAAGGAAACCGACATACTACAAGATGCAGGTTTTGAAACCTTTGCTCGAACAGGTGATATCTATTGCTTGTTTTATGAAAAAGGAATTGATTTGTTGAAAAAGGATAGCGGTGTGCTTTCTTATATTACATCCAATACTTGGATGAGAACCAAATTTGGAGAAAGCTTAAGAGAATATTTTACAACAAAATGCAACCCTGAAATTTTATTGAATTTTGAAGACACACAAATATTTCCTTCTGCAACGGTTGAAGTAAACATTTTGATTGCAAAACGTGAAAGTTTCAACAAACAAGTAGAAGCCGTTGCTGTAAAAGGAGATTATAAAGTAGGAACGTCTATAAATGATTATCTTAATAAAAACGGAATTTTACTCGATGATTTATCCAAAGAAAGTTGGGTAATACTTTCTAAAGCTGATTATGAAATAAAAAACAAAATTGCTGAAAAAGGTAAGCAATTAAAAGATTGGAATATTGAGATAAACTATGGATTTAAAACAGGTTTTAATGAGCCATTTTTCATTAATGAAGAGGAAAAAGAAACTTTATTAAAAGAGGATTCAAGAAGTGCTGAAATTATAAAACCATTACTTAGAGGTAGAGAAATAAAAAGATACGTATATAAGTTCAATGGAAATTATGTAATCTTCTCACATAATGGTACTAAAACTCGTAAAAGAGTTGAAGTTGAAAAGGATTATCCAGCAATTTTCAAACATTTATTGCAATATAGAGACAAATATTCCCCTAAGGCGATTCCAAACAAAAAAGGAATTATACAAACTTTAATAGATAGACAAGACCAAGGAGCACATTGGTCAAATTTAAGGGATTGTGCATATGCAGATTCTTTTGAAAATGAAAAACTTGTTTGGCTGTCAATTTCTGATAAACCTGCATTTGCGTTCGACAATCAAGGTATGCACGTAACCGCACCAGCTTACATAATGACGAGCGATTGCAATAAGTATTTGATGACGGTTTTAAATTCCAAAACAATGGAATGGTATTTAGATAAAGTGTCATCATCAACAGGAGTTGGAACTAATCAATGGTCTAAAATATTTGTGGAGCAATTGCCTATTCCTGAATTGGAAGAAACAGTAAGAAAACCTTTTGAAACTCTTGCCGAATACCTCATTTACCTAAACGACCCAAAACAAGGACCAGTTTTAGAAAAAGTGAGCAATGAAGGGGTTAGCCAAGTTTTTGAAGATTTAACAAATATGATGGTGTACGAACTGTACTTTGAACAAGAGATGAAAGCCAAGGAAATAGATGTGTTGCAGTTTGTAACCGAAAAAGCATTTCCAGACATTACTCAAGAAGAAGATAAAAAAGCCATTATTCAAAAAGTGTATTACGAGGTACAACAGAAAGACAATGCTATCCGCAACCGTATTTTGGTAGCAAGCAGCAGAAGTGAAACTATTGCAAGAATAAATGCAGCAACGAGTTAGAGATGAAAAGAATAAAAGAAGTACACATCAATAATTTCAAGTTCTTTCCAGATTCAGAACCAATCAAGATTGATGGAAAGAACATTTTGCTGTATGGAGAAAATGGCTCTGGTAAATCATCATTTTATTGGGCTTTATATACGCTGTTAGAAAGTTCGCAGAAATCAGATCCAGAGCAAATAAAAAAATACTTCAACAAACTAAACCCACAAAGTCTTGTTAATATTCACGCTACAACTGATGCAAAAGGTGTAGATAATAGTTTTATAAAAATCGTGATGAATGACGATTCAGATTTTGAAGTTAGTCATCAAAACACAGCAATAAACACAAGCGACCAAGCAAAAGAAAGTTTGCTTGCGAGTGATTTTTTGAATTATAGACTTTTGCAGCGTTCACATTCTGTAAAACATAGTGAAGAAGTTGACCTTTTTTCAATGTTTGAAGATGCTGTTTTGGGTTATGTACAATTCACAGATACAAATTGGCATAACGAATCTGGTGTAACGATTCAATTACGTAATGCAGGTTCTATTTATAAAATTGTCGAGTTTGGTCCTGATAAAACTTATCCAAAGAAAAATGGAGACCCAGGGTATCCACAAAAAGGATCCCATAGAGTTGCATACAATGAATTTACAGGCTTGGTGGAGCGTTTTCAACAAGATTTGGGAACACTTATTCAAAACATAAACGACCTTGTTGATACTATCATTCAAGACAAGTTAAATTTCAACATTACTTTTCGTCTTGTTCTTGAAAAAATTTCTGAACACAAATTATCAGGAGCCAATTATACCAAGCCCAAATTCGCAATCCGATTAGTAATTGACGATTTCAATGGAACAGGTCCAATAACAAAGCCTCAATCATTTTTAAATGAGGCCAGACTTTCAGCGGTTGCATTAGCTATCAGACTTGCAATAATGGAGAGACGAATTCAAGATGCACCCGTAAAAATTCTTGTTCTTGATGACTTGATGATAAGTTTGGATATGTCCAATAGAGACAAAATTGTAAAGCTTATTTTGGAAGAATATGCTTGGTTTAATGACGAAACAGAAGCCAATAGAGACAAAGGACATCAAACATTTATTCTGACACACGACCGTTCCCTGTTTACATTCATAAAAAACGATATTTCCAACTTGCCGGCAAACAAGAGGGACACTTGGAAACTCATTGAAATGTATGCAGACGACATTGATGACACCGACCCGAACAGTTTTGAAAAACCAAAAGTTTTTTACGAGCAAAATGACTTAGCAATAGCAGTAAAACACTATAAACAACACGATTATCCAGCAGCAGCAAACTATATCAGAAAATATTCGGAAGAAATATTTTGCAAATGGCATCCAGAATTTTGTTGGAAGGACAAAGAGTGTAAGGATAAAAGCAATAACAAAATGCCCTTTCAAAACATTTTGGATAATACTATAAATGTGTTTTGGCCAAGATTTGGTGAAGTACCACCTTTGTATTTAGAATTAAAGAAATATCTAAGAATTCTTCTTAATCCACTCAGCCATGCAGATGTTGGTGTTGAGAGATATAAAGGAGAAATAAAAAGGGTAATTCAAGTTGTTGAAGCTATTGAAAAGCTACACAAGGAAAATACAATTGAAGTAATTGTTGCAGGTGGTGAAGAAATCCAAATCAGACAAACAAATGCAACAGGTGATTTATTCAAAGGGATTTACGAGCTATCGGATTCTTTGTATAAACTGACAGACCACGCTGGAACAGTCAAGTACTCGAAATTTAGCGGTAGAATTATTGGTTGGGAAAAAGTTGATGCTGCTATGATTGTAACAAATGGGACTTTCAGCAATAAACCCAAAAAGACATTGCAAGAAAACCACAAAGATTTTATGGCTAAAAACACTTTGATAGGTTCAGCAAACTGGATGGACGACTTATATAAAATGGACGGAACAAAATTAATCTAAGATAATGCCAACGCTTCACAACCACACGACCAAAACGACCGACAAACCAACGGACGAAGTAGAACACCGAAGCGATAACATCATAACATATAGATAAAATGCCCAAATAAATCAGAAAAGCCCAGAACTTTGACGACTCTGGGCTTTTTGCTATACATTGTTCAGCGACTCTGGCTTTGAGACGTAGGTGGTTTTGTAGCTTTTGACGTGATAGTATGGCGATAACTTTTACTTCAAATTTCTTGCATTTTTCTATAAACATCAGGATGCTTCCCTTGCCATATTCCTACACTTTTGAATAATACCCGAAAACTTCGCTCAATCCAATTTTTTCCACTCTCATTGTGTACGTTTGTTGAAATTGTGTTACCTTGCATGATAATTATTTTTAAAGTTATTAAATGAAAGGTAAAAGTGACATATTTTGCGAATTGTCAGTGCCTTTTGGCGCTATTATCGCTCACCGTAGGTGTCGCTTGAACAGCAGTTTGGCAAAATGACGGGTTTAGTACAAAACTCAACGGTAGATCTTCGATTAAACACTTGTGCAAAACTGAACATTTGTGCTTCGATTTCTGCCACTTCGCCAAGCTGCTAAACCATTAACTGCCATTGCCCCAAAACGATGCAATAACCCTCCTCTGAAACTAAATCAAAACAAAATGAGTTTATACGGGTAAAAACTCTCAAAAACAATTACCTTTGTGGGTTATTAACAGAAAATGAGCCGATTCACTCCATACGAGAATTATTAAATACGCTGAACAGAGGCAATAAACTGATAGCCGAAATGTTTGAAAAGTGTAAATCTGTTTATCAGTGTGACTTTGAGGTGGAAATAGTAGTTACTTAATAAACACAAAAAAGGATTAGAACAAGAAATATTCATCAAAAGTAAAGTTTTTACGGGTATAAACTCAAATAGTATTTAAAATGACTGATACAATTAAAAACATTATAGAGAAGTTTGAACTGGGCTTTGTGTTTACCGTTAGTGAGTTCCCTATAACGGCAGAAAATGCAAAAACTATCAGTAAAATATTGAATGATTTTGTTGCTATTGGCTATTTGCGAAAACTATCAAAAGGCAGATTTTACAAACCTGAAATGAGCAAATTTGGAGAATTGCCTCCCGATACTTATCAGGTTGTAAAAGATTTAATAGAAAAAGACGGAAAATTAATCGGTTACATTACAGGATATTCCGCTTTCAATGATTTTGCACTGACCACACAAGTTCCTGCCATTTTAGAAATCGGAATGCGAAAAGAGAAGAAAGCCATCGTTCGTGGTATTTATCGTATTCGATTTATTCGTCAAGACAACGCTATTACAAAAGAAAATATTCCGATTCTGCGTTTGCTTGATTGTTTACGTTTTTTCAAAAATATTCCCGACACAACGCCCGACAATGCTTGTCAACGTTTAATATATCTAATTGGAAAATTAAACAAACAAGAAACATCAAAAATTAAAAAGTTAGCATTGAAATATACACCCCAAGCAATCGCACTTTTGGGAGCAATATTAGAAGTAACTAAATCCAAAGAAGATAAAGCTCAATTATTCAAAAAGCTAAATCCGATAACTGTGTATAAACTCGGAATATCTGATAAAATTTTGCCAACACAAAAAAACTGGAACATTCAATGAAGTTACACAATAACATACAGGAATTTAACGAATTAATTCGGCTGACGGCAAGTCATTTCGGTATTCTACCAGAGTTTATTGAAAAGGATTATTGGATAACCTTAATTCTTCATAGATTATCACAATCCTCACATGCTGAAAGTGTAGTTTTCAAAGGTGGAACTTCACTGACAAAAGGTTATCGTTTAATCAACCGATTTTCGGAAGATATTGATATTGCTTTACTTGATGAAAAGCTGACTGGCAACGCTTTGAAAACTAAGATCCGAAACATTGAAAAAACAATTACTACCGACTTAACGGAAATCGAAGAGCAAAGTGTAACACGCAAAGGTTCGGTATATTGTAAATCATTGTTTCAATATCCAAGCAACAGTTCTATTTCAAATAATATTCAAAAGCGGATTATTCTCGAAATCAATTCATTTGCAAATCCATATCCTTTTAAGCAACAAAAAATCGCTTCGTTTATAGCTGATTTTCTATCTGAAACTAATCAAACAGAAGCGGTACAAGAATATGGTTTAGATGCTTTCGCCCTCCATATTTTAGATAAACGTAGAACAATGCTTGAAAAGTTGGTTTCTCTTATTCGTTTCTCGTATGCTGAGAATCCATTAAGAGAATTAGCAAAGAAAATCCGCCATTTTTACGATTTGTACTATTTGACCAAAGACAAAGATTGTGCTGAATATCTGCAATCTCCAAAATTTAAAAACGACTTGGCTGAATTAATTGCTTATGACCAACAGGAATTTGACGAGCCACAAGGTTGGCAAACAAAAAATATTACTGATTTTCCATTGATAAATGATTTTTCAGAGCTATGGAAGAATTTACGCTCAACATATCAAAATGAATTAACCCCATTAGCTTATTCAGAAATTCCTAATGAGAAACTGATTGAAGAATCGTTTATGTCAACAATAAAAAAGACATTATGACGATGAAAACAAAGGTCGTTAACGGGTTTTGCAAGTGAATGGGCTAAGTGCTTCGTTTGAAACTTTTGTACTAACGTTGACAATAGTTCTCTGCTTGAACTTCAATGTGGATCATTGTGAAGCATAATAATTGAAGTATTGTCATACGATCGTCAAGAATAGTACGTCCATATCATTTCTTCAATACCATACTTTTCCATGCATTAATTAATCCATTTGTCGAGCTGTCAAACGCTGTTGTTGGTGTGCTTTTCTGTAGCTCTGGGATGATCATTCCGGCTAATTGTTTACCCAATTCTACACCCCATTGATCAAAGCTGTAAATATTCCAAATGATACCTTGAACAAAAATTTTGTGTTCATACATAGCTATGAGCTTACCAAGTGTTTCGGGATCTATTTGTTTAACGAGAATACTGTTCGTCGGTCTATTACCTTCAAATACTTTGAAAGGAACTAATGGCATATATTCTTCAGGATTGACATTTTTCTGTTCAAATTCGTGGATGACCTCATCGTTGGATTTTCCCGTCATCAACGCCTGCGTTTGTGCAAAAAAATTAGACAAAAGAAGCTTGTGATGTTCCCCAATCTGATTATGGGAAATAGCCGGAGCAATGAAATCGCAAGGTATGATATGCGTACCCTGATGGATGAGCTGGTAGAAAGCATGCTGTCCATTGGTGCCGGGTTCGCCCCAAATGATCGGCCCTGTAGTATAAGAGACAGGATTGCCATTTCTGTCTGTTGATTTGCCGTTACTCTCCATGTTCCCTTGCTGGAAATAGGCAGCAAACCGATGCATATACTGATCATAAGGCAATATTGCTTCCGATGATGCTCCCAGAAAATTGGTATTCCAAATACCTACCAAAGCTAATAAAACCGGAATATTTTTTTCAAACTTAGTCTTCCTAAAGTGGGTATCCATTTTGTAAAACCCTGTAAGTAAGTCTTCGAAATGCTCATATCCAATGGCAAGCGCTATAGAGAGACCAATAGCCGATGTTAAGGAATATCGACCACCTACCCAATCCCAAAATTCAAACATATTGACAGGGTCTATGCCAAAAGCCTCTACTTCTGTTTTGTTGGTGGAAATGGCTACAAAATGCTTTTTTATGTGCTCTTCTTTCTGTGCAGCATCCAAAAAAATCAATCTGGCCGTATGCGCATTAGCCATGGTTTCTTGTGTTGTAAATGTTTTGGAAGCAATCAAAAACAAAGTCGTCCGCATGTCGAGATTTCTAACTGTTTCAGTGATGTGTGTGGCATCGACATTAGACACAAAATGTACATTGAGCCGGGTTTTGTATGGTTTGAGCGCTTCTGTTACCATAACGGGTCCCAAATCCGAACCACCAATACCAATATTGACAATGTCTGTAATCGGCAATCCCGTATATCCCTTCCATCTTCCTGATATGACCTGCTGACAAAAGGTTTTCATCTGACTTTTAACCTGTTTTATCTGTGGCATGACATTTTTATTATCCACATAAACAGGTTTGCCGGATTTATTTCGAAGTGCCGTGTGAAGCACCGATCTATGTTCTGTACTATTTATTTTTTCTCCTGAAAACATGGCCTGTATAGCATCTTTCAATTTACATTGCCGTGCAAGTTGTAGTAAAAGGTTTAGTGTCTCAGTAGAAATATTATTCTTAGAATAGTCCACTAACATATCTTCCCATATTATAGACATCGTTTCAAACCTATCCGGTTGCTGCTTAAACAGATCTTTAATGTGCCTATTCGCTTGCTGTTTTTGGTGACGAACTAATTTTTTCCAAACTGGCGTTGTGGTTGGGTCGATGTGATGAAGCATAATCCGATATTAATTTGTGCGGTTCAAAATTAAGGATAATTATTCAATATTCTAATTTTTTAATCAAATTTCGATGTCCCATTTCCGAAAAAACACCAAAAATTGAAAGTTTTCGGAATTTTAAAGTGCGCTTAATGGTAAAATGACATATAATTCATATTTTCTTGCATAATCGGTAGAAATGCACCGTTATAGTTTGGAGTAATACCACAGATATTTAAGCGGTCAATGGAATAAATAGGCATCTTTCCATTCCATTGTATTGAACCATAGTACATATTACTTCTATATTCTTTACTTTTGCATCGAGAATATAGATATGCTATCAAACAATACAATTCTGATTTTTCTGATGCTTAGCTTATCATGGCAAGGATATGCATCAGATACGATAAAAACCCTTACAGCACATCGGCTTAATACCACGATACAAATCGACGGTAAGCTTGATGAAGGTACGTGGAAGCAGGCAGATAAAGGAACTGATTTTATACAGCAAGAACCTATTCCAGGCATTCAAGCTATGTACAAAACAGAAGTGTATTTTTTGTATGATAATCACGCTGTGTATATCGGAGCGAGGATGTGGGATGATGAGCCTGATAAAATTTTGAAAGAATTTTCGTTACGTGATATCCTTGGTAATGCTGATAACTTTACTGTATTTTTTGATCCGTTCCGTAGTGGTCTGAATGGATTTCAGTTTAGTGTGACGGCTTCGGGCATACAACTTGAAGCTGTCGTGACCAATCACGAAGAAGATTTTAACTGGAATGCCGTTTGGGACAGTGCTATTAGTTGTGATGAATATGGTTGGAATGTAGAGATGAAAATTCCGTATTCGGCATTGAGATTTCCAGCTGATCCAGTGCAACAGTGGCATGTACAGTTTAAAAGAGAAGTTCGTCGTTTCCGGGAAACATCTTTCTGGTCTCCTGTCAATCCCAATATCGCAGGTTGGGTACAACAATCAGGCAAAGTCACGGACATTGAAAACATCAAATCTCCAGTTCGCTTGTCATTGACTCCTTATCTCAGCGGATACCTAAATACCAATAAAAATCCTGATTTGGGAAACAATAAAACGCATTATGGCACGGCATACAGTGCTGGTATGGATCTAAAATATGGACTTAACGACGCTTTTACGTTGGATATGACACTCATTCCAGATTTTGGTCAAGTGATATCGGATAAGCAAATACTAAATCTTACTCCTTTTGAAGTGTTTTATGAAGAAAATAGACAGTTTTTTACAGAAAGTACAGAGTTATTTAACAAGGAAAATATTTTCTATTCGAGGCGTATCGGAGGTGTGCCTTTAAAATATGGAGCAGTTCAAGATCAGCTTCAGGAAAACGAAAAAGTGATAGATAATCCTTTCAATAGTCGATTGTTTAATGCAACCAAAATATCCGGTCGTACATCACATGGTACAGGATTGGGCTTCTTCAATGCGATAGTCAGTGAAGAGAATGCCATAATTGAAGCCGCAGACGGAACCACACGCAAGTTCAAAACCAATCCTCTGACCAATTACAATGCTATCGTTGTGGATCAGAATCTTAAAAACAATTCGTTTGTGTCCGTGATGAATACCAATGTAACTCGTGTCGGTACGGATTATGATGCCAATGTGACAGGCGTATATTTTAACCTTAAAACGAAAGATCAGCGATACCAAGCAGCAGGATTTGCGGTCATGTCGCAGCAACTTTTTGAAAGTCATACCGACAGAGGATTTTCTTACAAGTTGGATGTGGGTAAAATAAGCGGGAAATGGACGTATGGCGTAGGACACAGAACGGATACAGACAAGTACAATCCCAACGATATGGGATTTTTACTATTTCCCAATAATCAAAATTTTTATATCCAAGGTGGTTATAATCAATACAAACCGAAAAATCCAAATAGACAACACGTTTCTTTGAATGGTAATATTTCCTATTCCAGACTGTATAATCCCAATGTATATACAGGTGTTGAAGTCGCATTGAGTCAGTTCGTTTTGTTTAAAAATCGTATAGGAGCAGGTTGGGATATCAACATCAATCCTATTGGACCTCATGACTATTTTGAGCCAAGAGTGTTTGATTTGAGCCGTTATCTGGCATTACCGGCAAGCGTCCAAGCAGGTAGTTTTATATCGACGGATTACCGTAAGAAGTTGGCGTTAGATATGAATGTAGCATACAGGCACTTTTTCGATGCAAAGCAGTCGTATTATTCTTTAGGTTTTTCGCCAAGAATCAGATTTAGTGATCGATTTTCATTTATTATCTCGACAGATTTGGATTATAATGGATACGAACCAGGTTTTACGGACAGAAATATGGTATCTGGCGAAATATCTGGTTTGACTGACACGGATAATCTGTTTGGTTACAGAAATCGAATTACGGTGGAAAATGCCATAACTGGAAGGTATATATTCAATGCAGTCATGGGTATAAATCTCCGCATACGCCATTACTGGGATAAAGTTTTGTACCAACAATTCGGACGACTTGAGTATAATGGAGATATCCAGCCAATAGATTATGACGGCTTAGATGAAAATAGAATACCTGTATTTGACAGAAACTTCAATATCTTCAATGTTGATTTACAGTATAACTGGCGTTTTGCTCCGGGCAGTGATATAATTGTCGTATGGAAAAACCAGATTTTCAATAGTGACAAGGCTTTTTCTGCCAACTGGCTTTCGAATTTCAGCAGCTTATCGAAAGGGTATCAAGAGAATAATTTTTCTATACGGGTATTATATTATTTAGATTACCTATATTTGAAAGGGGATTAGGGAGAAATGATGAGATATTCCTGAAATAGATAGTCTTTGTGAGATCTTGACTTTTTTTTTGATTAGTAAAATTATCAAACCGTAAACGAAGCATAAACCAAGTATATTTCCAACGTTGAAATAGTTGATTTGGGCATACCCCACATTGCAGGCCAAATGTTAAAATTACCCTGAAAAGTGTTAAAATATTGAGTAAATGGAGGTATTTGAGTAAAAAAATGCTGACAAACCCGGTGTTTTCGCAGAAAAATGATTTGTAGTGCACAAAGGGGTGTTGTCTATGTGAAGGCATCGTATATACCTGTGTGCCATGTATTTCAGATCATCCATGCGAAAAAACCCTACCACACAAAAAGTGATAGTTATTGGCGTTTGGTCGAGAGCTATCGTAATGAATATGGGAGAGTGTGCCATAGAACATTGCTCAAAGTGGAAAATGTCGATCACTCTGCGGAGACAATGAATGCAGTACAACGTATGCTAAACAATCGTATGGAGCGTAAAACTCCAATGTTTGAAGATGCGGATCAAGAAGCCATCAATATCGCCGATGATTATTGGAATAGAATGGCAAAAGGAAAGAAAATAGATGCTTCAGACCAAGCATTTGCAAAATCAAAATGAGCGGTAGATATCGAAATTATCCCCTTACAAAAAGTAAATCTGTAGTGCACCTGACTTGTAACATAGTAATTTAGTGCGGTCATAAATATCTGTTTATCAATG